>JAYTOL010000245.1:0-247359 GCA_043747815.1 Deltaproteobacteria bacterium
TCGTCGACTTCAAGCGGCGTCACATCCAGAAGGAGACCAACGAGCTGTTCCCTGCCATCTATGCGCGGCTCAGCCCGGCCGCGCTGGAGCAGCTCGCGCTCGAGCTCACGCAATTTGACGAGGTGACGGGCCGCAACACCCGCAGCTCTCGCGTCTGGCAAGTTGCCGAAGAGCTCGTGCAGCGTTACTCGGTGGACTCGGCCACCGTCGACGTCACGCACGCTCCGTGGGCGGTGGTGCAACCGAAGCCGAGCGAAGCCTCCGCTGTCGCGCCCCATGAGGCCGCGGCTCGGGCTCGCCGCGAGGGTACGACAGGCGGGCTCACTTCTTTCGGTCGACCCAGGTGATGCCCTGAGGAGACAGCTCGACCAGGCGCTGGCGGTACAAGGTCCCTACCGCGCGCTTGAACGCCTTTTTGCTCATCGAGAGCGCCTTTACGATCTCCTCCGGTGGGCTGTTGTCGTGCAGGGGTAGGTGCCCGCCTCGAGCTTCGAGCGCTCGGATCAACGTCTGCGTATCTCCGTCGCGACCCGCGGCGCCTTGCGGCTTGAGGCTGATGTCGAGCTTGCCGTCGCTGCGTAAGCGTTGCACGTAGCCTGTGAGCTCCTGACCCACGCTGAGCTCGACGAACGCCTCGTTCTGATAGACCAGCCCCGAATGACGCTGGTTCACGATGACCTGTGCGCCGAGCTCGGTGCGGCGATAAACCAGGAGGTCGACGAGCTGGCGCAGCTCCAGCCCAGCGAGGTCAGCCTCGAAGAACTGCGCTAGCCGGCTCGACCCCATCACGCGCTGAGTGTGCTCGTCCAGGCAAACTGCCACGACGTGCGCCTCACCGACCGCCATCCGCACCTCCTGCTCGGCGAAGGGCACGAACAGATCTTTGTCGAGGCCCCAGTCTAGGAACGCGCCATGCGGTCCCAGGTCGAGCACCTTCAGGTGGGCAAACTGCCCGATCTCGGCGTGGGGCGTCTGGGTGGTCGCGACGGGGCGATCGTCCGAGTCCGTGTAGACGAAGACCTCGATTTCCGTGCCCAGCTCGAGCCCCGGGGGCACGTGGCGATTGGGCAGCAGCACCTCGTCTTCGCCTCGCGAAAGGTACACGCCCGGAGGAGCTCGCCGCCCCGCCAGGAGCCGGCTCTTACGCCCAATTTCAATCATCGTCGCCTTTGTCCTGCCATTCGATGGCTCCGTGCTCGAGGAATCGAAGTAGCCACGGTAACGCCGCTTCCGCCGTTTTCAAGGCGTGCACGTCCACGGGCATGCCGGCCAAGATTGGGTCGAGCCAGGCCCGGTCGGCGGGAGTGAGGCAGTGCTCATGCCCCTCGGCAAACAACCAGAGCTCTCCCCCACGTAGCGAGTGTGCCCAGCGCGAGCCGAGGCGGCGTACCAGCCTCCCTCCCCGAGCGAGGCGGGCCAGAACCTCTAGAGCGCTGCTCGTCTCGCCCGCGGGCTCCAGGTTGGGCTTGCTCTTGGTCAGATAGCGGCCAATGAACGCATCGAGCTCGTCGTCGCGGAGGGCGAGCCCAGCTCGCAGCAGCTGTCGAAACTGCGCGAGGTCGCTCGGCTCGAGCGCGGTCGCGTCTTCGCTAGCGCGGCGCCCAGGATCTGCGAACTTTCCTCCCGTCAGCGAGCGCTCAATCAGCTGATCCGAAAGGGCCAGCATCAACTCGCGCTGATCCGGAGCGCGAAAACCGATCGAGAAGGTCATGGCTTCGTCCAGAGCCAAGCCGAAGTGGGCCACGTTCGGCGGCAAATACAGGATGTCTCCGGGCTCCGCGATGAGCTCCCGCTCAGGCTCGAAGCGCGTGAGCACCAACAGGTCCGAGTCCGCGCGCAGGGACGGGTCGAAGTGCTCACTCAGCTGCCAGCGGCGCCGGCCCTGCGCTTGCAGCAGAAAGACGTCGTATTGATCGGTGTGCGGCCCGACGGATCCGCCCGGCGCGGCGTAGCTCACCATGATGTCGTCGATGCGCCAGTCCGGGATGAATCGGAAAGGCTCGAGCAACGCCTGGAGCTCGGGCACCAGCTTGTCCACGTCCTGCACCAAGAGCGTCCAATCCCGCTCCGGCAAGCGTTCGAAGCGAGCGCTGTCAAACGGCCCATGTTCGAGCCGAAATCGCGTCCCGACGTGGCCCTGTACCAGCCGTGATTCGACCCCCTCCTCGCAGGCGAGCCCGGCGAGATCCTCCGGCGAAATCGGCGAACGAAAGCCCGGCATCGCGCCGCGCAAGATCACGGGGGACCTTTGCCAGTGGCGTTCGAGGAACTCGTCCTTCGTGAGCGAACCAAACACGGGGCACGTATGGCACCGCTGGCTGGGCCGGAGAAGTCGGATTTTTCGGCCGGAGGTGCTATGAGCCCGCCCGTGGCTGCCCAACTCAGTTGGCCCGGGTCAGAAAAAGCTTGGACCTTTCTCGCCCCAATGGAAGGCGTGACCCACCCGCCGTTTCGAGCGCTGATCGCCCAGCGCGCGGGCATCGGCGTCGTGTGTACCGAATTCGTACGTATCGCTGCCACCGGCCTGGGCTCGAAATTCTTGCGAGAGCAGGTGGTTAGGGCTCCCGGAGCAGCGCTCTCGGTCCAGGTCATGGGCAACCATCTGGAGCACATGGCGGACGCCACCGAGATCGTCTCGGCAGCGGGCGCGGACATCGTCGATCTGAACGTCGGCTGCCCTGCGCCGCGAGTGGTCCGCAAGGGCGTTGGCTCTGCGATGCTAAAAAACCCCGATCTTTTGCGGCGTGTCGTTGGCGCGATGCGAGCACGGACACGCGGCTGCCTGTCGGCGAAAATCCGCGCCGGCTTCGACGACAGCTCGGGGGCCGTGGCGATCGCTCGGTTGATTGAGGAGGCAGGCGCTGACTTCATCACCGTGCATCCGCGGCGCCAGACTGACTTTTACCGCGGCGTCGCCGATTGGCGGATCATCCTGGCGATCAAAGCCGCCGTGCGCATCCCCGTCGTGGGCAATGGTGACGTGTGGTACGCGGCCGATGCGCTGCGCATGCGCGCGGAGACGCGCTGCGACGGCGTCATGATCGGGCGAGGGGCGCTGCGCAATCCGTGGATTTTCGAACAGATCGACGCGCTCCTGCGCGGCCTCTCGCCGCTGCAGCCAAACGGGGATGACGTGCTCGCCCATTACGACGCCCTGGCCGACGTGCTGGGCGGAAGCCATCCCAAAAATGCGCTCGGCATGCTGAAGGAACAAGTCCGGTATCTGGCGAGAATCGTGGAAGACAGCGCCGCCTTGATGCAAGCGGCGCTGCGCTGCTCGACGGCAGCCGAGATGAGAGCGGTGCTGGGGGCGCGGCTCGCTGGAGAGCGCTCGGAGGAGCTCGATCTCGGCGCCCACGGCGGCGGTCTCGAGCGCTCGGGCAGCGCCCCGGCAACGAGCGACAACCGTTTGGCGTGAGCCGAGCGGCGCGCGAGGCGTGCCGTGGCTCGGCTCGTGTTATACGGCGACTCGAGTATGACGACGACGAGTGATACGGCGGCAGCCGAGCGGCAGTGCAATAGTTGTTTGGGGACCGGTGAAGTGGGGACCGAGGCAGGCCCGATGGATTGCCCCGATTGCGGGGGCTCCGGGCTCTTGGCGCACCCGAACGTGCTGGTGGAATGGCGAGCGCGAGACATCGAAAAGGCGCGCGCGGGCGGCGGTGACGCCGTGGCATCCGATTTTCGCTGGCTCATCGCCGAGTTGCGGCGAGCGCGCACCGCGCTGACCGAGATCGCGAGCTTGGCAGAGGACGCGGGTGATTCCGAGATGGCCCGGCGCATTCGCTTTACCGCCAGTCAGGCGCTCGAGCTCTACACGATCGGCGAGGCCACGTGACCCTGACGCGCCGGGGCTTTCTGCGCGGCGTGGGCCCGGTCACGCTAGCGCCCTTCCTCCCCGCTTGCGCGGGCGCTGACGAGACCCGCGTGAACGCAGCGGAAGGCTGGGGCGTTCCGAGCGTCGCCCCGCAGGCGCTCGAGCCCCTGCTCGACGGCACCGAAGCCTGGCCGCCGCCTGGGGCCGACTCGCCGTTTAAACACGGGGTGGCCAGTGGCGATCCTCTGACTGACGCCGTCGTCTTGTGGACGCGTGTCACTCCGAGGGACGCTGTAGCGACGCGCGTCGAGGTCGAATGGCGGCTGGCCCTCGACCCCGCCTTGACTCAGGTCATTCGGGCAGGGCTCGCCTCCACCGATCCGAGCATTGATTTCACTCTGCACGTCGACGTCGACGGTTTGCGCAGCAACGCCACCTACTACTATCAGTTCCGCGCATTAGGGGAGGCGTCGCCAGCGGGGCGAACCAAAACCCTGCCTCTTGGCACGGTCGAGCGCATGCGCCTCGCGGTCACCTCCTGCGCCAACTACCCGGCAGGTTTCTTCAACGTCTATGCGCTGCTCGCGCAGGCTGACGTCGACCTGGTGTTGCACCTGGGTGACTACTTGTACGAGTACGCTAACCTCACCTTCGGCGATGGCGAGCCCATTGGCCGTCTGCCTGATCCACCCCAGGAGATCGTCAGCCTGGAGGACTATCGGCGACGTCACGCGCAATACAAGACAGATCCAGATCTTCAGGAGCTGCATCGGCAACATCCCTGGGTCACCGTCTGGGACGACCATGAGCTGGCCAACGACGCATTCGCAACGGGGGCACAAAACCACCAGGCGGCGAGCGAAGGGGATTTTGAGCTGCGCAAAGCGAGCGCGATCAAAGCCTATCGCGAGTGGATGCCGATCCGGTCCGTCGGCGAGCCCTCGCGCATCTATCGGAGCTTCAGCTGCGGTGACTTGATCGATCTGGTGATGCTCGACACACGCCTCGCCGGGCGCGAGCAGCCGGCCGCAGATTGCGCCGCCGACGTGCTGAACGCCGCGGGCCGGCAGCTCTTGGGCGCCGCTCAGGAGGCCTGGCTCATGGCTGAGCTCGCCGACTCGAAGGCCCGGGGCACGCGCTGGCGCTTCGTGGGCCAGCAGGTGATCTTTGCTCCGCTCTTGCGCTCCGCGCGGGGCTGCGTCTGGAGCCCTGACAACTGGGATGGCTACTCCGCCGGTCGCGGGCGGGTGCTCGACGCGTTGGGCGCCGGCAACATCGACAACGTCGTCGTCTTGACGGGTGACGCCCATGCCTCCTGGGCAATCGACGTCGCGCCCGACCCGTTTGACACGGCCGCCTACGATCCAGGCTCGGGGCGAGGCAGCAAGCTCGTGGAGTTCGTCACTCCGGCCGTCTCCTCCGCTGGTAGCGGCGCCTCGGTCGCTGCGATCTTACAGACCCATCCGCACGTCAAGTTCGCGAACCAGACCCGGCAGGGTTACATCCTGCTCGACGTTACGCACGAATGGACGCAAGCGGAGTGGTACTTCGTGAGCACCGTGCGGGAGCGCTCGCTGGAGAGCGAGCTCGGCGGCGTGTATCGGACTCGGGCGGGGCAGCCGCACGTCGTTCCCGTCGACGAGCCATCCGAGCCGCGCCGCAATGCGCCCGCGCTCGCCATCTAGTCGCACTCACTCGCGGAAGTTGACGAACTGCAGCTCCACCCCGATGTCCGCCTGCTTGAGCTCGGCGATCGCCTGCTGCAGGTCGTCGCGCTTCTTGCCCGTGATGCGCACCGTATCCTCCTGGATCGCCGCCTGCACCTTGAGCTTGCTGGCCTTGATCAACTTGATCAGCTCCTTCGCCTTCTCGGTGCTGATCCCTTCCGTCACGCTCACGAGCATCTTGGCGGTGCCCCGCGGCCCCGGCGTGGGGTCGCCAGGCTCAAAGTGCTTGAGGCTCACTTTGCGGCGCGCGAGCTTCTCCTGCAGCACTTCGTAGGCAGCCTTGACGCGATCATCGGTGCTCGCTTCAAACGCGATGCCGGTTTCCGTCCTATCCACGGTGGCCCCCGACCCCTTGAAGTCAAAGCGCTGCGAGATCTCGCGCTTGGCTTGATTGAGCGCGTTGTTTACTTCGTCCCACGGCAATTTGGAGACGACGTCGAACGATGGCATGAGACCTCCCTGACCTTTCAAATCAACGACGGGCCGCGCACTTTAGCAGAAGCCTTCCGCCCTCGAGGGTGAGGTGCGCAGCGCAGCACGGCGCTTCCGACGACTCGAGCGAGTGGCCGACCGCGGTTCCTCCGGCCCGCGCTGTGACACATGAGGCGCCCCCTCAGAGCAGACGCCCTGCTCCGGCCCCGGGCAGGGCGCGAAAGCAACGTGGCTCTTCCCAGCCTCGCTGTCGGAAGGCCTCGCTCACCGCTCGAGAGGCCGACTGGACGTCAGTGCTCCGCAGCAGCGCCAGCACGGAACCGCCAAAGCCACCGCCGATCATGCGTGCGCCGAACGCGCCGCCGCCCTCGGCCGCCGCTGCCGCCACGTCGAGCCGCGGCACCGTCACTTCGAAGTCGTCGCGCAGCGAGGCGTGCGAGGCCGAAAGCATCGGCCCAATCTGCCCGAGCCCGAGCCTCTCCGCGCCGCTGCCGGCTTGGCGCAAGATGGCAGCGGTCTCTAGCACCCGGGCATTCTCTGTGATGACGTGTCGGGCACGTCGCGTCTGCTCTGGCCCAAGGGCTCGCCCCGCGCGCTCGAGCGCTGGTAGATCGGCGTCCCGGAGCGACGCTAAGCCCAGCAGCTTGGCCGCGGCGTGGCAGGCGGCACGCCGCTCGGCGTACGCGCCGTCATTTAACTGGTGCGGCGAGCGGGTGTCGATCACGAGCAGCTCGAGCCCGGCCTCGGCGAGGGGCAACAGCAACGGCTCTACACCCTGCGTGCGGAAGTCGACGAACAGCGCATGCCCCGGGCGGGCACACATCGAGGTCAGCTGATCCATCAACCCGCACGGCACGCCCGCCACCTCCACCTCGGCACGTTGGGCGAGCCGGGCCAGCTCGACGCGCGACCTCGAGAACCCCCAGAGCTCGGCCATGGCAAGCAGGCTCGCGCATTCGACGGCGGCGCTCGACGAAAGCCCCGCGCCCATGGGTACGTCGCTGTCGAGCAATAAGTCGAGGCCTGTACCGCGCGCGCCGTCTTCGACAGCGGCCCACACGGACCCCGCGACGTACGCCGCCCAACCCGAGACCCTGCCGGGCCCGACCTCGGAGAGCAGCAGTCGTTGCTTGCCCTCGGCTTGCAGAGAGGCGAGCCGCAGCTCGCCATCGGTGCGTCGTCGGACGGCCACCAAGGCGCGTTGCTCGATCCCGAGCGGGAGGGCGAAACCCTCGTTGTAGTCCGTGTGTTCGCCGATCAGATTCACGCGACCGGGCGCGCCCCAAACCCCCTCGGGCGCGACCCCCAATGCGGCCTCGAAGGCGAGCGCCAAGCGCCTCGCACGCGGCAGCTCGTCTCGAATGGAAGCACTAGGGTAACTCATGCCTGGGGCTCCTCTCAGAGCGGATCGTTCTTCAAGGCGACCTGCCATTTCCAGGCGTCCCGCATCGCGTCCAAAATCGAGAGCTCGGAGCGCCAGCCGAGCGTGTTACGCGCCTTGTCGACGTTGGCGTAGCTCTCCACGATGTCGCCGGGCCGGCGCGGCCCGATCCGATAATTGAGCTGGGTAGCGGCCGCCTTCTCGAAGGCGGAAATGGCCTGCAACACAGACGTCGCCGTGCCCGTCCCGACGTTGAAGACTTCATTGAACGAGGCTCGCGTTTGGCGGCCGAGCCAATCGAGCGCGGCCACGTGTGCCTTGGCGAGGTCCACCACGTGAAGGTAGTCGCGCATACACGTGCCATCGACCGTAGCGTAGTCACCGCCAAACACGGTCAGTTGTTCTCTGAGCCCCATCGCCGTCTGGGTGATGAACGGAACCAGGTTTTGCGGCGTACCGATGGGCAGCTCCCCGATGCGCCCGCTCGGATGTGCCCCTACCGGGTTGAAGTAGCGCAGCGTGACGGCCTTCAGGCGGAGCTCCGAGGCGGCCACGTCCGAGATGATGAGCTCACAGAACTGCTTCGTGCGCCCATACACCGACTCTGCGGGTTTGGTCGGGCTGTTCTCGGTCACCGGCAGGTCGTCCGCCTCGCCGTACACGGTCGCCGACGATGAGAACACCAGGTTGGACAGACCTACCTCGCCCATCACGCCGAGCAATGAGGTCAGCGACCCGATGTTGTTGTCGTAATACCCCAGCGCCTGCGGGCCCGACGCCGCCACCGACTTGTGCGCCGCGAAATGGATCACGCCAAAACACTCGCCTTCGGTGGCGAAGACTCGGCGCAACGCGGCGCGGTCCCGGCAATCGACTTCATGCACCGCAAACTTGGCGGACGCGAGCTCCTCGGCGCGCGCGATGATGCGGCGATCGGACGCGCAGAAGTTGTCGACGACCACCGGCAAGTAACCCGCCGCGTGCAGCTCGATGGCCGTGTGCGATCCGATGTACCCCCCGCCGCCCGTGATCACGACCTTCTTCGATACCGCCATGCCGACAGGGTTAGCAGATTTCCTCGGCTCCGCCTCGGCGCATTGCGAGCGCAGCAGCTCCCCTGGGGCTCTGCTGGCGCGATATTAAAACGAAAGCCTTTGACCCCGAAGGTGGGGTTCGAGGCGCGAAAAAACGGAGCTGCCGGGCGAGCCGCTCGAGCTGCCCTGCCGCGTGCTCGTAGCGCGGCTGTGAGCAGGCCTGGGCTCGGCGGGGCGAGCGCCCGACATGCGCTCGGTAAGGCGGGGGTGGCGCGGCGCTCTCCACCCGCGACGTCATGCGGGAGAGACGCAGGGCCCCCAAAACGCCTTTGTCGTTCGGCGGGCTCGAGTGATAGCGTGCGCGCCCCCCCCGGCGAGGTTCATGTATGTCGAATGCTCACAGTGTAGTCAAAGTTCGGGCCTTCGGTCGCCGCAGCGCTCTGGCGCTCGCGCTGACCATCGGTTTGTCGGCCCAAACGGCGGCAGCGGCCAATAACGTCGTTTGGAAGCAGACCAAGATCAAGGAACAGGACAAATCCTGGAAGATTGCTCTGGAGTTCCACCTCGATCGAGCCCCGGACGTTGCGCACATGCCGGTCCGATTCACCTTCAACGCGCTCTCGTATTTCGAACGTGCGCTGGTTGATGGCCGCAAAGAGCCGGTGCTTCGGCAGATCCCCCTGCGCGATCAGCAGCCGATCGTGGAGAGCGTCGACGTCGGCTTCCTCGATCCGGGCACGGGCAAGGCGGCGCGGCGTACGCGCTTTAGCTTCAACGTGACGCGTGACCGTGGCTTCGAAGCAGGGACGTACGAGGTGAAAGTCACGGACGCGCGGAGCGACCGCGCCCTCGGGGGTAAGGCCACGCTGACGCTCGACGGCGAAAATGAGGTGATCGATCGCCGCAGCATGGTGTTCGAAGACAAGCCGAAGCCAAAGAAGTCAGACGCTGCGCCCAAGGCCGAAACGAGCCAGGAACGCGAGCTCACGCCAGACGACGAAGCGTTTTGGGCGGGTGGGGGCAAGGGCCCAGAGGAAAAGCAGGCGCCGTTGCCGCCGCCCGCGCACCTGCAGGAGCGGCCCGGCTGCGGTTGCCGCGTGGACGGTTCTGCTTCGGGGAGCTCCGGCTTCGCTCTGGCGGCGCTGGCGCTGGGGTTGTTGGCTCGTCGTCGCCGGCCGGCGGCGCGCTCCCCCGGGGCGTGAGTCGCACCGAGAAACACACGCTGGGGCTGGGCGCGATGCGCTCGCGCTCATGAGGCGATGAGTGCGTCGGGGCGAGAGCTCGTGTCAGGGCAAGGGCGCCCGCGCCAGGATCGCACGAGCGTCGCCGGCGCCGTGACGTGCGCGTGGCGGCGTGCTGGAGCCCTTATGTGTCAGAGTACGACTTCCGCCCCGGTCCCGACGTGCTGCACGATTGCCGCCGGGCTTTGCGCTGGCAGCTTGCCGCCGCTGGGGTCCTTGCTACCGCCCGCCGAGAGGAGTCGGGCTGGGGACGCATTTTGAACGCGTGGCCCGCGCTTTCGCTCTGAAGTTTAGTGCTAGGGTGGCCGCGGAGGTGTGGCGTGAAGGTGTTGGCGATCATCGTGAACCACAAGCGGCCCGACTTGGTCGCGTTGGGTCTCGACTCGCTCGCGCCGGAGCTCAAAGCCATCGGCGGCGGTTCTCGGGCGATCGTCACCGACGCCTCGGGGGATGGCTCGGATGACAAAATCGCTGCCGCGATCAACGAGCGGGGGTTTGGCGCTTGGGCGACGCTGATGCGCCTGCCGAAGAACGGCGGCTACGGCTACGCCAACAATCAGGCGATCTTGGCGGCGATGGCCAACGGGGACCCCCCCGACTATTTCTATCTGCTCAATCCGGACGCTTACGTGCACCCCGGTGCGGTGCGCGAGCTCCTGAGCTTCATGGAGCAACGGCCCGACGTCGGGCTGGCGGGCTCGCAGCAAGAGCAGCCTGACGGGAGCATCAATCGGTCCGCTTTTCGCTTTCCCGGCGTGCGCAGCGAGCTCATCCAGGGCTCGCGCCTCGGGATCCTGAAAAAGGTGTTTGCTGACGCGGAAATTGCGCCGCCGCCCTCCGATCAGCCCGGGCCCACCGACTGGCTGTCGGGGGCGAGCCTACTCATACGGCGCCAAGTATTTGAAACGGCCGGCTTATTTGACGACACTTTTTTCCTGTACTACGAGGAAACTGACCTCTGTTTGCGCGCTCGGCGTCTCGGCTACCGCTGCTGGTATGTGCCTTCGAGTCGAGTCGTGCATCTCGAGGGGCAATCTACCGGGGTCACCGATACTCGTTCGGCACCCAAGCGCCTGCCACGGTATTGGTTCGAATCGCGGCAACACTACTTCATGAAGAACTACGGTCCGGTGAAGAAACGCCTGGCGGACGTGGCGTGGACGCTCGGGTTCGTCGCCTGGCGCGCGAGGCGCCGTATACAAGGCAAGGCGGATGACGATCCGCCGCACTTGCTGTCAGATTTCGTTCGTTTTAACTTTCTGAACGGGTAGTCGATGGGCAACGGCGCCACAGATAACAAGACGAGTGCTTACCAGGCCGCGGAGAACAGGTTGGGTGTTCCGCCCGTTCGTGACCGCGGCAAGAAGAATGAAAACCCGCCCGAGTTGAGCTTCTGGGAGCTCCTCAAAGAGGATTTCGTGACGCACGAAAGCAGCCTCTTCGAGCAGGGCTTCTGGGCAGTGGCCAACAATCGCTTCGGCAATTGGCGCATGGGCGTGAAAAACCCATTGCTCCGAGCGCCCTGTACGTTGGCCTACGACGCGCTGGAGAAGGGCATTGAAATCTTCGGTGGTATCACTTTGCCGTACACGACCAAGCTCGGGCGGCGCGTGCGGCTCTGGCACCACGGCGGGATGATCATCGGCGCGCGCGCCATCGGCAACGACGTGCACATCCGTCAGAACACGACCATCGGCGTCGCGCAAACCTGGCGTGACGACGATCTGCCGATCATCGAGGAGGGGGCCGATATCGGCTGCGGCGCATCCATTCTCGGTCCGGTGGTGGTGGGCCGCAACGCCAAGCTCGGCGCCAACGCCGTCGTGCTGTACGACATTCCGGATGGCGCGACGGCGATGGGCAACCCAGCCCAGGTGCTATTTGTGGCGCGGCCAAATGGCGCGAACGGGGCCAATGGCAGCGCGCACGGGGCGGTGGCAGAAAATTTGATGGCGTCCACCGAGCCGGCGCTGCTGGCCGCCGCGCCCCACGCGGCGGCGGCAGGAGCATCGGCTGCGCCAGCATCTGACGTGTCGCCACAAGCAGCGTTCTCCGCGGCGGCGGCGTCTCCGGAGCTCCCCGCCGAGCCGCGTGAAGTGCGGCCTCGCTTCGATCTCGGGCGACTGGCGCTGCTCGGTTCGTCGAACCTCGATTATCTGGCGATGAACTTCAAGGAGGCGTGTCAGGCCTACGAGCTCTCGCTGGGCGTGTTCGTTCCAGAATATGGCCAGGCCCTGCAGCAACTCCTCCAGCCGGGCTCGCAGCTCGAGCAAGCCGCTCCGACCGCGACCTTGATCGTCGAGTCCGCCGAGCACGTGCTGGGGGATCTGTGCGCCGATCCGCTGGCCTTTGTGGGTGAAGCGCGTCAGCAGGCGCTGGAAGAACGCCTCGGGCCGTGGCTGCAATTGATCGAGATGGCGCGCGAACGGCTCTCCGGGCCGATCCTCATCCTGCGGCTCGGGCAGCTCCGGCGCTCGGTGCTCGGTCAGGCAGATTCGACCAGCGAGCGCGGCGTCGCAGCGCTGCTCGCTGACGCTAATCGCATGCTCGACGGCGCCGTCGCGGATCTGAAAGACACGCACGTGCTCGAGGTCGCCGACCTCATCTCCGAGGTGGGGCGTGCGCACACCGATCCCGGCAAGTATTGGCACCTCGGGCGAGTGCCATTCAATAACGAGTTCGGCCAGGTCCTGGCGCGGCGGGTCCTCGGCTACATGTTAGCCTTGCGCGGCCACACCACGCGGGTCCTGGTGCTCGACCTCGACAACACGCTCTGGGGCGGGGTGCTCGGCGAGGACGGTCGGGAGGGCCTGAAGATCGGCGGCGCATACCCCGGCAGCGCCTTTCAAGAGTTTCAGCGCACGCTACGTGCGCTCTCGCGCCGAGGCATCGCTTTGACCGTTGCCAGCAAGAACGATGAGGATCTGGCGCTCGACATGCTGGCCAACCATTCGGAGATGGTCCTGCGCCCCGAGGACATCGTCGCCCATCGCATCAGCTGGCAAGAGAAGTCGCAAGGCATCGACGACATGCTCGAGGAGCTGAGCCTGGGTAAGGCCTCCTGCATGTTCATCGACGACAACCCGGTCGAGCGGGAAAAGGTCCGGCGTAACCTGCCGGAGGTCGTGGTGCCGGACATGCCGCTCGATCCCGCTGAATTTTCGACCTGGCTGCTCCAGTCACCCTATCTCGAGTGCATCGCGCTCACGTCGTCAGATTTCAAACGCACCGAGCAGTACAAAGCGCGTTCCGTCGTCAATGCCTCGCGCCGCAAGTTCACGAACATCGATGATTTTTATCGAGATCTGGACATGCACGTGCGCTTCGAGCCTTTCGGCACCGATAATCAGACCCGCATTCTGCAGCTCCTCGTCAAGACCAACCAGTTCAACGCCACGACCCGCCGGCACGACGCTGCCGCCATCGAGGCGCTGCTCGGCAAGCGCGCCGAGGTCTACGGGATAGGCGCCAAAGACCGCTACTCGGGTTACGAGCTCATGGGCGTGATCATTCTGGAGCCTCAGGCGGATCGCCTGCACGTCGACTCGTTCCTGCTCAGCTGCCGTATCCTGGGGCGCACGCTGGAGACGGCAGTGCTCGGCTTCGCTTGCGGGCGCGCTCGAGAGCTCGGCCTCTCCGCGTTGAGCGCGGAGATCGTCGAGACGGCTCGCAATACGCCCGTGCGAGACGTGTACGAGCGTCACGGCTTCAACGACGTGGGTGGCGGGCGTTTTGAGCTGCCGCTAGGCAAGGCGATCGCCGTGCCGCAATATTTTACGGTGGATCGGTGACGGACCCGTCGCCGTCCGGGTCTCGGGACTTGCGTGTCGGGAGCTACGCCCGAGTCGACGTGGACGTGGGCGGCCCTGCCGCTCTCGACGAGCCGCTCGAGCTGAGCCTGGCCGCGCCCTTCGGGGCCCTGTTAAAGACCTTGTTTTCTGCGCGCCCGTTTCGCGTGAAGAGCCTCTCGCTCGAATACGTCGCGCCCGAGCGGCTGGGAGCGCGGGCCACCTTCTCTGCCAAGCTCAGTGAGCTGAAGGGCGGGGGCGAGGCGGCACGGCTTAGCTTGCTCGTGTTTCGCGAGTCGAACGTGTGCGTGCGGGGTGAGGCGAGCGTCGTGCTCGATGCTTTGGCGCCGAGCGCCGCTCCGTCGGCGACTGGCAAGGCAGGCTCGGGCCGCGCCAATGGGGAGATCCGGTAACCATGAAGGGGCACAGATGGCCGAGATAAAGAGCGGGTCCAAACCGTCGGCGCTGGCGCTGGTCACGGCGGCAGACACGCCGGAGGGACGCTCGATCGCCATAGCTCTGGCCCGTGCGGGTTATCGCCTCGGTCTGCTCCAGTCCGACCAGGCCGCCGCTGCCGTCGCCCTCTCCGAGTTGCCCGGTCAGGAGAAGGCGAAGCACGAGTCGATCACCGTGAACCTCGCCGACCCGCGTGCCCTTTCGGCGGCCGCGCTCGCGCTCAGTGGGCGCCTTGGGCAGGTGACGGCGCTCGTACACGTCGCGTTGTCGGCGGCACCGCCCGCCGGAGCCGAAGGCCTTGACCCGGGGCAGCTCGCTACCGACATCGCCGCCGGCGCGGGCGGGTTCCTGGCGTTGAGCCTGGCCTTGCTGCCCGAGATGTTGGGAGCGCAGACAGGAACATTGTGTTTGCTGGCGGGCTCGAGCTCCACGGCCGCGGGGGGCGCAACATTTCCGAGCTCGCTAGCGGGCGGTGGCGCGTCGCTCGGCGCGTCGCTCGGCGCGGTGCGCGAGCTCAGCGATCGGGTCATGGGTACTCCGCTGCGCAGCATCGCGCTGTACACCCCGGCCGCCGCGCGGGGCCCGCTCAGCTCAGCCCAGCTCGGGGTCATCGCGACTCAGCTCGGCTTCGAGCCATCGCCGGAGCTGATCGATAACGGTTGTTTCTTGGACTTGTCGGCACCCAAAATACGGGGGAGAATCGAGTTCTTGCGGCCCCCGACGCTGGCGGCGCCCAGCGCGCCGGTCGCCCTTGTGAGCGCTCCGGTGGCCGCGGCACCGTCACCCAACGATCAGGTGGGTGAAAAGCTGGCGCAGACCTTCCGCGCGGCTTTCGGGCTCGCTCCGGGCTCTGAGGTTTTGCACCTCGCCATTGGCTCCGTCAAGCGTTGGGACTCGCTGGGTCACCTCAAGCTGATGATGGAGGTGGAGCAGGCGCTACGCGTGCGCTTGCCGGCCGAGGCCTTCGCGCGCATCCAGTCTTACCGCGATTTAGAAAAAGCCGTGCGGGCCTACTTGCCTGCCTTGTGAAGGGTCCGACAATTGAAGATTTTCGTCACTGGAGGAGCCGGCTTCATCGGTTCAAACTTCCTCAAGCTGCTCGTGCCACGTCACCCGGAACACCAGTTCGTCAACGTGGACAAGCTGACTTACGCGGCGAACCTGCTCAGCCTGGAGGACGTGGCGGCGCTGCCCAACTATCAGCTCGAGAAAGTCGACATCGCTGACGCCGCCCAGGTGGCTGGGCTCTTTGCTCGGCACCAGGTCGACCTCGTCGTGCATTTTGCCGCAGAAAGCCACGTCGATCGCAGCATCCTCGGTCCGGGGGAGTTCGTGCGCACCAACATCAACGGTACCTTTGAGCTGCTGGAGGCTTGTCGGCAGCAGTGGAAGACGAAAGCCGGGCTATTTCACCACGTGAGCACGGACGAGGTCTATGGCTCGCTCGGCGCCGACGGCCTGTTCACAGAAGACTCGCGCTACGACCCGTCGAGCCCGTATTCCTCCAGCAAGGCGGCGAGTGATCACCTGGTCCGCGCGTACGAGCGCACGTACGGGCTGCGGGCTCGGATCACGAACTGCTCGAACAATTACGGTCCGTATCAGTTTCCTGAGAAGCTCATTCCTCTCATGATCTTGAACTGTCTCGAGCGGAAGCCCTTGCCGGTCTACGGCAAAGGCGACAACATTCGGGATTGGCTCTATGTCACGGACCACTGCGAGGCTATCTGGCGCGTGATCGAGGCCGGTAAAGACGGCCAGACCTACAACATCGGCGGCCACAACGAGGTCAAGAACATCGACGTGGTGCGCCAGCTGTGCCGCGCCGTGGCCGAGCAGACGCGAGCGCCTGAATCCGAGATCCTGGGGCTCATCACCTACGTGCAAGACCGCCCAGGTCACGACCACCGCTACGCGATCGACGCGAGCAAGATCGGGCGAGAGCTCGGTTGGTCACCGCGTGAGACGTTCGATACTGGCCTCGCCAAGACGGTGCGTTGGTATATTGAGTCTTCCGAGTGGGTGAAACGCGTTCGGTCCGGTGAGTACCGAAAGTGGCTCGAGCAAAACTATGCAGATCGCTGAGGTGCCTAGGCCCATCAATGGCCGTCGAGCACTGAGGGAGCGAGAGGATCGATCATGATCAAAAAAGGCATCATCTTGGCGGGCGGCTCCGGCACTCGGCTGCACCCGCTCACGCGGGCCGTGAGCAAGCAGCTCATGCCCATCTATGACAAGCCGATGATTTATTATCCGCTCACCACGCTGATGCTCGGAGGCATCCGTGAGCTGCTGGTGATCACCACGCCGGAGGATCAACCGCAGTTCAAGCGGCTGCTCGAGGACGGCAAGCGCTGGGGCCTCGACATTCAATACGCCGCGCAGCCCAGCCCGGACGGCCTGGCTCAGGCGTTCCTGATTGGGGAGCGCTTCATCGCTGGGGACTCGTGCGCGCTCGTGCTCGGTGACAACCTGTTTTATGGCCACGGCATGAGCGGGCTCCTGCAGAAGGCCGCCATGCAGACCGAGGGCGCAACGGTGTTTGCCTACCGCGTGGAGAACCCCAAGGCCTACGGCGTGGTCGAGTTCAACGCCTCCGGCAAGGCCATCAGCATCGAAGAAAAGCCAGAGCGCCCGCGCTCCAACTACGCGCTCACCGGCTTGTACATGTACGACGCCGAGGTGGTGGAGCTGGCACGCAGCCTTAAGCCGTCCGTGCGGGGTGAGCTCGAAATCTCGGATTTGAACCGCCTGTATCTCGAAAAGCAGCGCCTCAAAGTGGAAATCCTGGGCCGCGGCGTCGCCTGGCTCGACACGGGCACGCACGAGGCGCTGCTGCAGGCCGCCAATTTCATCCAGACCATCGAGATGCGTCAAGGTCTGCAGGTGGCCAGCCCCGAAGAGGTTGCCTATCGGCAAGGCTGGATCTCGGCCACACAGCTTGGGGAGCTCGGTTCCGTCCTCAGCAAAACTGCGTACGGCCAATACCTTTTGAATGTCGTCAAGGAGGGCTGATACAACGGCCGTAATTCAGATGTTGATCAGCCAGACAGATCTCCCCGGCGTGTTGCTCATCGAGCCCAAGGTGTTTGGGGACGAGCGGGGCTACTTCTTGGAGACGTGGTCCGCCGAGCGCTACACCGATAAGCTCGGGGCAGGGTTTGTGCAGGACAATCTGAGTAAGTCCCGCCGCGGTACGCTGCGCGGGTTGCACCTGCAGCATCCGCACGGGCAGGGCAAGCTCGTGTACGTGGTCACGGGCGAGGTGTACGACGTGGCCGTGGACGTGCGGGTGGGTTCACCCACCTTCGGGCGCTTCTATGCGGCCACCCTCTCCGAGAGCAACAAACGCCAGCTGTTCGTGCCCGCGGGTTACGCGCATGGGTTTTGCGTGACGAGCGACGAGGCGATCTTCGCTTACAAGTGCACCGAGGCATATCGCCCGGAGGCTGAGCTGACCATTGCCTTTGACGACCCGTCGCTGGCCATCCCATGGCCCGTCACGTCGCCCACCCTCTCGAAGAAAGACATGGCCGGGCTGCGCCTCGCCGATGTGCCGCGGGAGCGTTTGCCGCGCTTCGGCGGGTGAGCTCGAGGCGTCATGCTGCGTGAGCCGGTTCTCGTGCTCGGTGCCTCCGGCATGTTGGGGCGAGCCGTGGCGCTGGCGCTGGAGCAGGGGGGCCTGCGCCATGAGCTCGCGAACCGGGCCCGAGTCGATCTCGGCAGCGTTGCCTCCCTCCGCACGGGCATCGCGCAAGGCACCGGCACGGTCATCAATTGCGCGGGCTGGACCAACGTCGATAGCGCCGAGGCTCACGAGGCCGAGGCCACGTTGGTCAATGGCAACGCCGTGGGTGAGCTCGCCGAGCGTTGTAGAAGCATCGGCGCGCTGCTCGTGCACTATAGCACCGACTACGTCTTCTCCGGGCATGCCAGCGAGCCGTACGCCGTCGATGAGCCACGGGCTCCCATTAACGCCTATGGTCGTAGCAAGGCGCTGGGTGAGCGTCTCGTCGAGCAAGCAGGGGGTGACCATCTGCTGCTCCGGACGAGCTGGGTGTATGCGCCTTGGGGCAAAAACTTCGTGCGCACCATCGTGGGTTTGGCGCGTCAGCGGCCTACGCTGCGCGTGGTCAATGATCAGCTGGGTCGGCCGAGCAGCGCCGAGCAGCTGGCACGTGCCTCACTCGAGCTGCTCTCCGCCGGCGCGCTCGGGACGTTTCACTTGAGCGACGCAGGGCAGTGCACCTGGTTCGAGCTCGCCCGCGCCGCGGTGGCCGAGGCAGGCCTCCAGTGCGAGGTGCACCCGTGCCAGTCCTCCGAATATCCGAGCCCAGCGGTTCGTCCGAGCTACAGCGTGCTCGACCTGTCGCGCACCGAGGAACGGATAGGAGCCCTCGTGAGCTGGCAGGAGAGCCTGAAGAGCGTCGTCTCCCGGCTCGAGCCCGCTGCTGCTCCTGCCGCTCCCACGGCGCGCTAGCCAAAGCGCGTCCCAGAGGGCGCCCCTCAGCTACGCTTGGACTCCTGGGCGCGCCGACGCAGCGCGCTCTATCCCCAGCGCTCTATCCCCAGCGCCAATTACCAGCGCCGACGCGCGATGATGCGCTGACGTAGCTCCAGAACGGCGGCAGCAAACAGCGCCAAGACCAGGCCCACGAACCCGCCCAGGCCCGCGCGCTTGATCATCGTGCCGGTCATCGAGGGTTCCTCCGCCGTGGGCGGGGTGATGATGTCGTAGTGAGCGCGACCAGAAGCGCGCTCCATCTCGAGTTGGAGCTTCTTTGCCTCGAGATCGGCAAACAAAGTGTCGTGCTTCTTCTTTTTGGCTTCGTAGTCTCGGCTCAAGTCCTGATAACGCGCCTGAAGCTCAGGCAGGCTTTCAATCCGTGCGTCGTCGACCTTCTTGTTGGCTTGGCCGAGTTGCTGTTGCAGGCGCGCCTGCTGGGCTTGCAGCGTGGTGAGCTTCTCCTTCAACGCCAGGCTCTCCGCGTCCACCTGGCGCTCTACCTCGGACGCTTCCTGCTGAGCCGTCTGCGCTGCCAGGCGCTGGTAGTTGGCTTCCTCGATCTTGAGGCGCTGCACGTCCGGGTGTTGATCGGTAAGGCCGCGAGACTTGGCCTCAGCGATCTTCCCGCGCGCCGCCAGGGCCTGATCTTCGAAGCGCTTCGACTTCTCGAGCTGCCCACGAACCAGCGACGTCCCGCGGCTCAGCTGGCCCTTGATCGTGGCGATCTCCGCGTTCGTCTGGGCGAGCTGCCCGGCGACCGTCGTGGCCACGGCAATGGTGGCTTTGAGCGGGTTCGGTAACACCGCGTCCTTCGGAATGGCCTCGGGGTGTTCGTCCCGGAACTGCAGCAGCTTGGCCTCCGACGCCTTCAACTCCTTGCGGGCGTCCACCAGTTGGTTGCCCAAGAACTCAGTGCTGGTTCGGATCACCTTCAACGTCTTGTCGATCTCGGTTTCGAGATACACGTCGAGGTGCTTCCTCAAAAACTCGCCCGCGCGCACCGCGGTAACGTCGCGATACTCCCCGCGCCAGAGCTGCGTCTGAAAGCCCTGCCGCTCAAACGTGAGCTCGGACTGGATATAGGAGGCTGCCGTGTCGCTGAGGTTCGGGACCCCGAGCTCCTGCATCGTCTTCTTAATCAACGGCAAGCTGCGGAACGCGCTCTCCGCCGAGACGAAGAACTGCGCGCTCTCACCATCGCGATTCATCGGGTTGCTGCTGCCCTGGGAAATCAGCGTCATCTCGAACCAGGCTGAGCCTGGTGGAGGGCTCATGCGGGTCTGCAAGATGCCGGCGCCAATGCCGAAGCAGGTGCAGGTCAAGACCAGCCAACCGTAACGCTTGGTGTAGACCCAGTAGGCATGCACCTTCCTGAGCACGTCGGTGAGCGAGATGCTCTCGTCTTCGGCATGACGCGCCAGAGGGACGGCCTGCGCCTGCGCATGTGGATACGTGGGCGGCAACGACGGCTGCGCTCGCATCGCGTCGATGAAATTGTTGCCCGGCGGAGCTTGGCTCTGACCACGCAGCTGGATGGTCTGGTCGCTGGTCGTCTCTGCGCCCGCGAGATACGTGAAGGTCGTAGAACCGACGCCCACCGCATCGCCGCCGCGCAGCCGAACCGAGCCCGCGATGAGCTCGTTGTTGACGAACGTGCCGTTGGTCGACTCCAGGTCGCGCAAGGTGCAGACGCCGTTGTCCATCGAGAGGCGCGCGTGGTTGTGGGAGACCGCCTTCTCGTTGATTCGAATGTCGGCGTTGGGAGATCTCCCGATGACGAGCTCGGGCTTGTTCAGCGGGAAGAGCTTGCCGGCGCTCTCGCCCGCCACGACGAGCAAAAACGAACCGCCCGGGCTAGCGGTGCCCTGGGTCACCACGATGTCCAGGCGGCGTTCGAGGGTTTCGGATCCGTCGTCGGGACGGCTTGAGTGTTTGCTACTGGTCATCAGTCGGGCAGGGAGGTCTCGGACAAGGTCAATCGGGGTGAGCAATGAACATCATCGCCCAGAACAGCGGCGGTCAAACATACGGCGCTCCGATCGTAGGCGCCCGAACATACGGCGCACAATGATACTTCGGAGCTCGGTAACACGCTCGCGTCTCGTCGGGCATCGCCGTCGAATGACCGCCGGCCCAAGCAGGCTCCACCGAGGCCAGACGCGGCCAGAGAAATTGGCAAAGGCGGACTCGAAACTGCCCAGCCTTGCACGATGCGCACGAGACTAACGGTTCCCTCCATTGGCAGCAAGCTAGGTGCAGATCGGCAGATCATATGCCGGAGTTAAGTAGGGCTAAAGGTCGGTTGGCCGATGTTTGAATGTGCGGTCAGCGCTTGGCGGGTCGGGGATTTTCGGGCATGAGTATCCTCCGAAAATGTCAGGCACTCTCGAACGATTGTCGCCGCCGCCGACCAAAGCCTACCGAACCCCGGTTAACGTTTGTCTCCCGAAGGTCGTCTTTGCCCGCTGCCAAATCTTTCGACGTAGTCCTTCGGATAGCGAACCGGCCATTGGCCGGAATGGGCGCCGTTCGGTCGTTTCAGGAGCCCGATAACACCCGTGGCCAGCCCTTCCGCATTCGCAGGCCGACTTTCCCTGGTCTCGATTTCCGACCTGCTCGAGACGATGCAGGCAAACAACAACACGGGGGAGCTGCGCCTCAAGACCGACTTCGGCTCGGCTACGGTCTGGTTTGAAAACGGCCAACTGCTGGACGCGAAGATCGGTTCGTTCGTGGGCGAGCCGGCCGTATTCCGGTTGCTGGGCCTCACGGATGGCTCCTTCGAGATCAAGTCGATGCCCGTGACGCGTTCCCGCGTCATCACGCAGCCGGTGCGTACGCTGCTGCGCCGGCGCAGCCAGCGCAGCGTCGAATGGAAAGCGCTGGTCGAGAAGCTACCGCCGCTCGGCACGGTGCTCGTGCTGGATCTGCAAAACTTCTCCGCAGCGTCTGCCAACATGACGGAAGACCAGATGGCCGTCGTGCAGCTGGTAGACGGCCGGCGAGCGATTTTCGAAATCATCGACGACAGCGGCCGCGACGCCGTCGAAGTGCTCCGGCAAGTCGACTTCTTGATATCGCGCGGTCTCGTCAGCGCTGACGCTGACGCACCCGGAGGCGTTGGCTACGGTGATGCGCGCGAGGGCGAGTCCGGCATCATCCCGCCCTCGACGCGCGCCTACGAGTCCTCGCCCGCTGCGTCATCGCCCGCTGCGTCATCGCGCGCTGGGTCCTCGGCTGCTGGGTCCTCGGCTGCTGGGTCCTCGGCTGCTGGGTCCTCGGCTGCTGGGTCCTCGCCCGCTGCGTCCTCGGTCGCCAATGATCGCGCGCCGATCGTGCCGGCGAGTGATTCGCCGCCCTCGTCGACCTCGGTGCTGCCCGGCTTACAGCAGCGGTACACCGGCGGACCAACGAGTCAGCCGGTGCGCGGCGGGCCGAAGCTCGGCCGTTACGAAGTTCTCTCCAGGCTCGGTCGCGGCGGGATGGGTACCGTGTACCTGGCGCGCATCACCGGCGACGGCGGTTTCCGGCGCTTGTTCGCGATCAAGGTGCTGCGCTCGCATTTGAGCCGCAGCGATGAAGCCACGCAGATGCTGCTCAAGGAGGCACGCATCGCCTCTCGCGTCGATCACCCAAACATCGTCAGCGTGGTGGACGTGGGGTCTCACGAGGGCCAGCCGTACCTCGTCATGGACTACGTGACCGGCTGCAGCTTGGCGGATTTGCTCAAGTCCGCCAGCAACCGCTCCTCCACCTCGGCGGCCGTCTCGATCATCCTGGATACGCTGGCGGGGTTACACGCCGCACACACGCTGGCGGACGACGACGGCATCGGGCTCGACGTCATCCATCACGACGTCTCTCCGCACAACATCATGGTGGGTCTAGACGGCATCGCGCGCCTCTCCGACTTTGGCGTCGCCTATGTGCGTCGCTTGACAGGGGACGCCGAGGAAACCAGCCGCGGCAAGCCGGCGTTCACCGCGCCGGAGCGAGTCAGCGGTGGCCCAGGCGACCGCCGTTCGGATCTCTTCTCCGTCGGCGTCATCCTGTGGAATGCCCTGAGCGGCGCTGCGCTCTTCGAAGGTAGCGACATCGAGGCCACGCTCGAGAACGTGCTGACCAAACCCATTCCGCCAGCGAGTCGCTTCGGCCGCTCCCCGGAGAGCCTCGACGCCATCTGCTTCAAGGCGCTGCAGCGCTCGCCCTCCAAGCGCTATCAGACGGCTGAGGAGATGCTCGTACATCTGCGCAAAGTGGCGGCCGCCGAAGATTTGCTGGGCTCACCGAGTGAGGTCAAGACCTGGGTAAAGGAGGCGATGGGGCACGAATTGGACGTGCAACGCCTGAGCTTCCTCGACGCGGCGCGCATGGCTCGCGAGGCGGAGGCCGGCGAGAGCTCCAATCTCTTGCCGACGCGCCCGCGTCAGACTCGCGAGGAGCTTCCTGGCAGCGAGGTTTCGCGCACCATCGAGCTGGGCGGCAAGGGTGATCGGCGCAGCGTCGTCGCCAAGTGGCTGGCCGTGCTCGTCGGGCTCGGTATCATCCTGCTCGCAGTGCTGTTGCCGGACACGATCAAGAATTTGGGCAACCGCAAGCCTCCGTCGAAGGAGCCGCCGCCGATCACGAGCACCCCCGCTAGCGCGGCTGCCGTCAGCGGTACCGCAGCGGGCGATCCGAGCCGAGCGTCTCCGCCTGGCAAGGCTCAGCCCTCCGGCAAGCCCAACCAGCCCACGGAAAATACGCGCCTGAAGGCGCCCGCGGCGGCGGTCACCATTTCAGGCCCTGACGCCGGCACCGGCAGGTGACTCGGCACGCTCGGTGAATGAAGAACGAGCGCCTCAGTAGGCGTTTTCACTCGTCTTCGAGCCGAAGATCGTCATCCAGATGATGCGGATGTCCAGCAGCAGGTTCCAGTTGCGGATGTAGTCGAGGTCGTGGTCGACGCGCTTCTGCATCTTCTCGTACGTGTCCGTCTCACCCCGCCAACCGTTGACCTGAGCCCAACCGGTGATGCCGGGCTTCACCTTGTGACGCAGCATGTAGCCCTGGATCTTCGAGCGATACAGCTCATTGTGGGCGACCGCGTGCGGGCGTGGGCCGACGATCGACATCTCGCCGGTCAATACCTGTAAGAACTGCGGGAGCTCATCCACAGACGTGCGCCGTAGCAGCTTGCCGAAAGGCGTCACTCGCGGATCGTCTTTGGTGGCTTGTTTGACGCTCGGTCCGTCCTCCATGACCTTCATGGTGCGAAATTTGAGGACGCGGATCTCCTTGCCGTTCAACCCGTAGCGCTTCTGACGAAAGAACACCGGACCCGGAGACGTCAACTTGATGCCGATGGACACCGCCAGCATCGGCAGCGCGATCAAGAGCAGTATCATGGAGCCGACGACGATGTCCTCCAGACGCTTGACCCAGCCGCCCAGGCCGTGGAACGGCGTGTCCAGGATGCTGACGGCGGGGATGTCTCCCACGTTCGTCCACTGCGCGTGCAGTAGATCGAACACGAAGAAGTCGGCGATGACGTAGGCGCTGACCGTCGTGTCCCCCAGCTTGCGCACCAGGGCGTTGATGCGTGACTCGGCCCGCAGCGGCAGGCTGATGTAGACGATGTCTATTTTGCCCTCGCGCGCGTCCGCTACGAGTTGGTTCAGGTCGCCGATCACCCCCCCGTATTCGTCGGGCACGGCGATGCGCCGATCGGAGTTCCGATCATCGTAAAACCCCGCCAAGCGCATACCCGAATACGGCTCTTCACTGATGGTCTTGGCGAGGCTGAGCGCGATTTCCGTGGCCCCGGCAATGGCGACGCTGCGGGTATTGCCGCCGCGCTTTCGGATCTCGTAGAGCAGGCCCCGCATGGCCACCCGCCACACGGTGAGGGTGCCGGCGGCACCGAAGAACCAGACCAAGGCGATCGAACGCGAGTACCCCTCGGATGTCTTGGTGATGAAGGCCAGAAACAACAGCACGGGGATGGAAAACACCCACGCCACGAGCGTCGTGACGATCTCTCGCCGCAGGGGGACACCCTGCCAGGAGCGGTACAAACCGTGGGCCTCGGCCACCACCTGAAACGTGACGATGGCCGTCACCGACGCGAGCGTGTCTTGGGTGGTCCACTCCTGCTGGATGTACTTGGCCGTCGATCGAAATACCTGCCTCGTGATCGACGGGTACAGCAGGTACGCCACGTAATGAGCGGAGAAGATCCAAAACGCATCCAGGAGGCGCTGCATCATGGCGACCGCGCCGCCGCCCTCCCGCAGCGGCCCGCGCCCCTTTGACCGGGCGCTCATGCGCGTGCGCCCCGCGGGGCGACGGCCCCGCCCTTTGTTTCCTGCCCTTGTCGCGCGTAGCTCAGTCGCCCACAGCTCAGTCGCCCACAGCTCAGTCGCCTGCAGCTCAGTGGCTTGCAGCTCAATTGCCCGCAGCTCATCGCCGCCTCGCCTTCGTTCGTCTTGACGTGGTCGTGCCGATCAAACCGCCCCCAGTACGACCGCCTCCAGAGCAGCCCTGAAGAAGACCTCGATTTTTAGCGCCGATGGCACGAGCGGTAAAGGGCAATGTTAACGCCGTTAATCGCGGGTCATGCATAGTCATCGTGCAGCGGTAGGCGCCTCGAGGACGCTCGAGTCCCAAGACGTGATCTCCCCGACGGTTGGATAACGCCGAGTCGCTCCTTTCCGGTAGTCTGGGGTATAGCTGAAAGTGGATCATCGGCCATAGGTGCGTACACATGAGTGACGGTCGGTATGTCGGCGGGGCTTCTGGGCCTTGTGAACCGAGCACGCGCGACAATTGTTCCCGAGAGCTCGGCGCCGCCGGGCGGGCTGGCTCGAAAGCAGGGCTTTTGTCCGCAAACCAGTGCTCGCGTCGAGCGTTTCTACGCGGCACGTCGCTGGCATTTGGAGCGGCCCTTGGGGCGGCCGGCAGTTACGTCGCCGTGCCTCCAGCCTTTGCCGCACCTTCCCGCGACGCTCCGAAGGACACCAAGCCCTTCAAGATCTCCTTGTCGCAGTCGTCCTTGCATAAGGAGCTCGCCGCGTCCCGGCTAGACCCGCTCGACTTCGCGCGTGTGGCGAACGGTTTCGGAATCGACGCCATCGAGTACGGCGCGCAATTCTACAAAGGGAGAGCGGCGGACATGCCGTACCTCGGCGAGCTCAAGCGGCGAGCCGCAGGCGAGGGAGTGTGCAGCTTGCTCATTCTCGTCGAGGGGGAGGGTGATTTCGGCGCGCCGGAGCCGAAGGCCCGGCAGCGAGCCATGGAGGCTCACAAAAAATGGGTCGAAGCGGCCGCCTTCCTCGGCTGCCACGCGATCCGTGTCGACATGGCCAGCCGGGGCGGGGAGGACGACCAGGTGAGCTGGGTATCTGAAGGTTTGCGCCGGCTGTGCGAATTTAGCGAGCCGTTCGGCATCGACGTGCTGGTCGAGAACCACGCAGGGTTATCCGCCCGAGGCAGCTGGCTCGTGGAGGTGATCCACGCGGTGAAGCACCCGCGCTGCGGTAGCTTGCCGGATTTCGGGAACTTCGACCTCGGCGGCGGCAAGCAATACGACCGCTACACGGGCGTGCGCGAGCTCATGCCCTTCGCCCGCAGCGTCAGCGCCAAGTCCTACGACTTTGACGAACGCGGCGAGGAGTCGAGCATCAACTACGCGTTGATGCTGAAGATCGTGACGGACGCCGGCTATCACGGGTATGTCGGCATCGACTACGACGGCCAACGCTTGAGCGAAGCCGCTGGCATCCAACGCACCAAGAGCTTACTCGAGCGCGTCCAATCGCAGCTCGCGGCTCGCGCCGAACGCCGCTGAGCGCTGCACACCGTTTGGTGCTCACTGGCCCCGTGCGGCGGCCCAGGCAGCCGCCGCCGAGCTCAGCCTGTTACTGCAGGTCGTCGCGGATGCAGGAGACGCGAGAGATCAGCGAAGAGTTGTTGTTCTCCGAGCACTCGTTGACCCGGCCTAGCGCGTCTCCCATGATCTGGATGTCGAAGGGAGCGGCGCCGCGTGTGACTGGCACGGGGCAGGTCACTTGCTCGCAGCGGCCCTTGTCGATGACGTTGCTGTTCTTCTGCGAGCACAACACCGTCGTCGGGCGGGCTGGGTCGACCAGCGTGACCTCGGCGCTCTCTCTGCGCAGCGGGGTGTTGCCGCGGTTGCACAGATCGACGGTGACGGTGGCGAGGTCCTGATTGCGGAGGCACTCGAACGCGGGCACGCCGGCCGTCGTGACGTCAGCCAGGCTCAGGGAGGCACCGGTGGCCCCCTGAACATTTTGGCGGAACGTATTCTGCCCGCCGCGCGTCGTGTCCCACTGGCTCTTCACCTCGCTCATCGAGGGGATCGTGCCGTCGTCATTCACGTTGGTCACGAAATAGTTGTGTTGATTCCAGATCGGGCGCGAGCCCATCCAGCGGTCGTTGGCCTCTTTCCACACCGTGATGCCGTGGGAGGGCTCGAACGCGACCTTTGAATTTAGGGGGTCGGTCGCGGGACAACCGAGCGTATCGTCGTTGTCGTTCGAGGCGGTCACGAGCTCGCTGAATGTATCCCCGTCCACGTCTGCGACCACCGGGTACTCCCACTGCGTCGTGGAGGAGCGCGGCGTGCTGAACAACACATCCCCGGTGATGCCGTCATAGACGCGCATGAAGCATTGGTCCGCGTAAACGACCTCGGCGCGGGTGTCGCCGTCAAAGTCGAACACGGCGACGCCGCTGGTCGCGCCTTGCGTAACGCCTTGCCAGAGCACGCCGTTGGCTGCAATTTTTCCGCGGCCATTCCCGCAGAAGCGCTCGTTATAAAAGCTGGGGGTGCAGTCCAGGTCGAAGACCGTCAGCTTGTCGTTGCCGCCCGTCGCGAACTCCATCCGCCCATCCCCGTCGAAGTCGGCAATCACGGGCGGGCCGCCCGCGCCGCCCTTCGCATCGAGGCTAATTTTTAGGGTACCGTCGACCAGCTTCACCCAAACCTCGCCGGCGTGCCCGATCACGACCAACTCGGCCGAGTCAGCCCCACCGGGCAAGCCCGTATTCCAGTTGGCCAGGTTACCCATGGCCATGAAGGCGCCATTGACCTTGTCGTCTGGGTCAAACAGGGGCTCATTGCCTGCGCCCCGAGACTTGTCGATGAAGGTCGGCTCCTCCGCCGCGATGTTCCACGAAAAGATGCCCTGAGGCGTGATCACTTCAGCCTGCGTGTCACCGTCCAGGTCGACGACCATGGGCGGCTCACGCCCGGTCAGTTGCCCCGGGTCCCCGCCGGGGGGCTGTATGGCCGTGACGTCCACCAGAGAATCCAGCGCCTTGTCGAAGTGCAGCATGGTCTTGTCGGTGAAGATTTCCGGCAAGTCATCGCCATCGACGTCGTGCAGCGCGAAGCCCTTGATGATGCCCGTGCCGGCCGAGTCCACTCGGCCGTTCCTCATCGGTTTAAAATCAGTGGTGCCGTCCCCGATGGCTTCGAACACGGCCACGCCCGACTTTGGCGCCGCGCCGAACAACTGCTCGTCTGCCGCGACAATGTCGGGCCTGCCGTCACCATTGACGTCGCCGAGCGCCGGCGGCACCTCGGGCGTGAAGAAGAATTGTCCCTGGATCGTGGCTTGTAGCTTGCAGTCATCACCGTTGATGACGCGCAGAACACCCGTCTGTTGCGAGAAGTTACCGGCGGTGTCGTAGCTCACGAACACAATCGAGGGGTGCATCGTCGTGGGGTCGTTATCGAAATCGAAGTCGACCACCATCGGCGTCCCAATCACCTGCACCGAGGTGGGGAGCTCTCCCGGCGGTATCTCGACGCCATTGGCGTTCTTGTTGGGCCACTGGCACTGGACCTTCGGCTCCAGGGAGGGCAAATCGACCGCCGTGCGGCACGCGAGGTTGAACGCTCGGTCCGCCGGCAAGTTGGCCCAAGGCAGGCACTGTCCGCCACCGCACTGGCTGTCCGCCGTGCACTGCTCGTTGCTCGTGCACGGCTTCTCCGGGACGCAGCGCCCGAATTTGGTGCATGTGTTGCCCTCGGTGCAACAACCTTCATCTCCGCACGGGATGCCATCCCCCCCGCAACGAAGAACGCGGGGGTCATCGGGGTCGAGCACGGGGTCGATGCCATCGCCTGGCGGGACCTCGATGGAGGGCGTCTCCGCGCAAGCTCCAGCGACGAGCGCGGCCGGCGCCGCGATGACGAGCGCCGTCAAGAGCCGGCGCCCCCGTGCGCCCAGCACGCCACCGTTCGTATCCATCTTGGCCCGCGTCAAACTTCTCATAATCAAACCTAGAGTCTTCCACACTTCTGCGAGGCGTCCCTGAAGCAGACGCCGCCGCCGCGCGGGACCGAAAGGGAACCGTTGGCTCAGGGCCTAAAGTTAGTTCGCGACCCCCCACACCGTCAACGTCGGGCGCGCGAGTTTTTCCCTTTTGATTCGCATAGAAAGGCGTTTCCGCCCAAGGTCGGCTCACAGTTAAAATCCAGCATATGGGCACACGGGAAGTCTAAAGTGTCCCCACAACTGATCTGCGCTTTCGGCCCGCGCGTGGTGGCTACTCGCGGCACGAACATCGGATGTTTCACCGATCTGGCGCACCGAGCGACGCCACCCGCAACGCTCGTGGACGCGCGACTCATCCTGACGAGCTCTCGACAACGTCCCCACGACGCCAGGGTGCCCTCGCGACCAGCCAAGTCCCCACCAAGTCAGCTCGCGTTCGTGTGCCCGGGGTAGCGCCGCGCTCGCTTTCCCGGCCGCGGCAACTCGCCGCCGTTCGGCGCCTTCGCGCGTGCGTGGTCTCCGCCTGTAAGGTGGGCGCGCTCTCGCTCGGCCGCCCTCGCATCATGGGCTGACGCGGAAGCCAGGCGTGGCTCGAACGTGCCTGCGGCGCAAAGCGCTCGTTTGAAGAGAAGCGCTCGTCGCTACTGCTCTGTGCTGTGCCTCGGTCGCGCTCGCTCTGTTGCTCGGCAGCCGTCGCGCGTCATCGTAGCCTTGCGGCCTCGTCGCCACGTCGCGGTCACCTGCGCGCGCCGCGCCTCACGGACTTCGCAGCGCGTCGGGCCGATTGGTGGCACACGCGTCGCGCTCATCGCGCGTGACGTCGGAACGCTCGAGGCGGGCTCGAGCCCCGTCTGCACTCGCAGCGCAACAGGCATCAAAAAACTTTGCGGAGAGGGAGGGATTCGAACCCTCGGTACCCTTTCGGATACACATGATTTCCAATCATGCACCTTCGGCCACTCGGTCACCTCTCCAAGCCTCAGCCCAACTCGTCGCCCCTCGCGGGGATTCTCACTGGGCCTTGCGGAGAGAGTGGGAGTCGAACCCACGGTACCCTTACGGATACACCTGATTTCGAATCAGGCACCTTCGGCCACTCGGTCATCTCTCCGCGGCGGACTCTGGCAGCCTCGATCCGAGCTGTCAACGCTCGAGGCGACGGGAAATGCGGCAAATCGGGAGTCAGACTTTGTCGAGGGCGAATCCCACGTCGTGCTCGTTCAGGCGGCTTTGTTCCCGAGTGGGGCCTTCGGCGAACTGCACGGCCAGGACTTCGTGGGCGATGGCCGCGGCGTGCTCATCAAAGGCCGCTCGCACCTCGGGCTCCTGGCACGACCAGCTGACCCGGATGCGGTCAGCAACCTCGAGGCCCGCCTGTTTGCGCGCGTTTTGCAGCACGCTGACAAACTCGCGCGCGAGCCCTTCGCGGCGGAGCTCGAGATCGATCGCGGTGTCGAGCACGACGGTCAGCTCGCCGTTGGTCGCGACGGCAGCCCCCGCCAGGGCCGCGCGCTGCAGGAGCACGTCCTCTAAAGACAGAGCCTCGCCCGCGACCTCGATCTGCTGTCCTCCTTCCAGGCGGGCGACCTCGGCGAAGCTCCAATTGGCGAGCTCGGCGCTGACCGCCTTGAGCTTCGGCCCGAGGCGTTTGCCCAGCGTCTTGAAGTTGGGTTTGACGCTGATGCTGGTGAAGGAGCTCTCATCGGCTTCGGCGCTGACCGCCTTGATGTTCAGCTCGTCCGCAATCAGCGCCAGCGACGCGAGCGCCATGGCGCGAACCTTGGCGTCGCGATGCACGACCGTCAGTCGGCGCAGCGGTTGGCGCACCCGGATGCGGTGTTCCTCCCGCAATTTGCGGCCGAGCGCGACCACCTCGCGCGCGACCCGCATGCGCGCCTCGAGCTCTGCGTCAATCAGCCGGGTGTCGGCGGCGGGGTAGTCGGAGAAATGCACGCTCGCCGGCGCGGCGGCATCAACGGGCCGCACCAGGCGCTGGTAGACCGTCTCGGTGATGAAGGGCATAAAGGGCGAGAGCACCTTGGCGAAGGTCACCAGCACTTCATATAGCGTGGCGTAGGCGCAAGATTTGTCGCTGTCGTCGACGGATTTCCAGAAGCGCGGGCGCGAGCGCCGCACGTACCAATTGGTCAGATCGTCGATGAAATGCACGAGCCGGGGCACCACGTTGTACAAACGGTAGCCCTCCATCTCCCGGTTGACGTCAGCGACGAGGCTCTGCAGCACGGAGATCACCCAGCGGTCGATGTCGGGGCGCTCTTTTGGAGGGGGCGCAGAGGAATTGCGCGGGTCGAAGCCGTCGACCTCGGCGTAGGTCGTGAAGAAGGAAAGGCTGTTCCAGAACGGCAGCACGACGGTGCGCACGATCTCTTTCAACCCCCGTTCGCTGAAGCGCAAGGGCTCGCCGCGCACCACGGGTGAGTCGATCAGATAGGCGCGCAATGCGTCCGCGCCGTAGTCCTCGAGCACCTTCTCCGGCGCCGGGTAGTTCTTCAAGCGCTTCGACATTTTCTGGCCGTCTTCCGCCAAGATCATGCCGTTGACGATCACGTTCTCGTAGGGGGTTCGACCAAACAAGCTCGTGCCGAGCACGAGCAGCGTGTAAAACCAGCCGCGCGTCTGGTCGAGCCCCTCGGCGATGAACTGTGCCGGGAAGATCGCGCTCAACCGCTCGGCGTTCTCGAAGGGGTAGTGCATCTGCGCGTACGGCATCGCGCCCGACTCGAACCAGCAATCCAGCACCTCGGGGGTACGCCGGTACGTCTTGCCGTCCTTCTCGATCAGGACGCGATCAACTACGTCTTTGTGCAGATCGGTGACCTTCACGCCACTCAGCGCTTCGAGCTCGCTGATGGAGCCGATGCAGATGCGGTCCTCGGGGTCAGCTTGGTTGATCCAGATCGGGATGCAAGAACCCCAGAAGCGGTTGCGGCTGATGTTCCAGTCCTTGGCGTCTCGCAGCCAGTTGCCAAAGCGCGCAGAGCCGACCGCTTCGGGCACCCACTGTACACTATCATTCTCAGCCAAGAGGTCGGCGCGCATGTCGGCGACCTTGACATACCAGGCGTCGATGGCGCGGTAGATGAGCGGTGTGTTGGTGCGCTCCTCGAACGGGTAGCTGTGCTCGATGGTGCTCTGCACGAACAGCTTGTTCTCGGCCTTCAGCCGGCGAATGATGCCGGCGTCGGCGTCCTTGCAAAATTGGCCGGCGAAGTCGGGGACGCGCGAGTCGAAGCGCGCCTCGGCGTCGAGCGGATCGACGAGCTCGATGCCTCGCGCGTTGCAGATACGAAAGTCGTCTTCGCCGAAGGCCGGCGCCATGTGCACGATGCCGGTGCCGTCCTCGGTGCTGACGAAGGCGTCGGTCAGCACTACGAAGCTGTGCTCGTGCTGGTCAAAATAAGGCAGCAGGGGCTCATAGCCGATGCCGGCGAGCTCGCTGCCGCGCAGCCGGGCTTGCACCGAAAGCCCTGGATGCTGCTTTTGATATTCGGGTAGCCGCGCCTCGGCGAGCACATAGCTCGAGCCGCTGGCCGCGTCGGTCGCGCACACGTAGTCGATGTCGGGCCCGACACACAGGGCGAGGTTCGCCGGCAGGGTCCAGGGCGTCGTCGTCCAGGCGAGGAGAAAGGTGGGACCCGTGCTGCCGAGCCGCTCTGCGCCGGAGCGGATGCGGAAGGCAACGGTGATGGCGGGATCCTGGACCTGCTGATAGTTGTTGTTGGCTTCGAAGTTGGAGAGCGGGGTCGTCAGCTTATAGCTGTACGGCATGATGCGGTACGACTTGTAGATGCGGCCCTTGTCCCACAGCTGCTTGAAGACCCACCACACGCTCTCCATGAAGCTCGGGTCCATGGTCTTGTAGTCGTTGTCGAAGTCCACCCAGCGGCCCATGCGCGTGACGGTCTTGCGCCACTCCGCCACGTACGTGAGCACCATCTGCCGGCATTGGCGGTTGAAGGCGTCGACCCCGAGCGCCATGATCTGGCTCGTGCCCGCCAGGCCTAGGGCCTCTTGTGCGAGCGCTTCGATGGGCAGGCCGTGGCAGTCCCAACCGAAGCGGCGCTCCACGGGGTGGCCACGCATGTTCCAATAGCGCGGCACGATGTCCTTGATCGTGCACGTCAACAGGTGCCCGTAGTGCGGCGTGCCCGTGGCGAAGGGCGGGCCGTCATAAAACACGAACGGCTTGCCCTCGCGGCGCCGCCGGTTCGACTCCGGAAACGCGTCGAGCTTTTGCCAGAGCTCCAAGATCTCTCGTTCGAGCTCTGGAAAGCTGGCTTGGGCATCCACCCGTCGAAACGGGCTCGGCGGGGTCACGGGGACTGACATTGGTTAAGCTCTGTGCCGATCTGGGGGTGAGGGCGGGGTGAGGGAATGTAGGCTGACAGCGCGTTGCGTCGCGAACTAGATTTGCGTGCAGCGCCGCGGAAAATCAACTGACGTGATCGCTGCGATCGCGGACGTTCGGAAAATTGGCTGCTTTCATCCAGGATCGACGCTCCGCGCTGCTTGCGTGACGAGGTGCCTTTTGGCAGGCTCCCCGGCATCCCCCTCTAGAGGGTTGCCCGATCGCCGAAAGTGCTAGACTCGGAAACTCTTAACTGAAAGGACTTTCACATGAAGACGACTCTTTCCTTAGGTTTGATAGTTGCCGCAGCTAGCACGCTGGTGGCTTGTTCGAGCGACGAAGGCGGGGACCGCGACCCCGTTGGCGGGGCAGCTGGGCAAACGGCGAGCGGCGGCGCGGCGGGGCAAGCGAGCGGTGGCGCTGGTGGCGGTTCGTCGGGTGCCGCGGGCGCTCCGGCGGGTGGCGCGGGTGGCGCGGGTGGTGCAGCTCCGGTGGCCAACACAGGTCCCGCTTTCGTGATCGCCCCGACGGAAGACCCCGATGGCGCGGGCCCTCTACTGCCAGGCGCCACGGTGGTGGACGCGACCGGCTCCACCCTCATCAACGGCAACACCTTCCTCACGCAAAGCGCCGAGATGACGGTGGACGCCACCGTGAGCCATCGAGCCGGCGGGCTCTGCTTCAGCGGCACGACCGCGGTCGTGCCGGACGCGAACTCCTACGGCACGTACTGGGGCGCCGAGCTCGGCCTCAATCTGAAGGTGATAACGGATCCCAACGCGGCACCGGTGGCAGACGCGGGCGCCGATGCCGGCGGTCCTGTGCAGATACCCGATCCGGCCGGGTGGGCTTATGGCAACGTGATCGGCTTCTCCTACAAGCTCGTGGGCAACGACCCGGCAGCTGCTGACAAGGGTGTGCCCGCGAGCCGCTTGCGGTTCAAGGCCATCCCCGTGGGCAGCCTCGGTACCAAGGACAACTACTGCTCCGATAGGACCCTGCTGGTGGACGGAAGCGTGGAGAACGTCCTGTTCAGCGACATCACCTTCGAGTGCTGGACGCCGGGCAACCCCAGCATCGGTCCAGCGGAGCCGACCATCAACGTCGTCACTACCGTTGGTCCGCCCCGCGTCGTCGGCACGCCGCCGAACCCCAAGGCTCTCAATAACATCTCGTGGCAGATCGCATCCGACGTGGCAGCGACCACGCCGCTCCCCATCGCGTTTAACTTCTGCATCACCGATCTAAAGCCCATCCTCGCGCCCTGATTTTCAGTACAGGGACTAGATACTGCGGGCTACGCTCCCCGAGCCGACAATCTCGGTTTGGGGAGCGGCGGGTTTTGTGGGTCGGCGGGCTTCGCTCGCCGTGGATGGGCGGCTCTGAGGGCTTTGGCAGCCTGGCGGGCTTGCTCGCCGCGGGTTCAGCCCGGCGCATGACGCGCCCCGGCTCAGGGGGGTGATCGAGTACACCTCGCTAGCCTCCTTGTCATTGAGGCGGTTCGCTACGCTTCGCCATGAGGAGACCTCCTCGCCTTGGCTTTGGGGTGGTTTCGGGGCAGGCCTAAATATGGGGGGAGGGGTAGACGTTCTGGGTGGGGGTGGGTTTCCGGGAATTGCTGAGAGCGGAGGCGGTGCCGCTGGGCTCGAATCTCGAGGTAGTGCACCTGGGCCGACAGGCTATTTATGACGCTTCTTTGCATTCGCGCGCGTATGAGCTCTTCTACCGGAGCCGCGTGGGGCGAGAGGCGAAGCCCGATGATGCAGATCGCGCGACGTGTTCGGTCGTTCTGAGCGCGTTTGCCGAGCTCGGGCTCCAGCGCGTCGCCAGCGACAAGCGCGTCTTCCTCAACGTCGCGCATGACGTCATCAGTGGCGCTCTGCCGCTGCCCGTGTCGCCGTCGATCGTCGTGCTGCAGGTGCGTGACTACGAGCATTCGGCGGGCGAGTTGGTCGTCGCTTTGAGGCAGCGCCGAGCGGAAGGCTACCAGGTAGCTCTCGACGGCTTCGTCTTCCGCCACGAAACGGCGCCTCTGCTAGAGGTCGCGGATTACCTCAAATTCAACGTTCGGCGCCTGGGGCTCGACGGGCTCGCCGAGCAGCTACAGCTCGTGCGTGGCTTCGCCGGGGAGAGCGTGGCCTGCAAGATTGACACCTCCGAGCAGTTCAATCGCTGCGTGACGGCGGGGTGTGACTACTTCCAGGGTCGCTTCTTGTTCCGACCGCAGGTGCTCTCACACAAGCGGCTGCCGAAGGGCTTGAAGACCATCACGCGGCTGCTCTCGCGCTTGCGAGATCCTGCGGTCGAGCTCGCCGAGATAGAGCGCATCGTCAAGACGGACGCAGCGCTCACGCTTGCCGTGCTGCGGTTTCTGGGCTCCGCCGCGTATGCTTTGCCCAATCCCGTGACCAGCGTCGCGCATGCGGTGACGTTGCTCGGCCTGCGGGAGTTCTCCAAGTGGGTCACGGTGATCGCCCTCACGTCGACCACCGTTCGCCCGAGTGAGCTCTGCCTCGTGGCGCTGATCCGCGCTCGCGCGAGCGAGCTGGTCGCCGCTCAGACCGGTGCAGATCCCGATGGCGCCTTCATGGTCGGGTTGATGAGTGGGCTCGAAGCCCTGTTCGAGCGCTCGCTGCCCGATCTGCTGGACGAGCTGCCTGTCGCTGACGAGATTCGCGTGGCCGTGCTCGAGCACGGCGGCGTGCTCGGAAAAATCCTGGCAGACGTAGTTTCTCGCGAGGATGATGAGGCGCCCATTAGCACGCGCTTCGACGCCCGGATCGTCACCCACGCCTGGCTCGAGGCCGTGAGTTGGGCGACGGACGCGCAGCGAGCGCTGGCCTAGGCCCCTGGCACCCAGGCGCCGGGCCCGTCATTTTCGGCGCCCTGTGGATGTTCTTACGCCCCCAAATCCGGCCGATCAAATTTGCCGAGGCGCGTTATGCTGCCCCGAGGTCGTGACGAAGCGGAGTGAAAACAAGCCCGGGGGCGTCGACGAGCGAATCTTCGTCAAAGATGGGTTCCGCTCGTTCCGGCGCACGTACCGTATCGAGGAGGTCTATTGGGGAGCGGGCACGGGGGCTCTGCTGCTCGGCATCGTCGGTTGGGTGACATGGAAAGGGGCGCATCCCGATCCCCGTCTGTTTGATATGAGCGCCGCGTTGGAAGGAGGGGTCTCCCCCCCCGGTGTGGCCACTCCCGTGCTGGACATGCCGAGTGAGCCTCGCAGCACGCGGGACGGGCGGCGCGGCCCAGCACAGAACGGTGCAGCGAGCGGGGCTGCCGAGGGGCGCGGTCCCTTGCCCGCCGCGCTCGCCGGCGAAGGCTTTCACGAAGGCAAGATCGGCGCCTACGACTCGGAAAACCTGTACGTCAAAATCAACGGCCGCGCCGGCTTCTTTCAGTCGTTCGGCGTGAAGAGCCTGCACACGGTCAGCCTCGAGGGCGAGGCCTCGGGGGAGGCGCCGTTCAGCGTCGATATCGAGGTCTACGACCTCGCTGAAGCGAGGAACGCGATCGGTGCTTACAATGGCGAGCGCCCCCCCGGCATCGAGTCCGTCGCCAGCGAGGGCAGCACTTACCACTTTGATCGCAACGCCGGGTTTCTCGCGCGCGGCCCCTATTACGTCCGTTTCATAGGCTCGGACGAATCGGCAAAGGTCGTGGGCGAGGTGCGTCGCCTGTTGGACTCGTTCCGCGTCCAATTGGCCGGCGAAGCGGCGCCTTGGGGCTTCTCCTTGCTCGTGGATCAATTACAGCTCAGCCCTTCGGCGGTCACGTACGTCAAGAACAACGCCTTCTCGTTTGGCTTCGCCCGGGACGTCTACAAGGCGTCGTTGAGCCCGGCGAGCTCGAAGGAAGACCTGGAGGCCTTTGTGGTCGCCGCTCTGGACACCGAGGCCGCTCGCGCCATGGCCAAGCAATATCAGGAGGGCTTTGCCAGCCTGGGGGCGCCTGCGGGGCCAACGCGATCCGACGTCAGCCTGTTCAAGGACGAGTTCTTGGGCACGTTGTCGGGCGCGCTGGCGAGCGAGCGCTGGGTGGTGGGCGTTCGTGGTGCGCCGAGCGCCGATGTCGCGGCCGAGTGGCTCGAGCGGCTGGTGGCAGGTCTCGCCGCGTTGCCTGCCGATGTGCGGGCGAGAGCCGTGCCGAGCGTGGATACGGCCACACCTGAAGGCGCGGGTGCAGAGGTGGACGAGGCGGCGAAGCCCGCGGAGGAGAACGGTCATGAGTACTGAGCGACCAAAGGATCGTCGCGAGCGAGTCAAGGGGGAGCCGACGGCGTTGGATCTCGAGGGCTCACGCGAGCACGCACGGCTGGAGCGTCGCACGCTGCTCAAACAGGCCGTGGGCGTCGGCACCGCCTGTGCCGCGGCGGGCTGGCTCAGCTTGGCGCCTGCGGGCTGGCCGCTCTCATTGCAGGATAAGGATGGCGAACGCGGCAAACCGCGCGCGCGAGTTCGGCGCCTGCCCGCAGGCGGGTTCGCCGTTCCTGACGCGGCGTCGGTGGCCGACTTGGGCGTTGCTCATGGCACCAAAATTCCGGAAATGATGCGAGCCGCGGTCGACGCCATCGGCGGAATTGGCCGCTTCATCTCGAAGGGTGATGTCGTCGTGATCAAGCCCAACGTCGCCTTCGAACGGCCTGCGGCGCTCGGGGCGACGACGAATCCGGAGGTGCTGGTCGCGTTGATCGACCTGGTGCGGGCGGCCGGGGCTTCGGAGGTTCGCGTCGCGGACAACCCGATCGAGTCGCCCGAGAGTTGCTTTGCACGCAGCGGCATCCAGGCGGCGGCGCTGGGCGCCGGGGCGCGGCTGTACATGCCCACGCCCCAGCAGTTTGAGCTCTTGGGTACGGAGGGTGCGACCTGGATCGAACGTTGGCCTTTTTTTTGGGGGCCGTTCGAGGGAGCAAACAAGGTGATCGGGGTGTCCCCCATCAAGGATCACAACCTGTGTCGCGCGTCCATGACGACCAAGAACTGGTACGGGCTGCTCGGAGGCCGGCGCAACCAGTTTCACCAGGACATCCACGGCATCGTGGCGGATCTGGCGCTGATGTTGCGGCCCACCTTCGTGGTCCTGGATGCGACGCGCGTGTTATTTCGCAGCGGGCCTACGGGCGGCAGCCTCTCGGATGTAAAGGCCGGGCATACCCTGGTCGCGTCGCGAGATTCACTGGCTGCCGATGCGTACGGTTGGGACCAGCTGCTCGAGCGCAAGGGTGAGGAGCTCCCCGCATACTTCGCCAAAGCGGCGGCGCGCCAGCTCGGGCAACCGGATTGGCGCAAGGTCGTCCTCTCGGAAACGAGCGTGGGATGAAGCAGCTGCCTGTCATTCAAAACGTGCCGCGCGCCATCGCCGCGGTGACGCGAGGCAACCGCGACGGCAGCCCCTGGTTTGCACGGACCTTTCGGCTCACCAGCTGGAGGATCCTGTCGCAGGCAGTGTTCTTCGGATTATTCATCTTCTTGCTCTGGGTCACCTGGTTTTCACGGCTCGGCGGCTATCCAGCGTCGCTCTTCCTCGAGCTCGACCCACTCGTGACGTTCGCGACCGCCCTGTCGACCCACACCGTCTATCGCTGGCTGTGGCGGTCGCTCTGGATCCTCATCCCCACGTTGATCTTGGGGCGGGCATTTTGCGGTTGGATTTGTCCCTACGGCACCTTGCATCAGTTCATGGGCTGGCTGTTCAACATCCGCCGCAATAAGGACAACATCCAGGTCAACGCATACAGGCCGATCTTCCAGCTCAAGTACTACATCCTCACGGTCTTCCTGGTCTTGGCCGCATTTGGCTCGCTCCAGATCGGGTTGCTCGATCCGATTTGCCTACTGACGCGCTCGGTGGTCACGACGATCCAACCTGCGTTTGACGCGGCGTTGCCAGCCTCGCTCGAAGGGCTCGCCTCATCGCCTGGCGCCCCTCACCCCCGCGTCTTCTCGGGCGCCTGGTTCGTAGGGTTCCTGCTGATCGCGCTCGTGGGCTTGAACCTGGTCATCCCGCGCTTCTTCTGTCGGGTGCTGTGCCCGCTCGGCGCGTTCCTCGGGGCCTTGTCACGCTTCGCGTTGGTTCGCATCGATCGCGACCTCACCAAATGCACCGACTGCAATCTATGCATGCGCCACTGTGAGGGCGCGTCCGATCCACAAGAGGCGTTGCGTAAGAGCGAGTGCTTCGTGTGCTTCAACTGCATCGACGATTGCCCAGAGGACGCGCTCGCCTTTCGTCTGGCACCGCTGCCGATGCACGAGCGCATCGTGGGCTCTATCAAGGCAGGCACGGCCACCCTGTTCGGCCGCCGCGTCATTTCGAAGCTGCAGGACACCGTGCGGGCCGCCCCCGACGTCCCGCGGCGCCGCTGGCTGTTCGCGGGCCTCGCGGGGCTGCTCGCGTATCCCTTCTTGCGCTTCTCCAAAGCGGTAAACGCAAAATCGTATTCGGCGAAGGCGATCCGCCCGCCGGGTTCCGTCGCGGAGCCCGAATTTCTCGAGCGCTGCATCAAGTGTGATCAGTGCATCAACGTGTGCCCGACGAACGTGCTGCAACCGTCCACGTTGGCGGAGGGCGGGCTCGAAGGTCTGTGGACGCCGGTCATGGATTTCCGAACCGGCTTTTGCCAGCTCAACTGCACGTTATGCAGCGAGGTTTGCCCAACGGGTGCGATCCAGAAGATCGATCTCGCGAAAAAGCTCGGCAAGCCGCCACACGCCGAGGTCGGGCCCATCCGCTTGGGCACCGCATTTTTCGATCGGGGTCGCTGCCTTCCGTGGGCGATGGAGACACCCTGTGTGGTATGCGAAGAGGTGTGTCCGACCAGCCCCAAAGCCATCGGCTCTTACGAAGAAGAGATCACACGCTGGGACGGTAAGAAGGTCTTGCTGAAGCAACCTTACATGCGGCCGGAGCTGTGCATTGGCTGTGGCATCTGTGAGCACGAGTGTCCCGTGGCGGACCAACCTGCTGTCTACGTAACGGCAATCGGGGAATCGCGCTCGAAGGATCGGAGCCTGCTCCTCTCCAGCCCCGAAACGCAAAAGATCAAGATCTAGTGCCACGTCTCGGCAGCAGCTATGAAAGACAATGACCGCTATCTGCAGGCACCATACTGGCGAGCGGACCAGAGCACACGCGGCCCTGGCCGGCGAAGCAGCGCGAGCGCAGTAAGTGACATGGACATCGATGCGTCACACCACTACGCTGCCCGCACGGGGTCGACCGCCTGCGGTGACCTGTGCACTCAGGGGGCCGGCCGCGGTATCAGGTTCTGTTCTGACACTGGCTGGGAGAGTGGGCAGGCTGCTCGCAGGCTTGCTTTGAAGCCGTGCTCGTAATGACTTCTAAAGCTGACGTGAGCCCTGCGCTATGGCGCTGGGCGACGGAAAACGGGGAGCCCCACACGGGCAGCGAAGAGGACCTCGTCCGGCAATTGGCGAGCGGTCAGGTTCCGCCCTACGCATTGGTTTGGAAGGAGGGCTGGGGGGAGTGGCTGCCCGCCATGCAGGTGGAAGAACTGTCCGTGGCGTTCCCGGTGCATCGGGTGCCCGGGACACGAACCGCGCGGCCTTCCTCCGTGCCAGGCATACCGCCGGTACCCGTCTCGGAGTACCCGCGGCTGCGCCTGCTCGCGAAGGAAACCCCGCTCGGTTTGTACTCCGACGCGGAGTGCCCCGAGCGCGAGGTCATCACGTCCGAAGTCCCGGCAGCTGCCTTGAAAGAGGCCGTTCGGGCGATGACGGAGCCGAGCCCGCCGCTCAACCTGGGCCTCTACACGGGGACGGATCGGGGCAGTGGGCGTCCCGAGCACCTGACGCCCTTGCTGCCCAATGAGGATTGGCTGATCCCGCCGTCCCGGCCCGCCTTGCCGTTGGCGGCAGAGTTTGGGCTCCAGGGCTTGCTCGAGCAGTCCGCCCCGAAGCGGTCCGGTTGGCCATTTTGGTTACGGGCCCACGGGTTGTGGATCGCGCTCGGGATCATCACGTTCGGAGTCGGAGCGGTGTTTGCGGTGCGCTGGTTCGGCGCCGGCCCCAAGCGCCCTGCTGCGCCGCCCAGCGCGACGGATATCGTCGTCCATCAGCGGCCGCTGCTGGCGAGCGCCCCACCGCTGGCTGCTGCGCCGCCCGATCCCGTGTGTCGCTTCCGCCACTCCCCGGTCAAGCTGGATGACTGGGCGGTGGTCGACGTGCGGCCTGCGCTCGTCTCCTCACCCGGCTCCAAATCGGTAGCCGTCGGCTATGCGCAGAGCCACAAGCATGGGACGGGTGGGGTCATCGACGTCGAGTCGCTGAGCTTCGTTCGTAAATTCGGTCAGCAACAAGAGCGGCAGATTTTCAGCGTGACCCCGCTCTCCGCCAGCGGAGCGATCGCTTACCACGTGGAACGCCAAGGCGCCTTGGTCGCCTTCGGTCGCGCGCTGGATACGGTGCCGCCGCTCCGGGTGGGGATGAACGACGACGGGTTCGTGATCGGCCGTCTAGATCAACGCTCGGAGAAAGTCTGGGAGTTACCCGTCGGCACATTGATCTCCGTGCCCGACGTGGTGGCGCATCCGCTGGGGTTTACGCTCGCGACTCGCGCCGGGCGCACTACCGGGCAGCTGCGCTTGGGCCTGCTCAGCGCGGCAGGTGCAGCGCTCTCGTCATTGGCCCAAGTGGGCTCCGCGGAATCTGAGCTCGGTCGCCCGGCGCTGGCGAGTGGCCCTGAGCAGACGGTGCTGGCGGTGCTGGGTCGGGGCGATGCAATGGACGCCAATGCGCTGCTCTTGGCACGGGCTCCCAATGGGGAGCTGCCGCTCGAGCTCGTGCCGCTCGACCTCTTGCTAGAGGCCGACGTCGAGCTGTCGGGGCCCGTGCTTGCGGCGCTGCCTGATGGCAGTTTCGTCTTGATGTGGGGCCAGGGAGCCTTGTGGCGGCGCCAAGTGCGCGTGCAACGGCTCTCCGCCGCGCTCGGGCCCATCGGGGCTGTCTTCGACGTGACCACGCCCGATCCGGCGCTGGGCGGCTCGCTGCCGGGGGCTCTCCACTGGGTGGGTGATCGTTTGCTGGCGTTTTACTTCGTGCGTCGCGATGAGGGGCACTCGCTCTGGGTCACCAGCTTCAGCTGCGCCGGCTGAAGTCGGCCCTTTGCCGAGCCAGGGCGCGAGGGGCCGTGGTGCGCAGCGCACTGGCCGACCAGTCACGAAGTTCGCATCCGCGTCGAGAATGGCTCGCGCAGCTGCCGTCCTCGAGCGGCTCGGCGAAAATTAGCTATCGCTTCGATGGATTCGTGGCACTACCTCGGACCTCCGGACCAGCTAAGTGATGAGAACTCGAGCATTCACCAGTGAGAGCGAAGTGTCTGAGCTCGCGCTCGGGACGTGGGGCCTCGCGGGTGACGGGTACGGCCCAGTCAGCGACGTCGTGCAGGACGAAGTCATTCATCGTGCTCGAGCCTACGGCATCACGCTGTACGAGACCGCAGACGTTTATGGCCGGGGCGCCATGGAAGAGCGGCTGGGCAGGATCTTTGGCTCGGACCCGAGCGTGGTCATCGTGACCAAGGTGGGCACGGCTCTCGAAAGTGTGCCCTCGCGCAAACGCTTCGATGCAGAATACGTTCGGGAAGCGTGTCAGCAAAGTGGCGAACGCTTGCGGCGCCCTCGCATCGACGTGCTCTTGCTGCACAACCCCTCGGAGCAAACGCTCAGCGGCGATGTCACGTCGAACCTCACGGCCCAGCTGCTGATTGAGCTGAAAGCCAAGGGCATGATCGGCGCTTGGGGTGTGAGCGCCGGCTCCGCCGCGGTCGCTCGTGCGGCCCTCGCCTGCGGCGCCGAGGTGCTCGAGCTAGCGTACAACATATTTTCCGGAGCCGATCTCGAAGGCCTGGATCTATCGGCGCGGCGTGTACCGGTGCTCGCTCGCTCAGTGCTCGCCTACGGGCTGTTGTGCGGTCAATGGGCGGAGGCGAAGGTGTTCTCCAACACCGACCACCGTGCTGACCGCTGGACGCAGGAGCAACTCAGGGCGCGCTTGAAGCAGCTGTCGATCGTCTCGTCGATCCTGGGCGGAGAGGTCTCCACGCCGCGTGCGGCTGCCCTGCGCTTCGTCCTCTCCAACCCGGTGGTGAGCAGCGCCGTCATCGGTCCCCGTAACCGAGTTCAACTCGATCAGCTGGTGCGAGACGCAGGGAAGGGTCCCGAATATTTGCCTGCCCACTCGGTACAGCGCGTCAAAGATCAGCTGGCACGGCTGGGGGTGGCTCGGTGAGCCTGGCAGAGCTGGAGGCTCTCGGTCGCATCGCGCGCGACGCCGGTCGCGGCATCATGCGCGTCTACGGCAGCGAGTTCCGGGTGGACTACAAGAGCCCGGGCGATCCGGTGACTGACGCCGACCGCGAAGCCAACGCGCTGATTTGCGAGCGCCTTCAGTCCGAGTTTCCGGACGCGGCCATCGTGGCCGAAGAGAGCGCGCCCGAGCTGTACGCCGGATACCAAGCTCGCTCGCACGTCTTCTTTGTCGATCCGCTGGACGGTACCCGCGAGTACGTGGCGAGAAACGGCCAGTTCGTGGTGATGATCGGGCTCTTGGTAGGCGACATCGCGACGCTCGGCGTGGTTTACGCGCCGACCACGGATACTCTCTGGTGCGGGGCGCTGGGCGTCGGGGCCTTCCGAGAGGAAGCCGACGGGGCAAAGATCGAGATCAACGTCAGCGACGTGGTCGCACCCGAAGCGGCGCGGATTACCGTTTCACGATCCCGCCGCTCTGATCGGCTAAAAGGCGTATTGAGCCAGATCGGAGCTCGGCAGGTCGTGCCCATGGGCAGTGCCGGTCTCAAGGGCTCGCACGTCGCCGACGGCAGGGCGGACGCCTATCTCGCGCTCGGCCCAGCCGGCAAGCATTGGGACGCTTGCGCGATGGATGCGCTGGTCAGCGCCGCAGGCGGCCAGGTCAGCGACACGCTGGGCAGGCCACTGAATTACCGATCGGAAGCGCTCGACTTGAAGGATGGGCTGCTGGCGGCAAATCCGGAGCTGCATCGAGCGCTGCTCGGGCGCCTGAGCCGGCCGCAGCAGTGACGATCCCACAGGGTCGTTGCTAGACGGGCTGCGCAGCGGCGACCCGCGGGGGACGAGTTTACTGATGCGGCGCGTCAATGCTCGCGAGCTAAGTTCCTGAATTGGCGAGGGAGTCTGGGTGGCCTCGTTGACACGATGGGGAAAGCCGGCCTACCGTTTTTTCTGGGGAGGGTTGGTTGGTCCCGCCGACCAGGTGCTCCAACCCCGTCGTCTCCCAAGACCGTTGCTCCACAGGAGGAAATCCATGTTTCGTACCCAGCGCGCTACTGCGTCCTTGATTCGCGCTCTCTTTATCGGCGCGGCCGTACCCGCCATGGCGCTGAGCGCGGCCACGATGGTGGGGTGTCAGGACGAGAGTCAGCCCGAGTACTGGGTGGAAAAGCTCAACGACGCAGCGTGGCGTGCGCGCGCCGTCAAGCAGCTCGACCAGTTCTATGAAGATGCGGTGACCCGAAATCAGGGTAGTCCTGGGGGTGATTCACCCGAGCTCAAGGCGCTGGTGGACAAGATCGTCACGCCGCTCACGAACACCTATGTCGAGCAAGGCGATAACCTGGACGACAAATCGAAGCAGCGCCTCATCAAGCTACTCGCCGCGATGCGGGATCCGCGTACCGAACCCGCGTTGACCAAAGCGATCGCGGATTTTGCGCAAAAGGGTCGCGGCGGAGAGGAGCTCAAGTGGGCGGCACGCGCGGCAGTCGACATGAAGATGACCGGCACCGCCGACGAGCTGATCGGGGCGTTCAACAAGCTGCGTGCCGATACCGAAGAAGGCGCTGCGGTTTGGCGTGACCTGAACCAGGCCATGCTCGACATGGCTGACAAGAGCTGGACTCCGAAGCTCATCGAGACCCTCGATCATCCGCTGGAGCTGCCGCAACAAGGTGAGCAGAACAAAGAGAAGATCACCGAGTTTCGGAACCAGCAGTTCTGGCAAACTACTGCCGCTCAGCTGCTCGGTGTGATTGGCGATCCAGCCGCGGTCGACCCATTGCTCAAAGTCTTGCTCGACCCGGCCAAGGCAAATTTACACGCGGACGCCGTCATCAGCCTGGTGAAGCTCGGCAAGCCCGCCGTCGCGCGAGCCACGCAGCTCCTCGGGGGTGAGGACAAGGCGCTCGTCGAGTTTGCTTCGCAGCGTGCCCGCAAGGCTGCCGGCAGCCCGTTGCCGTCGTCGGACGCACCCCACGTGGGTACAGCCGCGATCGTGCTCGGCACGATCGGTCATGCCTCCGCCGCCCCAGCTCTGATCGGCGCTCTGGGCAAGCCCCAGACCGAAAGCAACCAGGCCGTGCTGTTACGCGAGCTCGCCAAGCTGCCGGCGTCGAGCGAAACCGAGCAGGCCTTCAAGGCCGGCTTCGAGCGCCTGGCACCGGATGCCGTAATTCCGCCGGGGCAGCCCGCCCTCCAGGTCCTCTCCGAGTCGGCCACGTCTTTCTTCGAGCCCGCGCTCGTGCCCTGGCTGCTGACGGAGGCGGCTGGCGTGAAGGACGACGAGGACACTCGCTCGGCGCTACTGGTGGCAGCGATCAAGCTCATGGTGCCAGAGCAGGTCGCAAGCGTCGGTGCCGCCGTCGATAAATACGGCACGGAGCTGGAGAAAGCTGTTTTCGGCGAGGCCTCGAAGCTCGTCAAATCGTGCGGCAAAGAGCCGAGCTGTTACATGGCCGCGGCCACCAAGTCGGCGAATCAGGACGACAAGAGCCAATTCGTGGGGATCAAGGCGGCCTACATGCTCGGCGTCTTCGGCGACGAGAAAGTGCGAGACCAGCTGGTTGCCAGCGTGGACCCGATCAGCAATGCGGCGGTGCGCTTCACGGCGGCCAAGGTCATCGACCACCTGTCGCCCAGGGGCTCGGCCCGCGCGGCTGACGAGCTGCAGAAGCTCGTGGACGCCAACATCAAGCGTGGCGATCGCGACAAGATGGCCGGCGACGCGCCGCTGAAGCAGGTCATCTATCGCCTGCGCAGCCGCGCGCAGGGCTGAAGGACGCCGGCGTCCAAGATGCAGGGCTCCCGCGCAATCGAGCGCGCGGGCCAGCCAGGCAGCGGCAAACCGCCGCTCGGCGCGTGGCTATTGCAGCTGATATTGCTTGAGCCGCCGGTAGAACGTTCGGCGTGGCATGCCTAGCATTTCAGCGGCCCGCACTCGGTTCCAATTGCAGGCGGCCAGGGCATCCGCGATCCGCGTTCGTTCGTCGTCAAGGTGGGAGGAGAGCGTTTGCCTCGGCGGCAGCGTCGGCGCTCGCTCGACCTCGACCGAGGCGTCGTCGTCAGCTTCCTCGACGCTAGCAGCGCTCGGAGGCCGTGAGCGGTCCAGGCCGTGTCGCTCGGGCAAATCGAGATCCTCGACGTCGATCTCTGCCTGATCGCTCAGCACCCAAGCATTGAGCAGCACATGCTCGAGCTGCCTCACGTTGCCGGGCCAGTCATAGCTCGACAAGCGTTTGAGCGCGCCGCGTGTGAGCGTCTTCTTCTCGCGCTTGTAGCGCGCCGCAAATAGTCCGAGGAAATAGTCGACCAAAGGTGGAATGTCCTCGAGGTGCTCGCGCAGCGAAGGGATGTGCAGCTCGACCACCACGATGCGGTAATAGAGGTCCTCGCGGAAGCGGCCCTCGTCCACCATCTGACGTAGGTTGCGGTGGGTGGCGAACAGGAAACGGCAGTCGATGTCCAGCTCCGCGGTGGCGCCCACGGGTCGGACCTTCCGTTCCTGCAAAACACGGAGCAGGCTCGCCTGCATCTTGTGCGGCATCTCCCCGATCTCGTCGAGCAGCACGGTGCCGCTGCCCGCCTCGCGGATCAGCCCTTTGCGCTCGCGATCGGCGCCGGTAAAGGCCCCCCGGACGTGTCCGAAGAGCTCGCTCTCCAGCAAGTGCTCCGGGATCGCGCCGCAGTTGATGCCGAGGAACGGCTCCTTATTGCGCTGGGAGCCGCGGTGTACCGCGCGCGAGGCGACCTCCTTGCCAGTGCCGCTTTCCCCCACGATCAGCACCGGCACGTCGGTATCCTTTACCCGATCGATGAGCGAGTAGAGGCGCCGCATCGCTGCGCTGGTGCCTACCAGGCCTTGATAGCCGAAATGACCGTAGAGCGTATCTCTCGCGTCGCGCAAGCGCCGCCGGGCGAGCTTCAGCTTTTGGGTACGCTCTCCGAGCAGCTCACGCAGGTGTTCCTGCGCCACCTCGAGCTTGGCGTTCGAGTCCGCCAGCTCCGCGGCGCGGTTCACGTTCTCGGTGACGAGGCGCGCGGTCTCGATCGCCAGCCCGACCTGGTCCGCGAAGGCGCCGAGGGTTGGCAGCTCGCGCTCGAACTCACCGCCGGGTTGGAGCCGGGTCTCGAGGTAGAGGGCTCCGATCAGCTCTCCGCGTCGACCTGGGATTGGGACGCAGGCCACGGCCTGCAGCATCAGCTGATGCACCGAAGCGTAACCCTGCATGCTCGCGTCGCGCAGCGCGTCCAGGCTCACGACCGGCTTGTGGCTGGCCATGACTTTTTGCGCGATCGAGCGGGAAAACTCAGCGCGTACGACGTCGCCGCGTTGGTCTCGCGAGGTGTGCACGCTCAGGCTTCCGTCCTCTTGGCGCAGCAAGACGAAGCCGCGCTCTGCGTTGAGCAGCTCCAGGGCGCATTCGATCACCCTGACCGTGAGTCGCTCCAGATCGAACTCTGCCAAGAGCTCGCTGTTGATCTCGAGGATGCGGGCCAAGCGCCGTTCGAGCGGAGTACGAGTCGTATCCGAGAGCGGCGTGATGGCATAACCCGCGTTGGTCGAACGCACGGTTTGAGCCATGGCCGCGTCGCGATCTGAGCTGTGCCTGGGAGGCGGTAGCGCCGCGCGCAGCCGCTTGCGTTTCTCGTCGTTCCAGTACACTTCGCGCAGGTCCTGGGGCAAGCGCGCCGCGATCTCCTCCAGCACGAGCAGCGCTGCCTCGCGATCGCGCTGCGCCGTCAAAAGCTGACCGTCGGCGGCCTCCAGCTCGGCGCGGGCCTCCAGCGTGCGCCACACCCACTCCGGCTGCTCCGTGAGCTTCGCTTCGGCGAGGGCCTTCTCCAGTTGCGCTCGTGCCTTGACGTCGTCTTTGTCGAGGCGCGCCAGCCGCGCCTGAGCGAGAAACAACAGCGGGCGATGCGTCGGTGACTCACCGACCTGCTCGCCGGAGAGCGCTAGCTCTAAGGACAGCGCCTCGAGATCGGCGTTGTCCTCGAGAGGCGTCAGCAGCACGGCTGACAGGCGAGCCTCGGCGGCGGCCTCTCCCTGGCCGAGCTGGTGGAAAGCGTCCGCGCACTCTCGATAGCTGGCCATCGCCTTCACGACTTGACCGCTGTTGGCCAAGAGGTCTGCCTTGAGCCCCGTCAGCTGGGCCCGCCCCAGGTCACCGAGGTGAGCGCGCTGCTTCTCCAGCTCGTCGATGCTCGCCTGCGCGCGCTCGAGCCGCCCCAGGTACAGATCGGTATTGGCCAGGTTCGCCAAGGACAGGCGCACGCTGCTGAGCCGCCCCGAGCGGCGTCCGGCATCGATGGCAGCTTCGAAGTGCTGAATGGCACCGGCCACGTCCCCGCGCCGCCGGAGCAACACGGCGAGGTTGGATTGGGCAGTGGCCAGCGTGCTGGCGTCGCTCGCGTGCTCGGCGGCGACCAGCGCCTGCTCGAACGCCTGCCGGGCCGCGTCGTTCTCGTCCGAATGCAGGTGAACTCTCCCCAGACAGACGAGGGCCAAACCCTCGACGCGGCTCGCCCCCTGGACGCGGGCATTCTCTCGCGCTTCCGTCAGGCAAGCTGCAGCTTCATCGATCTGACCCGCGTGAAACAGCGCGAGCCCGCGATACACGACGGCCTCTGCACCCAGGGGACCGGGTAGATGCACCAGCTCCTCCAGCAGGCTCAGCGCGGCCTCGGGGCGCCGCAAACCGACCTCGGCCCGCGCCAACCACAGTCGCCATGAGCGGCCACGCTCGCTATCGGGGCGCGCCTCGGCGAGCGCTTGCACCGCGACCAGCAGGTCGCGCGCTTTTTGGACCTCTCCGAGCCCGATCGCGAGCCGAGCCCGCGCCGTCGCCAGGCCGACCGGGTCGCCCTCTATGCCGCTCTCGAGCAAGGCGCCGGCATCGGTGAAGCGGCCGCGATCCAGCAGGTCTTGCACCTGACCCAGGGGACTCTCGGGAGGCACAGAGATGCGCCCGGTGCTGCCCAGGAGCTCTTCGATATCTTGCTCCGACACGACGGAAGCAGCGGCGATCCGTACGATCAGCCGTTTGAGCCGACCGGGACGACGCCCCGAAGCATCGAGCAACCGCTTGACGACCTTGGGGGTCAAGGAAGGCACGGCTCGGCGCACCAACTCCATTGCCACGTGCTCACCGAGGGGCGGCACCTCGAAGCGCACGGACGCGGCTCCGGAGACCACGGTCGAGCACGCGACGATGACGCGAGCGCCCCGCGCGCGGACCCGTTCCACGAGCGCGCGGTTGCCCGCATCCATGCGGTCGAAGTCGTCCACGATCAGCATCGCTTCCGGATCGTCCGGCAGCGATTCGATCTCGCTCTGCACCGCCGTCGGGTTATCGATCAACGAGTCGTCGATCCAGACCAGCGGTTGCCCCTCGATGCCGAGGGACCAGGCGAGCCGCGTGAGCAGCACGCTCTTGCCCGCTCCGGACGGGCCCGTCACCTCGAGCAGGCTGCCGGGAGGCGCGTCGATGGCGGCGCGAATCAACCGAGCCGCGACGGGTTCGATGCCCGCGACCGGCCAGAGCGCGGCGCCATCCAGCGAGACGGTCGAGTCACGCAGGCGCGCCGAGCCGCGTAAGGCCGCTGCAAATTCATCGGCAGACGGGTAGCGGCCCTGCGGGTCGCGGGCGGTCGCCCGCAAGCGCACGAGCCCGAGCTGTTCGAGCTCACGCTCGCCGAGGGCCTGCTTAGCTCCGGCGGAATCGATGATATCGCCGAGCGTGACGCCCAGGGCGTGGATCTCGGCTCGCACGGTCAGCGCCCCACCAGCGAGGAGCTCGGGCGCCGCGAACTTCGGCGTCAAGCCCCGGGCCGGCGTGCCGCGATCGCGAAAGGGCTCTGCGAGGCCCAGATCGACGAGGTTGGCGTCGTCGCTCTCGGTCGACACGATGATGTTGGCCGGCTTCATATCACCGTGCAACAGGCCGGCGCGATGTACTCGCGTCAGCTTCTCGGCCGCGAGCGCCAGCCCGCTGAGGCAACGGCGCGGGTCTTCGCCAGCGTCGATCAGCTCTTGCAGGCTGCGACCCTCCACCAGCTCGCGCAGCATATACAGCCGGGAGTTGTCGGGCAGCTTGCCGAAGCTGATGACGCGTGGCACCCCGAGGCCCTCGAGCCCCGAGAGCGCAACCGCTTCCTTGACGAGCGACGCGGCGGCGCCCTCGCTGGCGTCCCGAGACAGCAGCTTGAGCGCGTAACGCCGCCCGGTGTAGCGGTCGCAAACCGCCCACACCTCGCCTGCCCCGCCTTGCCCGAGCCGCGAGAGCGGCTCGTAACGCGACGGGAGTTTCAGGCCATCGTGAGCTTCCGCGGCCGATCTCACAGCGCGTAGTCCGCGCCCAAGCCAAAGAACAAGCCGCTCGAGCCCAGGCCGAGATCCAGACGCATCACGACCTTCTCATGCGGCTGGTAGCGTAAACCCGCTTGCGCGGCGAGCCACGGAAAGAGCGCAGGCTTGGTGCCGCCGTGAAACCAGTTCGGCTCACCGTAGCCGTCGTAGTGCTGATTGATGTCGTCGCAGTAGTCTCGACTGGGTGCATTCACGCCGTCGCACGGCACGTAGGCATCGGCGTCGCCGGGGCTGGACCCCGCAGGCAACGTGGCTTGTGTTCGGTTGAGATCTCCAAACAAAAACCCGATCCCGGCGCCCCCGCCGTAGCTCAGCTCGAGGCCTGTCGCGAGCGACGAGTGCCAGAGATAATCCACCGTGAGATACACGGATTTGATGTCGCTCTCGACGATTTCCCAGGCTTCTTCCGCGTCGCTCGAGCCTTTGATGGCCACCGGGTTCATCCCATAGAACGCGACCCATGCCGAGAAAATGTACTCCACGTTGTCGTTGCGAACGGCTAGCTCTGGGCCGATCGCGTTGACGTAAACTGTCTCGCCGCCGTCGACGAACCAATTGAGGACGGCCTGCGGAATGATGATTCCTCGGTAGCGCAGCCCGAGCGCTCGCGGCGCGGGCTTGGTGTTGGAGGGCTCGGCAGAGTCATTCGGTGCGTCCAGTGTTCCATCGGGGGCCGCGGGCTCGGCGTTACTTTCGGCGGCAGCTGGCGAGGGTTCTGCTGCCACCTCGGGCGCTTCGGGGCTGGGCTCGTCATCGCTCTTTTCAGCGGCCTCCTCGCCGCCCCAGCCGGCTTTGTCTTGCGCCGCCGCTCGCGTGCTCGGAATGAGCCAAGCCGACGCGACGAAGCACGCCACCCACGGAACTCTCTTCACTACTCTCATGCGAATCTCTCCGAGCGGTGCAGGTTTCCGCTGAACCACAGGTCCCGCCTGTGCCAGCGTCAATGGCACAGATACTGTGCCATCCACACGCCGCGCGGACACAAAAAACTACATCGCACCTCAAAAACCTTTCGGCCATATCCTTAACTCTTGGATATATAGAAGGTTGTAGATATTATAACGAGCCCGGCCACAATCGCGTCCAGCGGCACAACTGCTGCCACCCTGTACGCTCCCGGCTGGGGTTTCGCCTCGTGCTACAGTCCAAGCATCATTCCAGCCGGCCATCAGCGGTCAGCGTCGTCGCTAAGGCCCAAAGCGTTTCAAGAGCTTGTCGCGTTCCGAAGTCTGCGCTCGGCCCCCAGCCTCTGCCGACCGCAGCCGGTGCGCCTCGTCCGGAGATACAAGATTAATGATCATCGTAAGGCAGTGCGCGCTCGTGGGTGCTCTCGTCGTCGGCGCCCAAGCGTGCGCGACCCCGGTCGAAATCGAGGACGACGTCCGAACCGTCAAGCCCAGCGATTTCGATACTGGGGGTGATGACGCCGGGGCCCAGGGCGGCCAGAGCGGGCGCGGCGGCGCTGGGCAAGGCGGTGCCGTGCAAGGCGGTGCTGGCCAAGGCGGTGCTGGCCAAGGCGGGGCAAGCGGGGCGGGCTCCACGCTCGGTGGCGGCTCCGGTCTCGGAGGTCAATCAGGAGTAGGCGGCGCAGGCACGGGTGGAACGGGCGTGGGCACCGGAGGTACCGGCATCGGTGGTCAGGGGGGCGCGGCGGGCGGCGGCGCAAGCGGGAGCGCGGGTACGGGTGGGGCGGGATCGGGAGGTGCGGGCGGCGGTTCGAGTACCAGCTTCGATCCCGCGGCGTGTGATTTTGAGGATCCGGCGGGGTGCGAAGCACGGGCCTGCCAGGTAGCGTGTCCGACAGGGGACGGCGGCAACTGCACCACACGCTGCCCACAGATTGTTACTTGTGTATCGGGCACTCCCGCATGCATCACGGAGCAAGACCCCCTGTGCGCCGTCCGGGTGGGTCAGACGCAAACCAACAACACTTGCACTACCGTGGTTGAGCCCGCGGGTGGTGCCAATCCCACCCAAGCTACGCAACCCTCGTTCGTTGCTCGGGAGTTCGTGCGCTGCATCTGCAGCGACCCGCGCCCCTGACCACCACGATTCATTACATCTCCCATTCGAACTCCCGAAAAGCTCGAGCCAGATGCGTCGTCGCCCGCTCTTACAGCGGGGACACCCCGGACCCCTGGCGTGCCCGGAACCGTAGTTTCTACGGTGAGGACCGGCAGCGCAGGGCGACATAGCAGATGGCCGAGATCTTCGGGGGGTGGCTGCATTTTCGAGAGGTGACCAATCACGACGCCAGGCTCATGCGCGCCGACGGCATGCGCACCGTCAGCATCGGGTAACTGCGATGGAGCGCCTCGAGCGACGCCGTGCCCGCACCGTTCAGGAGCTCCGCACGGCTCGCGTCGAACACGACGATGATCGCCGGTTTGCCGCGCCACGACTTCGCATGCAGGCGCATCCGCGCCGTCACGCGCTCCGCGGTAGCTGCGTCAAACCCATGTACCACCTCGATGAGCAGCGCCTTGTCCACGATCACATGCGCAATTCCGTCGCTGCGTTGCGACGTGAGCCGATGCTCGCGCTCGATGCGGGTCCAACCCATGCGACGCAGCAAGTGTCGTTCTAGGACGGCCAGGTAACTGTCCTGGTTGGGCCATTCACGCGGGCGCCATTGGGAGAGGACCTCTAAGACGTGGTGCAGCGGCGTCGCGGCGTGAGCGGGAGGGACACTGAGGGGCAGGGACAGGTCGAGCACCGCGGGGAACAGAGCGACCGCAGGTGCCGTGACATCAGGTGCGGGCGATAGCCCTGCCGGTACGTTCGCTGCCTCTCGGCTCGCCACTAACGATAGCACGATCAGCATGCCGGTGAAGACCCGCCAGAGCAGCAAACCGCCAGTGGCAGCGGGCCAGCCCCACACCAGGTGTGTCAATGTCAGGGCGCTGACGAACGCCAGCCCGACCAAGCCGACGGCACCCGATAGATCGGCGACCACGCGCCAGCGCAGCGGTTGCGGGAGGGCGCCAAAGCTTCCGAGGTCTTCCTGCGCCAGACGGATGCCGGTGGAGATACGCGTGAACGCGATACGATAATCCCAGGCACCACCGTCGTTGCGCAGCTTGCCCAGCCAGGCAAACGACAACGTCCACGAGAAAAAAAGCGCCAGGTTGGCGGCGATCACGGTAGCTCCGTGTCGGGAATTGCCGAGCAGAGCGTCAAGTACCGGCGCGATGATCGCCGTCAGCATCGCCAACGTCACGAGCAGCGGTGCGTGGCGTTCCAGCAGCCAATCCTCGATCCAACGGCTCAGCTGCAGCGTGGCGCGTCCAAAGCGCTGTGAAGGGCTCAGGCTGCCGTAGTCGGAGGTCGCAAAAGACGGCCGCGGTGCTACGATCGGACGCAGCTCTGCCGCTCCGCCTGGGTCGTCCACCTCGTAGGAGATGGGGACCTGCAGGCGCGTATTTTGATCCTCCCCGTCCTCCACCACCTGGTCGAAACGCGAGAGCTGGGCAGCGCCTTGCGCCGGGAACATCTGGGTTCTCGGCACGCCGATCAAGGTCCGGTCTCTGACGTTGTCGGGTGCGCTTCTGGTTTCGGCAGGCCCGTCGACGACGTGCACTCGAGTCGCCTGGTCGTCAGCGTCGTCCCCCGATGCATCGAAGCGCGTGAGCGGCTGCGCTGCTGGCATCCCCACGAGTGTTCCATTGGCAGGAACGGGCCGAGGGGGAGCGGGCGCATCGAACGAGCCGGCCACGTGCAGACGAGTTTGTTGGTTGTCGTCTGACTCGGCGTCGAAGCGCGAGAGGGGTGAGGGGGGCGGCGGCGGAGCGCTCGCCGTAGCGTTGTCCACCAGCACGGCAGCGAGCGGGACCTCGGGCTCTTCCTCAACGCCCGAGCCGGGCAAATGCATGCGCGTGTGTTGGTCGTCTGTATCTTCGTCGAATGGCCCGAGGACCGGGCCCGAGCGGGCGGAGCCGAGCCGCGGTGGAGAGGACCTTGCTTCATCGACGAAGACGGCGCCGGGCACTCGATATTGACACCGGGCACACCGAAACACGCTCTGCAGCTGCCCCGCCGGGACCGTCAGGACCTGGCTGCAGCGCGGACATCGCCCGTGGATGGACAAGAGCTCGGGCATCCCCCTTAGCTGACATTATCGGGGGTGCGTTTCAAGAGCGAAGCCGGCAGGTTAAACTGGTAGTGTCTTGGAACGCATGACTTCCAGTGCTGGGCCGTCCCCCATGTGGCTCGGCGTCATTGCCGCCGTGAGCTTCGGCGGCTTGGTGTGTGCCTCGTTTGCCAGCGGTTATCACCTCGTGGGCGCCCCATCGGTGCCGTCTGCGTCGCGTTCGGTCGAGCCTGGAGTAGGGTCCCCCTCCCGAGAGCCCCGGTCTGCCGTCGTGCGTCAGTCCTTGGACAAGGGCGTCGCCGTGCTTCGCACGAAGCCCGATGGTGGAGAGGTCATCGAGCAATTGCCCGCGGCACAGCGCGTGACGATTTTGAAGGAATCTGGGCCCTGGTTACTGATTCGGTACGAGCGGCAGGGGAAAATGCGTGAGGGCTGGGCGCGAGCGATCAACCTATCGATCGACTCGCGTTGAGCGCCGCGCTTGCCCCGTCGCGGGACTGCTTCCAGAAGTACGCTGCTGCCAGGAGCAGTAAGAAGCAGCCGGCGGCGCTGAGCCAATAACTGAACGTCTTGAAGAATGTCAGTCGACTCGTCTCGGCTGCAAAGACATCCTTGTACAGCTGCATGCCGACGGAGCCACAGTAGCCGACGGCATCCGCCACGTTCACCGCGAAGACTGCCGTGCCCGCAAAGCGCGTCGCCGCCATGATGCGATCGAACAAAAAGGAGCTAAACGGCACATAAGCGAGATAACCCCCCAAGCCGACACAGATCATCCAGGCCTGACCGCTCAGCCATCTTGCGTCCAAGGCGGCAGTCGCCGTTCCAATCAATACCAAGCCCGCGGTCATCATGCCAAAGATGGCCAACAACCCGCGCCTACGCTCGCGAACACCGCTCAGGCTTCCGAGCAGCACGAGCACGAGCAAAGCAACGGGTAACTCGGTGCGGCTAAACAACGCGGGCTGCTGGGCATAACCAAGCTCTTCGAACAACTCCACCCCGTAATTGTCCCTGAAGTCGCGAAATGCGGTCAGCCCCAGGTAAACGCAAACGAGCAAGCTCAGGCCCGGGAAGAAGCGTCTGCTAAACGCGCGCCGGTCGGCGGCGTTCATTGCCGGCCGCGCTTCGCGTTCCGCTTCGTCGGCGCGATCGGGGTCGGGCATCTCATCCAGCAGCTTTGCGGCAAGCACCAGCGGCGCGAAAAAGATCAGGCCCGTGGCCGCCGGCATCCAATACTCCGGTACACCGCTCATCATTAGCCAACGCCCGACGTCCTTGACGATGCCGCTGGCCACGATGAATGAGCAGCTCAGCCCACCGAGCAGCCACTCGCTCGCGCGGCGCCCCTCGAGATAGCGAACCACGAGCCCCCAAATCATCCCCAGCGGCAACCCGTTGCAGAAGATCGCGAGGACCTTGCCCGCCCTCGGCAGCGTCGCAAAACCCACGAGGGAGACCTCCGCGAGCGCAATCAGTCCGAGGATCATGCTCAGCCGGCCCCTGCGTGTCACTTCGGAGACCCACTTGATCCCGATGAACTTCGACACCGTGTAGCCGAGGACTTGGCTCGTGACGAACGACGTCTTGAGATCGAGCCCAAGCCAGCTCTCCGAGCCATAAGTAGCAGCCGCAAACGGCTTGCGGAACGCGTACATGCAAAAGTAAGTGGCGAACGCCAGCGCCGTGACAGCGAGGTTTAATCGCCAGCCACGCAGCTGTCTGTCGGCAGGCGCCTCGACCACACGGGCACATCATCACGGCGCCCGCGAGCTGTCATCCCTTTCAGGGAAGCGGACGGCCGAAAGCAAGCCAGACGGCGATCGCGATCGCGAGCAGCAGCGCGATTGTCAGCCACACGCGCGGCGCAGCCGAGCGAGTCTTCAGCGGAACCTCTGCCTCGACTGCGTGTGAAGCCGCGGAGGGCGTGGGCTGCCACGCGGAGGCCAAGCCGGGGTTCGCCGCAGCAGGCTTTGCGCTCTCCACGGCACTCGCTGGGCGACGCGAGCCGGGCGCCCCACTGGGTGCCGACTCGAGCTCGAGCGGAGCCGATTGCGGCGGCGGAGAAACAGCCTCGGACCACAAACCTTGAAGAGGCGGGGCACCCTGACCGGCTGCCGGAGGAAGGGGTAGAGGAGAAGGCCTGTTGAGCTTCGGCGCCCCGGGAGGGATGGCTTGCACCGCTCGCGCGCCACCGAGCGGGGTAGGATCCATTGAAAACCCGGCGACCGGCTGCAGATCGCGAGCTGGCGGCCGCGCGTTTCCCACGCCCGCGGGCGTGCTCGCCGCTACCGCAGCTGTCCGCGACGGCGGCGTGCCTTCGCTCGAATAGCTCGGGGTCGGCACGGCTCGGAGCGCAGGCGTCGCCACAGGTAGCGACGCAACCCGCGGGGCTACGCGCGGGCTGACCGGGGCCCCGGGCGCGACGGGCCTGGAAGAGGACGAAGGGCTCGCTGCCGCCGGCTTGGCGGCGACCGTGGAAACAGCGGCGGTCGAAGGGGCTCTTGGCGCCACTGCGATGACGGGTATCGCCGCAACTTTGGGCGCGACCACCGGGGCGGGACGCGTTTGTTGCACGCTGGCGGGGAGCTCGAAACGAGGCAGCCGAAAGCGGTACGTCCCCTGTTTGGCCTCCGCCAACTTTGCGGTGTGCTCGGAGTCGGGCTCCACCGAGAGCAACTCACCCAGCCTGTAACGAGCCGTGAGGACTTTGCCCCCGGTTTCGAGCTCGAGCGCGCACGTCAGGGAGTTCGATTCGCAGTACCGCATGAGCTGAGCGGCGTGAAATCGATCGAGGCCTCCTTCCGGAGGCACGGGCTCGGTCGAATCGAGGTGGATCGGAGGCAGGCTCGATATGGCCTCGAACTCCGGCTCGCTCGCGCTCTGTAGGCGCTCGAGCGCGGCGTCTCCCTCCATCGAGTCGAAGCGAATCCCGTCTTGAATTCCAGATAGGAACCGGATTTCGCCGTTGCCCTCGCGGGTGCGCACGCGCAAGAGGCCCGTGAAACACCCACGGCTACACTGGGCCATCACCTGATCGAAGACTGCGCTCATTTGCTCCGGCATCGGGGTGGGGAGTACCACTCCCTCCGTGGCACGTTCGCCACGGCCCTCAGGACTATCTACGCCCTGACTTCTGAAAAACCGTACCCCTGCGCGCCCGGAAAGATTCGAACTTTCGACCTTCGGTTCCGTAGACCGACGCTCTATCCAGCTGAGCTACGGGCGCCCGCGCGCCTCTTAACACGACCTGGTCATGGTGCGACGAATGTTTTGGCGAAGTAACGCACTACGGGCGGCCGAAATATTTACGCCGAAGTTATATATGAAAAATTTGCGAGCATGCGGCAGCACTCTGACAGCAGCGTCCTGGTTATTTCCATCGGCTTTGAAGATCTCGCGGCTACCGGCGCACATGCCGCCTGTTTCCGGTGCCCCGAGCTGGCTTGGCACCATCCATGCAATAGGAGGGTTTCAACTACCTTGCTTACCTGCTTTGCTTATTGCTTATCGAGGTTTGCTTAAACTGGGTGGTCCGGTTTCGGCCGCCCGGGTTTGCGTCTCCTTAGCTTATCCTCTTTCTATACATCCTTACGGCTAGCCTCTCTGGCCGACTCCACTGCCCGGTCATCCAGCTTTTAAAGCGGGGGACGCGGGCGGTGATCTTTTGTCTCTATTTTGTTGAGGTTGGTCTCTCCCGCACCAGCTTCTTCGGCGCGGCGGTACGCTGCGTGGTACCTGATCGACTATGAGCTTGGCGAAGGTGCGTCGGCTTTCCGTTGGTTTCGGGATGCTAGCGGGCTGCGCTACAGCGGTGCCGGCGACCAAGACGGTGAGCTCAGAGCCCACCCCTCTTAGCGCGCCGAAAGCTCCGCCCGATGACGGGCACTCGGACCTGCCCGTCATCGCCGAGCAGCGAGTGGGCACGTCGCCCGGTTGGCTCGGTGTGGCTTTGGCGGGCAGAGCGCCCAATCAGCCGGGGGTCGTGATCAGCAGCATCCTGCGCCGCTCTCCCGCAGCCGTTCATGGTCTTCAGGTCGGTGACGTGGTGCTCGGTATCAACGAGGCTCGGGTCAATGATCCGGCAGAGCTGTCTAGGCTGATTGCCGGGACCGGCGCGGGGGGGCGCGCGAACCTGATGGTGCAGCGGCAAGCGGACAATCGCTTGTTCGCGGTGCAACTCGGAGCCAACCCAGGCCTCGAAGGGCAGCTGCGGCTCGGCTTCCTAGACGCCGGCGCACCGGAATTCGAGCGAGTCGAAGTGGCGCAAGGCGAGGTCGGGCCCACGCTTACGGCGCTGCGGGGGCAAGTGGTGGTGCTCGAGTTCTGGGCCACGTGGTGCGGCGCTTGCCGTGCTCTATTACCGACGCTCAATGCGTGGCACGACCGCTATCGCCCCCAAGGTGCCCTGGTCGTGTCGGTCACGATGGATCCGGTGCAGAAGGCTGCAGAGGACGCTGCCGAGCTCGGCTTGCAGTATCCTGTCTTGTCTGATCCCGATGGCATGACGGCTCGGGCCTACCAGGCGTTTGCTCTCCCCACGCTGTTCGTGATCGATCGCAGGGGAGTCGTGCGCGACGTCTCGGTTGGCTACGATCCGGGTCGGATCGCCGAGGTCGAGGTCACGCTGCAGCGCCTGATCTCGGAGATTTGAGCGTTTGGGTTAAGCGCGGGCCGTAACTGGCCCGTATTCTCTGGTGCCGAGAGCGGGTAGCTCGAGGCGAGCGAGCTCTTGTACTGCTTTATGAAAGACTCTGATCTGCGAAATCTGACGGCGCAGGCGCGCGCTGGTGGCAGCGAGAAATATCACCAGAAGAACGCCGCGGAAGGTAAGCTGTTCGCCCGTGAACGGCTGGCGCGCGTGCTGGACGCCGATTCGTTCGTGGAAGACGGCGCGCTCGCGAACAGCGCCGCGGAGGGCTTGCCCGCGGACGGGGTGATTACGGGCCTAGGCAGGGTCGACGGGCGCGTGGTCGCGGTCATGGCCAACGACTCTACCGTCAAGGCGGGCTCGTGGGGCCGCCGAACGGTGGAGAAGATTTTACGTATTCAAGAGCAGGCAGAGCGCTTCGCTTGTCCGATGCTGTATCTCGTCGATTCCGCCGGTGCTCGCATCACCGACCAGGTGGAAATGTTTCCCGGTCGGCGAGGCGCTGGGCGTATCTTCTTTAATCAAGCCCAGATGAGCGGGCTCTTGCCCCAGATCTGTTTGCTGTTTGGGCCATCGGCGGCGGGAGGCGCGTATATCCCTGCGTTCTGCGACGTGGTGATCATGGTGGACAAGAACGCCAGTATGTACCTCGGCTCGCCACGAATGGCGGAGATGGTGATTGGGGAAAAGGTGACGCTGGAGGAGATGGGCGGGGCAAAGATGCACACCGCGATCTCGGGCTGCGGCGACATACTCGTGAAAGACGAGCTCGAGGCGCTGGCACTGGCCCGCCGCTACCTGGCGTTCATGCCCGGGTCTAACGGCGAGGTCCGCGCCCGCCCGCCCGCCAGCACTGCCAAACCGCTCGAGCAGGTGATCCTGGCCGACGAAAACAAGCCCTTCGACATGCGCGAAGTCATGGCCCACATCGTCGACGAGGGCAGCGAGCTGGAGCTCAAGGCTCGTTACGCGAAGGAGATCATCACGACGTTTGCGCGCATCGAAGGGGCTCCGGTCGGTATCGTCGCGAACCAGCCCAAATACCTTGGCGGTGTCCTGTTTGCCGATAGCGCGAACAAGGCGGCTCGTTTCATCGATCTTTGCCATGCCTTCGGCCTGCCGCTGTTGTTTTTGGCAGACGTACCCGGGTTCATGATCGGAACGAAGGTGGAGCGCCAAGGCATCATTCGGGCCGGCGCCAAGATGATCGCCTCGGTGAGCCGAGCGACCGTGCCGAAGTTGAGCGTGATCGTGCGCAAGGCGTACGGCGCCGGGCTGTATGCCATGTGCGGTCCGTCCTTCGATCCGGAAGCGTGCCTGGCGCTACCCACCGCATCCATCGCCGTGATGGGACCTCAAGCTGCGGTGAACGCCGTCCACTACAATCGCATCCAAGCGACGCCTGAAGGCCCCGAGCGCGATGGGCTAGTGGCCGCGTTGCGTGCCGAATACCAAGAGGATATCGATCTAAAAAAGCTCGCTAGTGAGCTCGTGGTCGACGCGGTAATTGGCTTTGATGATCTGCGCACCGAAGTCGCTGCTCGACTGCGTTTGGCCCAGGGCAAGCCCCGCTCCCCGCGCCGGGGTCCCTGGATTTCTCCGATGTAGCCCGCGCGCGCGTGATCTCTTTGGTGCCTTCATCCCTCCACGTCCGCCGCGCGCTGCGGCAGCTCTTCGCGGTTGGCACCGCGGGGGCGTTGGGTCTGTGGGGTTCGCGCGGTAGCGCCCAGGTGCCGCTCCACAACCTCGCCCAAGCGCTCGGACGACACGCCGATCGGGTTCGGGCCTCGGGCAGCACGCTCGCTTTGAGCTCAGGTGTCGCCGCCAGCAGGCGAGTGCCCTTTGCCGGGCGCGTTCGTTGGCTGCCCGTGGGTCCGCGGCACGTCGTGCTACGGTCAGCAGATGCCGACATCGCCAGCTGGGCTGGCGGAGGGGCGGACTTGCTCTGGTCGCCTCCGCGGCACCTCCTGCTCGATCGCGCGCAGGCCTCCTTGCGGGTCGAAGCGGCGAAGGTGAAAGGCGCAGGCAGCGGGCAGGGCGTGGTCATCGGCATCATCGACGCAGGTGTCGAGGTCTCGCACGCGGATTTGCGCCATGCAGACGGTACGACTCGCGTGGCGTGGTGGCTCGACTTTTCGAGCAACCCAGCGGGTATACATCCCGCGCTCGAGTCGGCCTACGGTTGCGAGCCCGAGGCTGGCTTGCGTTGCCAGATTCTGAGCGGCGCCGACCTCGATGCACGTCTTCAAAATGCCGTAACCGGAGACGAGCCGCGCGATCCGATCGGGCACGGGACACACATTGCCTCGATCGCCGCCGGGAATGGCCTGTGGGGGGGCGGCTCTGGGTTCGTTGGCATCGCGCCCGAGGCCACCTTGATCGCTTCGCGCGTCACCGGGGCCTCCGGCGCCATCGCCGACAGCGACGTGGTATTAGCCACGCAATTCGTATTCGATCGAGCGAGTGAGCTCGGTATGCCGGCGGTCGTCAACTTGAGTCTGGGGAGTGATTTTGGCGCGCACGATGGCTCGTCGGAGCTCTCCCAGGTGCTGGCTGGTTTCGTTGGACCCGACAACCCCGGGCGCGCCATTGTGGTCGCGGGAGGGAACAGCGGTGAGCTCCACTACGGCACGACAGGGCCAACCTCCGGACCGTTTGGCATCCACCGCGAGGTGAGCGTGCGGTCCGGTGCCACGCTGGAGGTACCGTTGCTCACGCCGTATGCTCCGCAGGGCGGCGACACCACGAACGCTAGCTTGTTCGTCTGGATCAGCTTGTATCCTGCAGGCACACTCTCTGTGGGGGTGGAGCTGCCTGATGGCACTCGGCTGGATCCCGTCGGGCAGGGGCGAATCGAAAGCGTGGAGTCGGGGGATCTGGTTGCCGCCGTGATTCATGGAGTGGGTCATGACGACGGCAGCGCTGCGCTCGCCGCCGAGCTACCCGATCTGAATCTCGATGATGTATTTCCGTCCGCCGGAGCCGCGGTGATTCTGATCGACGGCCAATGGCCGGCGGGTGAAGGATTTTCGATCCAGATCGAAGGTGAAGGGCGCGCTGAGCTCTGGGTTCAATCCGAGGGTGACCTTGCGCCCGAGGCTGGCAGCGGCGGCGCCGTATTTTCGGGGGCGACGGCGCGACAAACCGTGACAATTCCAGCCTCGCACCCCGCGTTGATAGCGGTCGGGGCCAGCATCAACCGGCTCGAATGGACCGATTATACGGGAGCGAACGCCAGCGTCGAAGCCTTCCCCGCGACGCCTTCGCCGGAGCTCGGGGCTGCAGCATTCTTCAGCTCCGCGGGTCCGAACGCGCGTGGCGACTTCAAGCCTGACGTGCTGGCCCCCGGAGGTTTCGTCATCGCGGCGCTCGCCGCTGCTGCCGACCCACGGCGTGGCGCCCCTAGCATTTTTTCCGGCGGGCTCTGCGCCGGAGCGGGTTGCCAAATAGTATCGGATGGCTACGCGGTGACCGCAGGTACGTCGATGGCGGCGCCGATGGTGAGCGGAGCGGCGGCGTTGCTCCTCGAGCGTGACCCAACGCTCACTTCGGACGAGCTCAGAGGCTTGTTGATCGCCGGCTCGTCACCGACGCCATCACCGTCGGATCTCGCGAGTCGAGAGGGAGGGGGAGTGCTCGACGTGGCGGGCAGCATCGATGCCCTGCTGGCCATGCCTCGGTCGTCGCTCGAGTTGCCCGACCCGGTGCAGAGTCGGCTGCGCTTCTCCGGCGGCTCGGCGCTGAGAGACGTGTCGCGATCGCTCGTGGCGCTGCTCTGGTTGAGGGATGGGGCCGGCGGCATCTTCGATGCGGCCATCGAGCGCTTACAGGCCAAGGTCGTGGGCGGAGAGCTCAGCCAAAGCATCGAGCGCACTGCTCCGGGTCTCTACCAGTTCCGCGTGGCGGCATCGGCGAGAGCAGAGTCGGCGCTTTCGATCGAAGTTCTGCTCGACGGCCAAGCATTTCTCATAGGACGGTTGCCGCTGGAACAGAGCTCGCCGACGAGGGGCGGCTCTAGCGGCGGAGGCTGCAGCAGCGCGCCCGCTTCGTCGACATCGGGCGCTGGCGCGGTCCTCTATCCGAGTTTGTTGGTGCTCGGCACGCTCATGCTGCGGCGCCGTCGCGCCGCGTCGGCAACGGTTGCGTTCAAAGCTCGGTCAAGTACACGGTGAAGCCATGCGGTTCGAACGGCTCGTGGTCGGGATCGAAAGGGTGCGACGAGTCGACACCTCCGAGGTTGATGCCGACGATGAGCAAGCCTACGGCGCCGTCAAGGTCCTCTATCGTACGCTCGGCCGAGGTCGCGTTCTGCACATAGGGTAGGTCGTAGCGCTTCAGGATCGACCCTCGGGCATCGACCGCGACGAGGGTCCAGCGAAATACCGAGGGGATCTCCCAATTCGCGCGGAACGCCAGGGTCTTTCCGAGCGTGATTCGGTCCAGGTCCAGCCAGAGGTAAGCGCTCCCCAAGGGCTCCAGCGGGCGGCGGGGGGCGACGCGGCGGGGCAGGGAAGACGATTTCAGAACCCAGTCGAAGCGCACTCGGCCAGCGTCGCCCATCCACGATAACTCGGGATTGTGACTCCCGTTGTCGCGCGACCCAAGGAAGGCGCGCTCCAGCGCGAAGCTGAGCATAAAGTCGTCGAAGCTCTCTTCCGACTCGACGAAGGCTCGCCGGAGCACGTCGAACGCATCGGGCTCGTTGTTCCACGCGAGCTGGCCCGCAGCGGTCTGCGAGCGCGACAGCTGGAGCAAGGCGACGGGCAAGACTCCGTGGCCTTGGGCCGCGAGGCGCCTGTCGACGTAGTGAAACAAGAGCGCGCCACCAGCGCTTTCCGGGGCAGCATCGCGCCTGGCCAGCCCGAGCTGCGGATTGGACTGCAGCGTATCGACGGCCTCGATGTCCAGGGTCGAAGCGGGCTCCAGCGAATTGCACAGATAGCTCGCCACGGCTCGGTGTAAATCAGGCGCTTCGCCGGCGTCGACACCGAGCAGCACGGCCTCGGCGACGCATAACGTCGACTGCCGACGGAGCTCGCTCCGCGACGGACGGGCCCGACAATGCGCGGACCTCTGGTCGCTCGGTCGCCAACCCGTATCCGAGACGACTCGCACGTCGAGCGGCGCGTCTGGCGAGAGATACAGGTCGAGCCCTGGAGTGCGGCCCAACCCAGCATCGCTGCGCGGCGCTGGCAGGCCCATGCCACCCACCAATCGGGAGTGAGCGTCCTCCAGCGCAGTCACGTACGCCTGCACCAGGTTCTGGGACATGCCGTCACCGTGCTGTACGCATACTGGCTCGCGTAAGCTGCACGCAACAAAGCGCGGCGGATCGGGGCGTGGCTCGCTGTGGACTATTGCTCCCCTCGGCAGTTTCGGGTCGACGTCCACCTTGCTCGGTGCGAGCTCGGCTCCGCCTCCGAGCAGCAAGCCTGGCCTCTCGAGGCGCTCGGCCCGCAGTTGGGAAGACAAAATGACGATGGCCGCTGCCAGAAGCCCCGCAGCCCGGTGGGCCCCGCGAGTCGGCCTGTAGTTCATCGAGCAGTAATTTGACACTTACCTAGCTCGCGCGTCTATACTCACGAAAAGAGCCGCTTTCTTAGGATTTCGGCGGTACGAGGCGGGCACCACCGGGCGGGGTGGGCGGGTTCCGACGAGTACTAAGGTTAAGTCTGCTCGGGCCGCTTACTTCTACAGCCATGGATATATCGACTTTCGATCCGACGCGGGCTGTCGTTTTCGACCTCAATAGGGGGCACGTCGTGCTGGATGGTGGGGGCGCGCTGCTGGTGGTTCCCGCCGACGCGTTGGCTCAGCTCTGCACGCACCTGGATGCCGCGGCGGTTCGTCTGTTCGGAGCTGCATTGGGCAAAGGAGCAGGTGCGCGTATTCGTGCGCGGCTCGCGCTCGGGTCGGCGCCGAGCTTGGAGGAGATGGTCGACCAACTCGGGGGCGAGCTCTCACTCGGGGGGCTCGGGTCGCTTGCTGTCGAGCGCTGGGGGCAGGCTCTGGTGGTGAGGATAGAGGGCTACCCCCTCGCCGGGCAGGGTCCTGATTTGATGAGTGGTTATATCGAAGCCGCGCTGCAAGCGGCGGTCGGACGCGAGGTGATCGCGCTCGTTTTGGAGCGCAGCACGCCCTCGGTGCGGCTACTTTTGTGCGGTAAAGCTGCGTCAGCTCGGGTCAAGGGTTGGCTCGCTGCGGGCGGGAGCTGGGGTGATGCGTTAGCGGCGCTCCACCAAAACCCCAAGAACGACGTCACGGGAGGCAGGGCCTAGTGGCTGCCTCGCGATCGATGCTGGAGTCGCTGCTGGCGCGAGTGCGTCAGCGCGCCACTCAGCCGCGAGCACCGTCGCTCGTCATTCCTCCTTTGAACATACCGAAGATCAGCGTCTCCGCCGCTTCGCGGCCCCCCGTCGCGCAGATGAACGCGGCTGAAGATGAGATTGAAGAGTACGAGGACGAGCTCGTCGAGATCATCGACGACGCCGAGCTGGTGACGCACGTACCCCCCGAGGTCAGGCCGCTCGGGCTCAGCGTGTCCGCGCCGTCCGTCGAAATGCGGCGTCGAGTCGTCCCGCCGAGCACGAGGCCCATGGAGCCTGCTGCGGTACCGGCGCTGCCGAAGGCGTCGTCCGCCATCCCGTCGGCTGCGACTCGAAACGGGGCTGCGAAGTCGATCCCCGTCAGGGGGCCTACTGCGGAGGGCGTGCGCGCGGAGGTGGTTTCGCGCAGGCCGTTCGCCGTGGCCGATGTGGTGCAGAGCCAAGGTGCCCGTCGGGAGCTGCGTACGGTCTCGTTCGTCGAGCTGCTGGATACCTCGCTCGAGCTCGGCGGCTAAAGCTCTGAACGCGGTTGGCCGCGAGCCAGCCTCACAACGGAGTGAAGCTGTCCACGTCGGCAGGTTTCAGCCACGTCACGGGTTGATCGCGCAGCCAGGTGAGCTGACGTCGCACGAAGGTACGCGTGGCCTGGGTGATTTGCTGGACGAGGTCGGCAATCTGGATCGGGCGGCCCGCGGTCAGCGCTTCGGCGACCTGCCGATACCCGACGGAGCGCAACGCACGGGCGTCGGCGTAGCCCGCCCTCGAGAGCTCGCGCACTTCCTCCAGCAAACCCTGCTCGAACATGCGGATGACACGCTGCTCGATGCGCTCGCTGAGCAGCGCTCGGTCGTGCTCAATCGCGATGAGATGAACGTCATGGCGTGGCGTTCGAAACCCATGCTCTGCCTGCAAATCGCTGAGCAGCTGCCCCGACAGCTCATAGACCTCTAGGGCACGGCTGACGCGTATCAAGTCGTTCGGAGCGAGCCGAGCATGGCTGACCGGATCGATCGCTTCTAGCCTCGCGTGCAGGTGCTCGCGACCGAATTGGTCTGCCTCCGCGCGATGACGGGCACGGATCGATTCGTCGCCGGGAGGTGCGGGGGCCAGGCCATAGATGAGGGCACGCAGCCAAAGAAAGGTGCCGCCGCAAAGGATGGGGCGCTTGCCTCGGCCCAAGATGTCCTGAATTGTCAGCTCTGCGAGCTGCACGAAACGCGCGGCGTCCACGGAATCGAGCGGATCGCACACGTCAATCAAGTGGTGGGGCACCTCTCTGCGTTCATGTGCGCTCGGCTTGGCTGAGCCGATGTCGAAATGACGATAAATCTGCACGCTGTCAGCGCTTACCACCTCGCCGTCCAAGCGACGGCAGATGCGCATGGCGAGCTCGCTTTTCCCAGAAGCAGTGGGTCCTACGACCGCGATCAAGGGCGCTGTCACCGCCGCCCGACCTTTCGCTCGAGCTCGCTCCATGAGGTGAAAGACACGATCGGGCGACCGTGGGGGCAGTGGCCAGCAAAGTCCGCACCATCGAGGGCTGATAAGAGCGCCTGCGCCTCGGTTGCGGACACCGCATCGCCTGCTCGCAGCGAGGCATGGCAAGCTAACGTGGCCAGTGCCAGGTCGACTGCGCCGGAAAACCCCCGTCCGCCTTGCCGCATCGTCTCCGCCAATAGATCTCGAAGCAGCCGCTCAGGGCTCAGGCGCTCGAGCAGGCGAGGCACGCCGTGTACGCTCACCCATTGACTACCGCGTAGGCGCAAATCCATCCCGAGCGCGCAAAATTCGTCGGCGTGCGCTTCCAAGAATTCGGCCTCGTCTCCCGTCAGCTGAATTTCGACCGGGAACAGCAGTGCTTGGCTCGTGACGGTGCGCGACTGATACTGCCGTCTCAGGCGATCGAACGTTACCCGCTCGGCGGCGGCGTGTTGATCCAGGATGTATAGCCCGGCGGGGCTTTCGCAGATCAGGAAGGTCTGCCGCACCTGAGCAATAAAGTCGAGGGCAGCCCACTCGACATGCTCCCCCAAGGCGGTCGGAGGGCGTTCAGCATCCCCTGCGTGCGGCGCCGCGCTGACGCCTGAAAGTGGAACGCTAGCTGCGATACTGCCCGATCGATACGCAGCGAAGGCCGGGCTCGACGCCGCCGTCACGCTGGCATGACGCGCTACCGGCCTTTGCGGGCTCGACCAGGCGGCCCGCGGTGACTCGACGTGGAGCTCCTTCACGTCCTCAGCCGTCGTCGGCGTCAGAGGCGTTGCTCCGCTCTCGATGGGCTCGGCGCGTCGAGCCGGCGTGGGCAACGAAAAGCCCCGGGCGAGCTCCGCGCTCAGCACCCGATACAGCGCATCACTGACAGCCCGAGGGTCCGCAAAGCGGAGCTCCATTTTCTGCGGATGCACGTTGAAGTCGACGAGCTGGGGCGGCAGATCCAGGTAGACGACGCCGCGCGGATAGCGACCGCGTTCGAGCACACTGCCATAAGCCTGAGCCACTGCCACGGCGAGCGCTCGGTCCCGGATTGGGCGCCCGTTGACCAGTAGCCTGAGCCCACCGGCGCCGGTGCGCGCTCGCTCCGGGCGCGTCAGATAGGCTTCGACCCGCAGCGGACCGCGTTCACCGCTGCACTCTGCGAGCTCTTCGTCAAATGCGCCAATGGCGCGCTCCTTGCGGTCATTCACACGCAGCCACTGCCGCACCATGCGCCCGTCCCGCTTGAGCGTCAGCGCCAAACGCGGGTTCGCCAACGCCAGCGATTCGACCACCTCGCTCAGGTGCCCTGCCTCGGTGCCCGATGATCGTAGGAACTTGCGCCGCGCGGGCACGTTGAAGAAAAGGTCGCGCACTTCGACCAACGTCCCCGGAGCACATCCCGTTGGTCGCACGCTTGGCTCCAGCCCGCCCTCCGCCACGAGCTCGACGCCATGGGTGGCCTCTGCCCTGCGCGTACGAATGGTGAGCCTGCTGACTGAGGCGATACTCGGCAGTGCTTCGCCTCGGAAGCCATAGCTGACCAGATGCTCTAGATCCGAGAACGCGCGGAGCTTGCTCGTCGCGTGCCGCTTTAAGCTCAGCCGCCCATCTTCCTCACTCATGCCACCGCCGTCGTCCAGCACGCTGAGCCGCGTGATGCCCCCGCCTTCGATCTCGATCCCACAACGCGTCGCGCCCGCGTCCATCGCGTTTTCGAGCAGCTCCTTCAAGGCGCTCGCAGGTCGTTCGACGACCTCTCCGGCAGCGATCTGACTCGCGAGGTCATCGGGCAGCACGGCTATCGTTGGCACGCTTGCCAGCCTACCGCGCTTGCTGCCCAGGGCACAGCCCCACCCCTGGCCGATGCAGCATCGACGTTGTCGGCTTCCTCGCACAGGCGCGCCGGCCGCTGAGGGCGTGCTACGCGCGCGGCGTTTTGCGGCGGCGCTTCTTTTTCGGGCTCGTATCGAGGACGCTGTCGAGCTTCGGATGCCCCTCGCCGAGCAAGGCCAGCACCTCGCACGCGGCTGGATATAGCGGCGTTCGGGAAAAGCGTCCTGGGCGACCCGCGTAGAGCCGCGGCAATTGCGCGACGATCCGACGGACAGCGTCCGCAACCCGCCTGGGCACGTTGAGCCGCTCGATGATGGGCTCTAGAAAATCCATCGAAGCGCTGGAGCTGTCAGGGTCACTTGCACAAGCCTCGAGCAGCGGCTCGAACAGCAGGCAAGTCCAGAGCACGATGTCGTCGGGCGGCTCGCCTCGCTCTTCCGTCGAGCGGTCCAGCTCCGAGAGCAGCTCCCAGAAGCTGCTGTCCTCGGAGGGCCGGTCATAAAGGTATGTCGACACTTCGGGGAGCAGCACGTCGAGGACGCCTGTCTCCCAGGCGAGCCAGACGCTCGTCTGCGAAGCGCCGCCCCGGAGCAGACGCAAGACCTCTTCGAACAGGCGTGGCCGCGCCGCCATCGCGAGTGAGCCTCGGCACTGGACGATCGCGTTGTACACGTTGGGCGTCATCCCGAGGTCGAGCCGACTGCAGAACCTGATGACGCGCAGCATCCGCACCGGATCTTCGAGGAAGCGCACGATCGGATCACCGATGGTTCGCACGGCGCGCTTCTGCAAGTCTTCGACTCCGCCGCACCAGTCAATGACCTCTTTCGCCTCCAGATCGTAAAATAGCGCGTTAATCGTGAAGTCCCGCCGGACGGCGTCTTCGTCCGCGCGCCCAAAGAAGTTGTCGCGGCGAATCAGCAGTTGATCGCCGATCTTCTCCTCTGAGGTCGGGTTGCGGCGAAAGGTCGCCGTCTCAATCACCTTGCCGCCGCTGAAGAAGACGTGAGCGAGACGAAACCGCCGGCCTATGATGCGGCAGTTCCGAAACAGCCGTTGCACGTCGTCCGGTTGCGCGCTGGTCGCGACGTCGAAGTCCTTCGGTGTGCGTCCGAGCAGCAAGTCGCGCACGCAACCACCGACCATGTATGCTTCGTAACCGTGGCGAACCAGGCGGCGCACGACCTTGGCTGCGTCCGGATCGAGCTTGCGCGCGTCGAGGGGACAAGCGTAGCGCGCAGGGCGACCCTCCGAGCGTTCGTCGTCGATAGGTTGCGCACACACTTCGCTGTCGACAACGGCGGGCTGCAGAGACGTTGACCCGCGGCGAGCTGGAGTTGCGTTGTCGCTGCGATCGGCAGGGCGTTCTTTAGAAGGCAATCGGTGCGGGAGGCTAGTTCGGGCGGGCAACACCCACCCCGGTCCACGTCATTCGGCGACTGGCCAACTGGTTGGTTCCGCCGTAGCACCGCTCTAGCAGGCTGCCCGCAAAAGCGCCAGGCTCAGCCTTTGCCGTCGGTTGAGTCACCGGGCCGGTTCACTGGTCCACGGTTGCGTGATGGTTAGCCGCGAAGGCATGCTAGAGCAGACGGGCAGTCGGCGCAGCACGCGTAATGGCTAATAATTCCCAGCGTCGACAGCAGGCGAGATCTCCGCGGCCGCGCAACGCGTGGCGCGTTAGCCTGCCGAGTCTCTTCCTGCTCGGTTGCATCTTCGAGCTGGGCGACCTCCAAACGTTGCCCGAAGGCATCGGCGGGTCGGGAACTGGCGGCGTTGGGGCATCGGGCGTGGGAGGTACGAGCGTGCCGCCGGGCGGCAGCGTCAATGGAGGGTCGGCGGGGGTCTCGGTCTCGCCCGATGGTTGTCCTGGGGGACAGAAGCGTTGCAATACTGGAGAGTGCTTACCGATCGCGTTGGAGACAGGCTGCCAAAGTGCGGTCTGCCAACCCTGCGCGAAGCCGCCGAACGCCAGCGTGAGCTGCAGCGCCGACACGGGACTGTGCCAGGTCGACGGATGCGATGTCGGCTACGCCGACTGTAACGGCGATCTCAACGGCTACATGGGCAGCGTCGGCGGCGACGGTTGCGAGTATCAATTTGGCGCTGACCTGCGGGGCTTCACGGAAGTGCTCGACGTCCCTTTTGCGCGCATCGATATCGCAGACGGGGGCCGAGGAGATTGGGGGAACATCCCGGCGTATTCGCTCGACGCCACGTGCGACAACTGCATTGATGACCGGTTGCCCGAAGTCACGGCGCAGAACGAGGCGCCTTCTAAACGCGATCTAGATGGCTACTTCCGCGTGGCTTGGGATGGGGACTTCTTCTACGTGCTAGGAGAGGTGTTCGATGACCAGCTGTTCGCGGACGGGCTGAGCTTGATGGATGGCCGGTGCGGTAACAACGGGGCCGCGTGCGAGGATGCCTTCACCGTATTCATCGATGGCCGAAATGACAGGTTGACCGCTGGCAAGAACGCCTACCAGAACGACGACATTCGAGTGTTTCTGGGGCTGAGCGGCGCAGCCTTTCGCCCCTCTGCTGAGCAGGTGGTGGCGCGGCAGGTGGACCTCCGTAGATCATTGATTGGGGCGTCCTGCTATCAAATCGAAGCCCAGTTCGACTGGGAGTTCATCGCTGCAACTCAAAATCAACAAGCGGTCAGCGGGATTTTCCCCCCGGTGAACGGGCAGGAGTACGGCTTCGACGTCTCGCTGAACGACTGGGATCTGGCGATCTCCGAAGAGAAGCCACAGCGCCAATCTCAGATGTTCTGGCTCAGCCCAGGTGCTGACTATAACCGCATCACGACTGGGTTCGCGCGCATGAAACTGTCTGGCGCTCCGCCCTGACATAGCCGTCGGCGGCGTGCGTCGGACGAAGCGACACGCTGGCAAAAACATGCTTCTAGCCATCGACCTCGGAAATACCAACCTCACGCTGGGGTTGTTTTCGGAAGGGGAGCTGCTTCACACCTTCCGCATCGAGTCGCGGCGTGAGCGCACGGCCGACGAGTACGCGATAGCGTTGGCTCAAATGCTGGAGCTGCGCCGCGTGTCCAGCTCCGAGGTCACGGCAGCGATCATTGCCAGCGTGGTTCCCACGCTTACCCGGGTGCTCCTCGACGCGGTGCGCCTGGCGTTTCATCTCGAAGCGCTCGTGGTGGGGCCCGGGACGGACGTCGGGCTCACGCTGCGCGTCGATCGCCCTGAGGAGGTTGGCGCGGATAGGATAGTGAACGTCGCGGCGGCGCGAGCTCGCGCGCTCATTGACGCGGGCACGAGCGATCCGAACGCCCTGCTAGACCGCGGCGCCATCGTGATCGACCTCGGCACGGCGACAACTTTCGATTGCCTCTCTCCTCGTGGCGAGTTCGTCGGTGGCGTCATCGTGCCGGGAGTGCGCACGAGCCTCGACGCGTTGATCGCTCGGGCGGCCAAGTTGCCCACCGTCGAGTTGATAGCTCCTCAAGCAGTGCTCGGAAAAAACACCGTCCAATGTCTACAATCGGGGATGGTGTACGGCTACGCGAGCCTGGTCGATGGATTGGTCTCGAAGTTGAAGGCTGAGCTGACCTTCGACTGTGAAGTCATCGCGACGGGTGGCTTGGCCGCCAGCCTCGAAAAACATACTCAAAGCATCGAGCGTGTGGACCCGAACCTTACGTTGTGGGGCCTCTTGGCCATTTATCGGCGCAACTGAAGGCGCGGCGCGGTCATCGACACCCGACGACCGCCATCGCGTTCTCGAGCGCAGCGCGGCTTCAAAAGAGAGCTACGCCCGCGGCGAGTTATTTCCCGAACAGCTGCGCCGCCGCGAGGCCCTGCCCGCCAGTGACCGTGACGACGACTTTGACCGGCGCGGGGATCGGCCAGGCCCACTTGAAGCAATTGGGCTTCTCACCCAATACGGCTTGCACGCCGGTTGTATTGTCCACCGCGAGGATTGGAGCCATCCCCGCAAGCGGCGTTACCGCGACCAGCTTGAGGTCGAGCTCTGTCACCGTTGGCGGTAACCCGGCCCCGACGACCGTGTAACACTTGCCAGGCTCCATCTGGACCTGCGCCTCGAGCTGCTGGCCTTGCTGGAAGTTCGCGGCCATCACCGAGCCAATGGGCTTGGCACCCGCCGGTGCCTTGGTCAAAGCGAGTTGCGTGAGGATGGGTTGCACAGCGGCAGCCGCGCTCGGGTCGATCGGCGTCGCGAGGGGGGCCGCAGGCGCGGTGGGCAACGCGCCGCCCATGGGAGGCAACGTGCCCTGAGGTTGCGGCGTGCCCGCCGGCGCCGGCTGCGCAGGATATGGCTGTTGTGCCGGATAGGGTTGCTGAGCCCCTGGATACTGCGGCTGTTGTTGCGCGGGATACTGCCCCGCCGGTTGTTGCGCGGGATACTGCCCCGCCGGTTGTTGCGCAGGATACTGCCCCGCCGGATATTGCTGCTGGGGGTAGGCGGACTGCGGGTACTGCGCGGGTGTCTCGGGCTCGGGTTTGCTGGCGCAGGCCAGAGCGAGTCCAATCGTCAGCATCAGCTCGGGTCGTCGATAGTTGAAGGTAAGAGACATCGCCGCTTCTACTCCCTGTGTGGTGGGTCTCGGGAGACGCCGGCCAAGTGCCGGCGCCGCGAGGCTGGTCAGGCTACGATCAGATTGCGCGGAAGGTAAGAGCCTTGTTCCAGGCCCGCCAAGTCGCAAGGCTACGACGAGCCTCAAAGGTGTCGAGGGCTTGTCCGCGAGGGCACGAGTCACGGTCGAGTTTTCGAGACTCAGTTGTACTTCCGTAACCTACGGCAGCTCTCGACGGGTGTAGCGGAAATGCTGGAGCCGCTTCAGCGTAGCGCGCGACCCGGACGCATCCGAACCAAACGTCAGCGATGCATCAAAAGGCGCGCTCGGGATGTTTGGTCGCTCCGAGGCCGCGAGCGAGAACAACGCGAGCCCCACCCAGGAGCCCGCCGAGCTCACCATGCTCGGTCGGCGGAGCCATGTCGGCACAACCCAATCCCACGTTGGTGGGAGGTGCATCCGCCCCGGTGCCGATATGTGGAAAGGTGCGGGGTTTACCCTTGGCGAGTTCTCGGGCCTCGCCAAAGCGCACTCTGTCATGCCGCGGGCTAGGGTCGTCAATGGACCGTTAGGTAGCTTTCACTTGTGACGGCCGTCGATAGAGGCTTTCCTACACAAATGAGTCAGGTGACTTTTAGACCCTTGCGACGCCGCCCGCCTTCCAGCTCCCCCACGTGTCGCCCGTTGTGGCTGGCGACGCTGATCAGCCTGACGAGCCTGACCTGTGTGCCTCGGGAGCGAGCTGGGGAAAAGGCCGCCAAGCCTTTGAAGCCAGCCGCGACCCGCGCCGTTGCCGACGACGATACGGAGTCGGCTGGAGCCCCACCGCCGAACGCGGCAGAGCCCGCCGCTGCAAACGGTCCGCCAGGGTCCCAGCCCAACGCGCCGCTGCCGCTCGACCCAGTGCTTGAAGCGCCGTTCAGCGACGACTTCAACCGCGTCCCGACCAGCGCTTCCGACTTGGGCCCAAATTGGCGTGTGACCAACTCGGCCTGGTCGCTGTCAAACGGGCGCCTCTGTGGCGAAAATGCGCGCAACCATCCGGTATGGCTTGCGCGGCGCTTGCCGAAAAACGCCATTGTCGAATTTGAGGCCAGCTCCGAGTCGAGCGACGGTGACATCAAAGCCGAGTTTTGGGGGGACGGGCGCAGTTCCGCTACGGGCCAGTCCTACACTGACGCCACCAGTTACCTGACGATTTTCGGAGGCTGGAAAAACCGGTTTCATGTGCTCGCGCGCATCGACGAGCACGCGCCAAATCGTCAAGAGATTAAGCTTGTGCCGGAGGGAGCCGATTTCAAGAGGAGTACGGTGGTTCCCAATCAGGTCTACCAGTTCCACGTGGAGCGCCGGGATGGGCACGCCGTGCGTTGGCTCGTGAACGAAGTGGAGCTCTTGACGTATCGAGACGACGAACCGCTGTCTGGGCCGGGTCACGAGCACTTCGGCTTCAACGATTGGCAGGTTCGCTTGTGCTTCGACAACCTGCGCGTGACTCCGCTCGAAGATTAATGATGGCGTCCCCAGGTTCCGATATCGATGTTGCTCTAGAGGAGTTGGAGTCGCGGCTCGAACGGCTGAGGTCTCTGTACGAGCAGTATTTCATCGGCATGGAGAAGATTGAGCCGTCCATCCCCCGCCAAGACGTGGATCGACGCATCTATGCGCTTCGCAAGGTGCAAATCCGCAATACAGCGAAGCGTTTCAAGCTGCAGAACATCATCCAGCGATACAACGCTTTTCAACAGTACTGGGTGCGAGTTTGCCGCGAAATTGAAAACGGGACCTACCACCGGCACGTCGCGCGCGCGCAGAGCCGCTTCGGAGACGTCCCGCTGACGGCGGCTGCTCGCCGCAAGGCTCGGCTGCCGGCCCACAGCAACGCCGAAGAGCGGCCTCCCAACGTAGAGCCCAAGGCGCGGGCCACGCGCAGTGCTGAAGAAGACCTCCAGACATTGCTCGGCGAAGACCCCGAGTTGGCGCTGGAGCAAGCGCTGGCAGCTGCCGATCAAATAGTTATCAAGCCAGCGGTGGCGGTAACGCCGCTGGCAACCAACGAGAATGTGGGCGAGGCGCGTCCCATTGTCGCGACGACGCCTCCGCGGCCGGCGAGCACCCGGGCCAAGAAGCAGCCGGCCGCGTCGTTAGCGCCGGCCCCAGGCCAGTTAGTGATCGAACCGGCGCAGCCGCCTGGTAAATCGCTGGAGGGCGCGTCCAAAGTACTCGAGGCGGTAGCCGCGACGGCCTCGGCACGCCCCGTTCCGCCACCGCGGCCGCCAGCCAAAAACCGTCCGCCTACCCCTGAACCGAGCGCCCCGGCAGTACCGGTGCCGGCGCGCGCTCCGGCGGACACCCTCCTGCGCCCTGCTGTCGACAGTGCAGGGCTTATCGCAGGAGCAGGTAGCAAGCGTGCGGAGGCCAAACCTGTAGCGGGGCCCATTCGTGCCGAGCCGGTGTCGGCAGCCGCCGTGCAGCCAGTTGCTCCAGCGCCTCCAGTGGGGGAAGGCGCGCGTGCCGTACCCGTCGTGGCTCCGGCGGTTGCTGCACCTCCCCCCGGAGCGCCAACTGGGAAGGGGCGCCGCTCGGCAGCCCCACCGCGCCGCTCGGCGGCGCCCGCGGCCAAGACAGGGAAAGTAAAAGAGCCTCACCTCGATTCTTGGGCAGCCCTACGCGTGCCGGCTGTCGCGCGTCGGGGTGCCAATGCGAGCGCCGACGTTCCCCCAAACCCGATTGCGGCCGCGCGTGCCCCGGACGCGGTATCCTCCGCGAAGGGCGCGGAGAAGTCGGCGCTCGGTGTCGCTCAACCCTTGGGTCCGGGCGACACGCCGCTGGCGCCACCGGGTGGACGTGCGTCGGCCCAAGCAGTCGGTGAGGAGCTATCAAAGGCGCCGCGTCAGCCGGCGCCGGCTAGACCGGGCGGGGTCGTGGCACGCGCCACCCACGAGCCCGGCCTCCCTAGCGTGACGGCGCAGGCCATCAACACTGCCGTTTCGGCCCCATCCAGGCCGCGCGAGCCCGCTCAGCACGCTCCCGCGAGGGCACTCGTAAACAGCCCATCGGCCTCGACGCCGAAGCCAGTCGACGCGGGACCCCCGGCCCCGCCCGCAAGAGTACCTTCCACGAGAGCGGCCGCGGCGGGGACGCCAGTGAAAGTACGGCCCGCCGACGCGAGCGTAATCCGTGCGGGAGCTGCCGCGCCATCCGCGAGAGTCGAGCCCGCCACAGCAATCGTAAGCCGCGCAGGAGCTGCCGCGCCACCCGCGAAAGTGGCCGCCCTTGCGACCCCCAGCGCTGCAGAAGCAGTGCCGGCGAAAGTGGTCGCGGCCCCCACGGCAAGCCGCGCGGGAGCTGCCGTGCCATCCACGAAAGTGGCCGCCATTGCGACCGTAGGCCGCGCGGAACCAGGTCCCGCTGCTCCCGCTGCAGTTGAGCTGGAGGCTTCATCCCGCGGGCAACGCCCCCATGTGCCCGTGGGAAGCGAGGAACCTGCTAGCGCCCAGGCGCGGGCGGCAGCTGCTGGTGGCCGTGCTGCAGCGGAACGGGCCGTCGAGGCGCGAGCGCACGCACAGACGGCAGCGTCTTCCCGATTGGACGAGCAACGCTTGAGTCAGCTCCATGGCTCGCTCGTTGCGGAGCGTCGACGCCTCAATCAACCGGGGAAGGTATCGAAGGAGGCGTTGGCCACCAGCCTACGCGATACGGAGACCAAGCTGCGCAAACAGTACGCCGACAAGAGCATCGACTTTCACGTCGTGGTCAAAGACGGCAAGGCGATGGTCAAGCCGATCGTCGGCTGAGCTCGTCGCTGAGTACGGCACCGGAGCCGTTACGCTATTTGCCTCGAGGCCTTCTCATCGTTGGAAGGCCTTGCTCGACACGGCACTGCGTCAGCCAGGGCGCGCGTTAGCCAGAGCTCAGCCTTCTCGATGCGCGCCGGAGCCCCCATGCCGAAGAGGTAGGGGAGGTACAGAGCTACTCGGCGCAGGTTGCTCTACGAACACATCACCCGCGCAAAAGAGTACGGAACATGAGCTACGCCCGGACTCTCGCATGCGACGACAGAGATCTGCGAGGTTCTGATCGGAATCCACCACGTCGCCTTCGGTGGGCTGGCGTGTCACGTGATCATACCTACAGTTATCGAGAGCCACCCAAAACCCCCGAAAACGCTCGGTACGGGACACTTGGGGCCATTTCATGGCGGAGTTGCTCGGCATCAGGCGCGATCTACTCGTGCGTCTGCCAATCCGTCAAGCACCCTCCGGGGCGTTATGACTTGGTGCGGCAATGTGAGTGCTGGACTGCGACAAACGTCGAATTGAAGTAAATTAAGCAATAATTCAAGCTGCTTGCACGTTGCGCGGGCTCTGGACAATCGATTTCTGGGGCGTCCCATCGCCGCGGCGGCCGCCAGAATCGAGCGCGCATCGTGGCCAACGCTGACTAAAGTTGCGCCTTCTGTCAGTTCCGCTGCCGTTTGCGCTACCTGGCGCCCGCGCCTGCCGGTCGGCTTGTCGGTCAGGCGACCATGTCGACCCCTGAAGTTCGGAGGCAACGATGCTCTTCGGCATCCGCTTGTCCTCCGCCGTGCCCTGAAATCGGGATAGCGCCAAGCTTCTAGCGGACCCTGGGTGGGTGCAACGGGGTCGCGAGTCTCTTTGAGTGGAGCGGGCGTTTCGGTCGATGGTCATCGAGGCATCGCCGTCTGACGCCAACACCCTCTCTCAGCTATTTACATGCGTCGCGAACCTTGGACATCCGAGGACTCTCTTGGATTCCCATCAGCTTGGCAGCGGCCAGAATCCTGCGCGCTTCGTCGCATTTCTGATTATTCGCCGCATATTCCGCCAGTTTTGGCGCGTTCTGCGCCACTTTAGCCTCACATTGCTTGCGGCCTACCGGAGTCGTGCACTTTAGGTATGCCTGGCTAGCACCGGGAATGTCTTTAGCGGCTGCCTTGATGCAGGCTACACAGGCGTCGCCGGCCTCCAGCGGAGCAGCCGGCACTGGCTGGGCGATCGGCGGTGAAGGCGTGGGAGTCTGAGCCGTGACTGGAGTACTGGGCGCGGGGGTCGGCTGAACGGGCGCCGCGGCGGGCGCGGGCGGAGAGACCGCTGGGCTTGGCATCGTGCCGGTCTGCGACGGACTAGCCGCAGCTGGCTTGGTTGGCGTCTGCTTCGTCGGTGTTGCTGGCTTGGGACGTGCAGGCTTCGAGTCCTCCACGTCCGGAGCTGCGCTCGATGGCGGGTCCGGTTCGAGTACAGGTTCCTCCGTCGGGAGGGGCCCGCTTGCAGCAGGGGCATTACTCGAAGATGCCGTGAGATCCAGCGGTGCCGCCGGGTCTTCGCCTCGCCGGCTCGTCAGCGCAACGACCACCATCGTCACGAGCAAGCCTGCACCTGCCGCAGACAACCCGTAAATCAGCCCGCGCCCGCCCGCGCTACGCTCACGCGGTGGCGCTGGGGGAAGGGCCACCGGAGGTGATGCCATCGCCGGCACCGCGACCGCCGGAGGTATTTGCATGCCTTCGGTAGGCGCCATCGCGAAGGGCGCTCCTCCCGGCATCGCTTCCGTCCTGGGCGCCGCGACAACGCCAGCTTTTGGCGCCTGGCTGCCGACGTTGCCGACACCCGCGGCGAACTCGGCATAGAACTGGCCCGCGGAACTTTGACGCTCCCGCGGATCCTTGGCGAGCGCCTTGAGCACGGTTCGGCGCAACGCCTCAGGGACCTGGCTCCCACTCGGAAGCTCATCAAACGAGCGGGGCTGACTCGTCATGTGGTGCGTGGCCCACTGCCAGGGTGTGTCGGCCTGAAACGGCAATTGCCCGGTGAGCATTTCGTAGGCCATGATGCCCAGAGAGTAGACGTCGCTACGCGCGTCCAGATGCTTGCCGGTAAATTGTTCGGGGCTCATGTACGGCGGTGTGCCGAGCACCATCCCCTGCTGCGTCAGCTTTTGCTCTTTTTCACGATCGGCGGATTCGGTGCGCGCCGCGATGCCAAAATCGACGAGCTTGACGACGTCCTTTTCACCAGCGCGCTCGATCAAGAGAACGTTTTCCGGTTTCAAATCGCGATGCACGATGCCCTGCCGGTGCGCTTCGTCCAGGGAGCCCGCGACTTGCCGGATCAGGTGTGCCACCCGTCGCGGCTCCAGCGGACCTTCCGTCTCGATCACGCGGTTGAGCGGCTTCCCGTCTAGGAACTCCATGGCGATATACAGAGTCCCGTCGTCGGTGGAACCGAAGTCGTAGACCCGTACCGTGTTAGGGTGTTCCAGCTGGGCGACTGTACCCACTTCACGGTGGAAGCGAGCGGTGATGGATGGATCTCGCGACAGCTCCGCGTGTAACGTTTTTACAGCGACTTTGCGCAGCGTCGATCCCAACCGTTGCTCCGCCTTGTAGACCACACCCATGCCGCCTTCACCGATCAGCTCTAGGATGTGGTAGCGCCCCCCAACGACCTGTCCGATCAAAGGGTAGGCAGTGTTTGGTGTGCCGATGTCGCGCTCCATTGCCCGCGTAGGGTCGCACGGAGAGGGGTGAGAAAGCTACCATCCGGCGCGCCGGGGGAACCGCGTTCACTTCCGCTTAACGTCAGCGCGGGTCAGCACGGGAGGGCAGGTGTGGGCACCTGATGAGCTATCGGTAATCCGCGGTGGCCAGGGGACTACCACTGAATCCCGGCTGGCGCGGTCCAAGATGCGAGCGCTCGTCGCCCGCTCGCTCGCGGGGACCTGGAGGTTGACCGACACGCGAGCGCCCGACGCGAAGCTCGGTGTTTCTCGCAGGGGCTTGCGGGGCCCGGTACGGGGAGTTTCAGCAGCCAAGAGCGGAAAGTCAAAGCGCACCCGCTCGATGAGCTCTCGGCCTAGCCACAACTCGAAGGCGAACCGACCGATCCGGCGCGCCGTTCCTCGAGCTGTAGTGAGGCATACCGGCGCGGGCTCTCCGACGCGAATCGAGCCGCGGTCGTATTCCACTGAATAGGCCCACTGCGCTCGTTGCGAAAGGGGCGGAGGGTCGGGCAAATCACCCCGCGCCGCAGCCGCAGGCGAGCTCTCGACCTGCGGGTTCGAAAACGCCGATCGGTTCGGCGATGATGCAGGGAGGGGCGGGGGAGCAGACTCAGGGGCAAGCCGCACAGGCAACTGAAGTGCCGGATACTGCGCGTCGGGAGGTGGTCCTGCGGAGTGGCAGGCACAGACGGTGGCCGCGGCCCAAGCCCAGCAGAAAAGCTCGCCCGACATCTTTATCGCGGCCCAAAAGCCGCAGCGATGAGCCCGATGAGACTTCAGATATCTTGAGCTTCTGGGGACTGACCCGTCGCGCGCCGAACCAGCTCGATGAGCACAGGGTCGCTGCGTAGCTGCTCTCGGAGCTCCTCCTTTACGAATTCGAGCTGTTCGGGCGACAGCTTTCCTTCGAGGTGCCCCACCGCGTCGTTCACCCGCACATCCAGATATGCATCGAGCTGGACTTCGCCTCGTTGCACCTGCTCCAGCAGCTCCGCCCCTTCAGAGCGCCCCACAGACTCCGTCGACAGCTCGAATTTTTCGCTGTCTGGGCCGTTGATTGACGTAACTCCGGGGCTTACTTTTGGAGCCCCTCCGCCTTGACCAATGCCGTCGATACCCATGTCAGAGCCCTTCTGCCGCTGCTCTCGTCATCTATAGTGCGGGTCGGGCGGTCCGCGAGAGAAGTTGCTGAAAAAAGGCGGCAGCCGAAGATCCGGCCAATCGACTGAAATCTAGGTCAAATGCCGAACCATTCCGGGGTGTTCACGGCGTCCTGGCCGTCTCGTACTTCAAATAGCAGGGCCGCCTTTTGGTCGTAGGTGCCGACGGTGCCAATGCGCTGCCCCGAAGCGAGCTCCTCACCGACCTGAACACTGATGCGCTGCAGATGGGCGCTCACCGTGTAGTAGTGCCCCCCGTGATCGACGATCACCGTATTGCCGAGCTTGGGATAGTCGTCAGCGAACGCCACTCGACCCGGATAGACGGCGCGTACCAGCGCACCACCGGTGCTGAGCATGAGCAAGGCTTTGCCGGTCCCCGTTGGGCTCCGCAGCTTCTGGATTTCGGCCCTGCCTGCTAGGGGGAAGGGCAACCGCCCGCGCTGCGCGGCAAATCCGCCATCGGTCGGAGGTGCCGCCGCTGACGCGACGTCAGCTCCATAAACCGCCGTTCGCTGTGGAGGGTTCCAGTCGGTTTGGAACGCTCGAGCGAAAGCTTGATCCCGCTCTTCAGCGGCGACGATCGCCGTACGCGCCCGAGTGATGGCGTCCCGATCCGACGGTTGAAGCGTTTCGAGCTCTTGCAGGGTTCTCGAGAGGGCCACACGCCTCGATGCGAGTTGTCGCTCCTGCGCCAGGTCGCGCCCCAACGCTCGCCGGAGCCGCTCCAGCCGGGACGCGTGGGCAGCCAAGGCATCGAAGCCCTCGCTCAAGGGCAGCAGACCCGCCCGTGCCAGGCGAACGTAAGCGCGACCCCGCGCCACGGTGAGAGCCTGCGTTTGCCTCGACTCTTGTTTGAGCTCGTCGAGCCGTTCCTTGAGCTTCTGCGTTTCCTCGTCGACGCCCAGGGTGAGGTGGGCGCCGTCTTCCGGATTTGGTATGGACCTCGCCTCTAGCCACTCGCGACTAGGAGCGGCAAGCGCAGTGCCCGCGAGCAAAGCGAACAACAATACCGCACGAGTGCCCTTCATGCCGTCAGCAGCTTCTTCACGCTGAAATGTGCCGAGAGCGCTCCTAGGCTCGTGCCCAGCGCGACGATGCCAAGCGCCGCGTACCACGGGAGAAAACTCGGAGGAGCGCCTAACAAAAGCGAGAGCTCGGTGTCGAATCGGGCGTAAACGCTCAGAAACAACACCACCATGACGGCCAATGCGGCGGTGGCACCAAGAGCACCCTGGGCGGCTCCCTCGATGATGAATGGGCGGCGTACGTAATCGTCGGTTGCCCCCACCACCTTTAGCACGTGCACCTCCATACGCCGCCGCTGCAAGCTCAAGCGCATGGTCGAGCCCACCACGCTGGCGACAGTACCCAGGACCACCAGCGCCAGCACGGCCGCAGCGACCAGTGCGGAGCTCAGCAGCGCGCCGAGGCGTTCGCCCCAGGCTTCATAGGTCTCGACGGCCTCGACGCGAGGCAGGAATCGGAGCTTTTCCGCCATTCGACCCAAGGCCCCCGAGCGTTCCGGATCATGGACGCGTACCTCGAGTGACGCGGGAAAGGCTTCGGGAGGCAGGCCTGCAAGGATCTCGTCGCCGCTCTTGAGCAGCTCGTCGCGCGCCGCTGCGCTGGAGATGTGATCGACCTGGACAACGCCTCGCGTGTTTCTGAGCGCTGCGGCGATCGCGTCGACCTCGGCTGCGTCAGCGTTCTGTTGCAAGTACACGGAGGCGCGTCCCGTATGCGACCAGCGCAGGCGCAGGTCCTGGATGTTGGCCACCACGAGCAAGGCCGATGCCAAACAGATAAAGGCGATTCCAACGCTGAACACGCTCGAGAGATGCAGCTGCCAGTCGTGGCGTCCTCCGCGGAGAGCTCGCTGCCAGGCATTCATGATGTGTTCGAGACCGTACCTTCTAGACCACGTAGCCGTTGGTGGCCGGATTGACACCGAGGCCCCCGGGAACGTCGACAGCCTGCCCCTCATCGAGAACGATGACGCGGCGCGGTCGAATATCGAGCAGGCTTCGATCGTGGGTAGCGAACAATACGGTCACCCCAGTGTCGTTGATATCCTCGAATAGGCCCAAAATATCGACGGCGAGCTGGGGATCGAGGTTTCCGGTGGGCTCGTCGGCAAGAATCAGCGCGGGCTCCCCCACGATGGCGCGCGCTACCGCCACCCGCTGCTGCTCTCCACCCGAGAGCGTCCCGGCGAGCTCTTGACCTCGACCGGCTAGCCCAACGCGATCCAACACCTCGCTGATCCGACTGCGGATCAGGCGCCCCGGCACGCTGAGCACTTCCAACGGAGGCGTGAGATTCTCGATGATGGACCAATTGGGGATCAGCCGAAAATCCTGAAATACGATGCCAATGTTCCGACGCAAAAACGGCACGGACTCTGCCGTGAGATTGCCCACCTCGCGGCCCATGAAGAGTACACGCCCCGAGTCTGCCGTTTGATCGGCGTAGATCAGACGTAAGAGTGTGCTCTTCCCCGCTCCCGAGGGCCCAGTGACAAAGACGAACTCGCCGCGCTCAATTTGCAGGTTGAGGCCACGAAACACGCTGGGGCGCTCGCGAAACGCCTTGTGGATATTCTCGAAGATGAGCAACGGGCGGCGCGCGGCGGAGGCGTCGAAACGCTTACCTGCGCGCAGGAACGCGCCCAATGTGCGATTGTTCGGCCCCTGATTCATCTCACTGAGTTAGCAGCGGCGCAGAGGACGGACCAAGTTTTTTTGAGTGTCATGCTGCCAACAGAGTACGGGCAAAGCGTCGTCCGCGTTAAAGGCGACGGTAGTAGGATGCAGCCTGGTCGCAGCTGCAGGCGAGTCGCTTCGCGGCCGTACTTGGATTAGGAGGACGTATGAGCATTGCGATGTTGGCGCACGGAGCACGGCAGAGTCTCGCGCGCGGCCTGGAAGCCCTACAAGCCGCGGACGCACCACCAGCGCTCCTCAATGTGGCTCAACCCCTAGCGGAGGCCTTGGGTGTCTTGGTCCGCATCGAGGCGGCTCCCGAAACGCTCCCTCCCGCTGCCGCCGAACCGGCACTTCAGGCGCTGCGTGAAGGCCTGCGCTTGTTGCAATTACCCGAGCACTTTCAACACCCCGCCGCCGAAGTAAGCATGGCAGCCGTGGCTGAGACGTTGGGCATGGTGGTGGACATTGGCCGACGCCTGGAAGCAGCGTCGAGGGAGCCACCCGGGGCGCCAAGCGGGGCGTTCGCCGCCACTGCCGCAGGTCATTCACCGTTCGCTCCTGCGGAGTCGAGCGCGGTAGCTCCAGCATTCCAGGCGCCAGCGCCGAAGGTTCCCTCACCTCCCGCGGCGAACGCGAGCCCGCCGCGCGCGGCTCCGGCTCAGCCTGTCGGCAGGGCCATCGCTCCGGTCGTCGTCGCCGCAAATCTCCCGGCTGCGGCAGATTCGCAACTTCGCGCCATCGAGGCCGCCCTCGGCGCGCACAGCGCGACGAATTTTTACAAAGGCTTGACCGGTGGTGACATCGTCGCCTCGGGCGGGCTGTTCGTCGCGACGTATCAAGTGCCCGAGGTGGGGCAAAAGGTTTTGCTGAAGGTCAGCATGCCGGGCGGCTATGAATTCGAAGCCAAGGGCGTGGTCGCTTGGACGCGTGAAGTGCGGATGTCGGCGACGGCGCCGGGTGCGTCGCCGGGCTTTGGCGCCCAGTTGAGCGAGATCACCGACGAAGGGCGCGGCTTGATCCAACGGTACGTGAGGAACCGCGAGCCTCTCTTCCACGACGACCTCTGACTGCGGAGCCCACGTCGAGCGTCCAGAAAATTTTCCCGTTCGGCTCATCGCCTGCTAAGGCCCTACCATGCGCCAACATTGGGCCTGGATCATCGCGTGCGGGCTTACTGCTTGCGTCCCTTCACAGGTTCCGTCGCAACAAGTCTCCGAGGTTTCTCGCGAGCTGAACTTGGCGACGCGTTTCGGTCGCATGGATATCGCGGTCGAGCACACCGCCGAAGAGCATCAAGCGGCGTTCCTCAAGAGCCGCGCCAACTGGGGCACAGAGGTGCGCGTATTGGACGTCGAGTTTGCTCGACTCAGCATGCAGAGCAGCGACACGGCGGAAGCTTTGGTCGACGTATCCTGGGTACGCCCCGACGAAGAGCTATTGCGTTCGACCCGCGTCAGCCAAACCTGGCGTAACCCGGGCGGCGGCTGGAAGCTGAGCGACGAACGGCGCGTTGCCGGCGACGTGGGCCTCCTGGGCGAACGGGTGACTGTTCTGCGTCCTCAGGCCCCGCGCGACGTGCACTTTCCCACCAAGACGATTCGCTGAAGGAGGAGCTGTGTCAGCTCGGCTCCTGCGTGACGCGCGTGAGGGGCCCGAGCTTGGTTCCCCGGGCGCCTGCGTCGTTCCGACAGCTAAACCCTCAGGCCTTGCCCTGACGAGCGGCCCGGGTCTCCTCAGCGTGTCGCGCATCACGCAGCTTCTTCTTCTCCTGTGACTTGCGGCGGCGCATCTTGGTGGTGTTGCGGCTGTCGAATCGACCCATTTGCTAAATCTCCGTTCGAGGGTTGCCTCCGCCTAACACAGGCGGGCCATCAGCGCGGAGTTTTCTCCGGCGATCGGCGCACAAAAGCCAGACTCCGCCACAGCCGTCAAGACGCAGCGCTGGGCCACGAGTGGAGGGCCTACGGGCCGGCGCCCCACGGCATGAGTCGTTTGAACTCGGCGCCGGGCTATCGTTAGCAGCCTCGAGTGGCGAAGGCGGGCTACGGGTGAACCGTAGGCGTGGCGCTCAGCGCCGACTCAGCCCGTCGATGCGTCGTCCAGAGTTCGCTCACGATCGCGAATCTCCAGCCGGTAACGACTATTGACCGTTTCAATGTAGAAGATGTCCTTCGCCGCCATGCGCAACACGCGCTTCACGGGGGTAGTCACGTATTCGTGCATTCCGTCAGGAAACTCGATGACGACCACCGAACCTTTCCGAGGAGCCCGAACTAGCCGACCGGAGACGGCTCGCGACCCACGTCCGAGCTTACGAAGAACGACCTGCACGATCTGACTCTAGCAACCGCGAGGCGGGTGCGCACCCAATTCCCGGCCCAGCTCCCGATTTTTGTCTCACGTTGGCGCCTTTTCGCTCGCGCCGGCCGGGCCCCCGGGGGCACCGCGGCGGCAAAGCAGGTTCAGGGCGGGGTAACGCCAGGGTAGCCGCGCTTCGCAAAATACGCGCGCAATACGTCCCGCGCGAGGTGCGGCCCCTTGATACGCCACACCGGTGTGTTCACGACCAATGCCGAGATCGCGACCTCGGGCTTGTCCGCGGGGGCGAACCCGACGAACCAAGTGTAGTGCCGGTTCTCTTCGTGGCGCGTCAGAGTGCCCGTCTTACTGGCGACGCGGATGTGCGGCAGGTATGGGTTACCGCTCGGATCATGGAACGTCTTGAATGCCGATCCGCTAGCGACTGTTTGCAGCATCATCTTCGTGAGCTCATGCGCTGCGCCCGTCGGAATGGCGCGGCGCACGGTCGTTGGCTCTCTTGGCGCTTGCCATTGCGGGTCTTCGCCGTCGAGCACTGCGCGCACGATGCGGGGCTTGTACGTCACTCCAGCGTTGGCGACGGTCTGAGCGATCGAAGCTGCCGCCAGGGGTGAGAGGCTCGTGTGCCAGAAGCCCGCCGCGGCCCGCGCGAATTCGAGGGGGTCGGTCGGCAGCTCGATACCCGGGGCCTCGGTTGCGACGTCGAATGGTGTGGGCGCTCCGAAGCCAAACGCGCCCGCCGTTTCTGTCAGGCTCTCCGGGGTCAGGTGCCGCTGCGCCAGGCGAGCGAAGACGACGTTGATGCTACGCCCCATGGCCATCGCCAAGCTCGCGCACCAGCGATCTCGCGCCGGGTCGCCCTGCAGCTCGTCGGGTGAAATACGGCTTTGTCCTCCCCGGTAGCACTGCTCCGTCTGCGCATTGACGCCCGACGTTTCGAGCAGTGACGCGGCGGTCACGATCTTGAAGATGCTGGCCGCCGGCGCCTCGGTTCGGATGTTGACGTCGAACGGCTCCGCTCCGTTGACCTGACTCGCGTAGACCAGAACGTCGCCCGTCTTGATGTCCATTACTACGACCCCGGCCTCGGGCATGTTATAGCGCTTCATTACCGCCAAGGTCGTACGCTGTAGGTCGGGCTCGAGAGTGAGCTCCGCCGAGAGGCCCCGCCTGAGTGGGCTCGTGACGCGGTCGGGATACATCTTGAGCCGCAGCAGGTTGAGGCCATCTAGATCAGGACCTCCGAGCGCTAGCCCCTGCTGCTCGCTCAGACGCCCCAACGGGTCCTTGACATCGACGCTGCCCAGGTTGCGACCGAGCACGATCGGCATGAGGGCACCAATCACCCCTGCTGCCATCCCGAGGCCTGCCCAGCGTCGCCACGCGCACATGCTTTGGCCCTATCCGGAGCAGAGCAAACAGGGCAAAAAACCTGGGTCGCGTGCGCGTCCGGTTGGCCGCCAGGCGCCGCGCGCGGGTTGCATGTGAGCCATTTCGCGACTTCCGATTTCGCGGCCTCGGAGGTGGCGAGCCTTAGGAGTCTCGTTGATCTGTAGTAGCGTCGCAGCACATGAGTTCCGAGCGCCACAATGCCGAGTTCGAGGTCCACGACACGTCCGTGTTGATGTCCTTGACCGGACCCAACGGTCGAATCCTTCAAGAGCTCGCCAAGATCACTCGAGCGGAGGTGGATTTCCGCGGCAACAAGATCCTGATCTCGGGTGATAAAGCCGACGTCGAGTTGGCGCGTCGCTTCCTGGTTGACGCCGCCGAGCTCGTCGCCAAGGGCGTGCCGCTCGGGCCACAAGACGTCGCCAGCTCGCTGCGCTCATTGCGGGACGATCCAACCACGCGGCTCACGTCGTTGCTCGACGATGCCATCGTGGTCGGCGCCCGTAGGCGATCGGTCGTGCCAAAGAGCCGCGCGCAGCGCGAGTACGTGAGACGCATTCGCGACTCGGACCTCACCTTTGGGATTGGACCTGCGGGCACAGGGAAGACGTATCTGGCGATGGCGATGGCCGCGTCTGCGCTCACCCAACGCCTGGTCAAGCGCGTCGTGCTGACGCGCCCAGCGGTGGAAGCCGGTGAGCGGCTCGGCTTTTTGCCCGGCGACTTGGCTGAGAAAATCAGCCCCTATTTGCGGCCGCTGTACGACGCGCTAAACGACATGCTGGAATTCGACAAGGTCGAACAGCTGCGGGAACGCGGGCAGATCGAAGTGGCGCCGCTCGCCTTCATGCGCGGGCGCACGCTCAACAATGCTTTCGTCATCCTCGACGAAGCTCAGAACGCCACGAGCGAGCAGATGCGCATGTTCCTGACGCGGCTCGGGTTTGGATCGAAAGCGGTGGTCACGGGCGACGTGACGCAGACGGACCTTCCGCCGGGGGCTCGCCCAGGGCTAAAAGAAGCTGAAGAGCTGCTCAGTGGCATCGATGGCATCAGCTGTTGTCGGTTCACCGACGCCGATGTAGTGCGGCACCCGTTGGTGCAGAAAATCGTCGTTGCTTACGAGCGCAGTGATGAACGCCGGGCGGAAGCCCGGGAACAACGTGAGCAACGTCGGGCCCGGCCGCCACGCGATGCCGTGGCAAAAGATCCTGAGGATTCGTCAAAAGACCTGTCCGGCAACCGATTGTGACAGTCCGGAAGCGCCAGTTTGATCGGGACAGCTGGGCTGCTTCGTGATATCCGGCCCCCCATGCTCGAAATCATCGACGTCAGTGCACGGGAGATCCTGGATTCTCGCGGAAATCCCACCGTAGAAGCAGAAGTTCATACGAATGGAGGCTTCGGTCGCGCTGCGGTACCGAGTGGCGCCTCGACCGGGGAGTACGAAGCCATCGAGCTGCGCGACGGCAAGAAGGATCGTTATCTCGGCAAAGGCGTGCTCAAGGCGGTCGAGAATATCAACACGGTGCTCGGTCCGGAGATCGTGGGCATGTCCGCCGCGGACCAGGCGGGCGTCGACGGACGACTGCTCGAGCTGGATGGCACGCCGAACAAGGCCAAGATGGGCGCCAACGCCATCCTCGCAATTTCTATGGCCGTTGCACGCGCAGCCGCGGACACCCTCGAGATCCCGCTCTGGCGTTACCTCGGCGGCGTACAGGCTCACGTCTTGCCGACTCCGTTGATGAACATCATCAACGGGGGAGCTCACGCGGACAACGGGCTCGAAGTTCAGGAGTTCATGATCGTGCCGCTTGGCCTACCTAGCTTTGCGGAAGCTCTGCGTTGCGGCACCGAAGTGTTTCACGCGCTAAAGGCCAGCTTGAAGAAGCAGGGGCTCACCACCTCAGTCGGGGATGAAGGCGGCTTCGCCCCGCGCCTCGGTTCGAACGCAGAAGCGCTCGAACAAATCGTGAGCGCGATCAAAGCGGCTGGCTATGAGCCCGGCAAACAAGTCGGGTTGGCCCTCGACGCGGCCGCGAGCGAATTCTACAAGGACGGCACTTACACGTTCGACAAGAAGCCACTGACCTCGGCCCAACTCGTCGATACGTATGTCCAGCTCGCCGATCGCTATCCGATCGTCAGCATCGAAGATGGCCTCGATCAAAACGACTGGGCCGGTTGGAAGCTCTTGACCGACAAGCTCGGGACTCGGATGCAGTTGGTAGGTGACGACCTGTTCGTGACCAACAAAGAACGCCTGCAGCGCGGCATCAACGAGGGCATCGCCAACTCGATCTTGATCAAGCTCAACCAGATTGGCTCGTTGTCGGAGACGCTCGACACGATCGCCACGGCCCGCTTCGCCGGCTACAACTCCATCATTTCGCACCGCTCGGGCGAGACGGAGGACGCATTTATTGCCGACCTCGCGGTGGCGACCAACGCCGGTCAGATCAAGACCGGAAGCCTGAGCCGCACGGACCGAGTCGCCAAGTACAACCAGCTGCTGCGCATTGCAGAGGAGCTCGACGAGGGTCAGGTTTACGCAGGCAGGACGCCCTTCAAGCGTCACTGAGCCACTGAGCCCTGTCTCGATCGGGCCGGGTTGGGGCTTCGCCTGTCGATGCTCCGATCGGCGGGTCGTTGTCCGAAAAGAATTGAAGAAGCTATTCATGGCCAAGTCGAAAGTCGCCGTCATCAAGGTAAAGCCGGAAACCATCCTCGACGACATCGCGCGCGTCTGTGAACTGGGTGGGCTTTCGTCGGCGCTCGACGCGGGAGCGACGACAATCCTGAAGGACAACATCTCGTGGCATTTCCCCTTCCCGGGCGCCAACACCACACCCTGGCAGCTCGAGGGTAGCATCCTGGCGTTGCAACGCGCTGGGCTCTCCGACATCAGCTGTGTGCAGAACAAGACGGTCGTCACCAACGCCTTCAAGGGTGAGGACCTGAACGGCTATCTGCCGATCTTCAAGCGCTACCAAATCCCCGTTCTTTACAACTTCAAGGAGGGGGACATGAAGTGGGTGGAGTATCGGCCCAAGGCCAAGCTGCACGTGCTTCACCGCATCTTTCCCGAGGGCATCATGCTGCCCGACTATTTCTTCGGGAAGAACATCCTGCATCTGCCCACCGTCAAGTGTCACATCTACACGACGACGACCGGCGCGATGAAGAATGCCTTTGGCGGGCTCTTGAACACGAAGCGCCACTACACGCACAGCTGGATCCACCGGACGCTCGTCGATCTTCTGGCCATTCAGAAGGAGATCCACAGCGGGCTATTCGCGCTCATGGATGGGACCACCGCGGGTAACGGCCCGGGGCCGCGCACCATGATTCCGGTGATCAAGGACTACATGTTGGCGAGCAGCGACCAGGTGGCGATTGACGCCGTCGCGGCCAAGATGATGGGCTTCGACCCCATGAGCCTAGAGTACATCCGCGTCGCCCATGAAGATGGATTGGGAGTTGGTGACCCCGCCGACATCGAGATCGTCGGTGACGACATTTCGGGGCAGAGCTGGGGGTTTAGCGTGGGCGATAACGCGGCGAGCAAGGTCGGTGACGTGATGTGGTTCGGCCCGCTCAAGCGCGTGCAGAAGCTGTTCTTCCACACCCCTCTCGTGAACTTGTTCGTCGCTGGCAGCGAGTTTTATCACGATTTTTATCGCTGGCCTTACAAGGACAAGGCCGTGTTCGAGCGCTGGAAGGCGGAGACCCATTGGGGCAAGCTGTTCACGCAATATGAGAGCGGGCCGCGCGGACCCGAGGGGCGCTCGGCGCGCGGGGTGAGTGCGCAGGTGGCGCCTTAGGGGCGAGGGGCACTGAGGGCGGGTCAGGGCCCTCGAAGGCCGTAACCTCGAGCGTGAGCGTATGGACTCGAGTCTCGGCTGTGCGCAGAGCGCTCAGAGTCCGAGCTTGAAGCGATACAGCCTCAGCAAGTGGCGCACGTACAGCAGCTGCTGCGCGATGGTCAGCTTGCTCTCGCCTTGCGTGCGGTTCGCAAAATGGATGGGGATCTCCCTCACGGCGCGGCATTCGGAGCGGACGAGCAGCTCGAGGCCTATCTTGTAACCGAGCGGGCTCGGATCCAGCGCGCGCTCGAACACGGAGCGCGGCAGGGCGAAGAAGCCGCTCATGGGGTCCGAGATGGAAGTGAGCGGACGTGCGAGATAGGTGGCCACCCGACTATTGAGGAACCGAAACAAGCTCCAGCTGTCGGCAGTGGTGCCACCCTGCGTGTAGCGTGAGCCAACGACGAACTCTGCCCCACCGGCGATGGCCGCCTGCATCTCGGGAATGACTTCGGGCGGGTGGCTCAGATCGGCGTCCATCACCACCAGGATCTCGCCGGCGGCGCGCCGCAACCCGGCGAGCACGGCCTGGCTCAAGCCGCGATCGCGCTTGCGCACGCAAAGCTCGATCCACGACTCCGGGCGCGCCGCGATCAGCTCCTCTGTTCCATCCTGGCTATCATCGTCGACGATGATGAGCTCGATGATGGATTTATTCTTTGACCGAAGCTGGCTGATGCGCTCGATCAACTCTGGCAGGGCTTCGACTTCCCGAAAGGTGGGAACGATGATCGAAGTGGGGGGGGCGTCGTTCACGGCCGGGTGTTTGTTGTCACGCCGCCTCGGCGAGGTAAAGGCAAATACGCGGTAAAACCCGCCGCCTGGAGCCTCAGGGGACGCTGAAAGCCTGGCCAAAGGTGGCTATCACGGTCGTCTCTCCACCGGGCGCATCGAAGGGGACGGGGACGCCGACGTCGAGGCGAAATACGTCTCGGTCTAGCTGCGGTGCGAGAAAACGAAGGCCTGCACCGACGCCGTGTCGGAAGTCTAGCTCTCCGAAATCATCGAAGGCGTCACCCATGTCGTGGAACACCACGCCCGCGAGCTGGGCGGAGAAGATTTCCACGGGGCGCGTCCGGAACTCGAGGTTACCGACGACGTAGTGTGAGCCAACGGCGGCGGTGGTTTGGTAGCCGCGCAAACGGGTCGTGCCACCCAGGCCGAGGTTCGTGTTCCTGTAGTTGCGATAGTGGTCGATCAAACGCGCGTCGTAGATGAAGCGACCCACCGGCAAGCGCGGCGACGTGAGGCGGAGCGCAAAAGACAACGTGGCATCCGTCTGCTGTGGGCGGCTGATCTCGACGAAGTGGCTGGCGCTGACCTTCAGATAGCCAGTTCGAACCTGCGTGGCGTAGCTGGCCGTGGCCTCCAGCCCGAGCAGGTTGCGCGTCGATCCGAGCGCCTCGAGGGCGGGGTAGACCCGCACGTCAGCGATATGGCCGAGCCGGACCACGTCTTCTTGCAGCGCTAGCGTCTCAGAGTTGATGTCACGATGAAAGTCCGTCGTAAATGACGCAAGCTCGAAGAAGGGACTGAGCCGCGTGTCGCTGATCGGTAGAATACGGCCGTAGAAGGCGCGGGCGGCAGCGATTTCGGCCTGTGTGAGCGGCCCGGGCTCTTCTGATGGGCCCGCCCTGACGTTGGTCAGCGCCACGCCGCCGTACGCCACCCGGCTGGCTTCGAGCCCGAAGCTCAGGTTGGTTTTATACCGGTACCCATAGGACCGAGTGAACGTCTGCGTGAAGGCTTGGCTGTCGTAGAAGTATTGGTTGGGGAGGAGCGCAGTGCTACCGCTCGAGAGCCCCACCGGGATCTCCTCGGCGCTCTTGGCGCTGCAGATGGCACCGCCGAGATTGCCGGTCACGCTGAGCGGGCTCTGCCCGTCGCTCCAGGCGACTGAGGTCGCGTACGACCATGGTGTCCGCGTCGAGTAGAGAGGGCGCGAATACTGGAAGCTGCCGGAGGAACCCTCGACCTCGCCGCTCTCGCAGTTTACGACCGCGTCGGCCTTGACGAGGATCCGCGTGCGGCTGCCCGCCAGGCGGGGTTCGTAAAAGCCGCCACCCACGGTATACGTACGGCGACCGAAAATCAGCGTGCCGAACAATTGGCGCCCGGTGCCGAAGAGATTGCGTTCCGTCGGCTGCAGCGACAGGTAGTCGATGACTCCCTTGTTGACGCGCCCATCCCAACCCACGCGCAAGCTCCAGACGTCCTTGGTGACGACCACGTACCGCACGCTGTCCGGGCTCGATCCGGCAACCGGCAAGGCCACCACCACCGAAAACAGGAGCAGCGCGCGCAGGTTGCGCTCGACTTCGTCCGAGACTCGCTGGTCGTAACGTGAGCCAACCCGAAACAGCACCTCGCGCTCGATCACGTAGCCGCGTGTCGTGACGTGGAACCAGTTCAAGAACTGCGGTACCGGATCCTCCGGCTCGAACACGGGCAGGGTCACGACTTCGATGGATTCGATGCGTTTGCCCTCGGGCTCGGGATCGAGCTTGCCCTCGACTTGGGCTAACGCTCGCCGGATGCGCTCGCTCTCGAGCGGTGAATATCGGCGCGTGCTCGCCACGCTATTGGTCGCCTGCGTCTGCGCCTGGGCACGCGAGACGAGCAGACAAAGGGCAATGAGCACGAGGATGATGGGCAAGCCAACGCCGGGCGGCGCGAGGCGGCTTCGAGATCGTAGAGTCATGCGTGCTCAGGGGGCTCGCGTTTCAAGCGGGCTTTTGACGCCTTTTTTTGCGAGCTTTGGGCCTGGCGGAGGCGGTCGCGAGCTCGGTTTGGGGCGCGAGGCGGCGGCGGCCGAGCCCGAAGACATGGAGCGGCTCATCGGAGACGCTACACACCACACGGTCACCGAGCCCTACGGGCATTTGACGATAGGGCCCGTCGAGGTACAGGCGCGCGTCCTCCATCTTGGACAACAAGGTGATGGCCTCAGGCGGCGTGATGACCAAATGGTCGAGGGCGATAGGGCCCTGCCGCGTCTGGCCGCGGGTCTCGAGATAAGGCTCCCGCACCACCAGCTGCAGCTTGCGCGAGGTGAACGGCAAGACCCGGCCCCCCGCCGAGCGCGCCGCACCCGTCGACCCGGCGGCGGTGCTGACCCATACGCCGCTCGAGCGTTGCTCCTCCGTCTGCCCGCCAAAGCTGACGATATAGCGCGAGGTCGCTGCCGGGATCGCATGGCAAAACAAGGCTTCGTTGAGCACACGGCGCGAACAGATGCGGTTGTTCACGCTGACCTGCATGCGGGACAGCAATACGCTCGGCAAGCTACCATCGAGCGCGCTCCTCAGCGTAGCTTCTAGATTGCCCAGGTGCGCTGGACAGAAGAAACCCACGCTGTGGGCCGGAGAGCTGTTGACGCCGAGAATGGGGATGGATCCCACGTGATGCGATGCAGCTAGCAACGTGCCATCCCCGCCGACGGTGACGACCAGGCTGGCGTCAGAGGCGTCGAAGACGACGCCAGGGCTGCGCAGCACGGTAATCTTGGCGCCTAGCGCCCGCAGGGTCAGCTGCACGTGTTTCAGCGTGAGTTGATGCGCGAGATGTGCTTTTTTCCAGCGTGCGACGCTGATGTCGCGGCGTTGAAATAGCGATATCGCTTTGGGATCGCGCTGCTCTTGAATGAAGCGCTCGTACATCGAGCGCTTGGATACGATCACGACGAGGGGTCGGTTCACGCGGGGGACCGCAAACTTAGATCGGCGAGTCGGCGAAGGCCCAGCTCGGTCGCCGCATTCTCGATGCGGCCCGCTCTGCACAGCTCGATCGCCCGATCGACCGGGAGGCTGATGACCCGCCCGAAGCGCTCGAGCGCCGAACCGTCCAGGCTCGGCTGCCCGCGCGTGTCTGGGTCGACTTCGACGCTCACGAAAAAATGCCGTTCGGCGATCACGCCGGGGCAGGGCACGGTGGAGTGCCCAAGCTCTCGGAAATCCGTAGTGGCGACCTCGAAGCCGAGCTCCTCCAAGAGCTCGCGCCGCGCCGCTTCAAACACACCGCCCTCTGTCTGCTCGCCGGCCTCAATCAAGCCAGCGGGTAGTTCCCAGAAAGCTCCGGTCTCGGCTCGTGCCAAAGGTGATCGGCCGGGGTCGCGAAAGAACATGGGGGGACGCACTGCGCTGCGCAGATAGACCCACCGCGTGTGCTGTCGCTCGAAATGGGCCGCGATGACCACGGCATCGATTCCGCGGCGATCGACCTCATCGTAGACAAACTCCTGGCTGGCCGTGCCGTCCGGGAAACCGAGGCGCAGCCGGCGGCGCACGAGGCGCAAGAACCCCGGCGGGCACTCGGGCGAGACATCCTCGACGAGCTCGAGCTTCAGCTCGGGAAAACTGAGATCGGGGTCAGGGGTGAGGTCGGAACCCATGAGACGCCGAGTATTGTCGCCCGCATGCGGCCCCGGCGCCAGGCCTGGGCGAGGTCCGGGGGATTTTCTGGAATCTTGCACGCGCCAGGGTTGTATAAAACCCGAGTGACAGCATCTCTGCCCTGGTGGCGCCGTCTCGGGCTGGCGTTCGGTGTGTTCTTCCGGATCCTATGGGACCGCAGCTACGCGGCGTCGGTGTCGAGCGGGGCGTCCGATCGCTCCCATGGGGAGGGCAGCGGGCCCGAGCCCAGAGAGAAAGCAGCCGCGCCGGCCGCGGCGAAAGGGGATGAAGCCGACGGGGGCGCCTTGCTGTTACTCAGTCTCCTGCAGACGGAGGGGCGCTTCGTCGACTTCGTCCAGCAGGACCTGAGCAGCTTTCCCGACTCGGAGGTGGGGGCCGTCGCGCGGGTGGTGCACGGGGGGTGCCGCAAGGTCCTCGCGGCGCACGTGCGTATCGAAGCCATCCGCGCCGAGGCCGAGGGGCAGCGCGTGGCCCTGGAGCCGGGGTTCGATCCGAATCGGGTCAAGCTCACAGGCAACGTCGCAGGGAGCGGCCGCTTGAATGGAGTCCTGCGGCACCGCGGCTGGCAGGCGACGGACGTGCATTTGCCGACCGTGGTGGATCGCGCTGGCGCACTGGTCTTGTGCCCCGCCGAAGTGGAGCTCTGAGTATGGCCACGAGAGGTGAAACGTGAGCGCCCGCTATTCGATTGGCATCGATCTGGGGACCACTCACTGCGCCGTGGCTCAAGCTGCCCTCGAAGGGGAGGGTCACAGCCCCGAGGTGCAATCGGTGACTCAGCTGGTCGCCAGGGACCGAGTCGACGCTGCGGTGCTCTTGCCATCATTCGTGTACTTCCCGCACGAGAGCGAAGGCGCTCTGGCCTTGCCGTGGGACCCGAAGGCACAGTTTGCCGTCGGCGCGTATGCCCGTCGGCGCGCCGCGGAGTCTCCGGCGCGGGTCGTGTCGAGCGCAAAGAGCTGGCTGTCGCACCCCGCGATCGATCGGCGCGCGCCCGTCTTGCCGCTCGGAGCCCCGGAAGACGTGACGCAAATCTCGCCGGTGGAGGCGACCTTTCGGCTTCTGGATCACATCAGTGAGGCGTGGCGCGCGAGCCATCCAGAGGGAGCGTCGCTCGCAGACCAGGAGGTGATCCTCACGGTGCCGGCGTCGTTCGACGCGGCGGCGCGGGAGTGCACGGTAGAAGCCGCGCTCGCCGCCGGCATCGATCAGCTGACCCTGCTCGAGGAACCGCAAGCGGCGTTTTATGCCTGGCTGGATCGGCGCGGCGAAGGCTGGCGCTCCGAGCTCCAGCTGGGGGACGTGGTGCTAGTCGTCGACGTCGGCGGAGGCACGACGGACTTCGCCGCGATCTTGCTGGATGAAGAAGACGGCCGGCTCGAGCCGCGCCGCATCGCCGTGGGACAGCACATCTTGCTCGGCGGGGACAACATGGACCTCGCCCTCGCGCACGTGGTCAGGCAAAAGTTGGAAGCGGCCGGGTTGAGCATCGATTCCTGGCAGCTCTCGGCCTTGAGCCACTTGGCGCGCGACGCCAAGGAGGCGCTCTTGTCCGCGCGAGCGCCCGAGTCGGCGAGCGTGGTAGTGCCGAGCCGAGGCTCGCAGCTACTCGGGGGTACGTTACGCTCGGAGCTCGGCCGCGCCGAGGTCGAACGCTACGTGCTCGATGGGTTCTTTCCGGTCGTGCCGTGGCGAGAAGAACCAAAGCAGCGCCCGCGCACGGCGCTACAAAGGCGCGGGTTGCCGTACGCAGACGATCCCGCGATCACCACGCACCTCGCTGCATTTCTCCGGCGCCATCCGGCGGCTGCTCTGGCGGCGGGGGCCACACGCGGGAGTACCTTACCGCTGCTGTGTCCGACGCATGTCTTGTTTAATGGCGGGGTTTTCCGCTCGGAGCTCTTGCGCAGCCGTTTGCTGGAGACGCTCAATGGCTGGCTCACCGAGCTCGGCCAGGCACCGGCGCGCGCCCTGTCGAGCAGCGACTACGACCTGGCCGTTGCGCGTGGGGCGAGCTACTACGGTTTGGTTCGGCGCGGGCGTGGCGTGCGGGTTCGGGGGGGAACGGCGCAGGCCTTTTATGTCGGCATCGAGAGCCCGGCGCCGGCCGTGCCCGGGCTGGATCCGCCCACAGCAGCTTTGTGCGTGGCGCCCTTTGGCATGGAGGAAGGTAGCCGCGTCGAGCTGCCTGACGCCGAGCTTTTGGTGGTCGTGGGAGAATCGGTAACGTTTCGTTTTTTTGGCTCCAGCGTTCGCCGCGACGACGTGGCGGGTACGCTGCTCGAGTCGCCAGAGCGCGAGCTCGACGAGCTCGCTCCGATCGCCATCACTCTGCCCGCTGAAGGGCGCCAACCTGGCGATCTAGTGGGCGTTACGCTGGAGGCCATCATCACCGAAGTTGGCACGCTTGCTCTGTTTGCTCGGCCGCTCGCGCCGCGGGTGGCTGACGAACACTGGAAGGTGGAGCTGAGCGTGCGTTCGGGGGCAGCATCGGTGTGAGCCCAGTGTACGAGGGCTCGCCCGGCTCGACTCACGCGTGCGTGGTAGGCATCGATCTCGGCACGAGCCACACGTCACTGGCTTTCGCGAAGTGCGAGTCGGGGGCCGTGCCTCGGGAGCTGCTCATCGCGCAGTGGGTGGCCGGGCGTCGGCGCGCGCAGCACGCGCTGATGCCCTCGGTGCTGTACGCGCCTCTGCCGGGTGAGCTACCGGGGGTGGAGGCGGGGCCGGGGAGCTGGGTGATCGGAGAGTACGCTCGCATACGCAGTCAAGAGACGCTCGGGCGCGGTATCACCTCGGCCAAGAGCTGGCTGTGCCACTCGGGCGTCGACCGCCTCGGTCCGATCTTGCCCTGGAGCCTCGGCGAGGATGCCAGCGTCGCGAAATTGTCGCCCGTGGAGGTGAGTCGGAGGATCTTGGAACAGGTCATCCAGAGCTTCGACGAGCAACAGCCTGGCCTTGCTCTGCGTGAGCAGAACGTGGTGCTCACCGTACCGGCCTCGTTCGATCAGACCGCGCGCAAGCTGACGCTGATGGCTGCAGAACAGGCGGGCCTCCGTGTTCGGTTGCTCGAGGAACCACAGGCCGCCTTCTATGACTACCTCGGTCAAAATTCGGGCGAGCTGCTCCAGCTCGTAGGCCGCCGCGGGCCGCTCGAGGTCTTGATCTGTGACGTCGGCGGCGGCACCACCGATCTCAGCTTGATCGACGTGGACCGCGGGGCTTCCGGGCTGCAGTTTCGACGCTCGGCGGTGGGCCGCCATCTGCTCCTAGGTGGTGACAACATGGATCTCGCCGTGGCGCGGCTGGCAGAGAAGAAGCTCGACCGGGGTCCGCTCGACGCAGCGCGCTTTGGTCAGCTCTTGATCGTCGCCCGAGAGGCCAAGGAAGCGCTGCTCGCCAGCGACGCAGCGGGCGTTTTTGGGCTGCAGCTGCTGAGCTCCGGAGCGCAGCTCCTCGGCCATTCTCTCTCCGTCGACCTGTCGCGCGAAGAAGTGCGAGAGCTCGTGCTGGACGGGTTTTTTCCTCGCACCCAAACAGGTGAGCTCCCGCATGCGCGACGCTCCGGTTTCACGACCTTGGGCCTGCCCTTCGAGCGTGACGCCGCTATCACGCGGCATATCTTGCAGTTTTTGGCTCGGCATGCGGATGGGCGCGCGCCGGGAGCCCTGCTCCTGAACGGTGGCGTGACACGCTCGAGACTGATCCGAGAGCGGCTGCTCGAGTGTTTTCAGGGCTGGGGGCTGGGCGAGGTCACGCTCCTATCGGCACCTGACGTGCAGCTCGGCGTGTGTCGCGGCGCGGTGCGCTACGGCCTATCGCTCCACGGCTTCGGTCCCCGCATCGAGGGCGGCACGGCGCAAGGTTACTATGCGGCGATCGACGCCCGTAGCCCGAGCGGTTCGAAGCAAGCCCTGTGTGTGGTGCCCCGCGGCTCCAAGGAGGGCGAGCGGCATGTGCTCGGCACGCGGCGCTTCGAGCTCACGCTGGGGCGTCCGGCGCGTTTCGAGCTGTATTCGCATGATACGGCGCTGCACGCCCCCGGCGCGCTCGTGGATATCGATGACGAATTCCAGTCGTTGCCTGCGGTCACGACCATACCGCGGCTCGCGGACGTGGACGCCGAAACTGGCGTGCAGGTGCAGCTAGAAGGCGAGCTCAGCGCCATCGGGACGTTGGAGCTCGACTGCACGCTCGTGCACGTTGACGCCGCGACCACCGATCAGCCGAGCCAATCGGTGGGTCAGCGGCGATTTTCGTTAGCGTTCGAGCTCAAGGTCCCGAGCGCTGCCAATGCAACGTCGGGTGTTCCAGCCAGCGTGAGGTCCCAGCCTGAGCAGCGCTCGCGCTCGCAGGCGGCCCCGGAGGGCGCTCGCTGGCTGGCCGCGGAGGAGGCCGTGATGCGAGTCCTCGGTAAGGGGCGCAAAGACGTGGTGGCGCGTGAGGTCAAGGACCTCGTGCGTAGCCTAGAAAAGGCCCTCGGTCCGCGCAAGGAATGGGATCTCGAGCTCACGCGCAAGCTGGCCGATTCTGTGCTCGAGGGCCACAAGTCACGATCGCGGTCCGAAGATCACGAGCGCGTGTTCTGGATGCTGCTCGGCTATTGTTTGCGACCCGGCTTCGGCCATTCTCGGGATGCCGAGCGCATCGCGGAGCTATGGCCGCTGTTCGATGCCGGTCTGAGCTTTCGAGATGGCGAGCGCAGTTGGCAACAATTCTGGATCGCCTGGCGGCGTGTCGCAGGTGGGCTCATCGAACCCATGCAGACCCGCATTCGCGAGCTGCTCGATCCGGCGCTTGCGCCCGCTGAGCTCAAGTTGAAGAAGCCCAAAGGCTTTCGACCGCAGGCTCTGGATGAGCTGCTCGGTGTGGCTAGTCACTTGGAGCGTGTCGAGCCGGACCGGCGAGCGGCCCTCGGCCGTTGGCTCTTGGAGCGGACCTGGAGCGACCGAGACGCGCGCCTCTGGACGCACCTGGGGCGACTCGGCGCGCGCGTGCCCACATACGCGAGCGCTCATTACGTGCTCAGGGCGGCCGTCGTGGAACGTTGGCTCGAGCAGCTCTTGCGCGAACGCTGGAGCGAAGTCAGCACGGCGGCCCAATGCGCCGTGAGCCTGGCGCGGGTGACGGGCGACGAGGCGCGGGACGTGGCCCCGAGGTTGCGCGCCGAAGTGGCTGCTGCGCTCGGGCGTGTGGGAGCCGCCGAAGAATGGCGGCGAGCCGTGCTCGAGCTCGTGCCGGTCAGCTTGGCGGAACGCGAGCAGCAACTCGGCGACGACCTGCCGCTCGGGTTGCGCCTGATCGAGTAGCGGGCGACGCTTTACTCGAGCTCGGTGGCGAGCCGCGAGATCCAGGCGCCGACGTCCTTCGGGACCGTGAGCGGCCGTCGTGTGGGTGCGTGCGCGGGATAGCCACCGACCTCCATCTGGCTGTCGATCAAGCTGCCCCGCCGTTCACGCACGGTCGCGACGATGCGGGCATCGACCGCGTCGCGTTCTTTCGGGCGCGCGCCCGCGTGTGACAACACATAATCCGTCACCTCCGCTGCCGGCCGCGCGACGAGCCCCTGGGGCCAACCGACCCGCTCCGTGAGTTGCTGCAGCCCGGGAGCCGCGATGGCCGCTGGCGCGCCTTGCCGATCCCAGGCCAGGTTATCTTCGAGGTAGGCGGCGCCGGACGAGTTCGTGCCGACCATGATCAGACCCGCTTCGGTGTTGGGGCCGTGTAGGAGCACGTTACCCACCACGCTGACCCGCGGCGGCTCCGGCGCGATACCTAGCTCGGCCCATTCTTTGACCACAGGGCCCAAGCGGATCGCCCATCGCCCTGGATTGTAGATCACGTTATTGACGACGACGCCGCTGGCAAAGCCCTTGAACCACGGATTGCGTTCGTCGTTGTGCGCGTACAGGTTGCGGGCCACCACCACGTCGCTGCAATGGTCATGCACGAGTGTGCCCATCGAGTGGGCGCCTTTCTCGTGGATGGAGCTCCTGAGCCCCTCGGCGATGATGCTGTCCTGGATGACCACGTCGTGGCTCGTGCCGTTAGGGCCATCGAAGCGTGGACCTGACACAGACAGATTTTCGTCTACTCCCCACGCTATGGAACAGTGATCGAACAGCACATGGTGCGCCTGACTCCCCTGGGTCGTCACGTCGGGCTCGAACCCTGACGCCGGAGCTGCACCGGCATCCCCCATGCGAAAGCGAAGATGCTGTAACACGACGTCGTGGGTGGCGACGCGCAAGCCGCCACGAATGATGCTGATACCCGGGGAAGGCGCCGTCTGTCCCGCGACGGTAACGAATGGCTCCGTGATCTCGAGCTGACGCCGGTCGAGGTCGATCACCCCACCGACCTCAAACACGATGACGCGGGGCCCGGCGTGGGCCAGCGCTTCGGCGAGCGACCCGGGGCCCTCAGCAGCGAGCTCCGTTACTCTAAGCATCGCGCCACCTTGGCCTCCCTGGGTCAGCTGGGAAGAAGCCCGCGGACCGACCCCGGCCGGGGCCTCCATGAGCTTTGTTGCCGCTGAGCTTCGTGTGACAGCCGACGCTGGCGAGGAGCCCGGGGGCGCCGCGCCTCGCTCCCCGGTGACTCGACACGCCATAGGCATCACGCACGTCACCCAGAAAGCGAATACGCCGCTCCTTCTGGCCGATTCGAGGTCCATGGGTCGCCTCATGGCGGGTTTAATGCGGGCCGCGTGGACAACGATCAGCATAGTCATCTGCTCGGAGCGGAAAGCGCGGCAGCAACGAAACTTCCCGTACCGATCGGCAGCGCTGGCGCATTCAATGGCAGCCGCAAAGGTTCCCAATGCAATTTTTCCCTCGACCGCTTCGTGCCACTACGATCTCATCTCGGTTTGCGCGGGCGCGAGCCGCGCGTCTCTTCGTCCCCACGCTCGCCTTCGCCCTTGGTTCTGGGCTTGCGCTGAGCTGCGACAGCTCTGACGGCCCCGCGGACTCGGACCCTGAAAGCACCGCCGGCGCGGGCGCTCAGGTGGCGGTCGGGAATGGGGGCGCCGAGGCAAACGTGGGCGGCAGCGGAGGTGCGGCGCCGACGGCGCAGGGTGGTACCGGCGGGGTAGCGGCAGAAGCTGGTGGGGCGGGTGGCATGGCCACGGCCGTCGGGGGAACGGGCGGCGCCGCTCCGGAGTTGTTGGGGACACCTGCGCGGCCTCAGCTGACCCCCGAGCTTGCCGAGCAGGGAAATGTGCTTCGTTACCTGGCCCAAGCGGGCAACCTGGCGGCAGGTTTGACCGTCGATGACTGGGATCCCACTGCTGGCGTCGGTGACGTCGCGAGCTTCACTCCCGGCTTCCGCGTGGCGGTCAGCGGCGGCACGCACACGACCGTGCAAGCAGCGATCGACGCGGCTGTACTAGTGGGCGGTACCGCCCGCCAGTACATCGAGGTCAGCGCCGGCACTTACCGGGAAGTGGTCTGCGTGCCTTCGGCGGCGCCTCCCATCACTTTGTATGGCTCGGACCCCGACGCGACGCATACGGTGATCGCGTTCGACAATTACTCCGGCAAGCCCAAAGAGGTAGGGACCCCCGCAAACCCCTGCAACCCCAGCCTCGACAGCGCCACCTTCGGCACGAGTGGCAGCGCTACATTTGCGGCCTATGCACGCGACTTTCAGGCCAAGAACCTGAGCATCGTCAACGACACGGACGAGGCGACTGCAGCGGGCGGTCTGCAGGGAGTTGCCCTCATGACTCAAGGCGACCGCCTGATCTTCGAGAACGTTCGAGCCCTCGGCAACCAGGACACGTTGTACGTCAAGTCGCCCAACGTTGGCACGGTGGCTCGCGCCTATCTCAAGGGCTGCTACGTCGAGGGCGACACTGATTTCATTTTTGGTCGCGGCACGTTCGTGCTGGATGGCTGCACCATTCACTCGCTCACCTCACGCACCGCGGGAGGGGTGATCGTCGCGCCGAGCACGCCCTCGCAGAATCCGTACGGGATCTTGATCACGAACAGCACCTTTACCGGCGACGCGACCGCGGGCGTCTCGAGCACGCACCTCGGTCGTGCCTGGGATGAGAGCCAAACGGACGTGGCGACGTACGCGATGAACGTTGCGACCGGAGCCTACCCAAACGGCCAAGCTCTGATCCGCCAGTCCGTGTTGGGCGCACACATTCAGAGCGCAGCGCCGTGGCGAGCGGCGGCGACTACTTCGCGGCCGTATTCTTCGACGGCTGGGATGTACCCTGCTAATCGCTTGTTCGAGTTCGAGAACACGGGTCCCGGCAGCGCTCAGCCCTGAGCGCTGCGGCCAGCGCCGCCGGTGGAAGGTGGGTGCTGTGAACGCCAGCGTGTCCGATTGCATGAGCTCCAACGTGCTGCCCTGATTCGGGTCGGCCCCGATGTCCGGCTCCCCGTGCGAACGAACTGCTCGGCAACTAATGTACTCGGTTGCCCGGGCGACGGCTCGCTTTGTGCTCGGTTCGGATCTATGCTAGACGCTCCGCGAGGATGGCAAAGAGGCCCCGAGTTGTGCCGTAAGGTCAGCAGCTTGGGCATCGCGAGGCAGCAGTCGGCCGGCGGTCCTTTGCCAATGAATGAGCATTATTAGGCTTTTACGAACGGTGTTCGCAACGCACCCGAGCACGCGACGGCTGCGCTGAACTGCGTGGGCGCGCTGTGACACCGATGGAATGAGAAACAACCAAATCAAATGGAATTTAAAGAGCTGGGCCTTTTGCCCGAATTGGAACGGGCGGTCCTCGAGGCGGGTTACACGACCCCGACCCCCATTCAAGCCGCGACCATCCCCGTAGCATTGCGGGGTCAGGACATCATCGGCTGCGCTCAGACGGGTACTGGAAAAACGGCCGCTTTTTGCTTGCCGGCATTGACGCGCGCCTATGCAGCGTCCGGGCAGGAAGCGCACCTGCATACGTTGATTTTGACGCCCACTCGCGAGCTGGCAGCGCAAATCAACGAGAGCCTCGCTACTTACGGCAAGTATCTGGACCTCTGGCACACCGTGATCTTCGGAGGCGTCAACGAGAAGCCCCAGATCGCGGAGCTCAAGCGCGGCGTCGACATCCTGGTCGCGACGCCGGGTCGTTTGCTCGACCTGATGCAGCGCGGGTTCGTCAAGTTGGATCGGGTCGAGTTGTTTGTGCTCGACGAGGCGGACCGCATGCTGGACATGGGTTTCATCCATGACGTGAAGCGGATCACGAAGTCGTTGCCTGTCAAACGGCAGACAATGTTTTTCTCCGCTACCATGCCCTCCGCGATCCGGCAGCTCGCGAACAGCCTGGTGAAAGACGCCAAGATGGTCGCGGTGGATCCTGTCTCGTCCGCCGTAGAGGTCGTGTCTCAGAACGTCTACTTCACTGACAAGGACAGCAAGCGCGACCTACTGGTGCACCTGCTCAAGGGCGACGACTATCAACGCGTGGTGGTGTTCACCCGCACCAAGCACGGCTCTGATCGCGTCGCGCGGCATCTCGAAAAGGCCGGTTTGAGCGTTGCTGCGATTCACGGCAACAAGGCGCAAAATGCGCGGACGCGCGCGCTCGATGGCTTCAAGAGCGGAGACATTCAAGTGCTCGTGGCCACCGACATCGCGTCGCGCGGCATCGACGTGGACGATATCAGCCACGTCGTGAATTTCGAGCTGCCCAACGTGCCCGAGACCTACGTGCACCGCATCGGCCGCACGGGTCGAGCCGGCAAGGGCGGTACCGCCGTATCGCTGTGCGATTCGGAAGAGCGCACGTTCCTGTCGGACATCGAGCGGCTCACGGGCAAGCGCTTGAGCATCGTGGCGGAACACCCGTTCCTGCCGACCCCGGGGGGCGCCGCGAGCAGCTCTTCTGGGCGCGATGGCGGCCGGGATCTTCGCGGTAACGGCTCCCAATCCCGTCCGGGCGCAGGGCGAAACGGGCGTGGGCCCGCTCGCGGGGACGGCTCGCGATTTGGCTCGCGGGGCGCAGGCTCAGGGCCGTCTCGTCCTAAGTCGGGTGCCGTGGCGAGCTCCGGCGGACGCCCCCGTGGTGAACGCGGCGCGCCGGCTTTCCGCCCGCGCTAACCCAAGTCGGTATTTGCCCCGCGGCTCGCGGGGCGAGTTCCGTCGCCAGCACGCCGTCCTCGCGTCGTTGGGCTGGCGCTTCCCTCAAAGCGAGCGTCAGCGGGTCAGGAGCTGCTCGAGCAGCTCATTCACCCGCGGCGCGTCGGCGCGGCCGCCAGTCTTGCGCATCACCTGACCCACCAAGGCGCCCAGCAGCCCGAGTTGCCCTGCTTTGTATTTCGCGACGTGCTCCGGGTGCTCTGCAAGGACGGCGCGCACGATCGGCTCGAGCTGCGCATCGTCGGCGATGCGGCCCAGGCCGCGCTGCTCTACGACACTGCCAGGAGCGGCGCCGCTCCGGAGCATCTCGCCGAAGACCTCTTTGGCGGCGGTCGTAGAAATCGCCTGAGAGTCGACGAGGGATACCAGCTCACCGAGCGCGCTACCTGTGAAGGGCAGCTCGGACACCTTGCGTTCTTTCAACTCTCGGAGCAGCTCCGTCGTGATCCAATTCGCCACGCTCTTGGCCTGGGGGTGCACGGCATAAGCCTCGCGAAAAAACGTCGTCAGAGCTTCGTCGTGGGTGAGCAGACGAGCCTGCTCCGATGAGACGCCGAGCTCCGCTTCCAAGGCGCGTGCCGCGACGCTCGGCTCCGAGCGCTGCGCGCTCTGGGCGTTGCCCACGGCCCGTTCGGAGTCCAGAGCTGTCGGCTTTGGTGCAGCGTGTTGCACCGCGCCCTGAGCGGGGGAAACCGCGGGCGCATGCGCCCTCTCTGCGGCTATCTTTGCCCACGAGTCGCGTAACGAGACGGTGCGGTTGAACACCAAGCGCTCGGGCTTAGAATCAGGGTCCACGGCGAAGAAGCCGTGACGCTCGAACTGAAACTGGCTGCCCGCTGAGCTTCCAACCACGCTGGGCTCAATCAGCGCGCTTACCACCTTCAACGAATCAGCGTTCAAGAAGCTGGTGAAGGGCGGGCCTTCTTTACCGCGATCGGGCTCGGGATCGGAAAACAGCCGATCGTAGAGCCGCACTTCGCAGCCGACGGCGGTCTCGGCAGATACCCAGTGAATCGTGCCCTTGACCCGGCGCCCGTCGGATGCCGTTCCGCCGCGAGAGGCAGGGTCGTAGGAGCAAATCAGCTCCGAAATCTCGCCGCTTTCGTCGCGCACGACCCGCTCGCAGCGGATCAAATAGGCGTAACGCAGGCGCACTTCCGTGCCGGGCGCCAGCCGGTGCCATTGCTTCGGCGCTGGGTCGGCGAAGTCGGCCCTCTCCACGTACAAGACGCGCGAGAAGGTCAGCTTGCGTGAGCCGGCCTGCGGCAATTCGGCGGGGAAGTAGGGCGCATCAAACTCCTCGCGCTGCCCTTCCGGGTAGTTCTCGATGACGACCCGCAAAGGCTCTTGCACGCAGAGCACTCGGCGCGCTCGTTGGCTCAGATCTTCGCGCGCACAGAACTCGAGGAGGTCGACCTCGACCGTGCCTTGATTGCGCGACACTCCGGTGCGATCCATGAAATTGCGCAGCGCCTCGGGGCTATATCCTCTGCGGCGTAGCCCCGAGATGGTCGGCATACGCGGGTCATCCCAGCCGACAACCAAACCCAGCTCGACCAGCTGACGTAGCTTGCGCTTGCTCGTGACCGTGTAAGTCAGCTCCAGCCGGGCAAATTCGTACTGATGAGGCTGGCTCGGCACCGATAGGTTGTCGATAAACCAATCGTAGAGCTCGCGGTTGTTCTCGAACTCGAGTGAGCACAGGGAATGAGTAATCCCCTCGATGGCATCCGATAAGCAGTGGGCGAAGTCATACAGCGGATAGACGTGCCAGGCGTCGCGTGTGCGGTAATGAGCGGCGTGTTTGATGCGATAGATGGCCGGATCCCGCATTTTCATGTTCGGGTTGGCCATGTCGATCTTGGCGCGCACCACGTGAGCACCCTCGGGGAATTCCCCGGCACGCATGCGGCGAAACAGGTCCAGGTTCTCTGCCACTGACCGCTCGCGATACGGGCTCGGTCGCCCCGGCTCGGTCACGGTGCCTCGATACTCTCGCAGCGATTGCTCGCTGAGGCTGCACACGTAGGCCTTGCCGGAGCTGATGAGCTCCTGAGCGAAGCCATACAGCCGCTCGAAGTAGTCCGAGGCGAAATACAGGTGCTCACCCCAGTCATAGCCCAGCCACTGGATGTCGTGCTTGATGGCCTCGACGTATTCGACCTCTTCCGTCTCCGGATTCGTGTCGTCGAAGCGCAGGTGGCAACGGCCACCGTAGTCGCGCGCAGTCCCGAAATTGATCGTGATCGCTTTGACGTGCCCGATGTGCGGGTAGCCATTCGGTTCGGGCGGAAACCGCGTCACGACTTTCCCGCCGTGCCGACCAGTCTTCAGATCGTCCGCGACAATGTCGCGAATGAAATTGTGCGGGGCGGGGAGCTTGGTTCTTGTCCCGCTGTCGGCGAGCACCGCTCCTTCATTCGAGCCCATGAGGACCTCCGGCGTGTCTTTCGGCTGAGACGGTCTCCCTGGAGGCCGTCCGCCATGGGGCGAGGGCACGCGGTCGTTCATGTTTTGGAGTCGGCGCTCGGTGAGCCGCGAGACAACCCGGCTCAGCCGGGCTGCCTGGGAGCATCAGGTCGCTTCCTCGCCCGTAGGTTCCGGCTCCTGCATGGCGATCAGCGTAACCAGCGCTTCGATCTCGCGCTTAGTGCGTATCTCTCGCTGACGAAGCTTCTTCAGCTCCGTGTCGAGCTTGCGCTGCTCCGTCTCTAGTTCGCGCAGGGCATCTTTGAGCTGATCGCGCTCGGACTTGAGAGTTTCTGCATCAATCGCCACGGCCATCTCCTTCGCCCGGCGACCCTACTCATGCGCCAGGTAACTCGCAACGGCCATTTTGCCGGAGGTCCGGCGGGAACACACGAGGGCACGACAAAAAGCCGTCCACTCGGCGCCTTGACTCGGGCCAGTGCTGGTGCCTGTGAGCGCAGAAACACAGGCGCGGTCCCCCGGGGACGCCGCTGCCCGCGCCGGGCTCAATCTGTCGCGACGACGCGGTTCCGCCCGGACTCTTTGGCGCGGTAAAGGCGCCGATCGGCCAACTCGATCAACGAGTCCGTGGTGGCACCCTTGGCGCACGCGAGGCTCGCGCAGCCGAACGAGGCGGTGATGTTGAACCGAGCTTCGCCGTGGACGACAGGCTGGGTTTCGAGCGAATACCGCAGGCGCTCGGCGACCGCCACGGCGCGGTCCACGGGGATACCGCGCAGCAGGATGACGAATTCTTCACCGCCGTAACGGGCCAGCAGATCTTCCGTGCGCAGGCTCTTGCCGAAGACGTTGGCGAGGTGGACCAGCGCGGCGTCGCCCCCGAGGTGCCCCTGGGTGTCGTTGACCTTCTTGAAGAAGTCGATGTCGAGCAGCACGATGGCGAGCGGCTGGTCGTGGCGCGCCGCATACGCGAGCTCGCTGGTCAGCTGGGACGAAAAATAGTGTCGATTGAACGCACCCGTCAGCGGGTCCCGCACGCTCGACTCGTAAAGCTGCTTGAGAACCCTTTCCTCGTGCTCCGTGGCTGCGGAGAAGCGGAACGAGACGCGCGGGCCGAGGTTGAGGGTGTCCCCGTTGTTGAGCTCGCAGGAGGTGATGCGCCGGCCGTTGATGTAGGTCCCGTTGCTGCTGCCGAGGTCCTCTACCCAATACTTGGTCTGGTCGATGCTGATGCGCGCATGAAACCGACTGATCCCGTCGTCATCGATGCACGCCTGATTGTCGGGGTGGCGCCCCAGCCCGAAACGATCGCCGTCTAGCTTGAGCACCTGCCCGGCGTTGTGGGAGTCGGTCCGCACGAGCAGCGCGCGGTCGCGCTGCTCGGGAGTGGCGAGGTGCCGCTGGGTCGCCCTCAGGTTGGTCTTGTTTGGAGGCAACGCTGCCGACGCCGGTCGCGCGCTCGAGAAGGGCAGCGATGGCTCTGGCCGCTGTGAAGGCGGAGGGCTCACCAGGTCACCGAGGGGAACGCCGTGTTGGGCTTCGCAAACAGGTAGCCCTGCAACAGATCGCAGCCCAAGTGGATGAGCGCGTCGCGCTCTTCGGCGATCTCGACGCCCTCTCCCACGACCAGCATGCCCATGTCGTGCGCGAGCTGCGTCATCGAGCGGACCAATTTCTGTTTGGTCGAGCTGAGGTGCACGTCGCGCACCAGGGTCATGTCCAGCTTGACGATTTCGGGCTCCAAGAGCGCGAAGCTCGTCAGCCCCGCGTAACCCGCTCCCAGGTCATCTACGGCGATCCGGAAGCCCATCTCTCGTAACGCCGCCACTCGGGCACGGACGTCTTTGACGGAATCCAGCGAGGCTCGCTCTGTGATCTCGAGCACCACGTTTTTGGCAATTCGCGACAGCGGAGTGTCGGGAGACATCAGCATCGGATCCAATAGATCGGTCGTATGCAGGTTCACGAACAGGACAGTGCCTTCCGGCGCGTCGCGCATCGGCCCCGCCGAGCGTTCGCGAATGGTGCGCCCGAGCACGTCCAGCATATTTAGGCGCTCCGCCGCATCCAGCACGGCGCCCGGATGCGGCAGCGTCGCTTCCTTGCTGCGCAATAGCGCCTCATAGCCGTAGACCGTGCCGTCCGTAGCGCGCAGGATCGGCTGATACGCCATCCACAGGGAATCGAGCGCCTTGTAAAAGCTGTTCTCGAGCGGAGCACGGCTGTGGCTCGGCAGCGAGCGCTCAATCAGCTCGGCCGCCTGGCGCTTCATGCGGCCCATGCGACGTAGGCGCGCGGCCTTGTCGACAACTTCTTCCAAGCTGCCCAGAGGAATGGGTTTGGTGAGGTAGTGAAACGCTCCGTACTCGAGGGCTTTTACTGCCGTGCTGACGGCGGGCTCGCCCGTGATCAGGACCACGGGTACGTCCGCATCGTGCTCGCGCAGCTGGCGCAAGAGCTGGATGCCGTCCATCTGCGGCATGGCGATATCCGTGACGATGACGTCGAACTCCCTGGTGCGAAACGTGAGGAGCGCGGCCTCGCCGTCGCGTTCACAGACGACGTTGTAGCCCTTCTCCGACAATACACGACTGATTCCCCGCAGCAGCGTAGGTTCGTCATCTACGACTAGAATGTCTCCACGGGTCCCTTCCGTGCTCGCCACCGTGAGTTTTCCGCCTCTCGGTCCTGGGCCGATGCCGCGAGGAGGCGCGGGCAGGGAGGAGACCACCCTGGATTCATCTACTCGAGTGGTCATGGTTTTTTAAACGGCAGGCGTGGAGTCACCTAAAGGAGTAGCTTCAATGGGGGTGAGGCGAGCCCACATGGCCCGTTTTGGCGCGCCGCTTTCGCGGCGTTCGAAGAGCGCGCTCGACCCTTCCGTTCTGAACCACTATCCCCGACCGCAGCAAAGGCAGCGCGCGTCGCTACCCGGCAGTCTCCGACCGTGTCAGCTGCCCGTGATCGCTCACGATGAAATAGCTGCGCTTCACCCTCCACTCACGGCTGCGCGGGGCGCCCCAGAGGTAAGCGAGCGGGTCTTTTGCGCGAGCGCGCTCAGGTGCAGATTCTACGCGCATCAGGCGGGCGCCGAGCGGCAAGCTGACGAGCACACGGCGCAACCAAACCATGCCGGGAGCCCGGTCGCGATTCTCGACCGCTGCACCCGGGAAGTCCGCGGCTGACAACCACTCGTCGCCATCTGCCACCTGCCAGGTGACGCGTCGTACCCCCCCGCGCACCACGATCTCGAAAGTGTCGAGCTCGATTTCATAGCTCGTCATCTCATTCCAGACGGCGGTGACCGCTGCGAACGTCCGCGAGCATGTCGGTCATGTTCATGGAGAGCGAGGGAGGCAACTCCGCGCTCTCGAACAGCCGGACCTCGGCGATCTCGAGCGAATTTTTGGGCAGCTGGCGCGGTTCGCTCACCTTTGCAGTCACGAGCACGGTGACGGCGTGGAATCGGTAATCCCGCTCCGGGTTGGAATAGACACCCCACAACTCGGCGGGCTCGACAAGGTCCACCCCCGCCTCTTCCAGGAGCTCGCGCTGGAGGCCAGAGTGCAGCGTTTCGCCCCACTCCAAGGTGCCTCCGGGTAAGGCCCAACCCCCTGTGTCTCGACGCCGAATCAAGAGCCAGCGTCCATCGGGGGTGCGCGCCGCCGCCGCCACGCCCACGACCGGGTGCCGCAACACGTGTCGTGCGGCCTCCTTCATGATCAGCCACACATCTCGGGCGCGCCCGACATCCCATCTCACCCGAGCAACTCCTCTCGATCAGCGGCGACCTCTCGCGGGGCAAGTCACGCCGTCAATCGAACGGCGCTCGAAGCGTTCGAGCCGGCCTCTCCGAGCTCCACATCCGCCGTCCCGGAGCCGCGTTGCAACGCCTCCGGTGCGTTCATTGGGCCGGGGCCGAGCTGTTTGCTCCCGAGACTCGGTATGAAAGGGGCGAGCAGGTATTGGCGAAACCAATACAGCCATAGGCTCCTCTGCAACAAGCTCGGGTCAATCCTGGGCGCGATCTGCGCATGCACCGCGTACAGGCGGCTCCAATGCTCCCCGGGCTTCTCGTGATGGGCCGCGTGCAGCCCATTATTGAACAGCAAGAAATTGACGACGCGCCCGACGAACGATCGCGAGTGGTTTTGCGACCACGGATCGGTGTGAACATGCTGATCGTAGTTGAAGAGCATGATCGTCCACAGTGCGAAGAATTCCGGGAAAGCCACCGTGGTGACAAACAGGGCAGTCCCGACGCGCAGCCCATGTAAGTAGAGCGCAGTGCCGAGCAGGACCACGTTGCCGCCGATCCAGATGGCGTACTGAGTCAGGATGCGCCGATACAGCCCCGGATTACTCGCGCGAGCCTTGCGTATGAACGTCTTGATGGGGCCAGCCTGGTAATACGCGGAGACGAAAAAGTAGGTCGATGCGACAAGGATGTTGTGCCGATTGGTGAAACGCCAGGTGATGGTCGCGTCACCTTCCGTGTTCACGTACCGGTGATGGTTGAGGTTGTGAGTCGGGATCCAGGCGAACGTCGGGTACCCGTAGAAGATCGAGAGCCAACTACCGAATAGGTCGTTCTTGAGCCGACTCTTGAACGTGGGGCAGTGGTTGTGGTTGTGGGCGATGACGCCGAATGAAAGGGCGAAGTAACAACTCACCCACCACAAGTAAGGAACGAGGTCTGGTTTTGCGAACTGCAGAGCCACCACGGAAGGCCCCAAGGCCGTCCAAAGCAGAGTGCGCCAATCGGCTCGATACTTGAGACCCATGAGGCGTGCTGAGTACCGCCTTCCCGCGCATTAGGCCAGCCTCCCGTCGCCCACGCACGGCACAAGCGAGGCGCACCCCCGCCATGTCACACCGCGATCGCGATTGTGAAATTCGGCACACTCTGAGCCAGATACCTCTGCAGAGTTTGCGAATGCGGCAATCGAGTTGACGCCAATTTGCCCGGTCGGCGCGGACTTGACGTTCAGATACGTCCGCCCGAAATCCATTGTTGGATGAACTCTGAGTCGGAGCAGCTGCTGACGACCGGCCGGCGTTTGATCAACGGCCCAACTCCGCGAGCTCGACGACCCGGAAGGAGGAGGCTTACCCTCATGTTTCCACCACATCGGCCATGGGCTTTCATCGCGACCCGATTGGGTTCGCGAGCGACACATTAACTGAGCGTATTCATTGAGCTTAATGCGCTCGCCGGGGATGGGGGCCAGAGCCCTCCCGCGGACTATTTTTGACCCGCCCAACGTCCCGTTAAATGCGGACCCCCAAATCGCCGTAACTAATAAGCAGGTCTGGCGACACTAAAGGGGAGGGCCCCGAGAACAAACTCCCGTCCGCGCCGCTGGCCCCGCAAGCGCTCCCGCTCCCAAGTCACGGAATAGGCACGATTTTTGCTAACTTTCTCAGTCGTAGCGATCGTCGAAACGTCTGACACCTGCATCCGGCGCATCCCGCGCATCCGGTGGTCGGTCGTCGCCGCGCAGCTCCCAACGGGGTGGCTCGGCTGCTCCAGTCTCGGTCCCTCCAACCATGTTAGCTCAAAAGGGCAAGTCTGCACGCAATCGCGCGTACTCGGCATTCTCGACTGCACCTTCCAGGGTGGGGGGTGCAGGCGGAGGGTCCCGAGTCGGAGCCGCGCGAAAGATGCGTTCGGAGGACGCCATTTCCGAGGATCAGATGTCCCTAGAAGCGATGTCCGTAGAAGCCATGTCTGAAGAAGTCATCTCTCCCGCGGAGCCGCCCGAGGCGCTGCTCGATCCGCTGTTCGACGATACGGCAGGCGAAGATACGCCAGGTGCTGAGCTCGTACCTCCACGCCGGTCGGCCACCAGCCGCGAGCGCTCTGCCGTAGGGCTTCAGCCGCCAACTCGCGGCGCGCCGCCAGCCCGGCGAGGCAAAGCTAAAGCGTGGTCCCAATCCGGACGCTCTGACTCATACACCGATCCCAAAGAATCCACGAACAAGATGCCATCTCACAACACAGCCTCCGAGCCCCCTTTCGCCGCGGACGAGCCGTTGGAGGACACCTCCGTCAGGTACTCCCCCGCGTTCGCGTCGACGTCTGACGCGCCGGATCAGTTGGGTATGATCAGGCGATTTGAGAGCGGATCACCGCCGGCTTCTCGCCGCTCGAGCTCGATGCCTCCCCCCAATTCGAAGGCTCCCGAATCACCGGGTGACTCGACCCTTTCGCGTTACTTCCGCGACATGGCGACGCACCAGGTGATGGGGCAGGAGGAGGAGCTCAGCGCGGCGCAGGCCGTCGAGAACGCGGAGGTCGGGCTGTGGGTGTCATTGTTCTCGTACGTGCCCGTTGCCGAATACATCCTCGACGCGCTCGATCGCGACATCCAGACGATCACGGATGACGTCCGCCCGGATACCTCCGCCCTGGAGGCGCTGCGGCAGCTGAGCCAAGTGTACCGTGAGCAACGTTCGAAGCTGCACGCGAACCAACTCAAGCAGTGGAAGGACAAGAGCGAGGAGCTGGCAAAGGCCGTGCGCCTGCCGGACTCGGATCGCATCTGGATGGGGCGCGCCGTTGAGCTCGGCAAGACCATCGGTGATACCGCAGAATCCGCGGATCGCCCGGCGGTCGCCGCGACCCCGGCCTATCGCCGCTATGTCGACAGCGTTAGGCAAGCGGACGGCCGGCAGCGGCAAGCGAAGAACCGCTTCGTGAAGGCGAACCTCCGGCTCGTCGTGAGCATCGCTCGCCGTTACAATCGGGGACGTTTACCCCTCATCGATCTGATCCAGGAGGGCAACATCGGTTTGATGAAGGCCGTGGAGCGATTTGACCACGCACGCGGCTACCGGTTTTCGACGTATGCGTCCTGGTGGATCCGGCATGCGATCAGTCGGGCCTTGGCCGACAAGGGCCGGGCGGTGCGCATACCTGTTCACATGCTCGACACCTACAATCGAGTGTCTCGTGCCACTCAGACCTTGATCGCCAGGACGGGCCAGGAGCCGACCCCTGAGGAGCTCGAGAAGGAGACAGGAGTCCCCAAGGACAAGCTGGACAAGGTGCGGGAGCTTTATGCCGACACACCCTTTTCTCTCGATCGCCCGGTAGGCGACGAGGACGGGCGGCGCTTCATCGACTTCCTGGTCGGAGACGATTGCTTATCTCCTTACGATGACCTGGCGTCGGCGCGTTGGGTGGCCGAGGTTCAGAGGCTGCTCGATACCCTGACGCCGATCGAATCGCGAATCATTCGTTGGCGCTTCGGTTTGGACAACGAGGATGAGCTTACGCTCAAGGAGATCGGCGACAAGTACAACCTCTCGCGCGAGCGCATTCGGCAGCTACAGGAGCAAGCCATCGGCAAGATTCGAAAGCAGATGCGGGAGTTCTGAGCACGAGTAAGACCGGTTCCCCCTGCGTTTCGTGGCACGTGTGCCGCCGAGGGCGCGGGGGGAATCGAACGGTCAGGCGGGAAGGGCCTGCCCCTCGAGCCACCATTGCGGCGCGCCAGCTGGCCGCTGACACTGGAACACGTCCGGTAGCGGGATAGTGAATCCGAGACCAGGACGAAACGTCTCGTACGCTTCCATTGCGGCTAAACTGACGCGTGTCGATTATGGCGCGGCACGCTGTGCCCGCATTCCAAGATGCGAACGTTCACCTCGCACGTAACACCCCCGCGATTGTCGGGGCAGCCCAAGGCGCCGGTCGCCGCAAAGCCCTTCCGCCAGAGTATCGACGTGCGTGGAGAGGCCCCGAGGTGTTGCTCGGCTTCGACGCCAACGTCACACGCTGTGCTTAGCTGACCTCCGATCGTGTTGGCGGCTGTTGACTTTTATAAGTTTATCCTGCGTGTTCTCATTTACATCTGGCTTACTTGGGTCCATAAGCGCGCTTGCCAGGCGGCAGTATGCTGCGGGTTGCTGCCGGTGGATTTTGAGTGACCACTTGCTCCGAGAACGCGTTGCCTTTTTGGCGGCGCACCCTATCGCACAACCTACCCATTGCCGTCTTCTTCGGCGGCGCTTCTCCCCGAAACGTGTAGGAAGCTTGTCAACGATGCCCTGCTTGCCTACTAGCTAACGGCCAGTAGGTGCATCCTTGGGTGCACCTCAGTACTTTCTTAGAAGCACGATGCAGCCATTCGTCTTTCCGCGCTGGTCAAACAAACTCGTCCAATTGATGGGACCGGTGCTCGGCATCGCCCCGCTCTACGTCATCGGACTCGTCTGGTATGCGGCGTCTCCCAAGACGACCGACGTTGGGTATGCTCCCAAACAGCCAGTGCCGTACAGCCACGCGCTACACGCTGGTGAGCTGGGCATCGACTGCAAGTACTGCCACACCACGGTGGACAAGGCGTCGCACGCGGCTGTGCCCTCGACCGAGACTTGCATGAATTGTCATCAGCGCATTCATGTTCAGAGCCCCAAGCTCGCGCCCGTGCGTGAGAGCTTCGCCAGCGGCCTTCCCGTGGCGTGGACGAAGGTCCACGATCTGCCGGATTACGCCTATTTCAACCACAGCGCGCACGTAAACCACGGCGTGGGTTGCGTGTCTTGTCACGGCCGCATCGATACGATGCCTGTCGTCTACCAGCACGAGCCGCTGAGCATGGGTTGGTGCCTCGACTGCCACCGCGAGCCGGAAAATCATCTCCGGCCTGTCGAAGAAGTCACCAATATGGCTTATGAGCCACCTACCGGGGAAACCCAGCTGGCCCTTGGCCTCGAACTACGCACCGAGCACAACATCAACCCGCCGATTGACTGTTCCACATGCCATCGATGAACGACGATCAACGGTTTTGGCGGAGCCTCGCCGAATACGAGAACGAAACGTCGGAGCCGGACGAGACTCCTGAGTTTGTCGAGCCACTAGACCCGCCGAGCTCACTCGAGAGGCGACGTTTTCTGCAGCTCTCCGGGGCCACGGTGGCGCTCGCGTCGGCCTGTCGCTTCAAAGAAGACAAGCTGCTCCCTTTCACGCAGCAGCCTGAAGGCGTGGTGCCCGGAGTCGCCCGCTACTTCATGACGGCTATGGAGTTTCGCGGCGCTGGTGTGGGGCTCAAGGTCAAGAGCTTCGATGGGCGCCCGATCAAGATCGACGGCAACCCCGCCCATCCCGATAGTCTGGGTGCGACGTGCGCGCATCACCAGGCGTCGCTGCTCGAGCTCTACGATCCGGATCGCAGCCAAGGCGTTGCTCGCCTGGCGGACGCGCAGCTCATTGACACGAGTGACGCCGAGCTACAGAGCTTCGCGGGCGAGCTCTTCAAGGGTCTGCGCGAAACAAAGGGGCGCGGCCTGAGCGTGCTCTCTGGCTCGAGCTCTTCGCCTAGCCTGGCCGACATGCGCGTGCGCTGGCAGGCGCGCTTCCCAGATTCCAAATGGTACGAATACGAGCCGGCGTCGACGGACAACGAGCGCCTTGGCTCGACGCTCGCGTTCGGCGCGCCGTTCCGCACCCATCTGCGCCTGGAGCGCGCACGGGTGATCGTTTGCCTCGACGCGGACCTCTTGGCGTCGCGTATCGACAGTCTGGCGCTGGCTCGAGCCTGGTCGAAGGGGCGAGAGCCCGAGTCGGGGGCAATGAGCCGCGTGTACGCCTTCGAGTCCTCGCTGAGCGAAACAGGTGCAGCGGCTGATCACCGCTATTCGTTGCGGTCGGAGCACGTGAAGGCCGTCGCGGCCCACCTCGATCACGAGCTCACGCGCCGAGTTTCCGCTGGCTCGGTCGCGGGCGCGGCGCAGCCGGCCCCGAGCGCCAAGTTTCTCGAGGATCCGAACCTACAAAAGGTCCTGGCCGCCGTCGTCGGGGACCTCGTTCTCCACGCGGGGGCGAGCCTCGTCGCAGTCGGTGCGGCCCAACCTCCTGAGGTGCATGCGATCGGGCATCGCCTCAACGCGCTGCTCGGAAACACCGGCAAGACCGTCGAGTACACGGCGATCCGCGGGGCGCTCGATCTAGGCCCTGCCGACAGCATCGCGAACCTGGCTCTCGAGATGTCGGCGGGCCGCGTCGAGACGCTGCTAATTCTGGACAGTAACCCCGTGTACACGACGCCGGCCGACGTCGACTTTGGCGCGGCGCTCGCCAAGGTGAAAAACAAGATCAGCGTGGGCCTCTACCGGGATGAAACGTCCCAAAAATGCGATTGGCATGTACCCCTCGCGCACTATCTCGAGTCTTGGGGCGACGTTCGCGCCAGCGATGGCACGATCAGCGTGCAGCAGCCGATCATCGCGCCGCTCTACGGCGGCAAATCCCTGATCGAGCTCTTGGCGATGCTCAGCGGCGACGCAGTCACGAAAGGGCAAGAAATCGTGCAGCGCGCGCTCGGCGAGCTCACGAGTGACCCGCGGCTCTGGCGCAAAGCGGTGCACGACGGCATCGTCCCCGCCAGCGCCTGGCAAAGCGAGAGCCCGGTCCTGCGAAGCATCCCGCCCCTGACATTCACGCCGGGGGAGCTGTCCGGGCTCGAGCTCGAAGCCGAGCAGTTGGAGCTCGTGCTAGCGCCCGATCCGAAGCTCTATGACGGTCGGTTCGCCAACAATGGCTGGCTGCAAGAGCTCCCAGATGCCGCCACCAAGCTGACCTGGGACAACGCGCTCCTGATCAGCCCGAAGACGGCGAAGAGCCTGGGCGTTACCGACAACATGCTCGCGACCCTCAGCGTGGACGGTCGCAGCCTGTCGGTGCCCGTGCTGATGAGCCCCGGGCAAGCGCCGGGGTCGCTCAAGCTCTACCTCGGATACGGGCGCACGGCGGCGGGTCGAATCGGGGGGCAAGCGGGCTCGGACGAAGCGCCACCTGTCGGAGTAAATGCTTACCGGCTTCGGTCAAAGCGGCTCTGGAGCTTTGCCCGCGGCGCGTCGCTCCAGCCATCCTCGGAGCGGCATAAGCTGGCGACGACCCAGGACAAGCACAACATGGATCGCATCGGTAAGTTCGGGACCGAAGAGCGCTTGCCCATGTTGGTGCGCCAGGCAAACCTGACCGAGTTCGTGAAGGAACCGGACTTTGCCAAACACGTGGTGCATCACCCGCCTTTGCTCTCACTGTGGAAAGAGCCCGTAGAGTACACGGGCCACAAGTGGGCGATGAGCATCGACCTCAACAAATGCATCGGTTGCAGCGGCTGCGTCGTGGCCTGCCAGGCAGAGAACAACATCCCCGTCGTCGGCAGAGAGCGGGTGGCCATGGGCCGTGAGATGCAGTGGCTGCGGATCGATCGCTACTTCAAAGGCGACCCCGAGCAACCGGAGACGGTGCATCAACCCGTGCCGTGCATGCATTGTGAGCACGCGCCGTGCGAGCAGGTGTGCCCGGTCGGTGCGACCACGCACAGCCACGATGGCCTGAACGAGATGACCTACAACCGCTGCATCGGCACGCGGTACTGCTCGAACAACTGCCCGTACAAGGTGCGCAAGTTCAACTACTTCAACTTCCACGAGGATTTGAAGGACGAGAAGAACCTGGTCAAGGAGATGGTCTTCAATCCGGACGTCACGGTCCGCTTCCGTGGCGTGATGGAGAAGTGCACCTACTGCGTGCAGCGCATTCGCGAAACGACTACGCGCGCCACTCGGGAGAACCGCCCCGTGGGCTCCGACGAAGTCACTACCGCGTGCCAGGACAGCTGCCCCACGCAAGCCATCATTTTCGGCGATATGAACAATGCGAAGAGCCAGGTCGCTGCCAGGAAGGGGAGCAGCCGTGACTATGCGTTGCTCGAGGAGCTCAATACGAGACCTCGAACCACCTACCTGGCGCGGGTGAGAAACCCCCATCCGGAGTTGGGCTAAATATGGCGGCGGTGGGTGATCTGAAAGAATGGCAGGGCGACCCGGCGTCGCAGGAGCCACGCTCCGAGCCGAGGGACGCGAGCTCCTGGCAAGCCGAGCCGGCGGGCGACAACCCTTTCGCACACATCACGGATACGGTCATCCGTATCGTCGAGACGCCCAAGCCGCCGCGGGCTTGGTACATCGCCTTCGCGATCGCGCTGGTCTGGCTGGGTTGCTTCGCCATGAGCGTGTCGTACCTGTTTTGGAACGGCATCGGCATCTGGGGCAACATGAACCCAGTAGGCTGGGGCTGGGACATCGTAAACTTCGTGTTCTGGGTCGGCATCGGGCACGCCGGCACGCTGATCTCCGCGATCTTGTTCTTGCTCCGGCAGACTTGGCGCACGGCGATCAATCGCGCCGCCGAAGCCATGACCATTTTCGCGGTCATCTGCGCCCTCATGTTCCCGGCGATCCACATCGGCCGTCCCTGGCTGCCGTACTGGATGCTCCCCATCCCGAACCAGATGCAGATGTGGCCGCAGTTTCGCAGCCCGCTCGATTGGGACGTGTTCGCAGTGAGCACCTATTTTACGGTCTCGCTCACCTTCTGGTTCATGGGTCTCATTCCGGATCTGGCCACGATCCGGGATCGCGCGCAGTCCAAGACCCGGCGGCTCGTATACGGCCTTCTGGCCCTGGGTTGGCGCGGCTCGTCCCGCCAGTGGCACCGTTACGAGCGCGCCTATTTGATCCTGGCAGCTCTGTCGACGCCGCTGGTGCTCAGCGTTCACTCCGTCGTGAGCTTCGACTTCGCGACGTCCAACCTGCCCGGTTGGCACACTACAATATTTCCGCCCTATTTCGTGGCTGGCGCGATCTTCAGCGGCTTCGCAATGGTGGTCACCTTGTTGATCCCGGCGCGGGAGTTCTTCGGTCTGAAGGGCATCATCGAGCTCAGGCACCTCGAGCACATGAACAAGATCATCCTCGCGACAGGCACCATGGTTGGTTACGCCTACGCGATGGAGTTTTTCATCGCCTGGTACAGCGCGAGCTCCTACGAGCAGTTCACGTTCATCAACCGAGCCTTCGGCCCCTACGCTTGGGCCTATTGGGCGATGGTCAGCTGCAACGTGATTTTCCCGCAGCTGTTCTGGTTCCGCAAGGTGCGTACGAACCTCGGCGCCATGATGGTGATCTGCGTGCTCGTCAACGTGGGCATGTGGTTCGAGCGCTTCGTCATCATCTCGACCTCCCTGGCGCGGGACTTCCTCCCGGCGGCGTGGGGCTATTTCATTCCCACTTTCTTTGATTTCACGACCTTTCTCGGCACTTTCGGCCTGTTTTTTACGCTGTTCCTACTGTTCTGCCGCTATCTGCCGATGGTCGCGACGGCCGAGGTGAAGGCCATTCACCCGGCGGCACATGGGCACTGACTCTGGTAGCGCGAGCTCTCAAATGAGTGATTCATCCGAAACAGCTGCAGTCGTCAAAGAGCCGCTCCAGGTACATGGCTTGCTCGCCGAGTACGCCACGCCCCAAGAGCTGCTCGTCGCTGCTCGGCGGGTCAAGGACGCGGGGTACTCTCGCTGGGACACTTTCAGCCCCTTTCCGGTCCATGGCATCGACCCAGCGATGGGTATCAAGCCGACGGTTCTCCCCTGGATCGTGCTCTTTGCCGGTCTGTGTGGCGGCTCGGGGGCGCTGTTTTTCCAGTGGTGGACGAGCGCGGTGGATTATCCGTGGATCGTCGCTGGCAAGCCGTTTTTCAGCTTGCCCGCGAACATCCCGATCACGTTCGAGCTCACGGTCCTGGCTGCCGCGCTCACGTGTTTCGCCGGCATGCTGGTCTTGAACAAGCTGCCGCTCCTGTCGCACCCCCTCGACCGGTCGCGCCGCTTCGCGCGGGTAACGAACGACCGATTTTTCGTGCTGATCCAGGCGAGCGATCCGAAGTTTGACCGGCGCGAGACCGGGAACTTGCTCGAAGAGACGGGCCCGACGGGGACCATCGAGACGGTGATGGAAGACACGGAGAGCCCCGCCGCCCTGCCCCGGGGCGTGATCTACGGCCTCTTGATTGTCGCGTCGGCGTCGGCCCTGCCCTTTGCGCTGGCGGCGCTGGCGCGTGTCTCCACGAGCGAACGACCCAGAATTCACATCATCCCGGACATGGACTCCCAGCAGAAGTTCAAGGCGCAACAGCCGAACCCCTTCTTCGAGGATGGGCGAGCCATGCGGCTGGATGTGGCGGGCACGGTCGCCCAAGGGGAGCTCCGGGACGACGACCACTTCTACCTAGGCAAAGTCGGCGGCGCCTTCGCCAAGACGTTCCCAGCGGAGGTCGAGGTCTCTCTGGCGACGATGGAGCGCGGGCGCGAAAGGTTCGGCATCTATTGCACCCCGTGCCACGGTGTGGACGGCAGCGGCCAAGGCATGGTGCATGAGCGCGCACGCAGCCTGATGCAAGGCACATGGGTGCCGCCGACGGACCTTCACCAGGAGGTCCTCATGTACAAGCCGGTCGGGGAGCTCTTCGACGGGATTTCTCGCGGGATCCGCAACATGCCGCCCTACGCTCGACAAATTGACACGGGCGATCGCTGGGCCGTGGTGCTGTACCTACGTGCGCTGCAGCGTGCGCGAACGGCCAGCATCGCGGACCTACCCGAAGCCGAACGTCGAGCCCTAAAATGAGGCACCGGCCGATGTGTGGGATTGGGTTTTCGAGCCGCCATGTAATGCGGGAGGCGACGGGATCATGAGCCACGGAGTAGAGACCAGCCACGACGACAACATCACGATCGATGGCGAGGCAGGGCGCCTGTCGCAGGTGGCGCTCACTGTGGGCGCAGTGGCATTGGGCGGAGCCGTGCTGCTCGGCCTGGGAGACCTGGCCAAGCTGCAGCGCGCCTATCTCGTGGCATTCATGTACGTGCTCAGCGTGGCGCTGGGCGCCCTGTGGTTCGTGGCGATTCAGCACCTGACGAACGCCAAATGGAGCGTCGTGGTGCGCCGTGTGGCAGAGATCCTGGCCCACAACATGCTGCTCGTGGGTGTGCTATCGCTGGGGGTGGTAGGTCCCATGCTGGCAGGTAGCACCGACCTCTATGTCTGGTTGGACCACGCGCGAGTGGAGCACGACCACATCCTGCATCACAAGGCTGCGTACCTGAACATTTCGTTCTTCACGGTGCGTTGGCTGCTCTATTTTGGCTTCTGGATTTGGCTCGGCCGGCGCTTTTTCAAGCTTTCGGTTCAGCAGGACCACGAAGGCGGTAGTGAGATTAGCGCCGCGCTGCAGCGCACGAGCGCTCCGGGCATGATCGCCTTTGCCGTAACGCTGACGTTCTGTGCGATTGACCTCGTCATGTCACTGGACGCGACGTGGTTTAGCACCATGTTTGGTGTGTACTACTTCGCTGGCTGCGTGCTGGCGGGCTACTCTAGCTTGGCCCTGGCGCTGCTCTGGGTTCAGAGCAAGGGCCGCCTTACGACGAGCGTGACTCCCGAGCATTATCACGACATCGGCAAGATGATGTTCGCGTTCACGGTCTTCTGGGCCTACATCGCGTTCTCGCAGTTCATGCTGATTTGGTACGCCGATATCCCCGAGGAGACACACTGGTACCGCTGGCGTTTCGAGGGCGGATGGAGGGTGGTCTCCGCGCTCCTGCTTGGGGCGCACTTCGTCGTCCCCTTCTTCGGGTTGATGTCCCGTCACGTGAAGCGCAACCGGCGCTCCTTGGCCTTTTGGGCGGTCTGGATCCTCGTGATTCACTACGTGGATCTGTTCTGGTTGATCTACCCCAACGGGAGCGGCGAGGTTCCTGTCAGCGTCGTCGACATTTTGTGTCTGGTCGGCGTGCTGGGGTTGTTCGTGGGCGTGTCGGCGCGGCGTGCACGCGGGGTGAACCTGATTCCGACCGGGGATCCGCGGCTCGCGGATTCCCTGGCCTTCGAGAACGTTTGAGATCGCGGGTGCATTTATGGCAACTCAATCCGACCAGCCCAACACCGGCGTTGTAACCACGATCGTGGTCATCGGTGTGTTCGCCATGATCGCCATCAGCGCGATGGTCACGGCCATGGTCCGGTCTGAGAACGCAAGCCTGGACGAGCGGCGGCCGGGCAACGCGGACCTCGATACGGTGGCCGCCCTCGATCGGAGTCAGTTGGCGAGGCTCACGGCTGCGCCGAGCTGGATCGCAGAGCCCGGTGGCAAGGTTGCCATCCCGATCGATCGCGCCATGCGCCTCGTGGTGGAGGAGTATCAGAAGGACCCGCAGGCCGCGTCACCGCCGCCGCCGCCAGGCCTGGTCATGCCACCACCCGCTTCTGCGACGGGTGCCACCGCGGTGGCAGTGGGGTCGACCCCGGCGATGACCGCGCCGAGCCCTGCTGCAGTGAGCCCGGCGGCGGCGCCGAGCAGCCCAACTGCTGCGCCGGGCGTTGCGTCCAGCCCCGTGGGGCCCGCGCCTGGGCTTCCGGTCCCTCCCAGGCCGATCCCCTCGCCTTCCGAGGGGCTCTAGTGTTCGTTCCTGGCCGTGTTGCATCCAAACCCGGTTTGGAAGAGCGCGCCTTTGTGGGACAGCGCGCGGCGCTGGCGGAGGGCGCGGTTTCGAGTCGGCGAGCCCGAGGCGCTACGAGCCGAGCCAGCGCCTCGCTCGCGCGCGTGCTGTCCGCGGTCGCGCTCAGCGCGTGTTCGATCGGCTCGCTCTTAACGAGCGCGATCGTCGCATGGCCGGCGCGCGCAGCGGCCCAAACGATCATCGAGGACGGCGTGGTCACCCGCAAGGAAACGGCGCCGAAGCGCCTGAGCGGCATCGACATCGAGGAGCACCTCGACCAACAGCTACCCCTGGGGCTCGAGTTTGCCGACACGAGCGGCCAAAATGTCGCGCTCTCGAAATACGTACGCGGCGCCCTCCCGATCATCTTCACGCTCAACTATTCTGATTGCCCGATGTTGTGCAGCCTGCAGCTCACTGGGCTGGTGGCGGCTCTCGGCAAGCTCGATCGCAAGCTCGGGCGGGATTTTGAAATCGTCACCGTCAGCCTGAACCCCGAGGAGACCACGGCGCGAGCTCGCGAGACGGAAGCTCGCTATCAGGGCGACGTAGCGCAGGGCGGGGCAGGGCAAGCCGAGGGCCGGGCTGCCTGGCACTTCCTGACCGGCTCCAAGGCGAACATCGACGCGCTCGCGGACGCACTCGGCGTTCGATACGGCTACAATGAAGAGCGGCGCGAGTACGTTCACCCAGCGGCGTTGATGCTCGCAACGCCGAGCGGGCGCATTTCGCGCTACCTGTACGGCATCGAGTACCATCCCAAGACGCTGTCGTTGTCGCTGGTAGAAGCCGCCGAGGGCAAGATTGGCACGAGCGTCGACCGGTTTATCTTGTACTGCTTTCACTACGACGACGCGGAAGGGCGCTACGCCCCGGTGGCCATGAATATCATGCGTGTTGGGGGCAGCCTCACCGCGCTGGCGCTCGGCGGCTTTTTGGGCGCGTACTGGCTCCGGCAAGGCCGGCGCCGACCGCTGGCTTCAGGCGCGCCGTCATCTCCTCACCCCGCGTCACCCCCGGATCCATCCGTCCCCCCGCGGGAGACATAGGCCATGAACATCATCTTGGATACGATAACCCGGTGGCTTCTTACTGGCGAGCCCGCCTTGGGCAGCCATTCCTTGGACAGCCACTTCTTGGGCGGCTTCGTCGCGCGCGGCGTGAGGTTTACCGGTGGGCTCTTGTCGCAGCCCGCGCCTCTGCCCTTGGCAGATCCGCCCAAGGTGCCGGAGTCGCCCTTGTTCTGGATGCCGAACGCCGCGTCGGAGTTCTCCGGGCACATGGACGCCTTGTTCGACTTCTTGCTCTGGGTGAGCGCCGTCAGCATGCTGGGCCTGGCCGGGGCCATGATCCTGTTTTGCGTGCGTTACCGCGCAACGTCCCGAGCGGCCAACGAGGCCGCCGAGAGCCAGGTCGACCACAGCAACACTCTCGAGGTGACATGGTCCGTGATCCCGCTGTTCATCGTGATTGGGGTGTTCGTGGTGGGATTCAAACAATATGTGGACCTGCGCACCCCGCCGCGCGCTGCGTATGAGGTGCATGCCACCGGCCAGCGTTGGAAATGGGGCTTCGAATACCCCGAGGGTCTGACGCATCCCGAGTTGCACGTTCCCGTCAATCGCAACGTACGCATCATGATCCAATCGGTCGATGTATTGCATGCCCTGTACATCCCGGAGTTCCGCGTGAAGATGGACGCGGTGCCGGGCCGGTACACCGAGCTCTGGTTCAAGGCCATCAAAGAGGGGACCTTCCCGGTGTACTGCGCGGAGTACTGCGGGACTTCCCATTCCGATATGCTGACCCGCGTGGTCGTGCACTCTCCGGAGGGCTTTCAGGCGTGGGTGGCGGAGGAGATTCGCAAGATCGAATCGATGCCCCTGGTCGACTTGGGCGTGTTGACCTTCAATCAAAGCGGCTGCTCCACCTGCCATTCGATCGACGGCAGCGCCAAGGTAGGACCGACCTTTCAGGGACTGTTCGGCAGGCAGGAAAAGATCATCAACCTAGGATCCATCGCCGTCGACGAGAACTACATCCGCGAATCGATTCTCGAGCCTCAATCGAAGATCGTGGAGGGCTTCCCGCCGTCGATGCCCACCTTCAAGGGGCAACTCTCGGACCGGCGCATCTCCGGTCTCATCGAATACATCAAGACCATCAAGTGACGAGATTTTGGCCATGACCTCACCAAGCGCCACCGCAGATGTGCTTACCGCCCCCGCGGAACGGGGCAGCGACAACTACCTGACCCACGACAAGGGCATTCTGTCTTGGCTGACCACGCTCGATCACAAGCGGATCGGGGTGATGTATTTGATGTGTGTGATGGGCGCCTTCCTGTTGGGTGGCGTCTTCGCGCTGCTCATCCGGACCGAGCTCCTAACGCCAGGGCGGACCATCGTCGACCACGATACGTACAATCAGCTCTTCACGCTGCACGGCGCCGTAATGGTCTTTCTGGTGATCATCCCAGGCATTCCAGCGGCGCTGGGCAACTTTGTGCTGCCCCTGCAGCTCGGCGCCAAAGACGTGGCGTTTCCCCGTTTGAATCTGGCGAGCTGGTACCTGTGGGTGATCGGCGCGTCGTTCATGGTCATTAGCTTGGTGACCAACGCAGCGGACACGGGCTGGACCTTTTATACGCCGTATAGCACGACCACCACGACGAGCGTGCTGCCCGCGCTGTTCGGTGCCTTTATCCTCGGGTTTAGCTCGATCTTCACGGGGATGAATTTCATTACGACCATGCACAAGCTGCGTCCGCCGGGCATGACCTGGTTCCGGATGCCGCTGTTCTTATGGGCGCTTTATTCGACAGCCGTGATTCAGGTGCTCGCCACCCCCGTTCTCGCCATCACCCTCTTGATGCTGATCGTCGAGCGGGCGGTGGGCATCGGCATCTTCGATCCCGCGCTCGGTGGAGACCCGGTGCTGTTCCAGCACTTCTTCTGGTTTTATTCGCACCCGGCCGTCTACATCATGATCGTCCCGGCTTTCGGCGTGGTGAGCGAGATTTTCCCGACCTTTTCGCGCAAGAGGATCTTTGGGTACAAGTTCATAGCGCTGTCGAGCATTGCCATCGCGATCCTCGGCTTTCTGGTGTGGGGCCATCACATGTTCACCAGCGGCCAATCGGTGGTGGCGGCGACCATCTTCAGCGCCATTACCTTCCTGATCGCCATCCCCACGGCTATCAAAGTCTTCAATTGGATCGCGACGATGTACAAGGGCAGGATCCACCTGGACACGCCCATGTTGTACGCGCTGTTCTTCCTGTGGGTTTTCACCATCGGCGGGCTCACCGGGATTTTCCTCGGCGTGATGAGCGTGGACATCCACCTGCACGACACGTACTTCGTCGTCGCCCACTTTCATTACGTGATGATGGGCGGGTCGATCACCGCGTTTATGGCGGGCATCCACTACTGGTGGCCCAAGATGTTTGGGCGAATGTATAACGAAAAGCTCGGGCGAATCGCCTGCGGTCTGCTGTTCGTGGGGTTGAACCTGACGTTCTTTCCGCAGTTCGTGCTCGGCACGCGTGGCATGCCGCGTCGGTACTACAACTATCTGGAGGAGTTTCAGGGCCTGCATCAGTTGTCATCGTTGGGCGCCTTCCTGATGGGCATTGCCTTCTTGATCGTGGCACTTTACCTGCTCAATTCGCTGCGCAACGGCCCCATCGCGCCAGCCAATCCTTGGGGCTCGAACACGCTCGAGTGGCGCACGCCATCGCCGCCGGCGTACTACAACTTCCACAACACTCCCGAAGTGACGGAAGGCCCGTATGAGTATGCCGATTGGGTTTACGACGCTCGGGTCGGGGGTTACGAGCGAAAGGCATCTGATGGGCTTTGACACCGGAGTCGACACCGGAGCTCTGCCGAGTGAAGGCGGCGGGCGGCGTGAGACCCAACAGGAGGACGGCCATGGCCCAATCGACTGCTGAACAGCTAGCGGAGCGGACCCCTCCCGAGAGTGGGGGTCACGCGCACGGTGACGAGCACGCTCAGCACCCATTTCTCGCGCACCATTTCGACAATCCTCGCCACCAGTTCGAGTCCGGCAAGCTCGGGATCTGGCTGTTCCTGACGACCGAGGTGCTATTTTTCGGCGGTCTGTTTTGCGCCTACGCGATTTATCGCTCGCTGCACCCCGAGATCTTCGTTTACGCCCACTACTACCTCGACACCTTCTGGGGCGCGATCAACACGGGTGTGCTCATCGTCAGCAGCCTTACGGCGGCGTGGGCCGTGCGGAACGCTCAGCTGGGTGAGCGGAATAAGCTTATCTTCAACATCATCGCGACGATTGTGCTCGCGTGTTGCTTCTTGTGCGTGAAGTACGTGGAGTACTCGCACAAATTCCACGACAACGTCTTGCCGGGCCGGCACTTCAACCCGACGCACGAGGCCTGGGAGCTCGAATCTTACAAGAAGGCTCACGGCGAGCACGCTCACGTAGGTCCTGCGCACGGCCTTCCGTCGCAAGGAGTTCCAGTTGAAGCTCCTCCGCCGCAAGCCGCCGTTCCGCCGCAGGCGGCCGTTCCGCCGCAAGCGGTTCCTCCGCAGGGCGTACCGGTAGTTCCCGCTGCCGAGCCGCAAGCTACTGGCGCAGCCGTTCCGGGCGCTCCTCCCGTACCCGGGGCTGCTCAGCCTCCGGCTCCAATGCCTGGCGCCGACGGGCACACCGCTGCAGCTCCCGGCACGGCCAAACAGCCCCCTCCGGGCGCTCTCCCCCGCCCGCGACACGTCAGCGTTTTTTTCAGCATCTATTTTTTCATGACGGGGCTGCACGGTGTGCACGTCGTGGCGGGCATCATCATGTGGCTCTGGATCCTGCGGCGCGCGATCCGCGGCGAGTTCGGGCCACAATATTTTGGCGCGGTGGACTACGCGGCCCTCTACTGGCATCTCGTCGACCTGATCTGGATCTACCTTTTCCCGCTGCTCTATCTGATCCACTGAAGAGCTGAAGCATGACTTACCAAAGCAAATCTCACGCGACTTCCAGGTCGCCGATATCGGGCGCGCACGCCGGCGACTCGCACAAGGATGAGCTCGCTCACGTCATGCCCGTGCGTTTGCTCGTCGGTGTCTGGGTGGCGCTGATGATCCTGACCGTGGTCACCGTGGCCGTGACGTCGGTGGATCTGGGCAGCCGCGCCAATTTGATCGTGGCCATGGCCATCGCCACGGTGAAGGCAGGCCTCGTGGTGACCTACTTCATGCACTTGCGTTGGGACCGACCCTTCAACGCGCTCGTGTTTGTGGGTTCGCTGCTCTTCGTCACGTTGTTCATCTCGATGACGCTGTTTGACAAGTCCGAGTATGAGCAGGACATCGACGAGATGTACTTGCTACAAGGGAAGTGAGCTGCCCCGTCCCAGGGGGTGTGAGCGCTACGGCGCCCTGAACCTTTCGCCTCCAGCGCCCCCCCACGATGCTCGCGTCCAATCGCTCTCGACGGACGCGGGCATCGATGCGCCGTGACCCGCGCTAATCCCCCCGCAGGGCCCGAGCCCTAGAGCGCCGGCGGCGCCTGCGTCATCGGTCGGCTCTCGCGGCGCTCTTGGATCTCTTCTTCCGTCGGCGGGCCCTCGATCAGCGCGTAGGCGGAGTGGTTGTGGATCGATTCGAAGTTCTCGACCTCGACCACGTAGGAGATGACCCGTGGATCCGCGTTCAGGCTGACGGCGACGTCCCGAGCCAAGTCTTCGACGAACTTGGGGTTGTCGTAAGCCTGCTCGGTGACGAACTTCTCGTCGGGGCGCTTGAGGACGCCGTACAGCTGGCTCGAGGCGTGCTGCTCGGCAATGTCGATCAGCTCCTCGATCCAGATCATCTCCTTCGACTCGACCGTGAGCGTGATGTGAGCGCGCTGATTGTGGGCGCCGTACGCGGAGATCTTCTTCGAGCAGGGGCAGAGGCTGGTGGCCGGCACGACGACGCGCGTCGAATGGCTATCCACGCCGTCAGTCACGCGGCCCAGGAAGGTCACGGTGTAGTCCATCAAGCTGGCCACGCCGCTCACCGGCGCTCGCTTCTCGATGAAGTAAGGAAACTTCATTTCGATGTAGCCCGTCTCCGCACCGAGCCGCGTGGCGACCTCGAACAGCATCTCGCGAAATGACTCGACGGAGACGGCACGCTCGTGCGCGCTCAAGATCTCGACGAAGCGAGACATGTGCGTGCCCTTGAAGTCGTGCGGCAGACGCACATACATGTTGAAGTCAGCGACTGTCGGCTGAACGCCGCCCGAGCGATCCTTGACGACCACCGGGTGGCGAAGCCCCTTGACGCCCACCTTGTTGATGGGGATGCGTCTCAGATCGGGGCTAGCTTGGACGTCTTGGATCGAGGTTAGTGCTGCGCTCATGGTAATTTAACTCGCGATGTTAAGGCCGTCGCCCCCGGTGAAGGTGAAAGAGCTACGGGTGTGAAAGAGGCGCGGGTCATCGCAGGGACGCGATGGCGCGTGCCGGCTCCCCGCGGAGCACAGACGTGAAGGGGAAACTGAGTCCGTCGAGTCCGTGCGCCGTGATGTCGTATTGTAGTCGTCAAAAGAGCCCGAAGCGCCAATGCTGCTTGCTACCGACGGGCAGCTGAGCGCCAAGGTGCATATGATTGAGCTGCGTGCCTTGTAGTGCATAAGCTCAGGTTTGTTAACCGCAAGTCAATGAGGTCGGTTGGTCGGCTCATGGATTGCCGTATGATAGGGCAGACATTTTTATTCTATGAGAGACACTTCCATGAACTCTTGGAGTGCCTGCCCATGGCGCAGCAAGCCATCAGCAGCGCGCAGACCCTCAGATTGACCGGGCCACGGCAATCTTTCCATTGCGGAATCCAGGGTGAGCCATACGAAAGCCGTGTGCTCCTCGTCCAGCAGCGGGTCGGCGCCTTTCTGAGTTACCGCCACGAACACTGGTATGTCGTTGATTCGGTCGTGTCGCCACTCGTAGAAGCGGTTGACGTACGGCACGCAGAGCAGCCGAGCCACGGGTAGACGGGTTTCTTCAGCGAGCTCTCGCAAGCACCCCTGCCAGGCAGTTTCATCGGCTTTCAGCTTGCCGCCCACCATGCGCCAGGTCTCGGCGTAAATCTTGTGGCTCGCGCGCTTGAGCAGAAGATACTCGTAGGCGCCTTCCGAAGTGACGCGGGCGACATGGCAATCGAAGACTCGAATTACCGGTGTTTTGGGGCCGACGCGCGGCGTTTCACTCGTCGAACGAGGGGAGGGTGCTTCTGACATGCTCGCTCGGGTGCGTACCAGACCCGGCATCTGGAGTGAATCGTGAATCAAGAGCGCTTTCACGTGCGCGGTGGCAGGTCCGCTGACTGCCGTAGCCGTGCGCTTTTGGGTCGCTTACCTCATTCTGACTGAACGCGCCGCACACGGCTGCCGCGCGGCTCTAAATACTCAGTATTTCTGCGCCGCCCGGGCGCGCCGTTGCAAGCTCGCCCCAGTACCCGTCCCACTACGGACCTTCTTTTAGCTCGAGCAGGCGCACTGCGTTGTCGTGATAAATCTTTGCGAGCACGCCTCTCGGCAGTGCGATCCCGCTGATCTTCCAGTTGCCTTGGATTGGCGTGGGATGATCGAACTCTCGATCCGCTGTCTCGAAGTACCTGCGCGAGGCGCTGAAGAAGCGCTCCCGCTCCGCGTCCGTCGGTGGGTCACGCCCCTGCGATCCCAAAAACAACGGAGTCGGCTCGGGACCGACGCCGAGGTCCGAGCCATACAGGATGCGATCCTGAAATTCGATGAAGAAGGCGCGCATGGCGCTCGGCGAGTGTCGGCCAATCTCGGGGATGCGGGCGGCGGTGTCGATGTAGAGGTTTGGGTATTTCCGGAGCAGGTTTGCGACTCGTTCGGGCCGCTCGGCAGCGTTGCCGAAATGGACAGAGATGAAAGTGGTGCGCGGGTGCCGAGCGATGCGTGCCTCGAGCTCGGCCGAGAGCCCCTCGAAGCTCGGGACCTCCTTGCCGTAAAGCGACCAACCAGGGTGTGCCTCGAGCTCGTCTCGGCGCGGATTGCGCTCATCGACGGGTAACCAGAACGCCTCGGGGTCACCCGTATGAATGGCGACCGGCATTCCGAGCTCGCCAGCGGTCTCGAAGACCGGATCCAACGCGGGGTCGTCGACGGCGATGCGCTTGCCGTTCGCGTCGCGCAGCCCGAGCCCGAGCGCTTTGGCGATCTTCAACCCGCGTGCGCCTCGCGAGCGGGCCATCCTCACGAGCTGCGCCATACGCGCGCCGTAGTCTGGGTAGCGAGCCTGTTCGTAGGCGAGCGTCGTAAACACGATGATCTGCCCGGGGTGGCGCGCGGCCGCCTCCAGTTGCTCGTCCAGCCCCGACAGTGGGTGACCCCCTGACAGGTTGACGACGCTCCCCACACCATAACGAGCCATGAGCCGCATCAGGCGCGGCACCCCTTGCGGGCTCAGGTGCACGTGAACGTCGATGATCGGTATCCCTGCCGCTGCGGCGTTCGACGGACCAGGCGCGGTGGCGGCCACGCCGCCTGGCTGGAGCTCCTCGCGCCCGCAGCGGCTGAGCGCCGACGCCGCGATTATCGCCGCGGCGCTGGCCACGCCGAGCGCCTGCCACAAGAGGCGGCGGGGGCTCCCCGCAGCCCTGACCTCCTCGAAACCTTTCATGGCGTTAGCCTACGTCCTTTTTACGACGACGAAAGAAAATCCGGACCGCCGTTCCCGCCGGGTCCAGCCTAAACTTTGCAGATGGTTTGGTTTAGCTACCACGGCGGCCACAGCGGCGAGTTTTGCGGCCATGCCCAGGGTCAACTGGCCAACGTCGTGCAAGCGGCTGCGGAGCGCGGGTTCACGACCTATGGGCTGTCCGAGCACGCGCCTCGCTTTTCTGTCGAGCATCTCTATCCTGAAGAGCGGGGCCTCACCCCTGCGGACCTGGTGGATAAGTTCGAGCGCTACGTTCACAGGGCCATGGAGCTGCGCGACGAGTACCAGGATCGGCTCGAGTTGCTCGTGGGGTTCGAGACCGAAGCGCTGCCTGTGGACCTTTGGGCGGACAAGATGCGAGAGCTTCGTCGCTCCGCAGCCTTCGACTACATCGTCGGGAGCGTGCACAGCATCGGCGATACCTGGATTGACTTGAACCCGGAGACGTCCGAGCGCGCGGCGCTGGCCAGCGGCGGGTGGGAAGCGCTGCGTTGTGCATACTTCGACCGTCTAGCGGAGTTGGTCGAGACGCTCGAGCCCGAGATAGTGGGACACGTGGATCTGATTCGGCGATTTGACGGGCACGACTTTCAATTTAGTGGAACGGCCATGCAACACGCGGAGCGTGTGCTGGAGGCAGCGCGTGCCCACGGCGCGGCCCTCGAGGTCAACGCGGCGCCGGTGCGTCGTGGCTTTGGCCCAGTTTACCCGGGCCCCCAGGTGTTGGCTCGGGCCCAGCAGATGGGCGTAGCGGTCACGCTCGGTGACGACAGCCACGGGCCAGATGGCGTGGGCATAGGTCTAGATGCCTGCATGCTCGCGATCGCGAGCGCGGGTTATCGCGAGGTCCATTACCTCACTCGGCAGGAGGGAGAGGTGGTGCTCGCGCGGGCGGCGATAGGGGAAGTGCGGCCGTCGCCCCGATGAAGAAGGTGCACAGGGTACCGATTTGGGGCCCCGGCTCTCGGTCTGTGCCCGAGGGCTTGCACGCCGCTCGGAAAGCGATTACCGGCCGGTCCGTGTCCAGCTCGACGGCCCTTCCGGCTCTCTCCGCCGCCTGGAGCGGAGCCCGACATGCCGCCAATGCTCGCAGCTTCTGGAGCAAACCCGCATCGATCGCATTGGGCTTGCTGCTCGGCTGTCGGAGCAGCGCCGGTGAGCCTGCGCGACGGGAAGCAGAGCCCGTTACGGCCTCGAGCACGAGGAGCGCCGTGCCGACTTTAGGTGCCGCTTACGCCCCGCCGATCACGTCGGCGGCTCCGCCCCCCGAGCCCCGCCGTCGACCGGCGCGGCCCTTGAACGTCCTGCTCCTGACGGTGGATGCCTTGCGCGCCGACATGCCTTGGTCGGGTTACGAGCGGCAGATCGCCCCTCACCTCACCGCACTCGCCAAGGAGAGCGCGGTTTGGGAGAATCACCGCTCGGTCGCGAGCTACACGGCACAGAGTGTCGCAACGCTGCTGAGCGGCCGCCTCTCCTCGACCCTGTATCGGGATGGCTATTTTTTCACCGGTTACGCTGGAGAGAACCTCTTCTTTCCCGAAGTCCTGCAGAGGCACGGCATCAGGACCATGGCGGTTCACGCGCACCTGTACTTCGGCAAAGACAAGGGCCTCGACCAAGGCTTCGACGTCTGGGAAACGGTGCCAGGCATCAGCTTTGACGCGGAGACCGACACCAACGTGACGAGCCCAAAGAGCACGGCGCGTTCAATCGACCTGCTGAGCCAGGCCGAAAATACGAGTCGCCAGTTTTTTCTGTGGAGCCACTACATGGATCCACACGATCAGTACGTCGCTCACGGAGAGTCGCCGGACTTTGGCAAGAAGAACCGCGATCGCTACGACTCCGAGGTGTTCTTTGCCGATCTCTGGCTCGGCAAGCTGCTTGATTTCGCGCGGCAACAGCCCTGGTGGGAGCACACGGCTGTGATCATCACGGGTGACCACGGGGAAGCGTTCGGCGAGCACGGCATGTACAAGCACGCGTTCGCGCTGTGGGACGTGCTATTGCGCGTGCCGCTGATCATCCATGTACCCGGCGCGAATCCCGTGCGCATCGCGCCAGGTCGCACGCACATCGACCTCGGGCCGACCATTTTAGATCTGATGGGGCTCGATCCGCTCGAGCAGTTTGCGGGGCGGAGCCTGGTGCCGGAGATTTACGGTGCCCTGCCGGAGGCGCGGGAACCGCTCGTCCTCGAGCTGGCGGAGGACAGCCATAATCCGGGTGCTCGTGCCATCGTGCTCGGCGATCACAAACTGATCGTGCCAACCCGTGGCGGCAAGCCTCGCCTGTTCAACCTGGCTGACGACCCAGGCGAGCTGGTCGATCTCGTCTCTCGTGAGCCTGAACGGCTAGCGAGCTTGCTCGCGTCGTTGCGCCGAGCATTCTCCGCCGTGCCGAGCATCGAGCCCTTCGGCGGAATGAAATTGCACAGTGGCCAGCGAGCCCGCGGCCCTGAGCGGCCTTGATCGGAGGAGCGCTATGGAGCTTTTTTTTGCCACATCAAACTTGCACAAGGTCGAGGAGGCGCAGGTCATTCTCGCGCCCTTGGGCATTCGGCTCCGGTCGCTCGCGGAGCTCTCCGCGGCGCCGGAGGAGCCGGAGGAAGACGGGCTGACCTTCGAGGACAACGCTCGGCTCAAAGCTCGCTACTACGCGCGCAGCCTGGGCCTGACCTGCCTCGCGGAAGACTCGGGTTTGGAGGTCGACGCCTTGGGAGGCGCACCAGGGGTCTATTCGGCGCGTTATTCAGGGGTCGCGGGCACCCGGGACGAGCGCGACCAAGCCAACAACGTCAAGCTGCTGAAAGAGCTGGCGCAGGTTCCTTTCGAGCGGCGGCAGGCACGCTTCGTTTGTGTGGCCAGCCTCGCCGACCCGGCGGGCCAGATCCGCGCGGAGGCGCGGGGCACTTACGAAGGCGTGATCGCGCTCCAGCCGCGAGGCAGCCACGGCTTCGGTTACGACCCCTTGCTCTATCTACCGGATCGGGGCTGCACGAGCGCCGAGCTGGCCCCGCTCGAGAAGCACGCCCGTTCACATCGTGGCGAGGCCCTGCGTCGGCTTGCCGAGTTGCTGTTGGCCGGGACAACCGCGGGCGGTTAGTGTCCGTCCGGGGCGCTGACGCTCCGAAGCGCCGCTCGTTTCAGGTCTGTGAAGGCGGGGGACGGCACGACGCGCTGACGCGTTCGGGTCGAGCAAAGTAGAAGCCTTGGACGAAATCACAGCCCAGGCTCACCACCGTCTCGAGCTCGTCTTCGTTCTCCACGCCTTCGGCCACGACCAAGGCCCCGATGTCACGCGCCAGCTGGGTCATGGATCGGACCACTTTGCGTTTGGTAGGATTGATGTGCACGTCTCGCACCAGAGACATATCGAGCTTGACGATCTCCGGCTCTAGCTGCGCCAGCGTGGTCAGGCCGGCGTAGCCCGCGCCGAGGTCGTCAATGGCGATGCGGAAGCCCATGCGCCGCAGCTCCGCCACGCGCTCCGCCACCCTATCCAGCTTCTCGAGGGAGGAACGCTCCGTGATTTCCAGCACGACGCGCCGCGCGATGCTCGATAGCGGCTCTGTTGCCAAGAACAGCGCCGGGTCCGCCAGATCTTTGGGATGCAAGTTGACGAACATCAGCCCATCCGACGGCAATTGCACGAACGCTTCCACGGCGCGCTCACGGATGACGCGACCGAGCTCGTCTAACGAGCCTAAGAGCTCAGCGGCCTCGAGCACCTGAACCGGGTCCGTCAGGTTGGGCTCGTCGCTGCGCAGGAGCACCTCGTGGCCATACACATGGCGGCCGTCTGCCGTCAAAATGGGTTGAAACGCCAGCCACAAGGTATCGACCGCGCGCCGAAAGCTGGACTTGAGCGCCAGGGTCGCGCGGGCAGGGCCGAGAGGATGATAGCTCTGCTCGGCTTCTTTGCGGCGCCGTGCCAGGCCCTGGACGATGGTGGCCAGGACGACGTCGACCTTGAAGGGCTTGAGAATGTAGTCGTACGCCCCCGCCTTCATGGCGTGGATGGCGGTATCCACCGTCCCGAAGCCGGTCATCACGATGGTCAAGGCCTCCGGGTTCAACTTGGCGACCTCCCCGAGCAGCTCGAGCCCGCCGAGCTTGGGCATCTTGAGATCGCTGATGACGACGTCGTACCGGTCGTGCGACAGGCAAGCCACCGCGGCTTCGCCGTCTGCCGCCGTGTCGACGCTGAACCCTTCCATTTTCAGAAAATCCGAGAGCACCCGACGGATCGTGGGCTCGTCGTCGACGACCAATACTCTGGGTATTGGTGCCGAGAGTTCTACAGGCACGGTCACCACGTCGTTAGCCTACCACAAGAAAATCTTAACCTTAGGCGTTGCCGAGAGCGCGCCCCGACCTGTGTTGCCCGCCGCCTGTACAAGTGACCCCCTGAGCGATACCCACGGCATAAAAATGCACTCATGGTGGGCGTACCTGGCGAACGTGCAGAGAAGGTGCGCGCGTATCACCCTCGGCCAACGGCGCGCTGCGCGCCGCGCTAAACCCCCAGCGCGCCCTGTTTCACTATAAAATCGACGACTGCCTCGACGCCTTCGCCCGTTTTGAGATTGGTGAAAACAAAAGGGCGTTCTTTGCGCATCTTCGCCGCGTCCCGCTGCATGACCTCGAGCGATGCTCCGACATGGGGCGCCAGATCGATCTTGTTGATGATGAGCAGATCTGAACGCGTGATCCCCGGCCCGCCTTTGCGCGGTATTTTATCGCCGGCCGCGACGTCGATCACGTACAGCGTGAGATCGCTGAGCTCAGGGCTGAACGTCGCGGCCAGGTTGTCACCGCCGCTCTCCACCAACACCAGCTGCAATTTCGGAAAGCGGCGCGCGAGCTCCGCGACGGCTTCGAGGTTGGCCGACGCATCCTCGCGTATAGCGGTATGCGGGCAGCCGCCGGTCTCCACGCCGACGATGCGCTCTTCGGGCAAGGCACCGCTCCGGATCAGAAACTCGGCATCCTCCTTCGTGTAGATGTCGTTCGTCACGACCGCGAGGTCGTAGCGATCGCGAAGGCGCTGACACAACGTGTTCACCAGCGCGGTCTTGCCGGACCCGACGGGACCGCCCACACCTACTCTCAACGCTTGATTGTCGCTCATCAGTCATCCTCCGCGGGTAGCTCGCGCGCACGGGGCGCACGGGCGATGGTTTCCAGGCGCAACAGCAGCATACAGGTGTCGCCGAGCAGGGCAACCCGCCAGCACTGAGACATCAGGACCTGAAGAGGCGCGTGTATTGCGCCTCGTGCCAGGCCCCGCTCATCGCGAGCCCTGGGGTTGAGCTACCGATCTCCACGTCGGGCAAGCCGCTCGCCCGCTCGACCCACGTCGGGACCTGGTCGAGAACCTCGGACAAGACGCGTTGGGTGGCCATGTGACCGAGAGGGATGAGCCTCGCCGCGGCGTTGGCTTGCTGTTCCGCCCAAGCGAACGCGTAGCCGAGAGCCGCGACGTCGGGGTCGATGCCAAAGTGCACAGCGCCGAGAGCGTAGGAAACGACGTAGCTCGCGCGAGGGTTTCCGCACAGCGGCCGAGCCGCTGCGACGCCCAAGTTGGCGAGCACGCTCGCCAACGCGCTACCCAACTGCCGTTCTTGCTCGAGCAGCTCCCGCGCTTCCCGATTGGCGTGCACGCGTTCTGCGATGGCGAGGGCGCGATCGGCGTCGCCTGCGCGCCAGGCGGCGTGCGCTCGGACCAGGAGCGGCAGATCGAGCAGCGCCAGCCCGTGCGCACCGAGACCGCTGATCCATTCCGCGAGCGCCAATTCACTCGTCACCCAACCCCGCTCTACCGCCGTCTCCAGACCCTGCGAGTACGCAAATGCGCCGATCGGACACAGCGAGCTCGACAGCGAGAGCAGCCGCAGCAGCCCGGGCCCGTTCAATTGCACCTGGGCGCCTGCCAGCGAGCTCGCGGGCATGGAGCGCGGCTCCGCTGCCGAGGCCCCGTTCGGGAGCCGCGCGCGAGGCTCAGTGGGCATGAGAATGGGGCGTGAGCGCGGCGCGGCCGTAAGCGCCTGGCTCCGGTTCGAAAGGCCCCTCGACCACGCACGGGCGGAGGCCCAGGCCGCGCAACATCAGGTCGAGCACGTGATCGTGCAGATAGGAGAGGCTGTTTTCACCGATCTGCAGCGCCACGTGGCGATTGCCAAGGTGATAGGCGGCGCGGAGCAGCTCGCCGGGGTCCGCGCTCGAGACGACGCTCAGCGTTTCATCTGCCGAACGAATTTGCACGACCATGCCCTCCGTCGTCACGAGCAACGCCCCGTGCCGAAGCACGTGCCCGCGCGGCAACTGCAACGTGATCTGGCGCCCGCTGCCCAAGGTGGCGAGCAGCCGACTCTTCTGCCGCAGCTCGAACGGCAGCGTCAGGGTGTCGTCGACCCGAGCGCTTGGCCCTGCCTCTGAGTCCGGGATGATTTGCTCTGCCTTCAGCATGGACGCCAATTTAGAAAGGAGCCTTCCAGCATCGTGCACTAGAACAGGAAGTATTTCTGCGCCAGGGGCAGCGTTTCGGCGGGCGCGCACGTCAGAAGCTCGCCGTCTGCTCGCACTTCGTAGGTCTGCGGGTCCACTTCGATCTTGGGCAGAGCGTCGTTGTGGATCATGTGGCGCTTCTGCTTTTCCCGGATATTACGCACCGCGAGCGTCGCTTTCTGGAGCCCCAGCTCCCCGCGCACGCCGCGGCTCTGCGCGGCCTGCGAAACGAAAGTAATGGAGGTCTGGGCCAGCGCCCCTCCGAGGGCACCGAACATGCGCCGATAGTGGACGGGTTGGGGCGTGGGGATCGAAGCGTTCGGGTCCCCCATGGGGGCCGCCACGATCATGCCGCCCTTGATGATCATCGCTGGCTTGGTGCCGAAGAAGGCCGGCCTCCAGAGCACGATGTCGGCGAGCTTGCCCGGCTCGAGCGAGCCCACCTCGTAGTCGATGCCGTGGGCGATGGCCGGATTGATCGTGTATTTGGCGATGTAACGCTTGACGCGCCGGTTGTCGCTCTCTTTTGGGTCGCCCTGTAGGCTGCCGCGCTGCACGCGCATCTTGTGCGCCGTTTGCCAGGTGCGCGTGATCACTTCACCCACGCGGCCCATGGCCTGCGAGTCAGAAGAGATCATGCTGAAAGCCCCGAGGTCGTGCAGGATGTCCTCGGCCGCGATGGTCTCCCGCCGGATGCGCGACTCTGCGAAGGCGATGTCTTCGGGGATGTTGGGGTCGAGGTGATGGCAGACCATCAACATGTCGAGGTGCTCGTCGATGGTGTTGACCGTATATGGGCGCGTCGGGTTGGTGGAAGACGGCAATACGTGGGCGATACCGCAGGCCTTGATGATGTCCGGGGCGTGGCCACCGCCCGCGCCTTCGGTATGGTAGGCGTGGATGGACCGGCCCTTGAGGGCAGCGAGTGTCGTCTCCACAAACCCCGACTCGTTCAGCGTGTCGGTGTGGATGGAGACCTGGATGTCGTAGCGCTCGGCCACGCTCAAGCAGTTGTCGATGGAGGCGGGGGTGGTGCCCCAGTCCTCGTGCAGCTTGAGGCCGACGACTCCGGCGTGGACCTGCTCCTCCAATGCCTGTGGGAGGCTGGCGTTCCCCTTGCCCAGAAAGCCGATGTTCATCGGCAGCGCATCGGCGGCTCGCAGCATCTGGGCGATGTGCCATGGGCCCGGGGTACACGTGGTCGCGCTCGTGCCCGCAGAGGGACCGGTGCCGCCGCCGATCATGGTCGTGACGCCGCTCATCAGGGCGTCGTCGATCTGTTGTGGGCAAATGAAATGGATGTGCGAGTCGATGCCGCCGGCGGTGGCGATCAGCCCTTCACCCGCAATCACCTCCGTGCCGGGGCCGATCACCAGGTTGACCCCCGGCTGAACGTCGGGGTTGCCTGCCTTGCCAATGCCGGCGATCCGCCCGCCCTTGAGCCCGATGTCAGCCTTGACGATGCCCCAGTGGTCGACGATGAGGGCGTTGGTGATCACGGTGTCGATCACCTCGGGGCCGTTGCGCTGGCTTTGCCCCATGCCATCACGAATGACCTTGCCGCCCCCAAACTTGACCTCTTCGCCGTAGATCGCGTGGTCTTTCTCCACGACGATCCACAGATCGGTATCACCCAGGCGGACTCGGTCGCCCGTAGTGGGGCCGTACATGTCCACGTAGGCCTGCCGCGAGATGGTTGCCATAGCCTTGACCTTCTTCCTCTAGGCTCGGTCGAGCTTGCCCATGATCTGGGCGTCGAAGCCGTACACGACACGCTCTCCGCCATACTCGCAGAGCCGCACCGAGCGCTCTTGGCCGGGCTCGAAGCGAATGGCAGTCCCCGCCGCGATGTCCAGGCGATAACCGCGGGTCGCTTCGCGCTCGAAAGCGAGCGCAGCGTTGGCTTCGTAGAAGTGGTAGTGGGAGCCCACCTGCACCGGGCGATCCCCCGTGTTCTTGACCGTGACGTCGAGCGTCTTGCGACCGACGTTCAGCGCCAGGTCACCCTCGCTCGTTTCAATGGCTCCCGGGGCCACGGAGCCGTCGCCGACCGGGCGGATCGGCGTGTGCACCGTCACGAGCTTGGTACCGTCGGGGAAGGTGGCCTCCACCTGCACCTCGGGGATCAGGGCCGCTATGCCCGGCATCACGTCGCTCTCGGTGAGCAACTCCGCTCCTGCCCCCATCAACTCGGCCACGCTGCGCCCGTCGCGCGCGCCTTCGAGGATGGCGGCTGATATGTACGCGACGGCCTCCGGATAGTTGAGCTTGAGGCCGCGCGCCTTGCGGCGCTCGGCGAGCAACGCTGCTGTGAACAAGAGTAACTTGTCTTTCTCTCTCGGGGACAGTTCCATGTGGTTTTTCCAGATCTCTCAGGTGGCCCAGACCCGCGGGTAATGGGCCTTTCGCCCTGACATTGCCTGCCTCAGGATGGCCCATACCCGAGAGAAGACGCGCTTGGCCGCTTCCGCGCTATAACCCAAGTAACGGCAGATCAGAACCTCTCCGAGCTGGGTGACACTCAGCCAGTCCGGGTGCGATTCGGGGAAGCTGGCCCGCACCGCGTGCACGTGTTCGGCTCGCGCTCCCGTCGCCACCAGCGTGCCCACGACCGTTCGCCCTGCCAGCCCCCAGGCTGCCGTGAGCGCAGGCCCGCCGCCGTCGAACACCGCCCGCTCTGACCAACAGAGGTGACCTTCTCGCTCGAGCTGCCACTCTTGCACGAAGCGCCCATGGGAAAAACCTCGGTGGTCGTGACCCAAACAAGTGACGTCCCAACCGAAGAACTGGGAGCCGGCCCCGAGCCGTATACTCGTGCGCGAGCGTGCGCGAGCGCCCGCGTACACGATGGCCTCCTGAGGCAGCCACTCGAACGAGGCCCCGTCCGCCACCTGGAAGCGTTGCTCCTGCAGGGACGGAACCTGCAGTGTTCGGTAAATCTTGGTGGCCGCGGGCGTCGTGACGAGGGCACGGGCCAGAGGGTGGGTCACGACGTCGAGTGAGAGCTGGTCGCCCCCCACGATGCCGCCGGGCGGGTGGAGCAGATACACCTGGCAGCCGCCGTCTGGCTCGTAAAACGCTCGCTGTACCAAGAGGGGCCCGCGATGGCGGCGCCGTGCGAGCACCGTCTTATCGCCGCTGCGTTCGAAGTCGAGACGGAGCTGGCCCACCCACATCGAGGGAGAGCTCTCTGCCGGCGCGAACGTTTGGCCTGATGCGGCGAGCAGCATGAGCGAAGCAGCGTATCAGAACACTTCACACGACCAGATGCCGTTGCACGATCTCGTCCGTCAATTGGTCCATCGTCCCGGATGCCACGTTGCGCCCGCGATCGAGAACCGCGAAGTGACGGCCCACCCGGCGGGCGAACGGCAGCTTCTGCTCCACCAGCAAAATCGTGAGCTTCTCCTCCGTGTTGAGCCGGATGAGGATGTCTCCGATCTGCTGCACGATATTGGGTTGGATGCCCTCCGTCGGCTCGTCCAGGATGAGCAGCTTGGGCTCTGCCATGAGCGCCCTGCCGATCGCGAGCTGTTGTTGCTGGCCGCCCGAGAGGTCGCCCCCGCGCCGCGCCAGCATCTCCTTCAAGACCGGAAAGAGCTCAAAGATGCGAGCCGGGATGCTGCGCTTACGCCGCCCGCGAGCGCCCGCAAGCCCCACGAGCAGGTTCTCCTCTACCGTCAGGAGCGCGAAGATTTCTCGCCCCTGAGGCACGAGCCCGATACCGAGGCGAGCCCGGTCCCAAGCGGCGAGGCCGCGGAGGGGTTTACCCCCCAAGCTGATCTGCCCCGATTGGACCGGCAAGGACCCCATGATGCTCTTGAGCAACGTCGTCTTACCGACCCCGTTCCGCCCCATCAGGCACGTGCAGGTCCCCTCCGGGACATCGAGCTCCACGTCCCAGAGCGTGTGGCTCTCGCCGTAGTATTGATTCACCTTCTCGACGTGCAGCACGCTCATTCTCCCAGATAGACTTCGATGACTTTGGGGTCGCTCTGCACGTGGTCCATCGAGCCCTCGCACAAGACGCGGCCCTGGTGCAACACCGTCACCATCTTGGCGATGCTGCGAATGAAGTCCATGTCATGCTCGACCACCACGACCGTGTGCCGGCCTGACAAGCTCTTGAGGAGCTCGGCGGTGCGCTCCGTCTCCTGGTGTGTCATGCCGGCGATGGGCTCATCCACCAGGAGGATGCTGGGGTCGAGCGCGAGCAGCATCCCAATCTCGAGCCACTGCTTTTCACCGTGCGAGAGGCGGCCGGCGCGCTCTTTTCGGCGCTGGCTGAGCCCGACCTTCTCCAGTATCTCGTCGATCTTCTCTCGTTGAACTGGGGTGAGGGAGGCGAACAGCGAACGGAACACACCGCGGTTGGCGGCCAGGGAGAGCTCGATGTTCTCGAAGACGCTGTGGCCCTGAAATACGGTGGGCCGCTGAAATTTCCGACCGATGCCGAGCTGCGCGACCTCGTGCTCCGCCATCTGAGTCAGGGGCAGCTGCTCGCGGCTTTCACTCACGAGATACACCTGGCCGAGGTTGGGGCGCGTCTTGCCGGTGATGACATCCATGAGCGTCGTCTTGCCCGCGCCGTTTGGCCCGATGATGCAGCGGAGCTCGCCGCGGTCGAGCGTCAGCGTCAGATCGGTCAACGCCTTGAAGCCATCGAAGCTGACGCTCACGTTGTCGACCCACAAGTGGGCGCGCGGACGAGCCAGGCCCGTGGCAGAGGCCGCAACATCTAACAGCTCGGAGCCCGGCGGCTCCGACGCACGCCGTTCGCTCGTCAGACCGGTGTGAGACGTGTCGGTCGAGGTGCTCTCAGGCAGAGGGCTAATGGGTAGACTCATGGACATCGGAACAAACCTTTACGAGGATCGGTAGCGGACGCCGCTCATGACGCGCCATCGCTGGCGCCCCCGCCCATCAGGCGGGCCCGAAGCTTGGCGAAACGTGGGCTGTCGAACGCGCTCACCAGCCCACCGGGTAAAAAGAGCGTGATGCCGACGAATAGTGCGGCGAGCACGTACAGCCAGAGCTCGGGCGCCGACGCGGTAAACCAGCTCTTGGCGCCGTTCACGGCAAACGCGCCGAGGGCCGCGCCGCCCAAGGTGGCGCGCCCGCCCACCGCCACCCAAATGGCCATTTCAATCGAGTTCGCCGGCTGCATTTCGCTTGGATTGATGATCCCGACCTGCGGCACGTAGAGCACGCCTGCCAGGCCGCACAAGACCGCAGACAGCGTCCAGACGAAGAGCTTGTACCTGAGCGGGCTGTAGCCCATGAACATGACCTTGCCCTCATGGTCGCGCATGGCACGCATGATGCGGCCGAGCTTGCTGGTGATGATATAGCGGCAGAGCACGTAGACGCCGCAGAACACCGCCGCCGAGACCACGAACAGCCCGAGCTTCGTGCTCGGCGCATTCAGCGGGTAGCCGTAGATTCGCTTGAAATCGGTCAGGCCGTTGTTGCCACCAAAACCCGCATCGTTCCGGAAAAACCAGAGCATGAAGGCGTAGGTGAGGGCCTGCGTGATGATCGAAAAATACACGCCGCGAATGCGCGAGCGAAAGGCGAAGAAGCCGAACACGTAAGCCAAGAGTCCTGGCACGGCCATCGCCATGAATAGGGCGAAGAAGAAGTTGTCGAAGCCGCGCCAGAACCAGGGGAGCTCCTTCCAATCGAGGAACACCATGAAATCCGGCAGCTCGCTCCGGTAGACGCCTTCACCCGCCATCACGCGCATCATATACATGCCCATGGCGTAGCCACCCAGCGCAAAGAAGACGCCGTGGCCCAGGCTCAAGATGCCCGTGAATCCCCAGATCAGGTCGATCGCCAGCGCGACGATCGCATAACACAAGAACTTTCCCAAGAGAGAGATGATGTACTCGGGTACGTGCAGTGCCGAGCCGGGGCTGGTCCAGGCATTCAGACCGGGCAAGACGATGCAAAGCAGAAGCGCGACCAAACCCAACGCCAACCAGGCGCGCGAAGAGTGGATGGCTTGCAGACGCTGACGAAGTTTTTCCATCTTAGAGCTCGGCCGCGGCGCGACCCTTTGGAGCGAACATGCCTTGCGGGCGCCATTGAATGAAGAGGATCAGAATCACGAGCAGCATGATCTTGCCGAGCACGGCGCCGGTCAGCGGTTCGAGGAACTTGTTGGCGACGCCTAACCCCATCGCGCCCGCTACCGTCCCCGCGACGTTGCCGACGCCGCCGAGCACGACCACCATGAACGAATCGACGATGTAGCTTTGCCCGAGCTCCGGCCCCACGTTGCCGAGCTGCGAGAGAGCCACGCCGCCCAGCCCAGCGACGCCCGAGCCGAGAGCAAACGTCCAGACGTCGATGCGGCGGGTGGGGATGCCGACGTTGCCGGCCATCTCACGGTTCTGTGTGACCGCTCGCACGTACATGCCGAGCCTCGTCTTTTGCAACAGCACCCAGACGAAGGCGACGACCACGATGCTAAACAGGATGGTAGCGATGCGGCTATACGGCAGCACCACGGTCGGTAAGAGCGCCCAGCCACCAGAGAGCCACGAGGGGTTCTCCACGGCCACGTTCTGGGCCCCGAACACCAAACGCACGGTCTGAATGATAGCCAGGCTGATGCCCCAGGTGGCGAGCAGCGTCTCGAGCGGCCGCCCGTAGAGGAAACGGATCACAGTGCGTTCCATGAGCACGCCGACGAGCCCCGAGACGACGAACGCCGTGGGAATAGCCAGTAGGATGTACCAGTCGAAGAGCTGAGGCGCGACCTGCTTCACCAGATTCTGAACCACGAACGTGCTGTACGCCCCCAGCATCAGCATCTCGCCGTGCGCCATGTTGATTACCCGCATCAGGCCAAAGGTGATCGCCAAACCCAAGGCCGCGAGCAACAAGACGCTGCCCAGGCTCAGGCCGTAGAACAGGTTGGCCGCGGTGCTCACCCAGAAGACCCGCCGCTCCAGCGACGACAACACCGAATTCGCGAGCTCTCTGACCTTCGGGTGCGTCTCGGTCGCGCCCTCCCGCGCCAGGCGCCGCACCGCGGGGATGAGCGACACGGTCGACGTATCCTCGATGGCGCGCAACGCCTCCTTCTGCAGCTCGGGGTCAGGGCTCACCAGGTCGAAGCTGGCGATTGACACCCGAAGCAGATCGACGATCTCGGAGTCCTTCTCTTTCGAGAGAACCGCTCGCATGTCGGGCACCAAATCCGCGTCGGGCTCTTTGGATAACTCGAGCGCGGCCGCGAGGCGTATGTCGTCGTCCGGCGAACGCAGCTCGGCGCGCGCCAACGCCAGGGTGAGGCTCTTGCGCATGCGGTTGTTCATCGGCGGCTCGCGCGTGCTGCCCGTCGGGGTCGCAAGCTCGCCGGTCCTCGCGTCGAGCGTCTGCGCGCCGACGATGAAGGCCTTGCCGCTGTCGTCGATGCGCAGCTGGCCATCGGATAGCGCTTGCAAGATGATCAGTGCTCGGGGGTCAGCGGACGCGCCCAACTCCACGACGGCAGGTCCGAGCAGCTCGCGATCCTGGCTCGCCAGACCCGCTAGGGCCTGATCCAGGCTAGCAGCGCTCGCCAAGGGCGCGGAACCGAGCGCCGTGAGCACGGCACCCACGAGGACAAACCACCTCGACCAACGGATCACACACTTTGAAAACATGTCGGCCAATCTCAGGATTAGAAGAACGATGGCAGCGCCTTCCGGGGAGAGGGCACTGCCGAGTGCGGGTCAGAGCTACCCGATGTGCCGGCCTCTCTTGCTCCGCGGACCCCCCGCCAAGCCAAGGCGGGGGCGCTTCGCCGAAAACGGAGCAGGACGCGCCCCCCCCACGTGGCGGCTATTTCGCAGACGCGAACTTACCTTCGGTGCAGTTGCCGCAGACCCACGGGTACTGCCAATCAGCCACCTTCTTCGCGCTCTCGGGGACGTACGGGCTCCATGGCGCGGCGCGCACTGGGCCTTCGGTCTTCCACACGATGTTGAACTGGCCGTTCTCCTTGATTTCGCCGATCACGACCGGCTTGTGCAAGTGATGGTTCTTTTCGTCCATCTTGATCTCGAAGCCAGAGGGTGCGGTGAAGGTCTGCCCGGCGACGGCTTGGCGCACGGCATCGACGTCGGTGGTGCCCGCCTGCTCGACGGCTTGCTTCCACATGTGGATGCCGACGTACGTGGCCTCCATGGGGTCGTTGGTCACGCGCTTGTCCGCGTCAGGCAGCTTGTTGGCCGCGACGTACGCTTTCCATTTTTTGATGAAGCTCTGGTTGGCCGGTGTGTCCATGGACATGAAGTAGTTCCACGCCGCCAGGTGCCCGAGCAGGGGCTTGGTGTCGATGCCGCGTAGCTCTTCTTCCCCGACGCTGAACGCGACCACGGGGATGTCTTCCGCCTTCAGACCCTGGTTGCCGAGCTCCTTGTAAAAGGGCACGTTCGAGTCGCCATTGATCGTGGAGACGACGGCCGTGGGTTTGCCCTGGGCGAAGCTTTTGATCTCCGCGACGATGGTCTGGTAGTCGCTATGACCGAACGGGGTGTACTTCTCCAGGATGTCAGCTTCCGCCACGCCCTTGCTGGTGAGGAAGTAGCGCAAGATCTTGTTGGTCGTGCGCGGGTAGACGTAGTCGGTGCCGAGGAGCACCCAGCGCTTGGCGGCGCCGCCCTCCTTGCCCATCAGATATTCGACCGCCGGGATCGCCTGTTGGTTCGGGGCCGCGCCCGTGTAGAAGACGTTGTACGACGACTCTTCACCCTCGTACTGGACGGGGTGAATAAGAGGCCGTTGAGCTCTTCGAACACCGGCAGCACGCTCTTGCGCGATACGCTCGTCCAGCAGCCGAAGGTCACCGCCACGCCTTGACCCTGGATCAGCTCCTTGGCTTTTTCGGCGAACAGCGGCCAGTTTGACGCCGGATCCACGACGACGGCCTCGAGCTTTCTGCCGAGGACGCCGCCGCCCTGGTTGATCTCTTCGATCGTCATGAGCGCCACGTCCTTCAGTGACGTCTCGCTGATGGCCATCGTCCCGGAGAGCGAGTGCAAGATGCCAACCTTGATTGGACCAGTGGCCTTGCCTGCCGGCGTCAGCGCTGCGGTCGCTGTCGCTTTTTGCTCTGGCTCTTTGGTGGCTTCGGCCTTTGTCTCTGGCCCTTTACAGCCAGCCGCGCCGATTGCGAACAGCGCTGCCAGTGTCACCGATATCATGTGCTTCATTGTGCTTAACTCCTGTGCCAAGTGGTGCCCTGGCGCCTCCCGGTCCACGTCTCGCTGCGGACGCGAGCGCTGGTTTCTCGCTCGAGTCCGCGCCAGGCGGACGCGAGTTTTGACGTGTCGGTGTTTCATGGGTGTTGCTGTCGCAAGTCATGCCTGACGTTTGCAGCAGGTGTTCGCGTCGTCGCGTGCAGGCTCGGCAGGCGGAGCTCAGCCGCCCGTGTCGATGCGTCGAGAGCGACTTCTTTCGAGACATTGCCACCGAGGTCGCGCCCGCGGCTGAACGTGCCGGCTGACGTCGAGCCTCGGGCAAGGCCGCTGTGCATCGACACTGCGCTCTCGCGAGGAGATGCTGCTCGTGGCTGCGTGACGGACGATGCCTAACGTTTGTTTCTTCCAGGTGTCGATGGCGCGCTCCCCGTTTCGGCGACCCGCCAAGCACCCCGGGATTAGAGCTCACAACTCGCGCAGTTGCAGCTCGACGCGCGTCAGCATTTTTTTGCGCACAGCACGCGCGGCGACGACAACGGGGAACCCCGAAATCGTCGAACCCTCCACGCCGATTCGCTATCGGCAGAGCGAGAAGCGCCTTACGACGCGTCTGGTCAAAAGCGCGCGCTCAAAAGCCCGCGGAGACGCCGAGCGACGGGCTCAGCGTGAAACCCGTCGATGGGAGCAAGAATTGCCCGTTGAGGCTCGCGATCGCCGCGACCTGCTTGCCAAAGCCATAACGAAAGCCGACGCCCGCCGTGACGAAGCCCTGACCCAGGCGCTGATAGACGTCCACGTCCTTCACCTGGAAGACTTGGTTGACGCTGTTGCGACAGCCGTTTTCGATGGGGGAGATCTCCCTGGGCTGCCCTGGCACGACCGGTTGGTCATCGTCGAGTCGGCATTCGCCGACCGGCACCGAGACGTGCGGATCGACCTGCGCCAGCCCCCCACCCAGCATCGCAAAGCCGCTCGGTCCCTTGAGCCCGCTGCCGTCTTCTCGATACACCTTCGTGAAATACAATTTTGCTCGACCCTCGACGTGGAAGGGCAAAAACTTGGAGCTGTCGCCGCCGAGCGACCGTGACGACTCTGGGCCACCATTAAACGCGAACCCAAAGCGGCCCTCGACGCTGAACAACGATGAAATCACGCGCTCGTAGCTCAACATGACCCGAGCCGTCGCCGTGCGGAAGCCGCCGTCGATGCTGCCGGCGTATCGGACGTTGGGGACGCCGCGATAGGGATCGCCGTCCTCGAAACAAGAGAACGCGACGTCGGCGTTTTCACTGCAAACCTGCGAGCCGCTCATCATGGCGAAGTCGAGCCCGCCCTGTAACCCGAACCAGTTGCCAGGCACGCGGCTCGCGACCTCGCAATTTTCACCTTCACAGTCGTCGTCCGGGATGGTGCAGACGTTGTCGACGCAAGCGCCAGAGAGGCATTCGGAGTCGCTATCGCAGCTCACGTCGGCGGTGCATTTGCCGTCCGTGCAGGTCAAGCCGCCCTGGCACTGCGCGGCGTCGCTGCAGGCGTCGCCGTAGGTCCCGAGCTTCGGACCCTTGGGCTCGGGCTTTTTCTTGGGGCGGCAACTGGCGGGCGCCGGTTGGTTGGGCAGGGCGGGGGGCTTGGCGGTCGTCTTCTGCACTAAGTTGAGCTCTTCGGGATCGCGCTCGTCTCCCAACGCGTCGACCTCTTGGCCCTGCGCGTCGAGCGCTTGAACACGATAAGCCAACACCCCGATCTGAGCCGTATCCGCGCAAGGAATTTCCGCAATCCAGACGCCGTTGTGAAGCGCCATGGGCAACTGGCGCCAGCGGTTGCTGCTCTCGTGGCGGTACGAAAGGACCGTGGCCTGGGCGCTTGGCGGAGTTCGACACGCGACGGGAATGGGGCGCTGCGTTTCGACTTCGTTCACGTCGAGCGAGCAGCTGATCGCGCTCACGGCCTCGGGCTGCGCAGCGCGGTCCCTGATGTCCCCCAAAAGCGGCATATCCCCGCCGGCGGCCCCGGGCGCGGGGGTCTGCTCGAAGACGCGCTTCACCATATCGGTGGCGAACAGATCGTCCAGCTTGACCGCTGGGTCGGCAGCTTTGGCTGTGCGAAACGCCTCTTGCGCGGCGGCTGCGTCATCGCGACCGCTGCCGCGCACGATGCCGACGTACATCCATGCGCGCGCGACGACCGCAGGGGAGCACACCGAAGCGCAAGCTTTGATGACCTCGAGCAGCTTCTTCTCCGCGAGGTCGATGTCCGCGCTCGCATAATGCGTGTTGATGGCGTTATCGATCTGTTGATTTGCCTTATCGTTATTGATGGCCGCACGGGCATCGAAGGCAAGACAATGTAGGATGGCGATCAGTGAGAAGGCGGTGACGACCTGATGAAGTTTCATATGTTGCCGTTGCACGCTGCGCGGTCCGGGCCTTGGGATACCAGGGGCCTGAGGTATATGGCGGATTGTTAAGAGAATCCGGCCCGGCCATACTATCGGCTTCGGTTTCGCGTTTGTCCACGCGCGGGTTTGGGCCGGTCCCGGTGGGCCGACCGATGAGCGCGTTGCCAATGTTCAATTACGCCGACCCTGAGTGCCGAGGAGTGGCTTGCCCGAGCGGCGCGGCGCGGCTGCGGCGTCGTCGACGTGTCCCTCATACCTGGTTGTCGAGGGTGGCGCTCGTGCTCGGGGGCTGGTTGCTTGGAGTGGACAGCGGTTGCGCGCGGTGGTCGTCCCGTCAGGGCGAGAAGCCAAACGGTGCGCCAGCGTCGGCACCCGACCTCAATGACTCGGCCAAGGCCCGCGGTCGAGGCACGAGCCAGTTGGACGCGGGAGCTCCGGAAGGAGCGACGCCGGCGAACGCGGGCCGCCGCGAGCTGACGTGGAGCTTTGCTCAGGGCCCATTTGGGCCGACGGACGTGGCGATCTCCATCCCCATAGCTCCGGCAGGGCAACGTTTTCCCGTGCTGATCGCCCTGCATGGGCGAGGCGAGAGCGTCAAAGGCAGGCAGCGGGGCGCCCGCGCCTGGCTAGACGACTATCAGCTCGAGCTCGCGATGTCGCGGCTCACGGCCCCGCCGCTCTCGGCGGCAGACTTCCAAGATTTCGTGAGCGAGGCGCGGCTGCTGAGGCTCAATCAGGGCCTGCTCGAGCACCCGTACGCGGGGCTCATCGTGGTGTGTCCGTCTCTGGCTGACGTGCTCAAGGGAGAGAGCGCGTTCAAAGAGGCCGAGCCGCTTGCGAAGTTCTTGGTCGATGTCTTGTTGCCGCGCGTCTATGCAAGGACGCCGGCTCTCGGCACTCGGGCATCGACGGGGATCGACGGCGTGAGCCTCGGCGGCCGAGCGTCGCTCCTCGTGGGGCTCCGCCGGCCGCTGGCGTTCGGCAGCGTAGGCGCGTTGCAGGCTGCGATCGACCAGGGCGAGATCGAGCGTTTTGCCGAGCTCGGGGCCCTCGCGCGGGCACAAAATCCCGAGCTAAACCTCCGCCTCTTGACCAGCGACGAAGACTATTTCCTGCTGGTCAATCGGCGGCTCTCGTCCGCTCTCGAGCAGCGAGGCGTCGCGCACGAGCTCACGCGCGTCATCGGCACGCACAGCTACCGGTTCAACAAGGGCCCTGGCGCTCTCGAGATGTTGCTGTACCACGACCGCGTGTTACGCGGTTTGCCTCCCCCTTGAGCGCCGCCGGCGGGCGCGCTCAGCGTTTGTGCGGGGTTTCCCGCTGGCGCTGCTGCGGATCGAGCTGCAAGGGGTACATGCCGCTCTGCGACGGCAGGACCCCGAGTTGGAACAGCCAGGGGACGAGCTCAGGCTCGTCCAGCACGATATTTAGACGTTGCGCGACGGCCGCCAACGCCGACAGGAATTCGGCAGCGGTCTGGAAGCGAGCGCTTTTGTCTTTCTGCAGCGCCTTCTTCAGAAGAGGGAGCAGCAACGGTTCGATATGAGAGGAACGCTCGTACAAAACTCCGATGTCCGCTTCAGCCATTCGGCTCAGCACCTGGAACTCACCCTTGCCCGGGAACAAGCGGCGGCCGAGGAGCATTTCAGCGAGCACTACCCCTAGCGAGAACAGGTCGCTCCGCGCGTCCAGCTCTTCATCACCGATGACCTGTTCGGGCGACATGTAGCCAAACTTGCCCTTGACCTGGCCCGGATCGGTGGGGTGGTCGATCTCGGTGCTCCGGGCGATGCCAAAGTCCGCCAACTTGATGCGCCCGCTGCGGCTGATCAGGATGTTGCCCGGAGAAACGTCACGATGAACGATACCGAGCGATCGGCCCGAGGCGTCTGTCGCGCCATGAGCGTGCATCAGGCCCTTCAGGACCTCCGCGCAGATCACCATCGCCGCGCCTGCCGGGACACGCTTCCGCTCGGATGCCACCTTTCGCAGGACCTTCGCGCAGGACACCCCGTCCACGTATTCCATCACCATGAAGTGCATGCCGAGGTCCTCGCCGGCCTCGTACACACGCACCACGTTGGGGTGGTTCAAAGCGATCGTCAACCGAGCCTCGGTAGCGAACATGGCGCGGAGCTGCGGGTCCTCGGCCCATTCCTTTTGCAGCACCTTCAACGCGAACCTGTTTCGCGGGCCTTCGATGTCATACCGGCAGGCCGCGTAGACGTCGGCCATGCCGCCACGCCCCAGATGTTCGAGCAGTAGGTAGCGTCCACACCGTTTCAGGGGGGGCATTGAAGGTCTCCGGTTCGACTTGACTCGGCGAGGGGGTGGCGGGTTCAAGCGCGAGGACCAGCTACGGCGCGTGATGCGTCTTGGACCCGCCGAAGGCGGTGCGCTGGATTGTTGCGAGCTCAATTCGTCACGATAGTCTCTGCGCTCATGCTCGAACGCGATGCGCCTGCCGGCGCTTGTCCGCCGACGAGGTCGCCCCACATGCGATCGCCCGGAGCGATCCTCTGCAACTCATGCGAACGGCACCCCACTCAGTTCGGTTGACTGAAAAGATAGCATGTGACGGTTCAAGTCGCCCAATGCTGTTTCGAGCTTACTGCAAGGCATACATGCGCGCCGATATGGCGACTTCGTGGGTGATTTTACGGCTCGAGGGGAAGCCTGTCCCAGCGGCCTTCGGGAGGCGGCTTTCGCGCGCAAGGTCGAGCGCGGGGACCAGCGATTTGCCGCCGTTGCGCTCTCACTGCAGCCCCGCGAGAACGTCGGTGGCCTGGCGTGATGCGCCGGAGCTAGTCGAGCGCGTTGCCAGCTAGGCTGGAAACGGGAGGCCCGCCGGTGCTTGCGCACTCCGATGCTGCCGTGTACGCCCGCCGCGCACGGGTGGACGGGGCGCGCCACTGTCATCTCGCCGGTCTGCCCCGACAAACGCTATAGGGTGACCATGACCCCAAATAAGGCCCCTTATCCCACCAAGGTGCGATCGCCCCGCAGCGCCGTCGTCACGGAAATCGACTGGAGCGACGGGCAGACCACTCGCTACGCGCATCGCACCCTGCGGGGGCTTTGCCCATGTGCAAAGTGCCAGGGGCACGATCGAGGCATCGCCTGGGTAGAGGCTGTCGAGCAAGCCTCGAACCTGACGCTGGAGATTAGCCATATCGAGCAGGTGGGCAACTACGCTGTGGGGCTCACGTGGGGTGATAGCCACAGCGGAGGCATCTATACGTTTGAATATCTGCGCGAGCTGGGTCGCTTGTTCGATTGGCCCATCGATCGCCTTCGGGCTTACCGCCCGCGCGATTGATCGCAACGCGCGCCGCTGCCCACAGGCCGCTTGCGTCTCACCGGTGGCGCTGGCCTTTTGAGGACAAGCGGTTGTGAAGCGTCGTTGGATCAGAACTGGGCAACGGGTGGGCGGCGGCGCCTCGGTTCAGGCATTGCTGCGCGAGTGTCGCGCCCCCATTTGAACACGGCGCGTGCTGCGATCAGACGGCTTTGTATTCGGTGAGGAGCTCGTCGATGAGGCGGATGACGCGTCTGATTTGGTTGGCGTCGGGGAGGAGCGTGACCCGGAAGTGGTCCTTGTAGGGCACGTTGAAGCTGCTGCCCGGAGCGACCAAAATACTCTTCTGCTCCAGGAGGTCGAGCGCGAAGCGTTCGTCGTCGAAGTCGGGTAGACCTTTGGTGTCGACGCGGATGAAGGCGTACATGGCGCCGCCGGGCGCCGTGACCGAGAGGTGCCGGCTGGATTTGACCGCATCCAGCAGGGCGGCGCGTGACTCGTAGAGGCGCCCGCCCGGTGTCACCAACTCATTGATGCTCTGGTAACCGCCGAGCGCCGTCTGCACCGCCCACTGGCCCGTCATGTTGCTGCAGAGCCGCAGGCTGGCGAGCAGCTCGAGCGCCTCCAGATACGGGCGGGCGTGGGTCTTCTCCCCGCTGAAGCTGACCCAGCCGACGCGCAAGCCACAGGCGCGGTACACCTTGCTCAGGCCCGAGAACGTGGCGCACAGCGTATGTTTTGCCAGGGTCGCCATCGGCACGTGCTGGCTCTCGTCAAACAGCATGTGGTCGTAGATCTCGTCGGAGAACACGACCAGCTGACGGGCTTCCGCCAGCTCGGCGATGCGCCTCAGCGTCTCGACCCCATACACTGCGCCGGTGGGGTTATTGGGATTGATGATGACGATGGCGCGCGTCTTGTCGGTGATGAGTCGCTCGATCTGGGACGGATCGGGCTGGAAGCCGTGCTCCGGAGCGCAGGGGTAGCCGACGGCCCGCGCGCCGTGGATCACCACCGCGGCTGTCCAGAGCGGATAGTCCGGGCTCGGGATCAGCACTTCGTCCCCGGGGTTGAGCAGGGCCCGCATGCACATCATGATGAGCTCGCTGACGCCGTTACCCATGAAGACGTCATCGGCGCTGACGTCCATCACGCCGCGCTCTTGCTGCTGCATGACCACCGCTTCGCGCGCCGGAAAGATACCTTTCTGGTGGCCATAGGCTTCGGCAAGCGAAAGGTTCTCGACGATGGCTCGGCGCATGGTCTCCGGCATGCGAAAGCCAAAAGCGCCGGGGTTGCCGATGTTGAGCTTCGTGATCTCGTAGCCTGCCCGTTCGAGCTCGTCAGCCCGCCGCGCGAGCTTGCCGCGGATCTCGTAGCGAACGTTGCTGAGGTGCTCGCTGGCGCGCAGCGTGTGCAGGGTCAAGGGGATCCGTCTGCGGTCGAAGCGTCGCCAGCATCCGCGGCAGCATCCGCGTCCGGTAAGGTGGAGGCGTCGCGTCCGGGAACGCCGTTGCGGCTGTCCACCGCGTCCATGATGTTGCCTGGCCGCGCGCCGATCGGCTGGCGACCGTTGGTATCGCTCTCGGGTGTGCTCTCGAGCCCGTCGCCAGGTAGGTCCCGAACGGAGGCATCGGGGATGTTCCGCCGGCCCGCAGCGCCGATCGGCTGGGCGGGGTCGTCTTCGCTACAAGCGGCCAAAACTGCAACGATTGTCAGAAGGAGGAGCCTGTTTTTGGGAGAGGGGCCGGAGCAGCCGAGACGTCTCGGCAAAGGGCTTTGCATGGTGGCGCGAGTCTTGCTCAGGATTTTCCCCCACGCAAGGTGGTCCGTGCAGTGGAAATGGGCCTCTCCTGGCCGGTTTTCCTTCGAAAAGGGGCTTGCTAGCGCAGCGGCGTAACATTCTTGTGGACAGCCTCGCTCGAGTAAGCTCGATTCAGGAGCGTGCAAGATCGCGGTTACTATTCACGCTTCGGGGGCTGTTTCGTCCCCGAGGTCCTGGTGCAGACCTTCGAGCAGCTCGTGGAGGCATTCGAGGATGCCAAGCGCGACCCCGGCTTCTGGCGCGAGTACGAGCAGCTCGTCGCTTCCTACTCGGGTCGGCCGACGCCGTTGACGTTTGCCGAGAACCTGACGCGTCATTTCAATGGGGCTCGGGTCTATGTCAAGCGCGAGGACCTGAACCACACCGGCGCGCACAAGGCCAACAACGTGCTCGGGCAGGGCTTGCTCGTACAGCGCATGGGCAAACGTCGCGTCATCGCCGAGACGGGCGCGGGGCAACACGGGGTGGCCACTGCTACGATGGCCGCCAAGTTCGGCTTCGAATGCACTATTTACATGGGCGAGGTCGACGTGGAGCGTCAGCGCCCGAACGTCTTCTGGATGCAACGCATGGGCGCCACGGTCGTGCCAGTGAAGGACGGCACTCGCACGCTCAAGGACTCCATCAACGAGGCGTTCCGCGATTGGGTCACCAACATGGACACGACGCACTACGTGCTCGGCACGGCGTGCGGCCCCCATCCATTCCCAGAGATGGTGCGTTACTTTCAATCTATCGTCGGCAATGAGGCCCGGGCCCAGATTTTGAGCCAGACCGGCGCGCTCCCGCGGCGCGTTTATGCCTGCGTCGGAGGCGGCTCCAATGCGCTCGGCATCTTCAACGCATTCCTCGGCGACGCGACGGAGCTGGTCGGGGTGGAGGCGGGCGGCAGTGGCCTGGCGAGCCATCGCCACGCCTCCCGGCTCGCCAGCTCCGATGCCTCGGTCGGCGTGGCTCAGGGCTACAAGACCTATTTTTTGCAGAATGCCGACGGCCAGATGCGCGAGACGCACAGCGTGGCCGCCGGCCTCGACTACGTCGGCGTGTCGCCGATCTTGGCCGAGCTCCACGAGAACAAGCGCGTGCGCTTCGAGGCCGCGACCGATCGCGAGGTGATCGACGCGCTGGCGCTGACGGCTCGGAAAGAAGGGCTCATCCCCGCGCTCGAGTCATCCCACGCCTTCGCTCAGGCCTTCAAGGAGGTGGGCAAGCTGCCGGCGAGCGAGAGCATCATCATCAACCAGTCCGGTCGGGGCGACAAAGACATCTTCACCGTGGCAGAGGCCTTCGACGACGCCGGCTGGAAGGAATTTATCCGAGAGAAAGCCCGAGGTTACGATGCTTGAGGACCATATCCGGCGCCGGCAGCGCGATACTTCCCTGCTGCTGATGACGCATATCGTGATCGGCTACCCCAGCTTTCGCGAGAGCTGGGCGCTCGCCCGCGCCATGGTGGACGCTGGCGTCGACCTGATGGAGCTGCAGATCCCGTTCTCCGAGCCCATGGCAGACGGGCCGGTGATCCTGAAGGCGAACCAGCAGGCGTTGGAGGCCGGAGCCAGCGTGAGTAAGTGCCTCGAGTTCGCTCGTGAGCTAGCCCAGCAGGTGCCGATCCCGCTGCTCATCATGAGTTACTACAACATCCTGTTCAAGTATGGCGTGCCGCAGTTCACGCTAGACATGAAGTCCGCAGGTGTCGCCGGTGCCATCGTGCCCGACCTACCGCACGAAGAAAGCGCTGAGTACGTGGCAGCGATGCGGGAGCAGGGCCTGGACGCGGTGCGGATGTTTGCGCCCAATACTCCAGAGCCGCGCATGCGGCTCATCGCGGAAGGGGCTTCTGGGATGGTGTATTGCGTGGCTCGCAAGGGCGTGACGGGCGCGACCACCGATTTCTCTACGGATCTGTCCGAGTATCTGGCCCGCGCTCGGCGCGCGACGGACCTCCCGCTGGCCGTTGGTTTCGGCATCAAGGAGCGCAAGGACGTAGACTTTTTGCGCGGCAAGGCGGACGTGGCCATCGTCGGCTCGGAGAGCCTAAAGGTCCTGGCGCAGTCGGGCATCCGAGCCGTGGGAGATTTCATTCGGACGTTGACACGATGAGTCGCTCGCTCACTTCGGCCCGAGGCGCCGACCATTAGCGGCGGTGCGTCGCCGAGAACGAGAGCGCAGGCGCGCGCTTCGATGCGTCACTCCTTGCGTCGGCGCGCGCGTGGCGCCGTCGGCTTCGTGGCGCTAGGGCTTGCGTTCGCTGCCAGCCTCGAGTGGTGGAGCGGCATGGCTTACCTCGCCGGTCTGCATGGCAGCCTCGGTACGGGAGTCTGGCCCGCGCTGATGGCGCTCTGGGCGTTGCCTATGACGTTGATCGTGCCGCTTGGGCTCTGGGCAGCCTGGCCGGTGCTGCGCGCGATGCTCAGGTCGACCGCTTCGCGCCTGTGGGTGCTCGGTGCCGTCCTGCTCGGCACAGCCCTAGTGGTGAGTAGCTGGATGCTGGCCCGAGTCAATCCGAGCGCTGCTGGCGAGGCGAGCATCGCGGAGGCTGACCTGGCCCCCGCGCTCTCCCGATTGGGCGAGCTTGGGCGACGATTGCCAAAGGCGAAGCGGCGTGCGCCGCAGCTGACGAGCGCAGGCACTGTCTCATGCCTCAAACCTCCGAGCGATTCGAGCGTGACCATCGTGGCGACGTTCGTTAGCCGCGGGTCGTCACCCTCCGAGCGTTTGTGTGTTCAAGGTGAGGGGCTGAAGGATACGCTGTCGGCCCTGCGCGCCGCGCTGCTCAAACGCGCCGCGCGTGGGCCGCTCGAGCTCGAGGTCGTCAGCGGCTTTCAGGCCCTGCCCGCGCGGCACCGCTGGCTCGATGCGCTCAAGCTGCGGCCCGGGCTCGACGGGTTGTGCGACGGCGGCACCTGCGTGATGCCCTGGCAATTACTCGGCGAAGGCCTGTTCTCGACGCATCGTCCAGTGGCGTTCATTCCGGATCTGCAGTTCGGAGCGTCTCCCGAGCGGCTCAGGCAAGCAGTGGGGAGCGCTGCCGCTTCAGGCCTGGCTGGGCTCGTCCGCTTGACGACGCGCAGCTACGTGATCGAGCTCGGTAAGGCAGCGCCGCGCCTGGTTCCGCTCGCGCGAATGCGCCGCCGGGACGTCGCTCTCTCCGACTCGGCGCTCGCTGCGGCGGAGCGCGACGTCGAGGCCTACGTGCTGGCGGCACAGATGCCCGATGGGCGCTTTCGCTACACGCTCGACCCGCTGACAGGGGAGTCGGACACGCTCGGGTTCAACCTGGCGCGTCAGGCGGGGACGACGCTGGTGTTATGTGAGCTCGGTCGACAGACTCCCGAGGTCGAGCTGGCGATCACGCGAAGCTTGAGCGCGTTCGAGGCGTTTGCGCGGCGCGGTGAAGGCTTCGTGGCGCTCACCTCCGATCCTTCGAACCCGCTGGCGCGGATCGGCGAGAGCGCCTTGCCCCTCGTCAGTTGGCTCGCCTGCCGAGAGCGCGTCGGCAGCGTGAACATGGAGAGCATCGCAGGGCTGGCGCGTCTCCTTCTGCGTTTGCAGCGCGAGGACGGCGGCTTTGCTCCAATGCTCGACCTTCGAGAGGGTAAGCCTGTGCCTGGCCCCGAGCCTCTGTATGCGGCAGGCCAAGCCATCATGGCTCTGGTCCTGATCGAGCAGCACCAACAACGTCACCCGATACAGGAGCTGCCTGCATATGAAGTCGTGCACGACGCCGTAGAGCGCGGCATGCAATATTTTGCCACAGCCTATTGGGCACACCCGCTCGCCGACTTCTTCTTCTTGGAGGAGAACTGGCACTGTCTTGCCGCGCGCGCGGCATTGACGGTCCATCGCCACGCTGGTTATGAGGCTTTTTGCAGCGACTACGTGCGCTTCAAAGCCCGGCTCATCCTCTCGCGGGACGACGGTGTGGATGCAGACTTCGACGGTGGTTTTGGCTTCGGCAACGTCATCCCCCCGCACAACACAGGAGCCGCTGGCTTTGGCGAAGCGCTTGCCGCCGCGATAGCGCTGCACCGCGCAGAGAACAAACCGACCTCGGCCGAGGAGCGCCTGCTCGGCCGAGTGATTGGCTTCCTACAGCGCCAGCAATGGAGTCGAGACAACTGCTTTGCTTGCGCGAGCACGGAGGTCATCGGCGGTATGTCGGAGCACACTCACTCTGCCATCACGCGCATAGATTTCGCCCAGCACGCCTGGGCAGCCATTGGCCACGGCCGACGTGTGCTCGCGCCCTCCCTCCCCGCGGACTGACCTCAACTCCCCTCGCCGAGCCCCTCTCCTCGTGCTCTCCCCGGTGAGTGCGCGAGGCAACCGCCCCTAGTGTTGCGTGAGATCCTGACGCAACGCGGTGATCCCGTCCTTCAGTGCCAACTTGCGCTTCTTGAGCTCGCGAGCGCGCTGATACTCCCCCGGAGTCAGATGACTCTGACGCATCAAGCCCCCGAGCTCGCTATCGATGCTCTGATGCTTGTGTTCGAGGTGCCTGAGCTGCAGATCCGTTATCTTTTTCATGCGATGCTCCTTGGTCAGGGCCGAACTACCGAACGCAATACTGCCGGGCACACCATCTCGCGCGTGTTTCGCACAGGTGTTTCTCGCTCGATTGCCGCCTGGCGGCGCTGCGTTGTCCGCGCGGCCTACTTGGGAAACCCCTCGCCCTGCCGTGTATTCCAACCCTTTCCCGACAAAATCGCTACTCCGAGCGGGGGTTGGCCAGTCGTTCCGAAGCGGGGATCAGGGCGCCAAGCGTTTAGCCACTTTGACGGGCGACTTGCGGCTGAGCTCGGTGCCCCGCGTCGTCACCCAGTACTTGGCGAGCATGTTCGGTTTCTCCCAGGCGGGCAGGCGGCTCGGGTTCTTCAGGAGCTCGAAGAAGCGGCGAGCCACTTGCCCGAAGTGTTGCTCGTGCGAGGTGCGGAGGCCCTCCGGGATCACGACCCGCAACTCCGTGCCACGCAGCTCGACACTCAGCCCGGGGTACGCCGCGGAGAGCGCCGAAAGCCGTTGACGCAGGGCGCGCTCGACCCCGGCTGCGCGCACCGCTGCCGTCGGGATGACGTAAAGCTCGGTGCGCCACTTCTCGGCCTTGCCTTGACGCACCTCGATCCTCGCCTGGCTGCCCCGGTAGACCGCGTAGTGGGTGTCCCCGGCGCCGGCGGGCGCCTGATAATCCCAGATGACGTTGAGGCGCGTATGGATGCCGCGCACTTTGTAGGTCACCAAGTTATTGAGGAAGCACTCGAGGAACCCGCCCTTTTGATTCTTGGCCAAGAACGCGGGGAATTCTTTCTCGCGCGTGACGCGCTCGAAGTCTTCGCGCGAGATCCGCGTGGGCCAGCGCTGCGCATCGACGATCTCGATGTCCTTCTTGTAATCGAGCGCCTGCTCGGGGAACAACGTCCACTGCACGAGGTCGACGAGGTGGGTGCCGATGTCACTCGAGCCCTCACCCTGCTGCGCCGTGTCGAAGAACCAGGTGGGGCGGATGTTGGGCACCCCCGCCACCGTCTTCAGCAGGTGGTGTACGCTCTCCATATACACGCCGGGCTGCTCGGTGGTCCCGCGCTCGATTTTGCCGAAGACGGCCTCGTCATTGACCAGCTCGCGCTGCAAGAGGCTCGTGACCTCGAAGCGCTCGGTCATGATATCGAGCGCGATGAGCTGCTGCTGGTCCGCCAAATCCAGCACGCTCTGGAGCTGGGGGAGCTCGGCCGAGCCGAGTATCCAGGGCTTGTCGACCAGGCTGTTGAGCCCTGCCGCCGTGGCTGCCCTGACAGCGTCTATTTTGCCGCGGTTGCGCCCGGAAATGACGACGACGTTGCCGGGTTTCTCCCGGGTCATGCGCTCCAGGAAGTCGGGCCCCGTATGCACCTCGAGCTCCCAGCGCGTGGGGCTCTCCTTGCGCTCGTTGAAGCGCAGCACGCGGCCCAAGTGATCGAGGAGGTCTTGCCCGAGCGGCGCGTACACATGGGCGCGCGTGGCGACCCCCGGGTAGAGCTCGCGCTGGATGAGAGCGGCGTGAAAGTGCCCTGGGTCCAGCGTGATGAGCTCGATGGGTGCGTCGGCCATGGGCTTTTTGCGAGCGACCTGGGCTGCCGGCGCGGGCGAGTCCGTAGCCAGCGCCGAATGGGCCGCGTAGGCCGACGCAGTGTAGCCCGCCAATGCGGCAGCGAGGAGCAGGAGGGTTCGCACGAGGACTCGCGCTTCGGAGACTAACGCGGGCGCCCGCCCTGTACAATCACCGCGACGACGCTGGTTGGGCAGTTGTGCCAGCCCCCAGCAAGCGCAGCACAGGATTTGAGAGGAACACGTCGACCTCGCTGCCATGAGCAGCAGATTCTAGCCTAAGCGCCTGCTCATGCGCCCCCGTCTGCGAGGCAGCAGCGGCGCGCGCAGGCTAGTAGGGTCGTCAGACACGGCCCGAGTAGGATACAGGCGCATGCATCGCAGAGCTTTCGTCGCTTCTTTGATTTCGCCGCTGACGCTGAGCCTGGGCTGCGCGGCTAGGGTGCGAGGCGCGAGCAACGAGGCGCCCGTCGCGCCGAGCCCGGCGCCCGCCGACTCGCGTGCACGAGCGCTCGAGGCCATGCGGCGGGCGACGACGTTCATGCGCGAGAAGGTCGCCCATCGGGGCGGCTACGTCTGGGCCTACTTGCCCGACTTCTCCCGGAGCTGGGGGGAGCTAGAGGCCAAGCGCAGCATGTGTTGGCTACAGCCGCCCGGTACGCCGAGCGTCGGTCATTTGTTTCTGGACGCCTTTCACGCGACTCGAGACCGCTTCTATCTCGAGGCGGCCCTGGAGGTCGCCGGCGCCGTGGTCGCCGCTCAGCACGCGAGCGGGGGTTGGAATTATGTCCACGACTTCGCGGGCGAGGCGTCGCTCCGCGACTGGTATCAAACTGTGGCCCGAAATGGCTGGAGGCTGGAGGAGTTTCACCAGCACCCCGACAACGGCACCTTCGATGATGCTTGCACCGCCGCGGCGACGCAGTTTCTCATGCGCCTGCAAGCATCCCACCGCACTGCTGAAGTGGGCTTGGCGCTAGAGAGGGCGATCCGGTTCCTCCTAGAGAGCCAATATCCGAGTGGGGGCTGGCCTCAGCGCTACCCTTTGGAGAACGACTACACGCGCCTGTTGACGTTCAATGACGACGTGCTCGGCGAAAACATCCGTTCGCTGCTCATGATCCGCGCGACGCTGCGGGACTTTGACGTGCTCGGTCAGCTGCGCTCCGCGATGGACTCGGTCGCCACCCTCCAGCGGCCTGCGCCGCAGCCGGCGTGGGGGCTGCAGCACGACCTCGCCGGCAAGCCTGCAGCAGCGCGCAGCTTCGAGCCTGCCGCGTTGGCGACGCACACGACAGGAGCGAACATCAAGCAACTGCTGGCGTTTCACCGCTTGACGGGCGACCCCAAATACTTGGCGCGAGTGCCCGAGGCGCTCGACTGGTTGGACAAGGTGCGGCTCTCGCCCGAGCAGAGCATCCAGCATGGCGGCACCCACCCGACCTTCATCGAGATTGGCAGCGGAGACCGCCTCTACGTGCATCGTCGTGGCTCGAACGTGGTCAACGGCAAGTATTTCGTCGACGAGAAAATGTGGCCGCGGCTGTCGCACTACGCGCCCGTGCGCAGCATCGACGTGCCGGCGCTACGCCGGGCCTATGCCGACGCGCGCGCTCCGGGAAGCGGGGCGCGGCTGCTCGATTTGCCTCCCGCGCGGGCACTGCCCAAGTACTTCTCCTTTGGTACGGCGACATTGGCCGAGCTCTGCACCGGGCAGGATCCGCCAAGCCCCGTGGTGACCGACGCGCGGGTTCGAGAGCTCGTCGAGGCTCTGGATGGCGCGGGGCGCTGGCTCTCGCCGCTCGAGCTCTCGACCAACCCGTACCGCGGCCCTGGTGATCCAACGCCCTACGAGCAGGCGACCTACGCCAGCACGAATGTGGGAGATCGCACCGACACTTCGCCCTACAGGCAAGGCGATCGGCCCTCGACCTACCCCCCAGAAACGCCGCCGCTCGGGATTTCGGTGCGCACGTTTTTGCGGAACATGGCTGAGCTGATCGCGTACGTGAGCCCGATTCGCTGAGGAGCGGCGAGATCTCTGAATCCGTTCCCCGGCGACGTCGGCCGCGATGTTGCAGCGGCTCCCTCACGCAGCTACACCTGGTAGATGCCCGAGGGCCACACCCGGATTCAGCGCAGCTTCGCTGCCCCGTTTTTAGTCGCTACGTTGCTCGGCTGTGGTGCGCGCGCCCTGCCCGAAGGCGGGGAGGACGACCCGTTGGAGGGGGAAAGCGCGTCCGGTGGGGCAGGTGGGAGCGGTTCGGGGAGCCAAGCCGGCGCGGCGGGGACTCGAGATCCGCGGCAGGTTCCCCCGTTTGGTTATCCGGAGACGCCCCTACCTGCTTGCGAGCCTGGCTTTCGCACGGGCACCAGAGCCGACGGCGAGTGTAACTTCGTCTACGACGGGCTTTGTTATGAGGATGAGAACGTCGCCTGCGCTTGCGCGCGCTGCACGGGCCAGGGCTGCCAATTTGCCGGGTTCTTGAACCCCGATGAACCGCAAACAGTGAGCTGCCGACGGTGACCTGTCTCATCCAGTAAGGACGGAACGGCGCCTTCTGCCATCTGGGGGCAGACGGCTCAGTGCGCCCAGAGTAGTATCGCCGGACGAGGGCACAATGGCCGGCAGCACCACTAATATCGTCAAGAGATCGCTCGAAGACTTGGGCGCAAAAAGCAAGGCCCGAGAGCTCGGGCGCGTGGTCCTGGGGATCCTGGGCCGCTGGTCCTCCGAGTCGGTTCGGCTCGGTGGCGTCGTGAGGGGGGTGATGACCACCAACGTCGCGACTTGCTCCCCGGGCGACACCCTGCATCGTGCGGCGCAGCTGATGTGGGATCGAGACTGCGGCGCCGTCCCCGTCGTAGACCCCACGGGTCGCCCCACGGGTATTCTCACCGATCGCGATCTAACCATGGCGGCGTACACCAAGGGTCTGCCGCTCGTGGCCATTCCCATCGGAGATGTCGTATCGGGCCGCGTGCATAGCGTCGCTCCGGGGGACAGCGTCGATGAGGTGGTGGCGCTCATGCGCGGCCAGCGCATACGGCGGGTGATCGTGGCGGACGGAGCCCACAAGCTCGTGGGGATTGTGGCGCTCGCCGACGTGGCCCGCTATGTCTCCGGGCTCGGCCCGACGCGGAGGGACGCAGCGCTGCTCTTGGCCGACCTCGTCGCCACGTTATCCGAGCGCAGGCCGAGCTCCGGGTCGACCGAACGCGCCGCAGAATAGCTCAATTGACCCCCACCTCCACCAGCGTGAATGCTGGGAGCCGGCCCTCGCTCGAAGCGCGGCTCCCCCCAATCGATGATCCCGCCCTCGCGGAGAAGCTGCTGGAGGCCTTTCTCGGATACGTCGAGGAAGTGGGGATGGAGCTGTACCCCGCGCAGGAGGAGGCCATCCTCGAGGTCTTCTCGGGCCACAACGTGGTGCTCAACACCCCAACGGGCTCCGGCAAATCGTTGGTGGCGCTCGCCGTCTGTTTCAAGGCGCTGGCCGAGGGTAAGTTCGCTTTCTACACCGCGCCCATCAAGGCCCTCGTCACCGAGAAATTCTTCGAGCTGTGCGCCGCGCTCGGCGCGCGCAACGTCGGGATGATGACGGGCGACGCCTCGGTGAACCGCGAGGCACCCATCCTGTGCTGCACCGCCGAAATCCTCGCCAACCTCGCGCTGCGCGAGGGCAGCCAGGCGCAAGCCGACTGGGTCGTGATGGATGAGTTCCACTACTACTCCGATCGAGACCGCGGCGCGGCCTGGCAGATCCCGCTGCTCACCTTGCCTCAGTCCCGTTTCTTGTTGATGAGCGCCACGCTCGGCAAACCCGAGTTTTTCGTCTCCGAGCTCACGCGCAGGACCAAGGTGCAGACGACGCTGGTCCGCTCTTCCGATCGGCCTGTGCCGCTGGATTGGGAGTACAGCGAGACGCCCCTCACGGAGACCATCGCCAAGCTGGTGGCCGCGGGTAAATCTCCGATCTACATCGTGCACTTCTCCCAGCGCGCGGCGTCCGAGCGTGCGCAGGACTTGATGAGCCTGAACTTCAGCTCCAAGGAGGACAAGCAGCAGATCAAGGAAGAGCTCAAAGGCTTCCGCTTCGACAGCCCGTTTGGCAAGGAGCTGTCGCGTTTCATTCCCCACGGCATCGGCGTGCATCACGCGGGCATGTTGCCGAAGTATCGGCGCCTGGTGGAGCGGCTCGCGCAGCGCGGTGTGCTGCACATCATCTGTGGCACGGACACGCTCGGGGTGGGCGTCAACGTGCCGATCCGCACGGTGCTCTTCACGCAGCTCTGCAAGTTCGACGGCGAAAACATCACGCTCCTCTCCGTGCGTGACTTTCAGCAGATCGCTGGTCGAGCCGGCCGCCGTGGCTTCGACAGCCTGGGCAGCGTGGTCGTCCAAGCCCCCGAGCATGAGATCGAGAACAAGATGCTCAAGCAGCGTGCGGAGGGCAACCCCAAGAAGCAGAAGAAGCTGCACCTCAAGAAGGCACCCGAGCGCGGCTACAAAGCCTGGAATGCCCGCACGCTCGACACCCTGAAGGATTCAGAACCCGAGCCGCTCGTCTCGCGCCTGACCGTCAATCATGGCCTCTTGCTCCACGTCTTGTCTCGCCCCGCCGGTTGCCAGGCGGCTCGCCGCTTGATCCGCGACTGCCACGAGCCGCCCGCCCGCAAGCGCCAACTCTTGCGCCAGGGCATGAGCCTCTTCAGCTCGCTCATCTCCTCCGAGATCTTGAGCGTAACGGGGCGCCGCGTGCGGGTGAACGCGGATCTGCAGGCGGACTTCTCCCTCAACCAAGCGCTCTCGCTGTACGCCATCGAAGCCTTCGACTCGCTCGACCCCAAGCTCGATCAGTACGCGATGTCTTTGCTCAGCGTCGTGGAGGCGATCATGGAGAACCCGGGGGCCATCTTGCACGCCCAGGTGCAGAGGCTGAAGACACTGCGCATGGCCGAGCTGAAGGCTGAAGGCGTGGAGTACGAGGCCCGCATCGAGGAGCTCGACAAGATCGAATACCCGAAGCCCGAGGCCGATCTAATTTACGAGACCTTCAACCTGTTTGCGAAGCAGCACCCGTGGGTGAGCGGGCAGAACATCGCGCCGAAATCGATCGCCCGCGACATGCACGAACAGGTGCTGAGCTTCAACGACTACGTGAAAGAGTACGGGTTGGCGCGTGCCGAGGGCGTGCTCTTGCGTTACCTCACCGACGTGTACCGCGCGCTACGTCAGACCGTCCCGGAGAAGTACAAGACAGAGGACGTGCTGGACCTCGAGGAATGGCTCGGCGCCGAGGTGCGGCAGGTCGACGCCAGTTTGATCGACGAATGGGAGCGCCTGGAGGGGGCGCGCGCGCTCGAGGCCCAGAGTGCAGTTGCCGAGGCTCCGCCACCGCCGCCGGACATCACGAAGAACCAGCGAGCCTTTGGCATCTTGCTACGGAACGCTTGCTTCAGGCTGGTGCGCGCCATGGCGAGCCGTGATGAGGCGCGCTTTGCTCAGGTGCTCGGCGAGCTGGGTCCCGATCTCGAGCCGGCGGAACCGCCGAGCGCCGGCAGGGAGGCCCTGACCGCAATGGCCGCCGAGCGGCTGCTCGCGCCGTATTGGGAAGAGCACGCGGGCCTCCTAGTCGACGCCGACGCGCGCAGCGCCGCCCGGTTGCTCATCGATCGCACGAGCAACGAGAGCTGGCAGGTCCGGCAGATACTGAGCGACCCGGACGGGAACCATGATTGGGCGCTCGTGCTCCGCGTCGATCTCGCGGCGTGTCGGCGAGAAAACCGCTTGGTGATACAGCTCTGCGCTCTAGAGAACGACTGACCCAGAGCCGGCGCGCGGCCGAGCCCGAGGCGCCCCTTCAGACCCGGCTGAGCAAGAGCGATACGTTGGTGCCGCCGAAACCGAAGGAGTTGGAGAGGGCGTGAGTCATGGCCGCGGGCCGTGCCTCTTTGCCGACGACGTTCACCGCGCACTCGGGGTCTGGCGTGTCGTAGTTGAGGGTGGGCGGGATAATCTGATGTTTGAGCGACAACGCGGTGAACGCAGCCTCGACCGCGCCCGCGGCGCCCAGCGTATGCCCGATCATCGATTTGGGTGCCGTGACCGGTACCGACCCGCCGAGAATCTCGCGGATGGCGCGCGCTTCCCCGACGTCGCCGGCGGGCGTGGACGTGGCGTGAGCGTTGACGTGGCCGATCTCGTCGGCGTTCACGCCGGCGCTCTTCAGCGCGCCGCGTAGCGCCTGCATGACCCCGCGCCCTTCCGGGTGAGGTGCAGTGATGTGGTGAGCATCGCAGGTCCTGCCGTAGCCCCTGACCTCGGCGTAGATCTGCGCGCCGCGGCGACGCGCGGCTTCGAGCTCTTCCAGGATCAAAATCGCTGCGGCCTCGGCGATCACGAAGCCGTCACGATCGGTACAAAATGGCCGACTCGCGCGCTCCGGTTCGTCGTTGCGCGTGGAGAGCGCGTGCATGGCGCAGAAGCCGCCCACGCACAGCTCCGTCAGCACCGCTTCAGCACCGCCGGTGATCACCGCCGCACACTCGCCCCTGGCGATGAGGCTCGCGCTCTCACCTATCGCGTGCGCGCCCGAAGCACACGCGGACGTCAACGTATAGTTCGGGCCACCCGCCCCATGGCGTATCGCGAGCAAACCCGGCGCCGTGTTAGCGAGCATCATGGGGACCATCATCGGCGCCAGGCGCTTCGGCCCCTTGTCGAGCAGGGTGGCGTGGTTCTCTTCCAGGCTATGCAAGCCGCCCAGTGCAACACCCATGAGCACCCCGACCTCGTTGGCCAGCGCCTCGGGCACGACGAAACCGGCGTCGGCCATCGCCTCGTCCGCCGCTGCGATCGCCAGCTGTGAATAGCGGTCGGTGCGCCGCTCTTCCGGCTTGGTCAAATACTTCAACGGATCGAAGCCGCGCACCTCGCCGCCGAAGCGTGTCCGCAGCCGCGAGGCGTCAAAGCTCTCGAAGGGACGAATGCCGCTCTTGCCCTCGAGCAGGGCCTTGAAAGACGTCTCCCGATCGAGCCCGAGGGGAGTGACCAGACCGATCCCCGTAATGACGACTCTCCGGTTCACGGGAGGCCAGCCGGGGCAGACATACGGGGCAGATAGACCCGCACGATTGGGGTCACTCGAGCGTGGAAATTGCGCACCCGACGCTGAGTATTACGATCGCCATCGCCTGGCAAGGTGACTGTGATAGTCTGCCGGTGCTCGGGCCGCTCGCGTGAGCAGGCCTCCTTCACGGTAGAGCTGTCATGGTACAAATCGAAGTCGCTTACACCGGGCAGCTGCGTTGCACTGCCACACACGGGCCCTCAGGCATGCGGCTCACCACCGACGCGCCGCTGGACAATAAGGGGCGCGGCGAGGCTTTTTCTCCTACCGATCTCGTCGCCACGGCGCTCGGAGCCTGCATGCTGACGGTCATGGGCATCCGAGCTCAGGAACGCGGCTACCCGATTGACGGTGCCGGCATCGTCGTAAAGAAACACATGACCCATTCAGGGCCGCGCCGGATTGCGACACTCGAGGTCACGGTGGAAGTGCCGCGGGGCGGCGAGCTCTCTGACGCAGACCGGCAAGTCCTGGAGCAGGCGGCGCACACCTGTCCCGTGCGGCTGAGCATCCTCTCGGCGATCGACGTGCCGGTCAGCTTCTCCTGGGGCACGGCCCTTACATAGCCCTCGATTCAATAGAATCGAGGTACTAAGCGGCTCGAGCCCGAGGGGTGTCTCACTGAGCGCGAGGCTACGTGTTCCGCGCGATCGCTGCCGCGTTCGACGTGAGCTCGACGGTCGCCACATCAGGCCCGATGGACCGACGCGCGCCCGCTACGGCGGCGAGAATGTGACGGGCGTGAGGCAGCAGCAGGTGACCGGCCGGTAGGAGCTGAACGCCCTGCGTCGTGCGACGAAACAGCTGTACTCCGAGATCATCCTCCAGGCTCCGAATCTGACGGCTGAGCGGCGGCTGCGAGATGTGAAGACGGCGCGCGGCGCGCCCGATGTTGCCTTCCTCGGCGACCGCCACGAAGTAACTCAATTGATCCAGGCTCACCGGGCGAGCATAACACGAGAGGGGCGGCCTGCCCTCGTCATACCCAAACGGTATTGGCCACAGCGGCGCGTTCTCGGCAGCGTGTGCCGTATGACGATCGAATTGTTCGGGCCCGCCAGCTACCCCGCCCTGCGTCGCGCCGGTCGCGCCGCGGCCGCTACCTTGGAGCACGTGGGGACGCGCCTGTGCGCTGGCATCACCACGGCCATGGTCGACGAGTGGGTACGCCGCGACACCGCGCGCCGCGGTGGTAAGCCTAGCCAGCTCGGCTACCAGGCGCACCCGGGCTCGCCTCCCTTTCCGGCGGCGGTGTGCGTGAGTGTCGATGACGTCGTGTGTCACGGCATACCTTCTCCCGAGGTCGTCTTGCGCTCGGGCGCGATCGTCAACGTCGACGTGACCACCGAGCTTGGCGGGTTTCACGGTGACACGTCCAAGACCTTCGTGATCGGGCCCGCCTCGAAAGAGGCGCTACATGTGGTGAGCGTGGCGCGACGCTGCCTCGACGCGGGCATTAACGTCGTGCGGCCCGGGGCGCGCCTGGGCGATGTGGGGGCCGCCATCGAGGAGCTGGCCAGGAGCGAGGGGTGCAGCGTGGTGCGGGAGTACGGCGGGCATGGCGTCGGCCGCTCGATGCATTGCGAGCCCCACGTTCCTCATCACGGGCGACGCGGGACCGGGCTCAGGTTGAAGGCCGGCATGGTCTTTACCATCGAGCCGATGATCAACCTGGGCTCCTCGCAGGTGGTTTCCATGCCCGACGGATGGACGGTGCGCACTTGGGACGGCAGCTTGTCTGCCCAATTCGAGCACAGCGTGCTCGTCACGTCGGACGGGGTCGAAATCTTGACGGCGCTCGATCCGGAGGTCGTTACGCCCTAGACTGAGAGAGCGCGACGGCAGGCCTGGCCGGGACGGATTTTTGCTATACAGTCGCTCTGGTGCAGGAACCCGTCCGAGCCATCGGCATCATTAGAGGCCAAGGTCGATGACTCCCATCCACTTGCAGGGGGTGAGCAAACACCTCGGCGATACCCGAGCCGTGGACGGGGTAGACCTGGAGGTGAAGTCGGGAGAGCTGTTTTTTCTGCTGGGCCCGAGCGGTTGCGGGAAAACGACGCTGCTCAACCTGATCGCCGGGCTGCTCGAGCCGACCTCTGGACGCATCGCCTTTGGGGATCGAGACGTCACGGCGTTACCTACGAACCAGCGCAACGCGGTCATGTGTTTTCAGAGCTATGCGCTCTGGCCGCACTTGACGGTCGCCGAAAACGTGGGTTTTGGCGCGAGCGTGCGTGGCCTGCCGCGCCAGGAGCAGGCGAAGCGCGTCAAGGCGGCGCTCGAGCTCGTGCACATGCTCGAGTTTGCAAAGCGGAAGCCCGCGGAGTTGTCCGGAGGGCAACAGCAGCGGGTGGCCATCGCTCGCGCCATCGCCGTACAGCCTGCATGTTTACTGCTGGATGAGCCGCTCAGTAACCTCGATACGCGCCTGCGCCAGGCGATGCGTGGAGAAATACGCGGCATCTGCCGCGCCACCGGCCTGACCACGGTGTACGTCACTCACGATCAAAAAGAGGCGTTGAGCATCGCTGATCGGATCGCGATCATGAAGGCAGGCAAGGTGATCCAGGTGGGCACTCCGGAGGAGCTGTACACGCGCCCGCGTACGGCCTTCGTTGCGCAATTTCTCGGCCAGGCCAACTTGATTTTGGGCCGCGTCCTCGAACGCTCGGGTGAGCATCTCTCTGTGGAGACGGACCTCGGGCAGCTGTTCGCCAAGGACCCTGGCGATTTGCCGCGTGACGTGGCGCGCGTCGCGCTCAGCATTCGCCCAGAGCAGGTGAAGGTGGCGCCCGACGTCCCCCCAGCTGACGGGAAGCCCCGAAATCGGGTGGCTGCGGAGCTCGTCGAGTCCTGGTTCTTGGGCGACTCGAGCGAGCACCGGCTCCAGGCTGCAGGCCATGAGATCCGTATGCAAAGCGTGCCGCCGCGGCTCGACCTGCCTGCTCGAGTGAGCTTGTATCTGGCACCAGAAGCGCTCGTGGTGCTGGCCGAGCCAGTGTAAAGGTGTTTGCGTTGTCGCGCACGTACGTGTGGCTGGTCGCATTTGCCGGCGTGTTGTTCTTGCCGTTCGCCTTGCGCGGCTGCCTGGGCGGGACCGAAGCGCAGAGCGGCATCGCTCGGGGTGAGAGTACGCTCACGCTGCGCATCATCACACCACACAACCAAGATATCCGGCGCGCTTTCGAGCCGGCATTTTCGGACTGGCACCGTGAGCATTATGGGCAGCCCGTTGCCATCACCTACCTTTCCTCGGGAGGGACTAACGACATCGTTCGCTATCTGGACGATTTGTACGGGACCTATCGCGACGCATCGGGCGCGCTCTTGCCGGAGGGCCTGGTCAACTCGGGCATCGAGCTGGTCTGGGGCGGGGGTGACTACACGTTCGAACGCAGCTTCAAGCCACTGCTCAAACCGCTCAACATCCCGGAGGAGCTGATCGCAGAGGCTTTCCCGAAGCGTGACTTGGCGGGTGTACCGTTGCTCGATCCAACGGCAGGACCGCTGGGTCCCAGATGGGTGGGCATCGTGCTCAGCAGCTTCGGCATCATCCATGCACCGGAATTTTACGACGTATTAAAGCTGCCTGCGCCGCAAACCTGGACTGATCTAGCGCGACCCGAGCTCCGGGGTCTGGTGGCCCTGGCCGATCCGACGCGCAGCGGCTCGGCAGCCATGATTTACATGATGGTGCTGCAGCGTGCGATGGCGGCTGCCGAACACAGCTGGCTGGACGAAAACCCTGAGTCGGCTCGGCTCACGAGTGATCAGTTGGAGCAGTTGGCGAGCTACCAGCAGGCGCTCGGACGGGGCTGGAAAGAGGGGATGCGAGTGCTGCTGCTGATGGCAGCCAACGCACGCTATTTCACTGACTCGGGTAGCCGCCCGTGCTCGGACGTGGGGGACGCGGAATCGGCGGCGGGGGTGGCGATAGACTTCTACGCGCGTGTATTCCAGGAGCAGATCGGCGCGCGTCGTATCACTTATCACGCTCCGCGCGGGGCCACGGCGATCACGCCGGACCCGATTGGCGTGCTCTACGGTACGCTCGGTGAGCGTGAGGTCCTCGCCAACCGCTTCGTTACCTTCCTCTTGACCCCCGAGGCGCAGCGCCTGTGGAACCTGGACTCCGGCCAGAGCCCGTACGTGCCCCGAAGCTTGCGTCGCATGCCGGTGCGCCGGGACGTCTATGCAGATCGCCACGGCTGGGCCGATGACGAAAACCCGTTTGAGCTGGCCGAAGGCTTTAATCTTCGCCAGCGTTGGATGCGACAGCTCGGGCGCTTGATACCGGTCTGGGCTGCCGCTTGGATAGACACAAAACCCGGTCTCGACGCAGCATATCGTGCGGTTCTCGAGGTTCCTGAGCGCGAGCGGCGCGAGCGTCTGCTCTTCGAGCTCTCCGACCTGCCGATCGAATTCAGAGAAGTGATTGAAAAACGGCCTGCGGCTGCGGCCGGCTCGGCCGCGACGTTAGACCCACGCCTCTCGGCGGCTCGCGAGCGCATGGCCCTCGGTGAGCGCTTCCGCCGCCACTACTCCGCCATCCTGGCGCAGGCGCGGGGCGCGGGGTGACGTCAGGCGTTTCATGGGCGGGGTTGTCCGCTCGCTTGCTGGGTCCGAACCGAGCCCATGCTGGTGCCGCGGCGCTGCTTTTTGCGGTGCTATTCCTCGTATTGATCTGGCCCTTGCTCAACGTCGTCGCCGTTGGCTTCATGACCACGGATGGGCGGTTCACTACCGAGTACCTGCGGCTGGTGCTGGGCGATCCATTGCTCCTCGGTGGGTTGTTGAAGTCGACGCTGATCGCCCTCGGCACGACCTGTGTCGCGCTGTTTCTGGCGCTGCCGCTGGCTGTGCTCGCCAGCCGCTACGATTTTCCGGGGCGCGCGCTGCTCTCGTCGTTGCTCTTGGTGCCCATGGTGCTGCCGCCCTTCGTGGGTGCCATAGGCACGCGCCTGTTGCTCGGCCGCTTCGGTCCCTTGACGCAGATTTTCGGGGATGAAACGGGCCGCGGCGTCGACTGGCTGGGTAGCTTGCGGATCTTTGGCGTAGTCGCCGTGGAGGCGTTCGCGCTTTACCCGATCATCCTGTTGAACCTGCAGGCCGCTCTGGCCAACGTCGACCCGATGCTGGAGCGAGCCGCCGCGAATCTGGGCGCAAGCCGCTGGCAGGTTTTTTGGCGCGTCACCTTCCCGCTGGTTCGCCCGGGCTTATTCGCCGGCTGCACGCTGGTGTCGATCTGGAGCTTTACCGAGCTCGGAACGCCGCTCATGTTTCACGTGTATGACGTGACCCCCGTGCAAGTGTTCATCCAGATCACAGAGCTCGACAATCCACTCGCGTACGCGTTGGTGGTGGTGATGCTCACGTGCTCCACGGCGCTGTACGCGGTGGGCAAGCTCACGCTGGGCAGGAGCAAGCGAACGGTCGCCAGTAAAGCAGCGAGCCAAAGCGTGGCGCGGCGCTTGTCCGGAGCTCGTGCTGCGCTGGCGTGCGTTCCTTTCCTGCTGGTGCTCAGCTTGGCGCTGCTGCCGAACATTTCGGTGGTGCTGACCAGCCTGAGCGCCACCGGCGCCTGGTATCGGTCACTGATCCCGCGAGAATTTACCACGAGCCACTACTTTGCGGCGTTGAACGACGAGCTCGTGATGCCGAGCCTGGCTGACGGTGCCCAGCAGCTCGGCGCGGTAGGCAACTCGATCGTGTATGCCGGCGCAGCAACCGCGATCGGAGTCGTCATTGCGCTGGGTGTCGCCCTGGTGGTGGTGCGTTCCGAGGTGCCGTTCCGCGGCGCGCTCGATCTGATGAGCATGTTGCCTCTGGCCGTGCCGGGCCTGGTCATGGCCTTCGGATACTTGTCCCTCAGCGTGCAGTTCAAGCGCGCGCTGGGCGATGCGACGCCGGCTTGGCTGGACGTGCAGCGCTTCCCGGTCGTGCTGCTGGTGCTGGCGTATGCAGCTCGGCGTCTGCCCTACGTGGTGCGGAGCGCGGCTGCAGGTCTCGAGCAAGTGCCTCGAGACTACGAGCGTGCGGCTGCAAACCTGGGCGCGAACGCGGCGCGCGTACTCTGGCGGATCGTCCTGCCGCTGATCGGCGCCAGCGTGCTCGCGGGCGCGTTGATGGCCTTTGTGTTCGCGATGCTGGAGGTGAGCGACTCCTTGATCTTGGCGCAGAGCGCAGAGTTCTTCCCGATCACGCGAGCGATCTGGGAGCTCTCCCAACGGCTCGGTGACGGCCTATACGTGGCGAGCGCGCTCGGAGTTTGGGCAATGGTGCTTCTCACGTTGACGCTGGTGCTCGCGGGGGCGCTGCTCGGTAGGCGGCTCGGAGCGATGTTCCGAGTCTGAGAGGCGCTCGCTGTGGCACCCAAGTAGCCAAAATGAGTTCACATATATAAATTAGGAACCCGCTCCACACGGCCAGGTTGCGGCGTGCATCATCAATAATCCCGCCTATGGCTAGATTTTCTGGGCCGTGGTAACGTCGCAGGGCCTGCTAACGGAAGTGGAGTATCGGCCGGTGGTTTCCGCCCGCTCGAGTTCGTGTTCTGCGTGCTGGCTGCCCCCAATGTATGGGGGCATTTCGGATCGTGGCTTACGGCACCGAGATCACGTCCGAACCAGACCGGATACGGTGCCACGCAATCGAGATAGAATAGTAATGGGAAACCGGCTGTACGTGGGCAATCTGGCATACTCGACAATGGACCAACAGCTGCAGGAGGCCTTCTCCGAATTCGGCGAGGTAACTTCAGCTAGCGTGGTCATTGACCGAGCTACGGGTCAGTCCCGTGGTTTCGGCTTTGTCGAGTTCGGGTCAAATGAAGAGGCCGAGCGCGCCATCGAGTCGCTCAACGGCGCGACCCTCGATGGCAGATCGATCACCGTGAACGTTGCACGTGAGCGGCGTCCGTCCGCTGGCGGCGGTGGTGGGGGAGGCGGCGGTGGCGGCGGTGGCGGCGGCCGCAGGTTCGGTGGTGAGGGTGGCGGCGGTCGTCCATCCGGGCCTCCGCGTGGGGGTGGTGGTGGTGGTGGCGGCGGTCGCGGCCGGCGCCAGTAAGGTCGCCGTCAACTGTGCTCGCTTGCCGATTTGGCAGGCGGGTGTGTTCCGTGTTCCTAGCGAATCGTTTAGCTAGTTGCGTTGGAATGTGAGCCTGGCTGGCACTGCGAAACGCGGTTCAGCCAGGTCTAATTTCGTCCCCGCGTCGGCGTGGGGTTCGCGGTCGTGACCTGAGAATGGCCGTAAACGGCGGCTGCTCTGAGGTGGTGTGGGCGTGCCTCGCTTTTGCGGGCGAATCTCAGCGTCCACTGGTCCTCGCGGCTGGGTGGTGGCTGGGTGGCTTTTGGGGTCGCGTCGGGGTGGGAAGCGAATCCCCTGGCGCGTGAGCGGCGATCGTCCGTTGTGCCCCGTGCGCGGAGGGCCTTCTGGGGGTTGATCGGCGTAGCGGGAGCTTGCCCCGTCGCTTGGTACGCCGTGCCAGCGCTCGGCGTTTCTGCCAAGGGAGAAGTTGCGCCCGCGACGATGCTTGAACGTGCGCCCGTCGAGTGGTCGGGCCCGACGGCGTCGAGCGACGCCCTCGAGCGGAGCATCCGTGGACGCGTGGCCCTGACCCGCATCGATGCCACCTCCGGTGCTCCTTCGTCGGCGGTCGTTCGTCCCCTGCAGCCGCTCGTGACTCCGACGAGGCCACCGCAACTGGTCATGCCGGCCGTCTCGTCCGTTAGAGGAGGTGGCGAATGCAGAGACGCGTAATGCGCTCCGATGACGACGCGGCTCGCGAGGGCGCGCGGAGCGGGCCGGGCTAGAGTCCTCGCGGACAGCACCCTCCAATGGTAACGGAAGGCCGGCGCGGCCGCGGGCCGCGTCGAGGTAACAGATGGCAGTGTATGCGGTAGGCGACGTCCAGGGCTGTCAAGAAGCCCTGGCGTCGGTGCTCGCGCAGGCGAGCTTCGATAGAGCCCGCGATCGGCTGTGGCTGGTTGGAGACCTGATCAACCGCGGCCCCGATTCGCTCGGAGTGCTGCGCTTCGTCCGGGCTTTGGGCGCGTCCGCGACGGTGGTCTTGGGCAATCACGAGATGCATCTCTTGGCTGTTGCCGAGGGTGTCAGGGTGCTGAAGCGAACGGACACGCTCGACCCTGTGTTGCAGGCCAAAGACGGCGCAGAGCTCATCGAGTGGCTGCGCCAGCAGCCGCTGATGCATACCGATCCGGATCTCGGGTTTTGCATGGTGCACGCGGGTATCCCTCCGCATTGGGACCTTCCGACCGCGGCTGCCCTGGCTCGCGAAGCGGAAGCGTGGCTGCTCGCCGCGGGCGCTTCGGCGCTCGTGAGCTCACATTCGCCGGAGCCGCTCGAGCTCACTCCTGATCTAAATCCCGCCGAGAGAGCTCGCGTGATTGTCAGTTACTTCACGCGCATGCGCGTATGCACGCCGTCGGGGCGCCTGGACCTGGCCTTCAAGGGCCCGCCCGAGCAAGCGCCGGTCGGATATTTACCCTGGTTTGCGCATGCCGAGCGCAAGACGCGAGACGCGCGAGTGGTGTTCGGGCATTGGGCAGCGCTGGAGGGGCGGGTGACTGCGCCGAACGTGTTTGCGCTCGACACGGGCTGCGCCTGGGGTCGGTCGCTCACGTTGATGCGCCTCGACGATGGGCAGAAGTACACCTGCGCGTGCGTCAGCCTGCATCCAGTGAGCGGACCCTGATCAGACCTGGGCCGGGTTTGATGATGACCTGGCACGCCAATCGGCTGCCTTTCGGCCCGCCGACGACGTCGAGCAGGTCCTGCTCCGGTTCATCTGCTGGCTGCATTAATTCGGCGCCGGCCAAGACTTCGATGTGGCAGGTCGCGCAGCTCGCCGAGCGGCAAGAGAAGGGAATTGGAGCGAGCGCCTCGTCACAGATGTCCAATAGAGGACCCCCTTGGGGAGCGTCGGCGTCTTTGGCACTCCCAGCGATTGACGCCAGGAACTCGATTTTCGGCACGCCCCATCCTAGCCAAATTGTAGGGCATTTGCAGCGGGATTTCTGCCCTTTTCCCTCCGCTCCACGGCTCGAAGAGCATTGACGCAGCCGCCTCGCTCGATAATTGGCGAGCTGCGCTAGTGCCTTTACCTGGCCCTCGATTAAATCGAATCGAGGCGCTAGCCCTTGCAGTTGCCGATGCGCGCGACGACCTTGGCCGCGCTCTCCTCGATGGCGAGCGAGAGTGGCCCACCGCCGCGCATGATGGGCCGATCCGCCTTCAGGCGCCCCGGTGCAACTCCAGTGACCCGCGCCGTGGCTTCCTGCCACGACATCTCCGGGGGAGGGTAGAGAGTGACGCAATCAGGGGGACCTTGGGCAGGCTCCGTGTAGCTGAAGACCAAGAGCTCCGCTCCATACTCGAAGCGCCGTTCGAGTGAGGTGCTGCCCGCCGTTACTTTATATCCCCGACCCTTGAAGTACTCTTCTGCTTGCGCTGCGTTCATGTCGATGGGCTGGGGCCCCACGCAGCGAATGCGCTGGCCACTCTTGCCCTGCACGTAACCCTGCCCCCGCGGGCACTTGGGGTCGCCGCTTTTGATCAGCTCTGTAAGCTCGCTCGGTGACAGCTCCGTGCGCTGACGGACCATCTCCTCGCGCCGCAGCAGGCGATCGCGATGCCCGGAGAGTTGCGCGTGTGCCTTCTGCAGCTCCGCCACCTCGCCGCTGCGGCCTGCAGCCGTGCAGGTTGCCACTGCGGTGTCCAACGCCGCCACCGAACCATTCACGCTGGCGAGATCCTCGGCCTCGACCTTCAGCACGACGCTCTGGGCGCTCGCGAATTGGCTCAGACAGACTTTGTCTGCCTCGGTTTTGCAGGCGAGCATGCTGCATAGCAGCCCGGCGAACTGTAGTGACCCCACGCGCAGCAGCCGGATCCGGAGCAGCCCGACACGCAGCACGCGCGCGGGCCCAAGTTTTTGCATGACGACTTGCTCATGCCCCTGCTCGTGCGCGACGTTCATGTCACCGAGCACGATAACCTTCGGCGACGCGTTCGCCAACAGGCGTCAGCCACGGCCGCGGGCTCCAAGCGCAAGTTCTGCGATTTCGCAGAGCTTACCGCGCCCTTCGCGCACATTTCTGGACAGCGCGAGCTGCCCCTGCGCTCGCAACAGATTGTGCTGTCGGCGGCTCCCAAAACGTGTGGAATCCCAACCAAAGTACTGATCCACGACGACGTCGGCCGCAAAACGGGACGCGAGCTCCAGGCTCACCGTTTCGACGCCGTCGATGGCAGACAGCAGCTCGGTTTCTGTGACCTCGTCGGGGCACGCGCTCAGGTAACCCTGCAGCACGGCGGCAAACGCGCTCGGGTCAACGCATGAGGCGCGGGTGTCTTCGCCGGCCGGGTTGCACCATGACCTGAGCGCGTCACCGAGCTCATAGGCGAGGTAACCGCGCCCGAGCGTGTCCAGATCGATCATGCATTTGGCTCGACCGGGCCGCTCACGCTCGAACATCACGTTCGAGAGCTTTGGGTCGCCATGGATGGTCCGTCGGGGTAGCGAGCTGAAATCGAGGCGTACCCCTTCCGCCTGGCGCAGGATTTCGGAGCCGAGTTCCTGTGCGTCCATGTCGCTCAGCGCCCGTTCCGAGGCCAGCACGGCGCTGAGGTTTTTCAGGTGGCGAGAGGTGTCGTGAAGCGGGCGCTCGTGTACGAACTGGTAATCCAGGTCGGCGAGCGCGGCGTGAAAGCGGCCGAGCAGGCCGGCGGCGCTCTCCAGCCAGGCGAGATCGCGGCTCTGATGGACGGTGACGCCGTCCACGTAGCTGAGCGCCCGCCAGACACGCGCCTCAGCGCCGGCGCCCTCGGTGGTCCACAGCGCGCCGCTCCGAGTGCGCAGGAGCCGGGGTGTCGTGAGCTTTCGGGCCTCGAGGTGAGCGGTGACGGCTTCGATGTCGTAATGGACGTGAGCGCCGAACACCGGGTGCATGCGCTGCAAAACCAGCGGTTCTCGACCGCGTGTGAGCGCCCCCTCGATCACGTACGTCAAGTTGATCAGGCTAGGAACGTGCCGCGCTGCCAGGGCGGATTCCTCCGCGTCGAGCCCATAGGCGCACAGAACCTCCACGGGGACGGGCATCTCAAACTCCTGCTCGGTTGCCAAAAAGGTGGATATGCAGCCGATCGCTGAAGCGGTAGCCGCGGCGCAGGCAGGCGTCGGCGACGAGGGGGCGCAGCTCCGTCAGCCGAGCTGGTGTGGTGCCCTGAGGCATCAGATAGATCCGATCCGGATCAAGGCGATATTCGGCCGCTAGCCGAGCCGCCTCGTCGATCTCCGCTGAGTCGCTGACCACGAACTTGAACACGCTGCGCGGACTCTGAGCGAAGTACGCGAGCGGCTCGGGGCGTAACCGCAACGATCGCTCCACTCCGGAGCCGGCCAGCTTGGGTGATACGGTGTACTGGCTCACCAGCTCGTCGAGCTCGGGCGGGGGAGCCAGCGTGCCGTTGGTCTCTACTTCGACGGCGTACGACGGGTCCAAGGCTCGCAGCTCGACGATGAGCCGCGCACAGTCCGCGGCCTGTAGTAGCGGCTCCCCGCCGGTAAGCACGACGCGACGGCACGGCCAGCCCCAGACCTGCTCCGCCACGACGGATACATCGAGCTCCACCGTTTCGGCGGCCATGTCGAACTTGCGTGCGCTCTCGTGAGCAAACCCCGAACCTTGCCAGTTCCAGGTGTATGGGGTGTCGCACCACGCGCAATACAGGTTGCACCGGCTAGTGCGTACGAAAACGCTGGGCGTGCCTTGGTTCTTACCCTCGCCCTGGAGGCTGAAGAAGATCTCCGGCCCCGCGCCGAGCCGCGCTAGTTTCATGCCTTACCTGCTCGCCAGTTGTGTCGTACACAGGCCGAGCTGGCGCTCTGGACAAGCGATGCGAATGTGGAAATGGTCGTCGTGCGGCAGCCCGTTCGTCGGTTGTCGCAGAAATTGAGAGGCAGCCGCGACGTGCCCGCGGAAGGCCGGCCTCGCGCGCGCAAAATCCAGCAGCCTACGCCTTAAATGGCTCGCGACGAAGACGTGCTCCAAATCAGCCCGGCTGTCCTTTAGCCAGAGCTGCACGAGCAGCCAATTGCGAAAGTCATCAAAAATCACTCCGCTACCGTCGCGTGCGCGCCCGTCCTTGTCAAAGCGCAGCAGCCGCCTCGAATTGAGGGGCTTGCCTTTGTGATCCGTAACGAAAAAGCCCACGTCTGCGTCGCGTCCGCTCTGATGCGATCGGTGCCCCGCCAGGGGCCCGCCAAACTCCCGGGAGAGATCACCGACGAGCAGCACCGAGCCGGGGTTCTGGCGCGCAATTTGTTTGGCGGTGCGGTAAAGCATCAGCACCAAGGCGGGGTGACCGTAGCTGTAAGGAATGCTCTTGTCCTGAATCCACAGGTCGCGGCTAGGCTTGAGCTTTTTCGCTCGGATCTGCCAGCCATCCGTGGGCAGGCCGACGCTGAGCGACATCATCGCGAACGGCGACGTTCGATACCTCTCAGGCAGCTCGTCGTTGGAGCGCTCGCGTGCGCCGGCCGGGCGAGTGACGGAAGCCATCACCAAAACGACGAGCCCGATGCAGCTCGCGGACGCAGGAAAAATGGCTCTGCGCGAGACGCCCGATCGAACACCGGGGGCCAGGCCGGCGCCGGATAAAGTCGTGAAACAACCAGCCATGAATGGGCTTCGAAACCGCCCGTAGTTTAGCCAAGTATGCGGGGCGGGACTACGCTACGAGCAAGCGGCCCCTCATTTTTTGACAGACCGCGCGAGTTCAACCGGAGGCACATGTTCTACGAGACGTCGCGGAACGATCATGGCCTGTCCCATGATCCCATCAAGAGCTGCGTGGTGCCGCGGCCAATCGGTTGGATCAGCACCGTCAGCGGGGCGGGCGTCGTGAACCTCGCCCCCTACAGCTTTTTCAACCTGGTCGCCACCAATCCCACCTTCGTCATGTACGCGAGCTGCGGCCAGAGCGAGCATGGCGAAAAGGACACCCTGGCAAACATCACCGAGGTGGGAGAGTTCGTCGTGAACATGGCCACCTGGGATCAGCGCGCTGCGATGCTGGCCTCGAGTGCCAGCCTGCCCCCGGACGTGGATGAGTTTCAGTACGCCGGCTTGGGAGCCTTGCCTTCCCGGCTCGTCAAGCCGCCACGGGTAGCGGGGGCTCCGGTCCACCTCGAGTGCTTGCAACATCAGACCATCGAGCTGCCACCGAGCGGTCCGGATGCGCGAAACGTCGTCGTGATTGGCCGGGTGGTGGGCGTTCACATCGACGAGCGTGTCATCGCCGACGGCAAGATCGATCTGAGCAAGGCGGGTCCCATCGCGCGGCTCGGCTACTTCGACTACGCACGGGTCGACACCATGTTTTCGATGCGCCTTCCGCCCCAGCCTCCCCGTCCTTGAGTTGCAGCGGATCATCTTGGCCCTTTTCTCACGTTGCGCGTTTTTCTGTTGGCTGATGCTGCTTGCGTGCTCGGCGTCGAACATCCCAAAGCACGCCCTGGCCCCCGGCGTGCCTGCTTTGCCCTGGGAGGCCCAGCCGAGCGTCGTTGCAGAAGTTGACTCTCCGTCAATCGCTCTGGTTGGCGGCACGCTGATGACCGGCGTGGGTTCGGAAATCGCCGATGGCGTCGTCGTCATCGGTCACGGGCGCATCCTGGCCGTCGGACCTCGGGCGGGGGCGGTCATTCCCGATGGCGCTCAGGTCATCGACGTCCGTGGTCGTTACGTCACGCCCGGGTTGATCGACGCGCACAGCCACATGGGGGTGTATCCCGTCCCCGAGGTCCTGGCGCACGCCGACGGGAACGAGGCGACGCGTCCGGTCACCGCCGATGTCCGTGCTCTCGACGCGTTCTGGCCGCAGGATCCAGCACTGTCTCGGGCCGTGGCCGCCGGCATCACCACGATCCTGGTGCTACCCGGGTCCGCCAACTTGATCGGCGGCCAGGGTTTTAGCGTGAAGCTTCAGCCGGGGCGGAGCGCCCTGGACATGAAGTTCCCGGGCGCCCCGGCGACGCTGAAGATGGCCTGCGGAGAAAACCCGAAGCGCGTCTATGGGGAGCGCAAGACCTTTCCGTCGACGCGCATGGGCAACGTCGCCGGCTATCGGCAGGCGTTTCAGAGCGCCCTCGAGTACGGAGCCAAGTTCGCCGACTGGCAGGTAAAATACCAGGCGTGGCAGCACAAATCCGAACGTGGAGGCGCCGCCGACCGGGAGCCTGCGCCCAGCATGCCGGATCGAGATTTCGGGCTGGAAACCCTGCTCCTTGCCCTCCACGGTAGAGTGTTGGTGCAGATCCATTGTTACCGGGCGGACGAGATGCTCGGCATGTTGGCCCTGGCGCAGGAGTTCGGCTTGAAGGTGCGCGCCTTCCATCATGCGGTCGAGGCTTACAAGATTCGGGACGTGCTGGCGTCGCGTGGGGTAGCGGTGGCGACCTGGGCGGATTGGTGGGGCTTCAAGCTGGAAGCTTACGATACGGTACGTGAAAACCTCGCGCTCCTGACCGAATCGGGCGTGCGAGGTGTGCTCCACTCCGACAGCGCAGCGCTCGTACAGCGGCTCAATCAAGAAGCGAGCAAGAGCCTGAGCGCGGGGCTGCGTGCGGGGATAAACCTAGATCGCAGCGTGGCCATGGCGTGGATCACGTCGAATCCCGCCTGGGTGCTCGGCATTGACAGCCAAACAGGTAGCCTCGAAGCTGGTAAAATGGCCGACGTGGTGGTCTGGTCCGGCGATCCGCTGTCGGTTTATTCACAGGTCGATAGCGTGTACATCGACGGCGTGACCCAATATGAGCGCAAGGCAGGCGAGCGGCGCCCCAGCGACTTCGAGCTAGGCCGCGATCGACCGGTCGCTATGCCTCGCGCGCCTGCATCAGATCCAGCGTCGTCGGAGCAGGCAGCGCCATGAGGCGACGTGACTTTATCCTGAGGCTCGGCAGTGCCACGGCGCTCACGCTGCCCGTGGGGGCGCTCATGGGGCGGGCGAGCGCAAAGCCGTCGCTGCGAGCGTGGACTCACGCTACGATCTGGACAGGTGACGGTGAAGTGATCGAGGACGGCGTGCTGGTCGTCGCTGACGAGCGCATTTCGAGCCTCTCCAAGGCCGGGCCCATACCGGCGGGCGCCGAAATCATCGAGGCTCGGGGCGCGACTATCACGCCGGGCTGGGTGGCCACCGAAACGCCGCTGGGGCTCGTCGAGATTGAGCTGGAACCGAGCACTGTGGACGCTCGGCCCCGGGGCGACGCACGGCCCGACGCTATCCGAGCGGCCTTTTCCGCAGCAGACGGCTACAATCCAGCGTCGTCGCTGCTCGCCGTGGCGCGCCGTGAAGGCGTCACTAGCGTAGTCAGCACCCCCGACGGCGGATTGGTGTCGGGGACCAGCGCCTGGGCGGATCTCGGCGACCAGTTCTCCGGTCCGGCCCTCGAGCGAGAGGCTTTGGCCTTGCACGCCAACTTGTTTGAAGGCGCCGACAACAGCCGGCCCCTGGCCTTGTCGCGCTTGCGCGAGGCTTTCGAAAGCGCTCGGGTCTTCGCCCGTTCTCCGCGAGCCTACGACCTTGGGCAAACACGCGAGCTCGGGCTCTCCGTGTTGGATCTGCAGCGGCTGGCGCAGGTGCAGTCGGGCGCCTTGCCGCTGGTGGTCAGGGTCGCGCGCGCGTCCGATATCCTGAGGCTCTTCGAGCTCCGGAAGACCTATCCGCTACAGCTCATCTTGTCTGGGGCCGAAGAGGGCTGGAGCGTCGCTCCGCAAATAGCGGCACTCGGAGTGCCCGTCATCATAGACCCTACCGAGAACCTGCCGGTTTCGTTTTCGCGCTTGGGCGTGCGGCGAGAGAACGCCGCTCTCTTGAGCGCCGCGGGCGTGAGCGTCATCTTCAGCACGTTCGACGCTTACACCGCGCACAACCTGCGTCAGCTCGCCGGCAACGCGGTCGCCGCCGGAGTCACTCGGCGTTCCGCCGTACGGGCCTTGGCTCTCGAACCCGCGCTGGCGTTCGGCATGGCCAAGCAACATGGCCTCTTGGCCAGGGGCAAGCTCGCCAACTTCAGCGTGTGGAACGGCGACCCCTTCGAGCTCAGCACCTGGGCTACCGCCGTCGTGATCAAGGGGCGCGACGTGACGACGCGCTCGCGGCAGAGTGCGCTCTTTGATCGCTATCGCGACCTCAGTCAGGTTCCTCGCGGTCGAGGGCTTGCGCCAAGCGAACGCTGACGGAGGGCTGAAGCCGCGGGGGGAGTCGCGGCGTCGGAAGCTAGCGCGCTCGGAGGCTACAAAAGCACTCAACCCCTGGCGCTAATAGGCCAGGGGTCGAGGCAACTGGATCAGAGTCAGACCATCGCGAGCGTTGAGCGCTCGAGGATCAGGCTGCGGCTTTGTTCGTGAGCTCCAGAAGCTTGCCGAACGTCGTCGGATCCTGCACCGCCAGGTCCGCGAGGACCTTGCGATCGAGCTCGACCTCGGACGCCTTCAAGGCTGCGATGAAGCGCGAGTACGTGGTGCCGTGCAGTCGGCACGCCGCATTGATGCGCTGAATCCAGAGAGTCCGGAAATCACGCTTGCGGAGCTTCCGCCCGACATAGGCGTATTCCCACGACTTGAAGAGGACGCGGACGGCCTCCCTATAACGGTTCTTGCGGCCACCGACGAAGCCCTCGGTCTGCTTGAAGACGCGATTGTGGCGCCGCCGCGGGGTCGGACCCCTCTTAACACGAGACATACTTCAGATCCTTATCTGCTTATCCGACGCTTGCCGGAGTCAAAGGTACGGGAGGAGGAGTTTGATGCGCTTCTCGAAAGCCTTGCTCACCAAACCATTGTTGCGCAAACGGCGCCGCCGACTGCGTGATTTGCCGATCATCCCGTGCTGCCCGCCACCGTGGGGCCGGCGCACACGCCCGGAGCCAGTGACCTTGAAGCGCTTGGCTGCGGCGCGGCTAGTTTTCATCTTGGGCATGATTCCTCCGAGATCGCTGTGTCACGACAGTTTGTCACGATCGTTCGTCACGACAGTTCGTGCTCAATTCTCCGAACACGAGGGGGGCGGGTGTATAGCATCCGACTCGAGCGCGTGGCTTTTTTTCGCCACCCAGGTCTAGATTTTTCAGGATCCGACCGTCCTCTTCCCTCCAAATGCCTGCCGACGTTCCCGGCCACCAGCATGGCCCCCTCACCACCCGTTCAGCGAAGCACCGAATACCCATTCGGCATGCTCTCGAAATCGGATCGTGCGCGAAACCTTCAGGGCCATTTTCAGCATGCCCCGACCGACCCCACCGATCACGGATTTTGCGAACACAATTCATGGTTTTGCTCTCACACTCGCCGGTTGCTCTCTGGCGCGGCTTGCGGTACTGCGCGGGTTGTCCGGCGGCCCCAGGGCAAATTCCACGCGAACGAGTCGGTTAGAGCGTCGTCCGGTAGAGCGAAAGATGGCTGAGCAGGCACCCACTTCGGGCAAACCCATCAATTCGTCGGCGGGCCTCTCACCGCAGACGCGGTGCCGGCTCGCCTCCGCCGTAGATGCCGGGGGACAATTAGGTCGTGATGGGCCAGGTCAGGTTTCATCTCTGATGTGCCGCAAGGCTTCGTGAGAGTCAGCCGAGAGAACCAAGTGTTCATTAGGAGAATGGGATAGCAAGTATGGCAAGGAAGAAAATTGCCCTGATTGGCGCGGGGAACATTGGTGGCGAGCTGGCCAACCAGCTCGTACAGAAGCAACTCGGCGATGTCGTTCTGTTCGACATTCCCCAAAAAGAGGGCCTCGCCAAGGGCAAGGCGCTCGACCTCGAGCAGGCGAGTGCCCTGAGCGGTTCTGACTCGCGCGTGACCGGGACCTCGAGCTGGGCGGACTTGGCCGGCGCAGACGTTCTGATAATTACGGCGGGCATCCCGCGTAAGCCCGGTCAGTCGCGGGACGACCTCGTGGCGAGCAACCTGCCCATCATTCGCAACGTCGCCGACAATGCGAAAAAGCACACTCCCAACGCCTTCTGCATCGTCGTAAGCAACCCGCTCGACGCCATGGTCTACGAGTTTCAGCGCCGCACCGGCTTCCCGTCGGCGAAGGTCGCAGGCATGGCAGGAGCTCTCGACAGCGCCCGCTACCAGCTGTTCCTCGCCCGCGAGGCCGGGGTCAGCGTGAAGGACGTGCGCACCCTCGTTCTCGGCGGGCACGGTGACGACATGGTGCCGATCGGCAGCGCGACGACCATCAACGGCATCCCTGCCGACCGGATCATCCCGAAAGACAAGCTGGACGCGCTCATCGCCCGCACCCGCGCCGGCGGCGGCGAGATCGTGACCCTGATGGGTACCAGCGCCTATTACGCTCCGGCAGCAGGCGCGATCGCCATGGCCGAGGCCTATCTCCTCGATCAGAAGCGGCTGCTCGCGGCCGCCACGCTGCTGAACGGCCAGTACGGCTACAAGGACCTGTACTTGGGCGTGCCCGTGGTGATCGGGGCAGGCGGCGTAGAAAAGATCGTCGACATCGGCCTGAGCCCGGATGAACAAGCTGCGCTCGAGAAGAGCGCTTCGAGCGTGCGCAAGGTGGTCGATGTGGTCAAGAGCATCGCGTCTTGATCCAGAGCGCCCTGATCCAGAGCGGCTTGACCGAGAGCGCCTTGCGACCTCGATCAGAGGCCGGCCTCGCGTGTAGTTTAGCGCTGTTGACACTATAGCTCTGTTACCCAAACGCTGAAGACCGACGATGAAGATTCACGAGTATCAAGGTAAGGCGCTGTTTGCGCGCTACGGCATTGCCGTTCCAAAGGGCATCCCCGTCTTCAAGCTGGAAGACGTGCCTGCTGCCGCCCAAAAGCTCATCGATGAGACAAAGGTACCGGTGGTCGTGGTCAAGGCGCAGATCCACGCTGGCGGCCGCGGGAAGGCAGGCGGCGTGGCGGTGGTCAAGGGCGGCCCGGCCGCCGCTCTCGCCGCCGCCGAGAAGATGTTTGGCAAAGCTCTGGTCACACACCAAACTGGCCCTGAAGGTCAGGTGGTGCGGCGCCTGTATGTCGAGCAGGGGCTAGACATCAAACGCGAGCTTTACCTGGCGCTGGTCGTGGATCGAGAGACGCGTCGCATCGCGGTCATGGCGTCTACGGAAGGCGGCATGGACATCGAAGAGGTGGCTGCCAAGACGCCGGAGAAGATCATCACCGAGTTCGTCGATCCGCTGCACGGGCTCTCCGCGTTTCAGGCGCGCAAGCTGGCCTTCGCGCTGCGGGTGGGAGAGGGGTCGCCCGACGCGAAGGCGACCATCAACCAGTTCGTGACGGTGGTGTCGACGCTCGCCCGCCTGTTCGAGAAAGAAGACTGCTCGCTGTGTGAGATCAACCCGCTGATCGTCACCGGTCGCGGCGACATCGTCGCGTTGGACGCCAAAATCACCTTCGATGACAACGCCACCGCGCGTCACCGCGAATGGGCCGAGCTTCTGGACACGGACGAAGAAGATCCGGTGGAGCTGGAGGCGCAGGCAGCCGGTCTCAGCTACGTGTCTCTCGACGGCAATATCGGCTGTCTGGTGAACGGCGCCGGCCTGGCCATGGCGACCATGGACATCATCAAGCACTACGGGGGCACGCCCGCGAACTTCCTCGACGTCGGCGGCAGCGCCACGAAGGAGCAGGTGACGAAGGCCTTCGGCATGATCCTGAAGAGCCCCAAAGTGAAAGGCATCTTCGTCAATATCTTCGCAGGCATCGCCAAGTGCGACTTGATCGCCGAGGGTATCGTGGCAGCAACCCAGGAGCTGGGGCTGAAGGTGCCGCTCGTCGTGCGGCTCGAGGGCACCAACGTCGAGGCCGGCAAGCGCATCCTCCGAGAGAGCGGCCTCGCGATCCAATCCGCCGAAAACATGGGCGATGGCGCGCAGAAGATTGTCAACGCCATCCAATGAAGGCGCGTTCTACCCACCGCTGTTCAATTGAGCGCCGGTCATCACGTATTCCCACCGCCTTTATTTTGAATAACGAGCAGGCATGAGCATTCTAGTCGATAACGATACGAGGGTCGTGGTCCAGGGCATCACGGGCGGCGCCGGTTCCTTTCACGCTCGCCAGTGTATTGCCTACGGGACGAAGATCGTGGCGGGTTGCACTCCGCTCCGCGGGGGCGAGTCTTTCGAGGCCAAGGGCCCGGGTGACAAGCCCGTCAAGGTTCCGGTCTTCGATACCGTCGCCGAAGCGGTGAGCGAAACCAGGGCCAACACTTCCATCATCTTCGTTCCGCCGCTGGGCGCTGCGGACGCGATCCTCGAGGCGCTAGACGCGGGGTGTCAGCTCATCGTCTGCATCACCGAGCACATCCCCGTCACGGACATGATCCGAGTGCGCCGCGCGCTCGAAGGAAACGTGGCCCGGCTGCTCGGGCCCAACTGCCCCGGCGTGATCAGCCCTGGCAAGTGCAAGCTGGGCATCATGCCAGCTCACATCCACAAGCCCGGCAAGTTCGGTGTCGTCTCGCGCTCCGGCACGTTGACCTATGAAGCCGTTGGCCAGCTCACGGCGCTCGGGATGGGGCAGTCGACCTGCGTCGGCATCGGTGGCGATCCAGTCAAAGGTTTGGACTTCATCGAGGTGCTGACGCTGTTCAACGACGACCCAGAGACCGAGGGCGTGATGATGATCGGCGAGATCGGCGGCAACGGAGAAGAGCGCGCCGCCGAGTGGATCAAACAGAACATGAAGAAGCCTGTCGCGGGCTTCATCGCCGGCACTACGGCGCCCCCCGGCAAGCGTATGGGTCATGCCGGCGCCATCATCTCGGGCGGCAAGGGCACTGCCGCGGAAAAAATTGGTGCCATGCAAGCCGCTGGCATCCGTATCGCTCCAAGCCCGGCGGAGATGGGCAAGACGCTCAAGAGCATGCTCTGAGCTCAGAAAGAGAACCCACCCCGAAGGGCTCGGCGAGCTTCGCGGGGGGGGGAGGCTGCGATGGCCGGCAAACTTGGCTAGCAACACAGCCAACCAGGCGTGGTAGGCAGCCACCGCACGCAGCTCGCGGATAGAAAATATGTCAAATCACGCCAATGAATCGACGCTGTGCATCATTAAACCCGATGCCGTCAGCAAAAAGCACCACGCCCAGATCCTCCAGCGCATCATCGACGAGGAATTCGAAGTTGTAGCGCTGCGACAGGAGCAGCTGTCGAAGCCGGTCGTGGAGGGGTTCTACGCGGTGCACCGCGAGCGGCCGTTCTTCGGGGAGCTCGTAGGCTACATGACGGCGGGGCGCGTCATCCTGGTGGCCCTGCAGCGCCGCGACGCCGTGGCCCACTGGCGGCGGGTGGTCGGAGCGACCGATCCTCGCAAGGCGGAGCAGGGGACGCTACGTCGCCAGTTTGGGACTGACCTCACCAGCAACGCGGTCCATGGCTCCGACTCGCCCGAGAACGGGCTGAGGGAGACAGCGTACTTCTTCACTGGCGCCGAGCTCGGGCGCTGACAGCGCCGGCTGGCGCGCGGCGATCACCCTTCACTTCGCGTGCCGGGCAGCTCGTAGACATCTGGCGGAATCTCCAGGCCTGGGTCCGGCCGGCACTGCATCATGCGGTACTCGACTCGAGGGTCCCGCCGGACGTTGTCCGGTGCCAGTCTAAACAGCCAGGAGGGCCCATCCACGCTGAGCAGCGCGCGTTCCCTGGCGGCGCTCGGGGCAGCCCCCACCTTGACGAGCTCCGCGTCGAAGACCTCTGCGCATGGCGCCTCCGGCGTGCCGTGTAGGATGGCTGACTCGGTGAGCAGGACGCGCACCGGCTCGACCGCGTCGTGCACGACCAGAGGTCGGCGCCGGCCCGGGTGCCCGGGCGCGACCACGCGCGACGTCTCCGAGCGTTGGCGGGCGGAGCAACTCAGCGGGCCATCGCCGAGGTCGGCCTGCGTCGGTACGGCGATGGGGGCCCCAAACACGGGTCCCTCCAGCTGCAGCGGGAACACGCTGCTTTCGCTCGATGCATCGGAGCGCCGCGTGGTCAGGTGGATGGCAGCTTGCCCTTGGAAGTAGGTGATGTCGCGGCTCTGAGAAAGCGAAAAATTGGCTACCTCGGCGAAGCCTGCCGACATGGCGTCGAACTGCCAAGCGCCTCCCCGGCGTCGCGCTCGCACCACGGTCGCACCTTGGTTGACGAACAGCAGTGGCACGTTCTGCCGGCCCAACCTGGCCATCTCGCTGCTCGAGCCCTTGGCCGCCGTGGCAGGCCAGCGCAAGGGGGGGACCTCCTCGTGCGACGCGCCATCCAAGAAAAAGCTCGGCTGGTCATGTTGGGGGCTCTTGTGCACGCGTACGAAGACCCCACCGCTGGCGATGCTGACCAGGTCGGGTTGGGCGCGCCTCGCCATCCCGTCCCCTTTGACGAAATCTCCCGGCAGGTGGCCACCCGCGTCGGCAATGATAGCGTGCCCGTGCTGCCCGTCGATGAGGTTATCCCACGCGACCTCGACGTTGGTCAGCGCGGTCTTCGATGCCCCAGGGCTGCCGGGGATCCGATAGCGCAGCGCGGCCGCCCCCTCCACCTGAAGGGTCGCGAGGTAGGCGGTTTCCGCGGCGCGCTCGGTTGGACCGAGCAGCTCGACATAACGGAGCTTGACGCTACGATCCAACGTGCCGCGAGCCAACTCGGCGACCCACAGGCCCGCAGCAGCCGTCGCGTCATCGCGCGCCAACGCAAACCACGCCGCCTTGCCGAGCGCGGCCTGTGATGCATCCGGAAGACGCTCGACTCCTCGAAGCTCTGTCCACTCCGAGTTGGAGAGCTCGCAGCCGTACGCTGGCCCCAGCGCGCGGTGCGAGAGCGTGCTGCTCTTGACCCCGCTCGGAGGCCAGAGCGCCGCCGAGTGTTGCGCTTGCCCTCGCCAGCCGACTCGAGACAGGCTGTCGCCCACGGCGCAGCCCTCCGCCTGGCACTGAATGCTGATCGAGCAGCGGCCGTCGGACGCCGAGCAGATGGACCGCGGTAAGCGCCCGACGCTCTCCCACTCCGCACCCCCGTTGAGGGACTCCCAGACCTGGTCCGGGCTGACGGCGAGGGCGCGAGCCCCGTAGGCTCCGATCACCGCTGCTTCGAGCGGCGCGCCATTCACTGACACGCTGCGAGCCGCTGCATCCAAGGTCACTAGCCGTTGCGGGCCCGATGCTCGAGACACGACCAGGGAGACCTGCCCGTCACTGGCCGGCGTGAGCTGATGGATTTGGCTCGGCCCGCGCGGGTTGGCCTCACCCGAGAGCCCGATGGGCCGCGCGGTGAAGCCTCTTGCCAGGTCTGTCGAAACGAACGCGAACACGGCGTCGCTCTTCGTCCGAAGTCCCACGGCGTATGCCGTGCGGCCGTCGGTGGCAAACGCCAAACCGAGAGCGTTCTCCTCCAGCGCTGGCGCCGGCACCGGGCGTAGCGCGACTGACGCCCCGGCGTCGGCTTCGACGTCTTGCCGCTGCAGGATGCCTTGCGGGCGGCACCCGGCCAGGCTTTCATGCGGCAAACATAGCCCTGTCGCCAAGAGCACCCCAGCGTCCCCGACCGCCAACCTCAGCTGCTCGGGATTGCCACGCGCGGCGTAAACCTCGCGTTCGAAATGGCGTCCGGAGTCCTCGCTACGATAGAACTCGAAGCGGAGCGCAGCGCTGCCCTGCTCTCGGGTGCAAGCGGCGTAGACCCAACGCTCATAACCGGCGACCCGAAGCTCCTTGCACGCGGAGAACAGAGGTAAGGCTTCACGCTGGAGCGGCCCCGTAAACTCACCGGAGACGCTCTCCGCCTTGACGCCCAAGCTGACTTCGAAATAGCGGCCGCCGCTGATGAAGGCTCGACCCAGGGCGATGGCCTTGGCGCTCGGCCCCTCGATGGGCAAAATGCTCAGCTGGGGCTCGTCAGGTCTGAGCACGCGATTGAGGGGCGTGAGCTTCGGCGAGCCTTCGAAGCGGACGCTGCGGGCGCCGAGCACAGACGTCACCACCGGGCCCGCCTCCTCATCGCGCGCCAGGCGCTCGGCGCCGAAAGGGGGGGTGTCCAGCGCCTGCCAGGTGCGGCCCTCGGTCTCGGACCACCAGAGCCGTTCGGGCACCTCCAGGGCCAAGCCATATGGCGAAGCGAGCAGCACGTCGGCAAAGCGCGAGGCAGACGGACCGACAGGGTGCCAGCTGGCGCCCGCGTCCTCACTGAGCACGAGGGCGCCGTCGCGGGTGACGCCGAGCACGTTGTCATTGCCCGGGTCGACTCGGGCCAAGGCTTCGAGCGGAGCGCTGGCGGACAGCAATGGTCCGATGGGTGAATCAGCTTCGTAGGTGGTGCCGCTCTCGCCCACGAACACGAAGGGCGCGTCGTGCGCCTCCAGCACTCCCACGAGGGGCTCAGGGGCTAGCATCGAGGCGGGCTGCGCCCGGTCGCCCTCACCGACGATGAGCCAGCGTTCGCCCAAACCGCCGACGAGCAATCTGCCCTCGGCACCTACTGGATAGGAACGCGCCAGGCGGGCCGCCTGGCGCGGATGATAGCGCCACTCTGCCGGTGTCAGCCGGCTCTCCAGAGCCCGCGTGGGCTCGAGCAAAGATGGCCGAGCAGAGAGCTTTCTCCCCGATGACCCACAGCTCGTACCCACCGAGATGCTGAGCACCCCCATGCTCAGCGTGGCCCAGCGCCGGATGCACCCCATGCGACCTACCGGGCTCGCTCCGCGGCGCTTTACTCGCCGCCTACCAAATCCAGAATCTTTGCTTTGGTCGTGAGCCCCAAGTGTTGCCCGGCTGCCTTGCCGTCCTTGAAGACGATCAGCGTAGGCACGCTGCGGATGCCGAGCTTGCTGGCCGTGAGAGGCGCCTCGTCGATGTCCAGCTTGCCGACCTTGACCTTACCTTTGACCGCCTCTGCAACCTCTTCGACGATCGGAGAGAGCCGCTTGCAGGGGCCGCACCAAGCAGCAGTGAAATCCACGAGCACGGTCTCGCCCGACTTAAGAACTTCATTCTCGAAATTCATGTCGTTGAAGACATGCACGTTGTCGCTTGCCATAGTATCTCCGGAGTATCGTTGATGACGCCACTTGCCCGCTGGCGAGGTGGACCGTTGTGCCGCGCCGCGGCGGCGGTCCTAATAATATAAGCACGTCCTCCCCGATCGCAACGCATCCCCACGGAGCGCCTCAGGGTTTCCATGCGTCGAGTCGTTCGCCCCGAGCAGTCGCCTGTCGGCCGATGGGCGTACATCGCGTCATTTAGAGACACTCCCCTGGGGCGGCCTCCCGCGAGCCCTTCAGTCGAAACGCCCGTGCGAGGTGCGCCATGCTATGGCAAGGGCCCGCGTGGCCCCGAAATGCGATTCGACCTGCGAGGAGGCTTGCGCCGGGCTCGATGCCGCCCTCGAGCTCAGGGGCTTGGCGACCCCGTGGCACAGCTCTTGGGATGCGGCGAGCATCATCGCGCGCCTCGAGCCTTTGGCCTTGGAAAGGCGGCGCCGAAGGTTCGAGGAGGTCATCAGCGGGCGGCTCGGCAGCGTCACGATCCTGCTTGATGAGCTCTCCGATCCGCACAACCGCGCCGCCATCGTGCGTTCCTGTGATGCTTTCGGCGTTCAACAGTTGCATTCGGTGCAACCCGTCGCTGATTTTACCGTGCATCACGGCGTGGCGGCGGGCACCGAGCGCTGGGTGGACGTCAATCCGCACCCGCTGGCGCGGGCCGCCGTCGAACACCTACAGGGTAGGGGGTTCGAGCTCATCCAGACGCATCCCGACGGGGAGCTGACGCCGGAGGACCTGGCCCGTGTTCCGCGTCTTGCGTTGATCCTCGGCAATGAGCACCGCGGCATTGATCCGGTGTTCGCCGGAGCTGCCAAGCGCAGCGTCAGGATTCCGATGCGCGGCTTCGTCGAGAGCCTGAACGTCAGCGTCTGCGCGGCGGTGCTGCTCGCAGCGGCCACGCAGGGGCGCAGTGGGGATTTGCCGCCCAGCGCCAGACAACATCTGTATGCACGTGCCCTATTCTTCTCAGTACCTCGCGCGTGCGAGGTACTGGAGGGGTTTCGTTCACGTTAGTCGAAACGTCCTGAGTTGTGGCCTTCGCTGCGCGTCAACGGCCCAGCATCCGGACGCGAGCCGCGGCAGCGAAGGGATATTTGCGGCGAAAACTCTTGGAACGCGAGAGTGGTGGCACCCAACGCGTCGGAAAGCTGCTCTGGGGCTCGACACCTGCTTTAGTCTTGAGCTACCAAGTCGGCTCGCGGCTCCGACCCAGCCAGAGCTGGAAGGTAGGCGCGCACAACGAGGTGATATGGCAGGCAGTGTAGTGGGAGCGGGACTCATCATCGAAGGCGAGTTCACGAGTGACGAAGCAGTGGTGGTCGATGGGACCGTCCGCGGCACACTCACCACGGGCGAGGCCATATCGATCGGGGGCGACGGGGTAGTGGAAGCGGACCTTCAGGCGCTTTCCGTAGTCGTGGCCGGGCAGGTGACGGGTAACGTCACTGCCAGTGCTCGCGTGGACATTCAGGCGGGTGGGCGCCTCATCGGTGACGTGAAAGCCAGCCGCCTGACCATCGCTGATGGCGCTTCGTTTCGCGGCAACGTCGACATGGATGTGTGAAGAGCATGGCGTACGCATCAGTCATTGGCAGCTCCGCGGTAATCCGCGGCAACGTTCGCGGGGATAGCTCCCTGGAGATCCTCGGTCGAGTCGAAGGTGACGTGGGCGTCACTGGGGACCTGTCACTCGGTCGCGACGCGGTAGTGGTCGGAGCCGTGTCGGGCGCCCGTATCGTCATCGGCGGTTCGGTGCAGGGCGACATCACTGCCACAGAGGCCGTGTTGGTCGCGGAGACGGGTCGCGTCGTCGGCGACCTGTCCGCGCCGCGCATCGGCATGAGCGAAGGCGCTCATGTGCGCGGCAGCGTCCGAACTGAAGGAGCGAGCTCGGTGCCCGCTTCGAGCTCCCGGTCGCAGCAGCGCGCGTCCGAGTCGCGCACGTCGGAGGCCCGAACGTCCGAGCCCCGAGCGGCGGCCGCCCCCATCGAGCGTTCAGCGCCGCGTCCGGTGCTAGCAGCCTCCTCGGCGCCTTCCTTGGCTGCTGCAGCGTCCAAGCCGATGGCGAAGAAGACGGCTCCGCCACCCATCATTGTCGCGCCGAGGCCCGGTGCCCGCGCGCGCAAGAAGCTCGCCCGCCGCTAACTTCGCCCGTTCTCGAGTCCTTAGCGCGCTCGCTGCGCCCTGCGCCCCGGTGGGGGCGCTCGCGCTGCGAGCGGCGCGTACATCGACGCACTTACTTCGCTGTCCTCGTTTGAGTCGGCCGCAGCAGCCAGCTAACATGCAGGGTGACGCGTCGAACGGGCTGGTTGCTCCGGATCATTGTGCTGGGATCTTGTCCGGTCGCGGCGGGGGCGGAGCCTGCGGTGCCAGACGCCCAATTGGAGCTCGAGTCCTGGCTCGACGAAGATACGAAGCCAGCCGAGGTGACCCCATCACACGCTGACGTCGATCTGCCTCCGCCCCGACGCCGAGGGCTGGTGCTCGAGGGCAGCGTCGGTGCCCTCGGTCATCTGGGGGACATGCAAGCGGTGTCACCGGTGTCGCCCTGGTTCCGCCTCCAGGTCGGTTATGAGCTCTTCGACTGGCTCATGCTGCTTGGGCAAGGCGACGTGGCCGTGTCGAGCACGGGCTTAGCCCACCGACCGCCAGAGAAGCGGGGCTTCGCGCTGTTTGGCGTGGGTGCGGGAGCGCGCTTGGCCTGGCAGCCGCTGGGCGCGGTGGGTGTCTATCTCCAAGCCGACGCCGGCCTCTCCAGCGTGAGTGAGGACGTGCTCGCGACGTACGGCTATCCCAACGCAGATCGACTCCGGCCTTTCGTGGGGAGCTCGCTCGGGGTGGAGTGGTTTCAGGTGAGCCCGCACTACGGCTTGGCCGTGTACGGCGGCGCTCGGGACTATTTAGAAAATTTCGAGCGCATCAACGGGCGCAAGCCGCCGATCGCGTGGATCTCCGGCCTGGCCATTCGCTACGCGCTGTGAGCTGCGCAGCGCGACCTCTGCTGCCTGCTGGGTGCGAGGTGTGATGAGGTGCGCAAGACGCTCCGGCGAGGCTCCGCCGGGGCCGCGATCGGCCCACGCTGGGACGCTGGGATTTGCGCGGCCTTGGCCGGGTTGAGCACTTTAGAGGAAGCTAGCGCGGGCTCTCCGCGCTAGCGAAATATTCTTTTCAAAACGGATCGTTACGTGCACAGAGCTGACGTGCCACAGCGTTGGCCGGCTGGGCCGACGTTTGACATTGACCTGTCCGAACCTACGTTGTGCTTCAGGAGGACCAAGGACATGCAGATGTTAGGCCCGCGCTCAGTCCAGGAAGAGTCCGACACCCACCTGCCGCTGGCATTCCCGATGGCACGGTGGTTGAGCTTTGACCTCGAAGAGAGGTCTAGGTTCAATCGCGCCCAACTCGTCTTGGACGCGATGGAAGTTACAGCGCCGCGCACCGTTGGCGCGTTGGCGCGCGACACCGGGCTCGAGCATCACGATCTCGGGGAAGCTTTGGCGTTGCTAGAAGACTTGGCCTTAGTGGAGTTCGAGGACGACGAAGGGCGAGAGCTCTCGGTATCGCTTGTCGCGACCCCCGAGGAGCACATCGGCGTTCGTTTCCCGGATGGCCGCGTCAGGTGGATCTTCATTTCGCGCCCGGTCGTGGAACCTGAGCTTGCGCGCGAAGAGTTGAATTGACCCTGCAGCGGCGATCCAAACGCGGCTCGCCGCGGGTGCATGCATCTATCTTCAAGGTCCTTCAAATCAGCGCCTCGAGCTGAGTGCTTTCCTTTTCTAGCGACTCCCACTCAAGCATCAGAGCATCGATCTTCGAGGCCAGCGCGCGCTCCCGGATGCGCAGGTCGTTGAGCTCGGTAGCGGTCTTGCCGTCGTAGAAGCCGTCTGAGGCGTACGCCGTCTGCATATCCCTCTGCTGGCGCTCGGCCTCCGAGATGGCTGCTTCGACGTCCTGCCGCAACTTTGGCAGGAGCTTCTTGCGGTTGCGCAGGCGCTTTTGCTCTTCCCATGAGGAGGTCGTCTCCGGACTGACGATCTCTTCGGCGCGGCTCTCCGCTCGACGTTGCGCCTTAGATTGCTGGGACGCCCGCGCGACCGCTTCGCGATCGAGGTGGTCCACCCCAAAATACTGGATGTATTCGTCGTATCCCCCCGGGAACTCTCGCAGCCCGTCGAAGGTTACCTCGATGATGCGGCTGCACAGGCGCGAGACGAACCAACGGTTGTGGGAGACCAGGATCAGGGTGCCCTCGTAGCTCTCGAGGGCGCTAGCCAGGCCGTCGATCGCCTCGAAATCGAGATGGTTGGTGGGTTCGTCGAGCAGGAGCACGTTGGGCCGTTCCACGGACAGGCGCCCGAAGAGCAAGCGGGCCGCCTCACCTCCGGAGAGCGCGTCTACGGGTTTCTCGACGTCCTCGCCAGAGAACAAAACGCGACCCAGGTGGGAGCGAACGAAGCCTGTCGATTCGAGCGGACACGCCTGCCAGAGGAAATCGAGGGGAGTCTGCTTCGGATCACTGAGCAGCTCGGTGTGATCCTGCGGGAAGTAACCGATCCGAACTTCGTGACCCCACTCGATGACGCCGCGATCCGGAGCTTGCTTGCCGGCGAGTAGACGCAGGAGCGTGGACTTGCCCGCGCCGTTTACTCCGATGATGCCCAGCCGCTCACCGCGGCGCACGCTAAACGAGACGTCCTTCAACACGGACTTTTCCGCGTAGGCCTTGCCGAGCTCCGAGGTCGAGAGGACGTCGCGCCCGCTGGCACGCATGATCGCGAAATTGAAGTGAGGCGAGCGCCGCGAGCTCGGCTTCAGCACCTCGATCTCGATCTTTTCGATCTGCTTGGCCCGGCTCTGCGCCTGTCGAGCTTTGCTCGCCTTGGCGCGGAAGCGTTCCACGAACGCCTTCTTCTCCGCGAGTATCTTCTCGGCGCGGGCTATCTCCTTGGCCTTCTGCTCCAGCACGGCGCGACGCTGCTCCAAAAACGCAGCGTAGTTACCGGTGTAGCTTTGGATCGCTTCGTAATCGACGTCGAGCACATGGGTCGAGACGCGATCGAGAAATTCATGGTCATGGGAGACGACCACCAGACAACCCGAATACTCGACGAGAAAGCCCTCGAGCCAGCGGATGCTGACGATGTCGAGGTGGTTCGTGGGCTCGTCCAAAAGCAGCACGTCAGGGCCGCCGACGAGCACCTGCCCGAGCAGCACTCGCAGCTTGAAGCCTCCCGACAGTGTGCCGAGCGGCTGCTTCTGCACCTCGGTCGCGATGCCGAGACCCGCGAGGATGCGGCTGGCTCGCGACTCGAGAGCATAGCCGTTCCGTTGGGTAACGAGCTCCCCCAGCTCGCTCTGCCGCTTCATGTCGGGCAATGCCTCGTGCGAGAGCCGGTCGAGCTCGGCTAGCGCATCGAACGTTTCGCGGTCGCCCTGCATGGCGACGTCGATGATGCGGGCGCTGTCGTCGAGGAACCGGTCCTGGCGTAGCACCCCCAGCTGGGCTTGTTTGAGAATGCTGATGCTGCCCGAGTACGCGAGGTCGTCCCCGCTCAACATCTTCAGGAACGTGCTCTTGCCCGAGCCGTTGGCGCCGACCACGCCGTAGCGGGAGCCCTGGTTCAACTGCAACGTCACCCCTTCGAACAGGGTTCGGCCGCCGAAACCTTTGGACACGTTCGAGACGGTGATCACGCTAGGGCCCATTTGTCCGGGTCGCATCGCCCCGTCAACGAAAACCTAGCCTCGTGCCCTAAATCCGTGCTGGGTTCGCCCCCCGCCCCCGCTTGGCTTCGCTCTACCAGGAGAACCGGGAATCCGCTCCGGGATCTCCCCAACGCCCAAAAAGAACAGTGTGCAGAGGCAGCTCAGACCAGCTTCGAGGCCGTCGGTGAAAACGCTCGATTGGCTGCGGTGGCCGGCGTGAGGTCTCGCCGACCTTCGCTGCCGAGCAAGCTGACGCGATCACCGAGCCAGGCGTCGACCGAGAGGGGACCTGCGCCCACACCCAGGTACACGATGAGCAACATCAGGACGAGCGCAGAGAACTCGAGGGATTGCCCGGCCGTAAGCAGGCTGTCGGTGGAATGGACCATGAACACAGCGCCGAACAGGACCGGCAGCTGCACCAATGCGGCGAGCCGCGTCGCCAAGCCCACGGCGAGGAGCACGCCGCCGCCCAAGTGCGCGATCGCCACGTAGTGGGCGATTGCATACGGCACGAACCAGCTCTCGCCCGAGCTCAGATAGCCGAGCACCAGCTCCGGTCGCGAGACAAACAAGACGCCGCGGACGAACAAGCCAATACCCAGATAGGCACGCACCAGATCGAAGCCCAAGGTGGGACCCGGGCGCACGAGTTTCGGGAGGCGGCTGGCCCAAGCTTTCAACTGCGTCATGTCTGGCTCCTTCTATGCCCGTGGGACGACGGGTGTTTGCGCGTGGGAGGCGGGCGATGGGATTGCGATGTCGCCCGGCGTGTGGTTCCACGGGCACTCGCCGAAGGATTATGGTGAGCCGAAGCGCGTGCATCTGCAATCATTCGCTCGCGGCCGGCAATTAAAAGACGGCGTGCCTAGTGAATTTTAAGAATGTTGCGCTGTGGCTCGACGGGCCTCATCCCGCCTGTCTCCAATGCTTTCGGCAAGCGACCGGAGTGCCAAGTGCGAGTGTTCCGCGCCTGATACGCCGTGGATGAAGATTTGTGCGGGTCAATCCTCACCTAGAGCGCAGCGCGTCCCGCGTGCTCATGTGGCGGCTGCGGCACGCTTGCGCCGGTGTTTGCGCTTTCGATGGCCCCGAAACAGCCCGTCGTCGCCGCGGCGGTAGCCCAGATCGTGGGCGAGCTGAGCCAGCTCGCTTGCGCTGCATCCGAGCCATGGGGCGAGGTTATTCGGGAGGGGGAATGGCCCTGCGAGGGCGCGTGCACGTAGCTCCGTCCGCAAGCGATCAACCACGTCGACGCGAACCACCCGCTCACCCAAAAGAACGAAGCCCACTCGACTCAGCCATTCGACATCGAAGCCCACCGGTAAAGGAAATGAGACGCGATTCGAGAGCGGCGGCAGCGACGTCAGATCGCGCGGCGCGTAGGCTTGATTGAGCGCGAGGCGCGCCAGCCGCTGCCGTGGCTTGATTGACTCGACGGCATAGATCACGTCTTTGTTGGCTCGCACGCCGAGCGCGCGAAAAGACTCACAATCCGCGCGTGTCAGGGCCGAGATTTGCTGAGCCGCGCTGTGCGCGGGCAGTGAGCCCAGATTTTGCTCGAGCTGATAGATGATGCCACGCCCGGCGGGCGACAACAGCGCCTGGGGAACCTCGCGCAAGCCGCCCACGATCTCGCTGACGAGATCGCGAGACCAGGCGAGCATGCGCCTTGCGAGGCGAAGGCGTTGACCGCTGCCGAGGCCGTCTAGGGTCAGCTTGAACTCTGGCCGTAGCAGGCTCGCGCCGCGCGCGAGATGCCCGAGGCACTCGTTGTCGTCAAAGACCTTGCCGCTCGCCTCCAGGCGGAAGCGATCATGTGGCGCCGCGACCAAATCTTCGACCCAATGCTCGGGGGACGGCCGATCCTCGGGCTCGAGCAGCCGATCCCGCAAATCTTTCAGGGCCAAGAACGGGCTGGCTAGAGCCGTTCGCGCGCCTTCGTTCGTGTGGGCGCGCCCAGAGGGCGGGGCGATGTCGAGGGTATGGCGCCTGCGCTCCACGAAGCGCTCGACCAAGCGTTCATGCAGGGCATCGCTCAAACGATCTTCCAGCTCGCGCGTCCGCTCCCGCCAGTAGCTCGCGTTGGCCACCCAGCTGCTGTGGTTGCTCAGATACGTCCATGTGCGGACGGACCCGATGCGCGATGTCAACGCCTCGATATCGCCGCAAATGTCGTCGAGCGGCCGGATCGAGCCGGCGATCCAGTCCTCGTCGAGGGCCCCCTGCGGACCCGTGATCTGCAGAAATATGTCCTTCACGAGCTCGGCGTGGAGCTCAGGCAGCCACTGCCGATAGTCCGGGATCTGGCAGGCTTGCCAGAGCAGCTGCACCTGCTCCGGCGCTCGCGCTCGGCGCCGGACGTCAGCATCGACTGCCAGACGCTCCAGCGCCTCGAGGTCCGATGCCTGCGCCAAACGACGGAAGTAGCGGCGCGCCGGCGGCGCGTGCAACGACGCGAGAAGCTCATCGACGCTGAGCATGCAGAGGTCGCTGTTGCGCCAGACCAACTGCCGGACGGCTTCGAAACGATGCTCTTCGATCGAGCGCAACAGCCCGTCAGGGAGAGCTGGTACCGGAGCCAAGGTCCCGAACGTGCCATCCTGCAAGTGCCTTCCGGCCCGACCAGCTATCTGCGCCAGCTCGGCTGGGTAGAGCTCGCGCTCTTCGCGGCCGTCGAATTTTCGCAAGCCCGCGAAGGCGACGTGGAGGATGTTCAGATTGAGACCCATGCCGATGGCGTCGGTGGCCACCAGATAGTCCACCTCTCGAGCTTCATACAGGGCCACCTGGGCGTTCCGCGCTCGCGGCGAAAGTGCGCCCAGCACCACCGCCGCACCGCCGCGGCGATGCCGGAGCTTTTCCGCGAGCCGGTAGACCTCCGGGACGCTGAAGGCCACGACGGCGCTGCGCGTGGGCAGGGCCGTGAGGCGCGCTTGCCCTTTGCCCCGCAGCGTGGACAAGCGCGCCTGGCTCTCGATGCTCGCGGTGGGAACGATCGCGCGCAGCAGCGGTCGGATGGTATCGGCGCCGAGAAACCAAGTCTCGACCCGCCCGCGCGCGAACAGTAGCCGGTCGGTAAACACATGGCCGCGACGGGGATGGGCCGCTAGCTGGACCTCGTCGATGGCGATGAAATCGACCTCTTGCGACAGCGGCATCGCCTCGACGGTGCAGACCCAATAACGGGCACGCCGCCCGATGCGTTTCTCTTCACCCGTCACGAGCGCCACGGCTTGTTCGCCTACCTCGCGCGTGACGCGATCGTAGACCTCTCGCGCCAACAGGCGCAGAGGCAAACCCAACATGCCGCTCGGATGCTCCAGCATACGCGCGATCGCGCGATGCGTTTTGCCCGTGTTGGTCGGCCCCAGGACGGCGACGAGCTTCGAATAGGGCTTTGCGGCTTCGGTCCGCATCGTCGCTGGAGCATACGCCAACGCCGATGAGGCGCGAGCTGGATCGACCGCCTACCAGCGCTGATGGACCTGGGGCTGGATCCGTTCCAGGTATATCTGCCGGACTTTGCGCATCACGTCCGGCCCGAGCGCATCCAGCTCGGCGGCGGCCAAATTGTCTTCTACTTGAGCCGGTCGGCGCACGCCCGGGATGGCGCAAGTCACGGCCGCTTCCATCAGGATCCAACGCAACGCCCACTGCGATAATGTCACACCCTGGGGCACCAGGGGCCGCAGGGCCTCGACGGCGTCCAGGCCGAGTTCGTAGTCGACGCCAGCGAAGGTCTCGCCCCGATCGAAGGCCTCTCCGCGTCGATTGAAGGTTCGGTGATCGTCCTTTTCGAACTGTTGCTCGAGGGTCAACTTCCCGGTGAGCAGCCCAGACGCGAGCGGCACGCGTGCGAGGATGCCGACCTTGCGTCGCGCGCTCTCCCTGAACAGGAGCTCGGCGGGCCGCTGGCGGAAGATGTTGAAAATGACCTGGATGGATTGGACGTTGGGGTACTCGAGGGCCTTGAGGCCTTCCTCCACCCGCTCCACGCTCACGCCGTAGTGGCGCAGCTTGCCCGCTCGTACGAGCTCATCGAGCGCCGCAAACGTCTCGGGCTGGTAGAAGACGTCCGTCGGCGGGGTATGCAGCTGCAAAAGATCCAGCGCATCGACCCGCAAGTTGGAGAGGCTGCGCTCGACGAAGCGGGTGAGGTTGTCACGGTTGTAGCTCGCGGCGTCGTGTGGGCTCGAGCGGCGGCCTGCCTTGGTCGCCACGTAAAAGGGCTCGCTGCGCTCTTTGCGCAGCCGCGCGATCAAGCGTTCGCTGTGGCCGTCACCGTACACGTCGGCCGTGTCGAAGAAGTTGACGCCGAGGTCGAGCGCGCGGTGCAACGCCGCGAGGCTCTCGTCGTCATTCACTTTCCCCCAGGAGCCACCGATCGCCCAACAGCCCGCGCTGACCGTAGAAACATTGAACCCAGTTCGCCCCAGCGATCGGTACTGCATGGCCTGAGCCTACAGCGTCGCCACGCTCACCGGAAGCGCCTGCCGAGGCCATTTCTGGCTGCAGTGTGCCGGGCCGGCGAGCCCCTAGACAGGCCACCGAGGTGCGGCTTGCGCACGTGGCTTGCACCCGGCTCGCTGGGACGCTACTTAGCCGGGCGACGTGACACCAGCATCCTCGAATCTTCAAAAGCTTTGCGGGCCTTGCCTGGGCGAGCCCAGGAAGCACGGGGTCTTGACGTGAGCGATACCGAGCGGACCACGCCGCTTTACGCGGAGCACGCAGCCCTCGGGGCTCGCTTCGTCCCCTACGCGGGTTGGCGCATGCCGGTCCAATATCGCGGCGTCACTGACGAGCACCACGCCGTGCGGCGAGCCGTTGGGCTGTTCGATGTATCACACATGGGGCGGCTGTTGCTCGAGGGGCCCGACGCGGTCGCCGTGGTTGATGGGGCGATCACGAACGATTTCTCTCGCGTCGCGCCGGGTCGAGCCCTCTACACGTGTTGCTGCGCTGAAAACGGCGGCATCTTGGACGACCTCATTGTCTACCGCTTGTCCTCGGAGAAGGTGCTGGTCGTGTGCAACGCCAGTAACCGTGACAAGATCTCGGCGCACCTCTCGGCGCTAGCGCGCGGGCGTTGCGCTTACGAAGACGCGAGTGACCGCACGTGCCTGATCGCTGTGCAGGGGCCGCAGACCTTTGCGCTCCTGACCGAGCTCGGCGTGGAGCTCGGGCTGCCGTCACAGCTGCCCCCGTTTCACTTTCGGGAGACACGCCTCATGGGTATGGATTGTTCCCTGGCGCGCACCGGATACACGGGGGAGGACGGCGTCGAGATCGTTTGCGACACGGAAGACGCGGCACCGCTTTGGCGCGGCCTGGTCTCGGCGGGCAAGGCCTTTGACGTGCAGCCGGTCGGGCTCGCGGCGCGTGACACGTTGCGGCTGGAGGCGCGGCTTTCACTGTACGGCAACGAGATCGACGAGACCACGCACCCTTTCGAAGCGGGCCTGGGCTGGACCGTGAAGCTCGACGCTGGTGATTTCATAGGCAAGGCGGCGCTCGTACGCGCGAAAGCCGCGGGGCTGAAGCGTCAGATTGTTGGTTTTCAGATGGAGGGCCGCGGCATCGCCAGGCACGGCTACGGGATCTCGAGCCCTGCGGGGGACGCGCTCGGGGTTTGCACATCGGGTGCGCCGTCACCCACCTTGGGCATCAACATCGGTCTCGGCTACGTGCCGCCGGCACACGCCGCCATCGGCAGCGAGCTCGTGATCGACTGTCGCGGGCGACCTGTGCCGGCCCGCGTCGTCAAGACGCCCTTTTACCGTCGTCCCGAGTCAATGAGAGGAAACGTATGAGCCAAGCGAGTGACGTGAAACAGGACCGCCGCTACACGAAAGAGCACGAGTGGGCGCTCTCTAAAGATGGGGAGGTGCTGATCGGGATTACGTCCTTTGCGGTAGATCAGCTCGGTGACGTCACTCTCGTCAACCTGGACGTTGCAGCCGGCGACCGCGTGACGGTCGGACAAGTGTTTGGCACGATCGAGAGCGTGAAGACGCTCAGTGATTTGTTCGCGCCCGTGGCGGGCACGATCACCAAGCTGAATGCGGAGCTCGAAACGTCGCCCGAGCGGGTCAACGAGGATTGCTGGGGCGCCGGTTGGATGGTCGCGATTGCGCCCGAGGACCCCAAAGCGAGCGACGCCTTGATGGACGCCAGCGCTTACGGCCAGCACATCGCGAACCTCGAGCACTGAGCGGCGCGGGGTGCGCGGCACTCAAAGTGAGCGGCCATGAAGCGCGCTTGGGCGGCGCTCGCCGCGCTCGTGCTCGAGCGGGGGACGGGAGCCCGTCAGTCGGCGGGAGAGCGCATGGGGTTGGCAAACCAGTCCAGCCCAGTGTGCCGGTGGACCGTCAGCCGCGCGAAGTCCAAGCCCAACGACACGAAATAGAGGCGTTGATCATCTGAGCCCACGCTGGCTCCGCCGAGTAAGGTCAGCCCCCAGGGCGCGCCCAGGACGAGGTTGCCGGTGAAGCCGGTCGAGCTCGCGCCCCACCAGCGCTGATAGACCCCCGCGTCGAGCCCCACGCCATAGTCACCGCGTGCGAAGCCGCGCGTCACCAGCCGGGCGAGGAGCCCGAGATCCGCCCCGGCGCCCAAGTAACCCTGCACGCGAAAGATACCCCCGACCACTAGCGGTGCATCGGCGCTCGTCCCGAGCCCGCTGTCGAGCTGCACGGCGGCGTGGGATTGCCGGTTATCTCGCTCGATGACGCCGCCGCCGCCACCGAAGTACAGCCACGAAGTGGCCTGGGCTCGAGCCAATGGCGACCAACACAGCGTGAGCCCGAGTAGCGCGAGCCGCGCCGCCCATTGCCCATAACCCCAGCGGCCATAGTGTCGTCGCGCGGCGGATAGATTCGCCCGATTTGCCTGCATCGACGCCCGGGCTACCACGAGTGGCCTGGGGGGTCGACGCTATTGTCAGGGGCGGCTCTGGCGTAGCTTGCTAGAGGCAGGCTCGCGCTGCCGAGGCTCAATCCCGAGCTGAGCTCGCTCGACGAAGGGCTGCCCGGATCTCCTCGGACCCCAGCGGGCCTTGATGTCGCCACACTTCGCGCCCTTCGCGATCGAGCAGTACGAGCGTCGGCACTTTCGCGATATCGCCGAAGGGGCCTTGCCCCTGCTCGGTGGCAAAGTCAACCATCACTACCGGGAAGGGGAGCGATAGAGATTCGCGATAGGCGGGCAGCAGGTCTGCATAACTGGGCGCTTCCATCACGACCGCCACCGCGTTGGCTCGGGGCGTAAACTCGACGATGACTTCGCCGAGGCGGCGGACGAGCAGCTGAGACACCAGATCGTAGGTCGTGATGAAGGCCAGCAGCGTGGCGCGTCCACGCGTGGTTTCACTACTGACCACGACACCGTCGATAGGTGGAAAAGCAAAATTAACCGGGACGGCGCGCGGGGCTTCCAGCGTGGCAGGGGCCTGCGAAGCTCGCGGCGCACATGCGCTGCCCGCCGAGCTCGCGCAGATCGCCAAGCCTGCGAACGCCGTGAGCCACCCCGAGGTTGCCTCGCGGCGCGCTGAAGCCCTCCGCTCTCGATCGAGAGCGGGCCTGCACTGGCTACGACCCAAACGCGGGGCCAAAAACGTGGGCGAAGGCGCGCAACGTCGGTGGCAGCTGCCTTCGCGTGCGGTTGTACGCCACGATGGTGAGCGCGAGCTCATCGATGACGCCCTTGAGCGGGCTCGATTCTACCACGACGCCACCGACCCGATCGCCGGCGCGCACCGTCGAATGCGTCGACACGATGGGATCGTGGCGCACCCAATCAAACGCTTCGCCGACGACATAGCCGCAAGCCATCACCTGAACGAAGTCCATGTACAGGGGCGAGATGAGCACGGCGACTTTGAGCTCGCCATGCCCGGCAGCGAAACTGCCCACGCCGACCAGCGCACGCGTCGTCTGCCGCGGGGCTGCGCCGAGCTCATCGGGACCGAGAGCGGACTGAATGCGCTCACGCCGCTGCCCGTCTGCTTCGACAGCGAGCAGCGGAGCGTACACGGCGATGCGTGGCACACCCAACTCGAGCGCGTCTTGAGCAAGGCTTTCAATCCAGGCGTCTCGCCCCGAGCCATCCAGCTGCTCGTAGGCGAGCGCCGCCGCTTGCGCGGCCTCCGCGTCATTTGCCAGCGCGCCCAGCCAGGCACGCCAGGCCCTCACGCTGCGCGGGCACGGAGCCTTGGCGGCTACACTTTCAAGGGGTCGCTTCTTGGGCACGTCGTCCGCCGCAATTTGCATGAAGGAAGCCCCATAAGTCATCGCGTGGTCTGTCGCAATCGGAGAAGAAAAAGAAGCTCTGGCGCGACGTCTGCCGGCCGGCGTGCCTCTTGAGCTCAGCTCTCGATGGAGCTGGCTTGGCCGCGTCACGCGCTTCGGCACGTTCTTTGGCAGACTGCCTACGCCGCACTTCACGCCTGTGGTAGCCTGTGATTAAGCCGTGACTAAGCTTGGGAAGATGAGTGCATATCGCTGGAACGTCGCGCTCCATCGCGCGCGGGTGGGGGTGCGCACGACAAACGCGTCCATCGTCCCCTCAAAACCCGATGACGCGGACGGCGAGGAGACCGGGCTCGAGGAAATGGAGCTGGATGACGCCGAGCTGAGAGCCATGGTGCTCCCCGAGCTGGACACAGACGATCCGGAGCTGCTCCTGCAAGAAGCGCACGGCTACACCGACCTGATCGACGGCGAATGGCTGGAGCGGGCGGCCGAGATCGGGGAACTGGAAGAGGACGGGGCCTACGGCGAAGTTGGTCTGACCATCGAACTGAATGGGCCGGACACCGGGGAAGACCTGGCTCAGGTCGTCGATCTGGATGTCGGCTCTTTGCTCACATCGTTGCCGGGCGAAGGCGGCGATCTCGATCTCGATCTCGATCTCACGTCGGATCAAACATTGGGCGATGGCGCTTTTGCGCTGGGTGCGCTCGGGGATGTTTCGTTGCCCGGCGGGGAGGGGAGTCAAGGCGAGCGGGCCGACGACGAGATCGGAGACGACGATCGATTTCCAGTCTTCGAGGATTCCTCGATCGTCGCTCCGCGCCGGCCCCCGCTCGACGACGGAGCAGAGGACCTCGTCCTCGACGACGACGACGCGTTCTGAACGAGGTGTACGTCCGCGCTAGAGCTGTGCTGCTCCCAGCCGCGTTTCAGCGCTCGCGTTTGGCGAGGGCGGCGGCGGCTTGGCGATACAGCTTGCGAACCCGAGGGTTTTTGGGTGCGATGCGCAGGGCTGACGCGAGGTGACGTTCCGCAGCTGCAACATCACCGAGGCTATGATCTTCGAACTGAGCCGCCTCGGTGAGCCAAGACACCGCCGCGGGAAGCACGTCGGCGCGCCCCGACAGCTCGCAGGCGTCCCGCAGGCGCGCGAACGCCATCGAGGCCCCGCGCAGGTCTCCAATTTTGGCGCGCCAGCGCCCCTCGAGCGCGAGAGCTTCGAGGCCTCGCTCGCTTGCGGCGGGCACTTGCGACACGCGCGCGATGGCCTGGGGATGGTCCCCACATTGGGCGACGAGCAGCTGCCCGAGCTCGATGCAAGCGCCCGCGCAGATACTGCCGGCGGCCTCCGAGAGCTCGATGGCGCGCTCCATCAGGGTCATGGCACGCTCGCCGCGACCAGCGCCGAGCAGCGAGCGAGCCAGGCCGAACGTCGCCGCGGGATCATCCGGCACGTAGCGCAATGCGCGCTCGAAGAGCTGCCCGGCGGGTCGCACGTAGCCGCGCGCCACCAATCGACCGGCGGCGCGTGTCAGCACGTCGTGCCGCGCGCGCGCCCCTGCCGCCGCGGCTTCTAGGCTCTCGGCGTCCGCCAGCGCGCCGCGTTGATCGCCCCATTCCACGCGCGCGTCGAAGCGAGCCCAGCGCACGCTCTGCAAGGCCGGAGCACACGCCACGGCGCGATCGAGCGCGTCTCGCCGCTCCGCGGCGCTCGGGCTGAGCTCTGCCAGCCGTTGCCAGAGGCCCGCCGCGAGCGGAGCATAGGGCTCGCTCGCCGCAGCGTTGATCACCGCTTGGCGCGCGCCGAGCGTGTCCCCCACACGTGACAGCAGCTCCGCGCCGGTTAGACCGAACTCGGTCGCCGGCATGCAATCCACCAGCATGCCGAGCGCTGCCTCTGCTCGGTCCGCCTGGGCGAGGTCGATCTGCGCCACGAGGGCCACGAGCTCAGGATGCCGAGGCGCCCGTTCGAGAGCGAACAGATAGTGCTCTCGCGCCCTTTCGACGTCACCTTGCGCGAGCGCGTCATCGGCCTCGATACACAAGCGAGCGAGCTCCAGACCCTGGACCGCCTGCGGCCCGAGCGGAGCCAGCTCTGCCCCTTCACACAATCGCAGGCTGACCCCGTCTGCATCCAGCTCGAGCCGCTCGATGCTGGTGTTGCTGCCATCAGGAGCCCGAGCGCCAAAGATCGGCGCGAGCTGCCGCGACAAGCGCCGGCCCAAGTCCGTGACGGTGAGCAGGCGGCCGCGGCGCTCTGCCAGGCCCGAGAACAGCGTTTCGGCGACGCGCAGGGCTTGAGCGAGGGGCACGCCGAGGCCTCCGACGGCGCGTGCGTTGCCAACGACCCAGCGCAGGTCCTGCCCGCTCGGGGCCCAGCGCAGCTCAAAAGCCAACGCCCCGAGCTCGCCACTCAGGCCCACACCGACCGCGGCATCCAGGGGCCAGATCTGTGGTGCAGCGCAGGCCCGACCCAAGGCTTCGCGCAGGCGCGGGCGGGCGTAGGCCGCCAAGCTCGTGAAGCTCGCCCGAAGCCCCAACCGGGTGAGCTCCCCGCGCTGGTGGCGAAAGACGTCGACCCCTCCGGACAGATCGATGGGGAACTTCAAGTGGGGCAAGCTCCAGGCGAGCTCCTCGACCACGAAGGGATCCATCCGAATCTCCTCGTATAGTTCGAGGCCCAGGGCGCCGCCGGAGACGGTCAGCCGGAGCGGCACGCTCGGGCGCGCTCGACTCTCGATGTCGAGCGCCGGGCGCCGAGAGGCGCGTTTGGGAGGTGCCGAGCTCACGGCGCTCAGCCTAGCAGCCAGCCGTGTTGCCGGCGAAACGATCTGCGGTGGTCGGGCAGGCGGAGCTCCCGGAGGGTCACTTCTCGCGCCTCCTCGCAGCTCGGGGAGCCGTTGCTCGCAGGCCGGCGAAGGCGGTTGGCCGACACCCATTATTAGCGTTTGGGAAACAGCGTCCGCCGCTCTTCGCGGATCATCGGCGTACCGACGGGCAACCCAATCAAAGGTCCGAGGTGGACCGTGAAGAGAGCGCCACGCCCGGACTCGCTGTCCACGCCGATGGAGAAGCCGTGGTCGTCGGCGATGCGCTTGACGACCGCGAGCCCGACTCCGGACCCTTCTGCGCGGGTAGTAAAGAAGGCGTCGAAGATCCGCTCTTTGGCCTCCTCGGTGAGGCCTACGCCGTGATCCTGGACGCAGAGCTCGGCCGATCCGCTCGCGTCGGCGTTAGCGCGCACGGTCACCGTCACCCCGCTGCCCGCGCTGCTCGCCTGCACCGCGTTTCTCACCAGGTTCCAGATCAATTGCCGGAGCTGCGCCGAGTCTGCCGTGATCAGCGCGCGCTCTGCGCCAGCGTACTCGATGGACACGTCCGACACGGCTCGCCCCGATTGCGCTGCTAGCTCCACTACCTCGCGCGCCGTGGCCGCCGCATCCACGCTGGCGAGCTGGGGCCTCTGCGGTCGAGCGAGGTTCATCATGTCCGTCACGAGATCGTTGAGGCGGCTCGCCTCCCGCACGATGATCGCGCACAGGCGCTGATCCTCGCGGCTCAGCGCGCTGTTGACCCTGAGCAGCTGGATTGACCCCGAGATAGAGCTGAGCGGGTTGCGGATTTCGTGGGCCAGAGCCGCCGAAACTCGCCCGAGCGCTGCCAGGCGTTCCGCGTGGTCGGCGCGCTCCTCCGCCAGCGCGAGTTGGCCCCCCGTCACGCGCAGACGCTCGGCCAAGCTGCCCGCCAGCACCGTGACCACCAACATCGCGAGCACGTTGACGACTCCGGCGTAGAGCCACTCATCCGACTGCGCGTGGTAGATATAGGCGGGCTGATCGGGCGGTGCAGGGATGATGCCTGCGCCGAGACCAGCGAGTAGCGTGCCAAAACACGTGACGCCCACTGCGAAGGCGAGCACTGCCCCCCGAAAACCCGTGAGCATGGCGCCCGTCAAGCAGCTCAGCCCGTAGAGGGAGGTCGCGCCGCTCGAGGGACCGCCGGACAGGTACACGATCATCGTCCAGAGCACCGGGTCGACGATCAACTGCAGCGCCACCAGCCGTTGCATGTGGCGCCCGCTGCGTAATAGAGCGGCGTACAAGGCGGTGACCGCGAACGCGAGCGCCAGCGTGCCGAGCGCTGTCTGAACGGTGAAGGTCGCCCAAGCCAGCTGGCTCTTGAAGTTGAGCAGCCCGAGCAGCCCGAGCAGCAGCGACAACAGGACCAGCCGGAAGCCGGTCACCCACGCCAGGCGTAGGGCGAGAGGTGCCGCGGCCGTCAGCGGCTGAGACGCCGCGCTCGGCATCAAGTCAGTCGCCTTTGATGTTGCCCGCCAGCTCGAAGATGGGCAGGTACATCGAGACCAGCACCACCCCGACCATGCCGCCGATACCGACCATCATGATGGGCTCCAGCATGCTGGTCATGGAGCCCACGGCGACGTCGGTCTCCTCCTCATAAAAGTCGGCGATCTTGTTCAGCATCTGGTCCAGCGCGCCGGTTTGCTCGCCGACGCCGATCATTTGCACGACCATATCCGGGAACACCTTGGCCTCGGTGAGCGGCTCGGCCATATTTTGGCCTTCGCTGATGCGCTGCCGGACGTGCATGATGCCCGCCTCGATCGTGACGTTGCCCGCGGTCTTGGCGCAGATCTCCAGGGCGTCCAGGATCGGCACGCCGGACTGCAAGAGCGTGCCGAGCGTGCGCGTAAAGCGAGCCACCGATATCTTCTGCAGCACCGGTCCCATGATCGGCAGCTTGAGCAGCGTCTTATGGAAGATGCGCTTCCCGCGGGGCGTGCGCAGCGTGTAGGACGCGCCGAAGCCGAAGGCGACCGCTGCCACGATCGTCACGGGCAGAAAAGTAATGAAGCCGTGCGACAGCGCGACCATGAAGCGCGTGAGGACCGGTAGGTTCTGGGCGCCGCCGCCGAACTCCGCGAACATATTTTCGAACGCCGGAATCACGAACGTCAACATCACGCCCATGACACCCATCGCGATCACGAAGACGATGGTCGGATAGCTGAGCGCACCCCGCACTTGCCGCATCAGCTTTTGGCGCTTCTCGAGGTAGATCGAGAGCCGGCCGAGGATGCTGTCCAAGATGCCGCCGGCCTCTCCCGCTTGAATCAGGTTGACGAAGAGCTCGTCGAAGATGCGCGGATGCTTGCGCAAGGCGTCACTGAACGTGGACCCGCCCTCTACGGACAGCTTGATGTCCTTGAGCACTGTCGCGAAGGCTGGCTTGGGCTGCTGATTGGCCAAGATGTCGAGGCATTGCACCAGCGGCAACCCGGCGTCGATCATCGTGGCGAATAAGCGCGTGAAGGTGACCAGATCCTTGACGTCGACCCCGCTGCCGATCTGGAAGTTGATCGAGAGCGGCTTCTTCTTCACCTTGACGGGGTTGAGGTTCTGCTTGCGCAGCCGCGTGTTGACCGCTTCGGCGTTGTCGGCAACCATCGTGCCGGCGCGGAGCTCCCCCGTGCGTCCACGAGCCTCCCAGGAAAACTCAGCCATTGGTCACTTTCGGGTCAAAGCATCTTCTCGATCGGTTTAAGGATCGTCTCGCGTGATCCACGACGAAATCGCCGAGGTCCTTAAGCGTTGGGTGGTTTTCCGTGGCGTCGCGCCCGGCGCCAGCGCCTGCGTGGCGTCATTTAGAGAGGGGGGGTGGCGGGTCGCGAGCGGCGCGGCCGGCGTGCACTCGAGCTCCGATACGAGGCCCGTGGTGCCCGAGACGATTTATGATTTGGCGTCGCTCACGAAGCCGGTCATTGCGGCGCTGACGGCACGACTGGTCCGTTCCGGAGCCTTTGGCTGGCGCGATCCGCTCGGTTCCTTGCTGGAAGCGGCGCGAGGCACGGCCAGCGAAGCCGCTCCGCTCGAGCTCCTCGCGTCGCATCGCGCGGGTCTGGAGGCGCATCTGCGCCTGGGCGCCGGCGCTCAGGGTCCATCACCAGAAGCGCGGGGCTGGCTCAGGAGCTGCGCGAACGCGCGCCGCGCGGAATGTCGCACCGAGCTCCCCGCTGAGGGTTTCGCACCGGTATATAGTGACCTGGGCTACATCCTGCTCGGCAGTGCGCTCACGTCAGCCGACGCTGCGGGCCTGGAAGCGTCCTTGGAACGCGAGGTGAGCGTCCCTTGCGGGCTCGAGCTGCTCTCAGCAGCGTCTTTTTGCGAGCGCATAGGCAGCGCAGCGTTCCTCGCGCGCGTCGCGCCGACGGAGCTCGTACCCGCGCGCGGCGGAGAGCTCCGGGGCGTCGTGCACGATGACAACGCCTGGGAGCTCACGGGCAGCGGCCTCAGCGGCCACGCTGGATTGTTCGGAACCGCGCGCGCCGTCGCCGGCTTCGGGATGACGATGCTGGACGCGCTCTCGGGAAGTAACCCCGATTGGCTCACACGCGCGGAGGCTGAGCTGCTCGTGCGGCCGCGGCCCGGAGGGTCGCTCCGCGCTGGCTTCGACGGCAAGGCCGCCGCCAACTCTGCGGCGGGGCCCTGTTTCGGTCCCCGCGCCTTCGGCCACCTCGGCTTCACCGGCACCAGCGTCTGGTGCGACCCCGAGGCCATGGTAGTGGTAGTGTTTCTCACTAATCGAGTCTCTCCTAGTCGCGACAATATTCTCATTCGAGACGTCCGGCCGGACGTTCATGGTGAGCTATTTGGTCTTGCGGCTGGTCTATAAGCTGCCTCGACGACCGACATAAAAACGCTCGATATGCCCCGGGGACGCAAATCCCGTGCTCCGTGTTCTTGGCGGAAGCTTTGTTTCAAGGCATAAAATGGGTGGTGATGTGGAAGCTTTGCGTGGTCGACGACGAGTCGAACCGCACCGTGGTCAAATTGGTGCGCGGCGACTACTCGGTAGGGCGCGCTGAGGACAGCACAATCCGTCTGACCGAACGCAACATCTCCCGTTCGCACGCTCGGATCTTCCGAGAAGGTGACGAGGAATGGGTGATCGAGGACAAAAACAGCTACACGGGGTCCTTCGTCAACGGTGAGCGAGTCGCTGGGACGCGGCCTCTCAAACACGGCGATACGATTCAGCTCGGCGACTATCGCCTGGAGTTGATGGACGAAAATCAGCAAGCGGTCGAAGCAAAAGCCCTCGATCTCGCGCTCTCGACGGCCCAGCTGCCCGATCGGTTGATCATCGTGCAGGGCCCCAACGTCGGTACCGTCTTCCCACTGCTCGAGCAGAAGCTGCTCGTGGGTCGCGGTGAAGAGTGCCAGATCGCGCTCGACGACGCCTCCGTGAGCCGAGTGCACGTGGAAGTGCTGCGCACCGAGCACGGGTTGATGATCCTCGATCAAGGCAGCTCGAACGGGCTGCGCATCAACGGCGCCGACTTGCCGAGTGCCATGTTGCGCAGCGGGGACGTCGTCGAGCTGGGCGATGTCCGATTGAAGTTCGTGCCCTCGGGAGTCGAAGACGTCGTGACGCAACCGTCCCCCGTCGTAGGGCGAACCGCCGAAGCCATTCCCGAGGGGGTACCGCGCAGCAGCGCGGGGCGCGGTACCATGGCGCTCTACGGGGGAGCCGTAGTCCTGGTGGGCGTCATTATCGCGCTCGCGGTGAGGCCCTCGGAAGAAACACCCACCGCCACGAGCGTGCGCGTGGAGGCGGCCGAGGCTGCAGAGGTCGCCGAAAGCGGCAATCCTGGAGGGGTAGAAGGCCCAAGCCGGATCCTGGAGGAGGCTCGTGGCCTCGCCGCCGACGGCAACATCGTCATGGCGCACCGCAAGCTGGCGGAGATCCCGCAGGACAGTACCTTGCGCCAAACGGACGCTTTCCGAGACATCGAGCAACGCTGGGCTGACGAGATCTTCAAGGCAGCCGGGGAGTCCCCCGACCCGGAGGAACGCCGCAGCCTGCTCGACAAGGTGGCGAAGACGCCCGAGGTCGACGCCGAGCGGAGGCAGCGGGCCGCGACCGAGCTCGCCAAATTGGACGAGGACCTCGAAGCGGTGGACGTGGCGGACCTGCCAAGCGCGGACGGCAAAAACAAGAAGGGCGCCAAGCCCGGCGCCGTCGTGATGAACGGGAAGACAAAGGTCGTCGCGGGCGCGGCGCTACCGCGTCAAGCCAGGCCTCAGCCCGGGATAAACGTACCCGCCAAGACTCAGCGGGTCGGCGTCCGACCCACGCTGGTCGCGCCTGCGGAGGCGGACTCTGATGAGCCGAGCAAACCCGCTCCGCCGGAAGACGCGCCGGCGCCGCCTCCGGTGAAGCCAGCGCCCAAGCCGCAGGACCCGAGCAAGTCTGATTCGGAGCTGACCCGAGATCCTCCGTTCTGAGGCCTGGCCTCGGCTCTGGCTCTGGGTTCTGATTCCGACGACGGTGGCAGCAGGCCCGTAGCTGGATCGTGATCGGTAGCTCCTCTGCTCTGGGCCGGCGTCGGGCCCGCCATATCTTGTGGTCACGGCCCGTGCAGGCGGTGGCGCTCGTCATGGGCGCCGCGTTCGTCTGCGAGCTGGTGCCGGGGCTCGCTCCCCTGCGCATCATCTCGCCCCCGCCAGAGCCTTCGGTCGAAACGGTCGCTGCCTTGCCTCCGCCGACCATCGGGGAGGCGCTCCTCGACGAGGAGACGCTGCACCGCCCCGAGCTGGTCCAGCCGGAGCGACCTGTCCTCGAAAGCAACCGACGCGGGCCAATCGCAGCCCCGGATCAGCCGCCCCTCGAAGCCATCGACGTGGATGAGCCGCCGGTGAAGCTGGTCGACCCGAGCGGCGCCATGCATGCGTTCTATCGCTCGCTGACGCACTCTGCGCGCAAGGAGGCCGGCGCGATCACTCGCATCCTGTATCACGGTGATTCGATGGTCGCGAGCGACTACGTGACCAGCACGCTGCGCCGCAAGTTTCAAGACCAGTTCGGCGATTCGGGGCATGGCTTCGTGCTGATGGCCAACGCCTGGGCGGCATATTTTCATAGCGACGTGTTCCGCTTTTCGACGCGTGGCTGGAGCGTGAGCCGCATCGTCGGCCCCTACTTGAAGGACGGCTTATATGGGCTCGGCGGCGTCTCGTTCAAGGGCCCGCCCGGTATTCATGCGCAATTTGGCACGGCCAAGGAGGGCAATTACGGCCGCAAAGTGTCGTCGTTCGAAGTGGCCTACCTGAAGCAGCCTGGGGGTGGGCTGCTGCGCGTGAACGTGGACGGCGCGTTTCACTCCCTCGTCGACACGGACGCGCCCGAGAACGATTCGGCATTTTATCGAGTGGAGGTGGAGGATGGCGAGCACCTGCTCGAGCTTTCGACGGAGCGCGGCGAGGTGCGCGCGTTCGGAGTCGTGCTCGAGCGCTCCCAGCCGGGCGTGGTGCTGGACGCGATCGGCATCCAAGGCGCGCGCATCCGCTTCCTCGACAAGCAAGACGACGCGCACTGGGCAACCCAGCTCAGGTGGCGTAACCCGGCGCTCCTCGTCTTTCAGTTCGGCGCCAACGAGAGCGGTGACGGGTTTGCTTATTCCATGCCCGACTATCACCAGACGATGAAAGAGGTGATCTTGCAGGCGCAGCGGGCACTGCCGGGCGCGAGCTGCCTGATCCTGTCCGCCCTGGACCGAGCGCGCAACAGCGAGTGGGGACTGATCACGGTGCCGATCATCCCGCACATCGTCGAGCAACAGCGGAAGACCGCCCTGGACGTGGGCTGCGCCTTCTGGAACACCTACGAGGCGATGGGCGGCAAGGGCTCGATGGCGCGCTGGGTGCAGCGCGGCCTCGGCCAGGCTGATTTGACCCACCCAACGTCGGTCGGCGCCGACATCATCGGCAACTGGGTTTACCAGGCTGTCATCAAGGACTATCAAAGTTACCTGGATGAAGCGGGCGGCGATCGCTAAACTGCTCGAGCGGCTCGCCGAGTCTTCCGTGTGGCGGCGCGAGGCGTGTCGCGGCTATCGCGCTTTGCTCGTGGGGCTGATCGCCTGGGGGATCGCGCACAGCCTCTCGGCGGCGTGGGCGTTCACGATCGACGACGCAGGCATCAGCTATGCGTACGCAAAACACCTCGCACAGGGCTACGGCCCCGTGGCAGCGCCCGGTGGCCCCTGGGTGGAAGGTTATTCGAACCCGCTCTGGGTCTTCTTGCTGGTGCCCCTGCATTGGCTCGGGCTGCCGCTGCCCGTGGTGGCCAAGGGGCTAGGGGCGACGCTGCTCGGGGCGTCACTTTGGTTTGGCAAGGGGCTGCTCGGGGCGTTGCGGCTCGATGCGCCTCGCGCCCGCCACTGGCAGCCTGTCGGCGCCCTGGACGTGTTGATGGCGCTCGGCCTTGGGTTGTGCCTCGAGCTCGTGGTGTGGGTGGTGGCGGGGCTGGAGAACCCGCTGTTTGCGGCGCTCCTTTTATGGATGGCGCTCTTGGACGTGCGGGAGAGTCGAGATCCGACCCGCGTCGGGTGGTCTGGCTTGGCTGCCTTTGCGCTGAGCATCACGCGGCCCGAAGGCGCCATGTACGCGGCGCCTCTGATCGCCATCAAGCTCGGGCAGGCCTGGCACGCGCGTGCCTTTGTCGCCTTGGCGGTTCGCGCGATTTCTTTATTTCTGGGTCCGCTCCTCACCTATCACGCGCTCCACTATGCGGTCTTTCACGAGCTCGTCCCGAATACATTTTACGCCAAGCCGGTGAGCCGTGAGCTCGGGAAGGGCCTCGAGTATCTGGTCACGAGCCTGCGGGCGAGCGGGCTCATGTACGCGTTGCCGCTGGCGGTGCTCGGGCTGTTTGGACGGCTCCGCCAAAAGCTGCTGCTGGCCTGGGCGGCGCTGTCCGGCGGGGTTTTTGTGCTGTATTCGGGGGGAGATTGGATGCCGCACGCGCGGTTCTTGTCGCTCTTCATGCCGGCCGTCGGCGTGCTCTCTGTGCTTGGCGTGGCCACCTTCGGCCGGGGCCTCGTGTGGCTCTCGCGCGGCCGGCTGCGAAACGAGCTCGTGCTGTCGGCCGTTTCGGGAGGGCTGCTCTGGTTCTGGTGGCAGTACCACGAGCCGCGCTTGCGAGAGCTCGGGACGCGCACGTGGTGCCATTTCTGCGAGCGTGTCGCGGATACCGAGCGTCTGAAATCTCTGGCTAAGGCGGCGGAGCTCCCGGCGTATTCACTCGTCACGCATGACTTTGGCGGACCCGCTTGGCTGTCCGACGAGCAGTTCTACCCGATCGATTTCCTCGGCCTCTGCGATCAGAGCGTGGCGCTCATCCGGCGCGATCGCTCCCGCTTGCGCGGCTCGATCGGCGCAGAGCCTCGCCTCTACCAATACCTCATCCATGAGCAGCCGTCGCCGCCGAGCTGGCTGCTCGTGCCTCCGAATTTCTGGCCGCGTTTCGACCGTTCACCGGAGTTCCTGACCGGCTACTTCAAGCTCGACCCTCGGCTCCTGCCGAGAGCGCGCCGCGACTCGTTCTTCGGACTGCATCGGTCGGAGTTGGTAGACTACTTTCCGCCGCTGCAAAACTTCGAGTTTCGTTCGCTGACGGCAAGCTTGGCGCTGCTCGGCACATGGACCTACGAGCGCGCGCCGCGGCAGGGCCTCGGGGCAGGGCGCACCTTGACCACGCTCGTGAGCCTCTTGCCACGGGGTAAGCTGCGCGGAACCGAGCGGCTCAAAGTGCGCATCGAGGGGGCGAGCGGGCGGGGCGAGAGCGCCATTGCCACGCTCGGCAGAGGGCTCGCCGGCCTCGCCGCCCAGCTCCAGCCCGGTGAGCCCTTGAGCGTCGAGCTCTCCACCACGCTGCCTTCCCTCGGCGCCGAGACGTATCGCCTCTCGCTCGGCGTTTCGAGCCAGAAACCGGCGCGGCCCGGTCAGCCAAAGGAGGCGCGCCAGGAGGAGTGGAGTTGGTTTTCCCTGGGCGAGATCGATGGCGCGGCGGCGTTGCCAAAGTACGCGCGTGCTCTACCGCGGTATCCCTCTGCGCTACCGGCGCCGCTGCACCCCGAGCTTCGGCGGCTGCGTCAGCCGGTCGCGTTGGCCATCGAGGCGCAGCGCAAGGGCGAGGCCGGCGCCACGGGCGACGAGCCTCTGGCGGCAGAGCTAACCGCGCTCGGGCGGGCGCTCGACGCGCGCGGCTCGGCCTCGCAGGCGTATCTCGCTTACGTTTGGGCGACGCAGGTGGACCGGCAGGCGTGGCGTGACCTGGGCCGCGAGGTGTTCAGGCTGCGGCCCGCCCTCGCAGGCGATGTTTACAGCACCGAGCTCGTGCTGCTACGAGACTACTACGCACACGGTACGCTCGAGCAGCTCGCCCGCCTCGTGTCATTTTACTTGTCGGAGAAACGCAGCCTGGAAGCTCAATACTTCTCGAGGCACTCCCCGGGGCCGCCAGCTGGGGAAGACACAGAGCCCTGGGCAGCGCTGATGCTGGCGGTGCAGTCTCAGCTCCAGGCTGGCGAAGAGCTGCTCGAGCTCGACACCGCCGATTTGCTGGGCCGCGCAGCGCGCGACCCGCTGGGGGGTGCGCTCGATTTCGAGAGCGCTTCGCTCGACGCCTGGGCGGGGGACGACAAATCGTTTGTGGCGGGCCCTGATGCCAAGCGTAAGGAGCTCTTCGCGCTTCGAGGCGAGCACGGCCAAGGCCTCCTGTCCTCGCTCCGAGGCGGCAACGGCGCCCGGGGCCGCATCCTCTCCGGCGAGTTCAGCCTGGACGGGCGTGTGCTGAGCCTGCTCGTCGGCGGCGGGAGCTCGAAGCAGAAGGTGGGCGTCGAGCTCTTGGTCGATGGCCAGAGCGCCCGCTCCGCCCACGGCAACGACTCCGATTTCATGTTCCCCGTGCTGTGGGACGTGGCGAAATACCAGGGCAAGGTGGCCCGGCTGCGCGTGTTCGACGACAGCGTGAAGGCGCACGTGCTCGTCGACCGCGTCCTCATCTGGCGCTAGAGCTGACATGTCGACCATGACTCGAGCGTCGGGGAAAGAGCCCCTGTTGACTCGCTCGGCCGGCGCGGTTCGGGAGGCCTGCAGGAGCTTGGCACGGACGCCCAAGGCCGATCTCGCGAGCGCGCTCCTGCTGGGCGCCGTCTGCCTCGTCATGTTGCTCACGCTGTCTGACTATGGGCTGACCTACGACGAGGAGCCGCACATTAGATACGGCGAGCGGGTGCTCGAGTTTTATACCGGTGGCCTCGAGGGGCGTCGCGCCATGCTGCGTTCATCATACGGGGCAGGCTTTGATTTGGCGGCTGCGCTGCTCCGGCGCGTGTCGCCGTGGGACGAGTTCCAGACCAACCACTTCCTGTGCGTGTTCGTCGCGCAGCTCGGGCTCCTGGGGACGTGGCGGCTGGGTCGCTTGGTGGCAGGCCCGCTAGGGGGCCTCTTGTCACTGATGTTTCTCGTGCTCACGCCCGTGTATTATGGCCACCAGTTCAATAACCCGAAGGACATCCCCTTTGCTGCCGGTTACGTCTGGGGTCTGTGCTTCATCGCGCGCGTGCTGCAGGCCGCGAGGGCTGAGTCGCCCCAGGCGGACCCGGGGGGCTGGCGTTTTTGGGTCAGCGCCAGCGTCGCGCTCGCGCTCGGCATGTCGGTGCGCGTCGGTGGCGCCATCTTGCTGGCGTATCTGGGGCTGTTTCTGGCGCTCGAGGCGCTCTCCACCTGGCGCAGCCGAGGTTTCGCCGCGCTCTCTCGCCTGAGGCCGCTCGCGCTCGGTAGCGTGCTCTCTATGCTGGGCGCATGGGCACTGATGGTGGCGTTCTGGCCTCGCGCTTTGCTGAGCCCCATCGCGGGCCCGGCGGCTGCGCTCGAGAGCGTCAGCAATTACACCGTCTACGACAGCCCGACCTTGCTCGCGGGCGAGACGATCTCCTCCAACCACGTGCCGTGGAGCTACATCCCGACCTATTTCTTGGTGCAACTGCCGGAGCTGCTCTTGGCTTGCTTCGTGCTCGGCCTCTCTCTGTTGTGCCTTCAGACGTGGCGCAGGCTGTCGCGGCGTGAGCCCGTGCTCTGGGTCTGGTGGCTGTTGGCGGTCGCCGTGCTACTGCCACCGGGATACGCCATCGTCCGAGGCTCCACCCTCTACAACGGCCTGCGTCATTTTCTGTTCATCATCCCGCCGCTCGCTGTGTTGGCGGCAGGCGCGGTCTCCGTGCTCCTGGGCCAGGTGCGCCGGCGAGGCCGGGTCTTTCGCCTCGGGATCTCCGCGCTGCTCGCGCTCTACGCCGCGGACCAAGCTCAGGCGTCGTGGCGGCTGCACCCTTATCAGCACGTGTTCTTCAACCGAGCCTCGGGTGGGCTAGCGCGCGCCGTGGGGCGCTACGAGACCGAATATTACGGGAGCGTCTATCAAGAGCTGAACGAGCGCTTGAGAGAGCGGCTGTGGCAGACACGGCGCGACACCTATCTGAACACGACGTTCCGGGTCAGCGGTTGCGGATCCAAGCTGTTTTTTTCGCGCAATCTGCCGCCGAACTTCGAGTTTAGGGCCATGCGGCGGGCTCAGCGCTCAGACTTTTACGTCACCTACCTGCGCGACGGTTGTTTGAAGCAATTTCGAGATCGCGCGCCGGTGGTCAGTGTCGAACGCGAGGGCACGACGCTCGGCATCGCACGTGACATGAAGCAGAAGGCACGACGCAAGGCCGCCGCGGCGCCGTCGAGGAGCACGCCATGAGCGTGCAGGGCAGGGAGACCGAGGCAGAGATCGGCTCGAACGGCGCCGCCTGCCGGAGCCCGCGCTGGATGGCGACGATCGCCATACTTCCGGCGTCGCTCTGGTTCCTGGCGGCGACCGTTCTCGACCCCGGGCCCGCGTGGCGAGCGCGCTACATGAGCGCTACCGACCCACAGGCGGCGCCGGTGGTGCGCTTTGAGCGCCAACTGAGCCAGTATTGGAACAAGCAGAACGCGCTCGCGGCTCCCGGCATCGACGCCCGAGCATTTTCCGCGCGCTTTGACGCTTGCCTGGCGCTCGACCGCGCTCGGGACATCCCCTTCATGCTGGTGGCGCAGGGTGAGGCGCGGTTCAGCGTCGACGGCCAGGCGAAGCTGACTCTGCCCGAAGGCGCGAGCGAGCGGCGCACGCGCGGAGAGGTACTGCGGCTGGAAGCTGGAGTGCATCACCTGGAGGTGGAGCTCACGTCGCGGGGTTGGTCGAGCGTCGCGCTGCTCGCGTCGTTCGACGGCAAGGCGCCCATGCCGTTTCCGAAGAATGACGAGGTCGACGGGGTCAGTCTGGTCAAGCCGGGCACGCAGGAGCGGCCGTGCTCGCGGCCGTAGCGCACCTCTGGTCTCCGCCGGCAGCGGCGGCACCGTGTTGCACTACGACGGAGCGAGCTGGCACCCCGAGCTCGCGACGCCGTCGGCCTCGCGGGGGCGCGGCTCGCGTTCGAAACAGCGCGCGCTACCGGCGCGCCACCGTAGCGCTCTCGATCGGGGCATCACCTCTGTCTCCCGCGAGCTTATGGCTTGCGCTCTAGCTGCCGCTGACTATATGAGTGCGAACTCAATAATTGTCAGATGGCGCGTCCACCCCCTCCAATCGCTCCCAAAACCCTGCGACCTGTCGCCGCCAGGAGTCGGCCGCGCGGTCGCCCGCCGGTCATCTCCAGCGAGAAGCTGCTGGAGGTCGCTCGCGAAGTGTTCTTGGAGCTAGGTATACGCGCCACCACTCAAGAGGTGGCCAAGCGCGCCGGCATCGCGGAAGGCACGATCTTCCATCGCTTCAAATCGAAGGAAGAGCTGTTTCGCTCCGCCATGCAGTTCGACCCAGACGAGGTGCTCGGCTTTGTCGAGCGGCTCCCGAGCCTCGCCGGTAGAGGCGACCTCAGGCAGACGTTGATCGACTTCGCCGAGCAGTTTCTGCGGCTCGCGCGCGTCGCAGTGCCCGTCATGATGATGTCCTGGTCGAACCCGGGGAGCCAGATGTGCGGTGACCGCGTGGCTGAGAAGAGCGATCGCCATCGGCGGCTGGTGCTCGCCATCGGCGCGTTCTTCGACGCCGAGATGCGCGCCGGTCGGCTGCAGCAGAGGAACCCCGAGGTGCTGGCTCGGATGTTGCTCGGCAGCCTCCACCAATATTGTATGAGCGAGCTGTTCACGCGCGACAAGCAGGGGCTGTCGCTCCCCGACTTCGCGAGCGAGGTCGTCGATGTTTTGCTCGCGGCGTCCATCCCCACCGTCCCCTCCACCCCCCGGGCTCGTCCGCGCGCGGCTTTGCCCAAGCGCCGAGCTCGAGAAGCATTGTAATGAATCGGTTACCACGTTTTAAAGTACTTGGCCGTCTTGGGATCCTCTCGTGCGCCTTGTCGGTGCCCGCCCAGGCCACGCAGCCTCTCGAATCATTTTTGGAGCGCGCAGAGACGCAGAGCTTTGACGCGCGGGAAGCGTCGATAACCCAGCGCCAACGTGCTGCAGAAGCGGACGTGGCGCTGGCGCGCCTGATCCCGGCGTTCACGGCCCGCGGCGTCTACACGCGCAATCAGCGCGAGGTGGCCGTGCCGCTGGACGCTGGCCCCGACCTGGTGATCACTCCGCAGAACCAGCTCGATGCGTTGCTGCAGCTCGACGTGCCGATCGTCGACCTGGCGAGCTATCACCGCTACAAATCAGCGCAGGCGCTCGAGCGGAGCGCGAGCGCGCAGCGCGACGCGACGACCATCGACGTCTCACGCGGCGTGGCTCGTGCGTACTATCAGTTCCTGGGCGCCTCCGCCCTGGCCCGTTCGGCCCAGGAGAGCATCGGCCTAGCCCAGGCCAATCAGAAGAACGTCGACGCGCGCAGAGCTGCCGGCGCTGCCACGGAGCTCGACAACGAACGCGCTCTCGCCAACGTGGCTCGTGCGGAGCAGGATCTGGCTGACGCAGCGCTCGGCGTAGCGCTATCGGCACGCTCGCTCGAGTCGCTCAGCGGCCTCAGCCCGGAGCCCGCCGCGACGACCTTTGCTGCGGACGACCTGCGCCTCGAGGGCTCGCTCGAGAGCTGGCTCTCCCGCGCTAGAGAGACTCCGCTCGTGCGTGCCGGAAATCATCTGCGTGAAGCGGCTGAGGAGAACCGGAAGGCCGCCAGCCGGGCGATTCTCCCGACCTTGTCGGGCTCCGCCCAGGAGCGCTTGACGAACGCCACAGGCTTCGGGGGGGAAGCGTCCAGCTATTCGTTGCAGCTCATCCTGGCCTGGCGCTTGGACTATAGTGTGGGCTCGCTCGAATCAGCTCAGCAGGCCGCCCTCGATGCTCAGGCCGTCCGGGTCGAGCGCACGGAGCGCGCGGCGCTCGACGCTACCTTCGAGGCGTATCAGCGGGTGCAGGCTGGCATCGCCAAGAGCCGCGCGGCGCGCGCGCAAGCCCGGGCAGCGACCCGCGCGGCCGAGCTCTCTCAGGATCGTTATGCGGCGGGCGCGGCCACTCAACTGGACGTCACTCAAGCTCAGCGCGACGCCTTTCTGGCGGCGGCTTCACAAATTCAGGCCGACTCCGACTTGGCCTATGCCCGAGCGGCGCTGCGCCTCGCGGTAGGTGCACCCGTTTCCACGACCAGCGCCCCGAGCGCGGAGAGATGAGTCCTCGAACCCATGATTAGGTCAAGTTTGCTCTTGTTCCTGGCGCTCGCGTTGACCGTTCCTGGGTGTAAGCGCGGCTCTGCCGAGGCTGCTGACGCGCCGCGGGAAGCCGTCCCCGTCGCGGTGACTACCGAGGGCGTCACGGCGCTCGACGTGCCGCGCACTCTGCGCCTGACGGGCACCTTGCGGGGGAACCGCGAGGCCGATCTGGCGGCGAACGCCGCGGGTCGGGTGCTGTCGACCGCGGTCGAACGCGGGACTGCGGTCAGACCGGGCCAAGTCTTGGCCACGCTCGACGTACGCTCCGCGAAGCTCTCGGCGTCGGAGGCGCGAGCCCAGGCCGATAGCGCTCGCGCGCAACAAGAGCAAGCGCAAGACGAGTGCGGGACCTATGAGAAGCTGAAAGAGAAGGGCGCGATCAGCGACCTCGAGTATCAGCAGAAGGTGACGCAGTGTCGCACCTTACCGCTCTCGGTGGAGGCCGCCTCGGCACGCGCTGAGCTGGCCGCCCAGAACGTGGGTGATGGCGTGATTCGCGCGCCATTTGCCGGCATCATCGCCGAGCGCTTCATCGAAGTGGGGCAGTTCGTCCGGCAGGACTCGAAGGTCGCGACCATTGTATCGCTCGACCCGATTCGGCTCGAGCTCTTGGTTCCCGAGGCGGACGTCGCCAAGGTGCGCGAGGGCTCGGAGCTTCGCTTTAGCGTCTCGGCCTACCCCGAGCGGCGCTTCAGCGGAAAAATCCGCTACGTCTCCGGCGTGGTGAGTCGCACCACGCGTGACTTGGTCGTGGAGGCGCTCGTCGCCAACGAGGACCGGTCGCTCATGCCGGGCATGTTCGCCGACGTCGAGCTGGTGGTGGGCACCGACAACCTGCCGAGCGTGCCCAAGGCAGCTGTGATCGCCCAAGACGGCCAGTCCCGGCTGTTCGTGGTGGTCAACGGGCGCCTGGAAGAGCGCCTGGTCTCCCTGGGTCCCGTCACGGGCGAACGAGTCGCGGTCCTCCGCGGGGTCAAGCTCGATGACAAGGTCGTCGTGTCCGACGCCGCCGCGTTGACCAACGGGCAAAAAGTACAATGACGGGCAGAGAGCGCTCGCCCGCACCAACCCGCAGCGCGGTCGAGTGCATCGCGCTCTGGTCTTCACAGGGAGCATGAGACGATGCAATGGCTTGCCCAGATCTGTGTGCGCCGCCCGGTCTTTGCCGGCGTTCTGATGCTCGTGATCGTCGTGCTCGGGGGCGTGGGTTATACCCGCCTCGGGTTGGACCAATTTCCCAACATCGATCTGCCGTTCGTGCTGGTGACGACCACCCTCGAGGGCGCGGCGCCGGAAGAGATCGAGACCGATATCAGTGACAAGATCGAAGGTGCCGTCAACACCATCGACGGCATCGACGAGCTCCGCTCCACCTCGAGCGAGGGTTTTTCTCAGGTTGCCATCGCCTTCAAGATCGACAAGGGCGCGGACGTCGCCGCCCAAGACGTGCGCGACAAGGTGAGCAACGTGCTCAGAGACCTGCCACGCGGCATCGACGCGCCGATCGTCAGCAAGGTCGATCCGCAAGCCTCCCCCGTGCTGCTCGTGGCGTTGCGCTCCGAGCTACCCATCCGGGAGGTCACGGAGGTCGCCGACAAGACGGTACGCCGTCAGATCGAGAGCATCTCCGGGGTCGGGCAAGTGACGATCATCGGCGGGCGGGCTCGGCAGATCCACGTGCGCATGGATCCAATCAAGCTGCGCGCACAGAACTTGAGCGCCGTCGACGTGCAGCGCGCGCTAGCGTCGCAGAACCTCACCACGCCCGGCGGCAGCGTCGACACGGGGCCGCAAGCCATCACGCTGCGCATCCAGGGTCGCGTGGGCACAGTGGATGAGCTGTCGCGCATCGTGCTGCGCAACGAGGCGGGCCACACCGTCCGCCTCGCAGACGTGGCAAAGGTCGAGGACGGGGAGGAAGACCTCGCGAGCTTGGCTAGCTACGACGGGGAGCAGACGGTGGTGCTCTCGATCCGCAAACAATCCGGCACGAACACGGTGCAGGTGGTCGACACGGTGCTGGCGCGCTTGGACGAGGTCAAGCGGGCCCTGCCCCAGAGCATCAGGCTGGAGGTAATCCGCGACAACTCCGCGTCGATTCGCACTGGCGTCGGCTCGGTCAAGGAGCATTTGGTGGTGGGCGCTCTGCTGGCCGCGGTGGTGGTGTTGTTGTTCCTCGGCAACGTGCGCAGCACCCTGATCGCGGCGATTTCTATCCCCATCTCGATCGTGGGCACCTTTGCGCTCATGTGGTTTCAGGGCTTCTCGCTCAACATGCTCACGCTCTTGGCGCTGGCCCTCGCGGTCGGCATCGTCATCGACGACGCCATCGTCGTGCTCGAGAACATCGTGCGCTACATCGAGGAGAAGGGCATGAAGCCCTTCCCGGCCGCCGTGCTGGCGACGCGGGAGATCGGACTACCTGTGCTCGCGACCACCCTGTCGCTGATGGCGGTGTTCGTTCCGGTGGCCTTCGTGGGCGGAATCCCCGGGCGCTTCCTCAAAAACTTCGGCTACACCATGGCCTTCGCCGTCGGCGTGTCCATGTTCGTGAGCTTCGCGCTGACCCCGACCCTGAGCGCGCGCCTCTTGAAGCAAAACGGGCACGACAAGGGCAAGGGCCTGAGCCGAATCGTCGACGTCTTCTATCGCCCCATCGAGCGACGCTACATGCGCATGCTGACCTGGTCGATGCAACACCGGTGGGTGATCGTGCTCTGCTGCTGCGCGTCCATGGGCTCTTGCGGTCCGCTCATGAAGCACGTGCCCACCGGCTTCGTCCCGGTCGACGACCAGGCCCAATTCGAGGTCAGCCTGAGGGCTCCAGAGGGGACCAGTGCGAGCGAGACCGCCTTGATCGCGGAGCGCGTGAGCCAAGAGGTGCGTGCGTTGCCCGGCGTCGCGCACACCGTGGCCACGGTGGCGGGCGGCGACGCGCAGGTGCAAAACCTGGCCACAATTTACGTGGCGCTCACGGATCCGCGCGAGCGTGAGATCTCGCAGCTAGAGCTGATGGACCAGACCCGCAAGCAAATCCTGGCCAAGCTACCGGCGGAGTTGCGGGTGGGTGTGGCGGAGGTGGCCGCCATCAACGCTGGCGCGGCGACCGCCGCGGTTCAGTACGTGGTCGCGGGCCCCGATCTCAAAAAGCTCGAAGAGCTCGCGGCCAAGATGGGCCCGGAGATCAAGAGCCACCCCTCCGTGGTCGATTACGACACCAATCTGATTACGGGCAAACCCGAGATCAAAGTCTCTATCGATCGCGATCGCGCGGCGGACCTCGGGGTCAGCGTGGCGGACATCGCGGACACGTTGCGCATGTTGGTCGCCGGCGTGAAGGCCTCTTCCTTCGCCGAGCACGGAGAGGAATACGACATTCGGCTGCGCGCGGACGCCGCTTACCGGCGCGACGTAAGCGGCATAGCGCTCATGACCGTCCCCTCCAGAAAGTACGGCACGGTGCCGCTCACTTCTGTCGTGAGCACCGCGGAAGGCACCGGGCCCTCGCAGGTGAACCGGCTGGGTCGACAGCGCCAGGTCACGTTCATGGCGAACGTCGCGCCCGGGTTCGGCGAGAGCGACGTGGTCAAGGTCATCAAAGACGCGTTTGCGAAGCAGCACGCCTCGGCCGAGTACCGGATCGTGCCGACGGGGCGCTCCAAGTCGTCCTCCGAGCTCGGCGCGGGCTTCGCGCTCGCTTTCGGCCTCTCCTTCGTGTTCATGTATCTGATCCTGGCGGCTCAGTTCGAGAGCTGGCTGTATCCGGTCATCATCTTGATCTCGCTGCCGCTCACGGTGCCTTTCGCGCTGTTGTCGCTGATCTTGTTCAAGCAGGGGCTAAACCTGATGTCCGCGTTAGGCTTGCTCGTGCTCTTCGGCGTGGTGAAGAAGAACTCCATCCTCCAGATCGACCACACCAACAAGCTGCGCGCCCTCGGACGCACGCGCATCGAGGCTATTCTCGAGGCGAACCGCGATCGTCTGCGGCCGATCTTGATGACCACCATGGCGTTCGTCGCGGGCATGATCCCGCTGGCGCTCTCGCGCGGTATCGGCTCCGGCAACAACCGCAACATCTCTGGCATCGTGATAGGCGGCCAGACGCTCTCGCTCTTGCTCACGTTGCTCGCTGTCCCGGTCGTGTATTCGCTCTTCGACGACGTTCGAGAGTGGCTCGGGCGGCGCAAGCGCAACAAAGGTACGGAAGACCGCGGCGAGCTCGAGCTCGGTCAAATTCTAGGAGATGGACCAGCTGATCCGCTGCCGAAGGCCGCCGAGTGAGCGGGTGCCCTGCCGCGCTGACGAAGCTCGAGGAGCGCCTCATGTCCCGCGGGCTTGGGCAGCGCGGAGCTGCCCCGTGAGGTAAGCGACGGCGGTCTCGACGCGCAGAGGTTGGCGACCGGCGCGGACGAGCCGAAAGCCGTGCAAGGAGAGCTGCTCGAGCTCGTGGTCCACGAGCCCACCCTCCGGTCCAATCACGAGGCTCAAGGGACCTGCGACCACGCGGCTCAGAGCCGCCTCTTCGTCAGCGTCAGCGTCAGCGGCGAAGCGATTTGCTATCGGTACATGCTGGTCCAATCCTGCTTCGCAGAGCTCGCGGAAGCGCGGCACGAAGTGCACCTCCGGACGGCGCGTGCGGCGTGATTGTTCGAGGCCGCGGCGCACGTGTGCTTCGATCACCGGTGCCTGGATCGCGTGGCTCGATAGGTGCGACTTCTCGACCCGCCGGCTCCGAAACAGCACGATTTTTCCAAAGCCGAGCGCGGCCGCATGCTCCAGACAGCGAAGCAGCACCTTCGGTCGCGCAAAGGCGAGCAAGAGGACGTCGAACCCCGCCGGGGGAGGCTCCTCCTCGCATCGGCAGCGCAGCGTGACGGCGCGGCGGCCATCGAGCGCGATCACCTCGCCTTGACCCTGCAGTCCGTCGAGCACCCCGATGCGTACCGCGTCACCGACGGCCACCTTGAGCACCTTTATGAGGTGCAGGGCGCGGTGGTCCGTCAGCTCGACCTCGCCCGAGGCGGGTATTTCGTCAGGTTGTAGCAGGATGATGTTCATTGGAGGACTCCCTCGGCGGGGAACGGCGGCGCGCTTGTTTTTTTCATTCCGGCATGTTCAGGTCAACCATGCTGCGATTGAGACGCCATCGCCTCTGGCTGGTTGCCCCCGCGGCGCTGGTGCTCGGTAGCCTCACGGGGTGCGGAAAGCCTGCACCTGCAGCGGCGCCAGGGTCGATCGTCGAGGCGCCGCCTGAGACCGTGGTCGAGGCGCCCGCGGTTTTGCCGCTCGCTCCCGTGCCGCCCATCTTTCTGCGAGGCGTCGGCTTCGAAGCCCCCGAGTCGATTTTGCACGACGCGGTGGCGGACGTGTACATAGTGAGCAACGTCAACGGCGGCGCGGCGGACGTAGACGGCAACGGCTTCATCTCGCGAGTGGCGCCGGATGGCAGCTTGTTGGCGCTCAAATGGATCGACGGCACGGCTTCGGGGACGTTGCTGAATGCGCCGAAGGGGATGGCGTTGGTCGGCGACAAGCTCTTTGTGGCAGACATCGACGTGGTGCGCAGCTTTGATCGAAAGAGCGGGCAGGCGCTCGGCAAAGTTGCGATCCCGTCGGCGGGCTTCCTCAACGACGTCGCCGCAGCTCCCGATGGCACGTTGTACGTGTCGGACACCGGTCTCGGCAAAATCAAAGGCCTGGCCGATCCACAGAAAAATGGCGCAGACGCGCTCTATGCCATCGACGCGCGCGGTGTTGCCACGGCCTGGGTCAAGGGTAAGGAGCTGGGCCAGCCCAACGGTTTGCTCGCCGACGCCGCGGGCGTGTGGGTTGCAGCGCTCTCGGGTGAGCTCTACCGCGTCAGCCGAGAGGGCCGACGTCAGCTCGTGGCCAAGTTGCCAGGCGCTGGTCTCGATGGCCTGGTGCAAACACCCGGCGGGCGCCTGATCGTCTCGTCCTGGGAGACGTCGACCGTGTATATCAGCAAGGCGCCGCCCGCCGCGCCTGGCACCTTCGAGGTGCTGATCGCCGAGCTCGAATCGCCCGCGGACCTCGGCTATGACGAAAAGCGCAGGCAGGTGCTCGTGCCGCTGTTCAAGCAAAACGCCATTTACATCCAGCAGCTCCCGCGCGACGCGAATTAGCACCTCGCGCCGCGTTCGCGATCGAAGCACGCGCTCTGGAAAAATTTGGCGGTCCGGGCTACGGACTCCGCCGAGGGCGGCCGGCACACAAAAAAACTTCTCGCGCCACCGCCATGGGCGCCGCGAGGCGATGCCTCGCGCCAATATTAACGGGCTAGCTCGCGTCTGCCGAGAAACTAGCTCGAGAGCAATCTACTCTGCCTTCACGCCCGTCGGCACATGGCCAGCCCAGCGGTTTCGCCCGCCTCGCTTGGCGGCATAGAGCGCTGCATCTGCACGTTCGATCAGCTCCTTCACCGCCACGGGGTGATCGGGATCCAGCGTCGCAATCCCGAGGCTCAACGTGACGTGAGCCGCCACGGTTGACCCAATGTGTGGGATGGCCAGCGCTTCGACGCCGAGGCGAACCGTTTCAGCTACGAGCGACGCGCCTTCGACGTGGGTCGAAGGCAGGATCAATGCAAACTCTTCGCCCCCGTAACGAGCTGGCAAATCCGCCGGACGCCGGGCGCACCCGGTCAGCGCCTGCGCCACTTTCCGAAGGCATTCGTCGCCCGCGGGATGCCCATAGGCGTCGTTGTATTTTTTGAAGAAGTCGACATCCATCATGAGCAACGACAAGGGCTGGCGATCACGTCCCGCTCGGCGGCACTCGGAATCGAGCGCCTCATCGAAGCGCCGCCGGTTTGCGAGCCTCGTCAGACCGTCCTGATTGGAAAGGCGGGCCAGCTCCAGGTTGGAGGCCTCGAGCTCGCGCTTCAGGCTTTCGAGCGCGCTATAGGCCTCGTCTCGCTCCACCTGCAGCAAGTAGCTGCGCGAATGCGCCCTGATTCGAGCGATGAGCTCGATCTTGTCCGGGATCTTGACCAGATAGTCGTTCGCGCCGGTTTCGAAGGCGCGACTCTTGTCGCGCGGGTCTTCCTTGGAAGAGAGCACGATGATGGGGACATTCGAGGTTTGTGGATCCGCGCGGAAGAAGCGCACCAATGTGAAACCGTCCACTCCCGGCATCACGAGGTCCTGCAAGATCACGGTGGGCTTTACCCGCCGCGCCGTCGGTATCGCGAGCGCCACGTCCATACAGCTATGGAACGCGATATCCGGCTGTTCAGCCAGCATACGCCGGATCGCCTCGGCAACGATCGCCTGGTCGTCGACGAGGAGAACCACCGTGCTTTGTGTTGGGAGCGGCGGTTTGCCCACAGCGTCTCGGCGGTCAGCACTCGCCAACACTTAAGATCCTAGCATCATTGGCCGCTTTTTCGTCGAGCGGCCAGGCCCGCTCCGCGCGGGCAAAGAGCGACACAGACCCAAGCTCGTTTCATGTTTTGACAGAGCTCAGCTTCTTCGAAAGTCATAGTTATGGGTCGCTTTGCCAACTTGAAGCTCGCCACCAAACTAACGGCGCTCGTCGGTGTCTTCCTCGCAGGTTTCATCGTGTATACCATGACTGCGTGGGTAACGCTCGGTCGCATCAAGGTTAACGGTCCGCTCTACCAGGAGATCGTACTTGGCAAAGATCTGATCGCCGACGTTTTGCCGCCACCCGAATACATCATCGAGTCGTACCTCATCGTTCTCCAGATGGTCGAAACCAAGGACCGGGCGGAGCTTGCTTCGCTCACCGAGCGCAGCCAACGGCTGCGCACGGACTACGACACGCGGCATGCGTTTTGGTTGGGTGCGCTCGAGCCGGGCCCGCTCCGCGAGGCGATGCTGTCGCGGTCGTACACACCAGCCGTCAGCTTCTTCGAGGCTCGCGACCAGGAATTTCTGCCTGCGATTGCCGCGGGCCACACGACCTTGGCGCGAGAGCTCGCCCAGGGGCTCTTGAAGACCCGATACGACGAGCATCGCAGGGCCGTTGACGAGGTGGTCCGTTTGGCGATGGTCTGGAACCAGACCAATGAGTCGCGAGCCAATGACTTGCTCGAGAGCAGCCTGCGCTGGCTCTTCGGCATTGCCTTCGGCATCGTGGCCATGGCGTCTTGGCTCGGGTGGCTCATCGTGCGGTCACTGGTGTCTCGCTTGCAGCGGTCGTCCGTGGCGCTCATGTCGACGGCGACGCAGATCTCGGCAACGAGCAAAGAGCAGCAAGCGACCATCAACAGCTATACGGCCTCCACCACCGAGATCGCCGCAGCGACCAAGCAAATATCGGCCACGAGCCGCGAGCTCCAGAACACGCTGGAACAGGTGAGCCAGGCAGCAGCGAGCGCTTCCAAGCTCGCGGAGAGCGGCCGCGCCGGCCTGCAAGGCATGGACGGCACGATGCAGCAGCTGGCCGGGGCAACTGGCACGATCTCGCTCAAGCTATCCGTCATTCGCGAGAAGGCCAACGACATCAACGGCGTGGTGACGACCATCACGAAGGTGGCGGACCAAACCAACCTGCTCTCGGTAAACGCCGCGATCGAGGCGGAAAAGGCCGGCGAGTACGGCCTCGGCTTTCTGGTGGTGGCACGCGAGATTCGGCGCCTGGCGGATCAGTCCGCGGTCGCCACCCTGGACATCGAGCAGATGGTTCGTCAGATGCAGGGCGCGGTCTCCACTGGCGTCATGGAGATGGACAAATTTACAGAGCAGGTGCGCCAGGGCGTCCTCGCGGTGGCTCAGATCGGTGGCCAGCTTGGCCAGATCATCGAGCGGGTGCAGGAGCTGAGCGGCCGCATCGAGTTGGTCAACGAAGGCATGAAGAGTCAGTCGCAAGGCGCCGCCCAGATCAGCGAGGCGATGATTCAGCTCACGGACGGTGCGCGGCGAACAGCTGCCTCACTCAAGGAGTTCAACGGCGCGACGGATAGTCTTCGGGACGTCGTCGTGGGGTTGCGACAGGAACTCGCATACGCTGCTAACAGCTCCTGAAAGGGCTCATCGATCATGCTAGGTTTCAGTCAGTGGAAATTGTCGATGAAGCTCGCGGTCCTCGTGGCGATGTCACTGCTCGGCTCCGTGATTTTTGGCATATTGGCGCACGGGACGCTCGCCGCCGTCAAGGTGAACGGGCCTCTCTACGCGGAGATCGTCTCCGGTAAGGACTTGATTGCCGACGTTTTGCCGCCACCGGCGTACATCATCGAGTCCTATCTGCTCGTCCACGAGATAGAGGAGGCGACCGACCCGGCGGAGCTGCCGGGCCTCATTCAGAGCGGCACGCGGCTGCGTCAGGAGTACGAGGCACGTCACGATCACTGGGCGGGCGCGCTGGCGGACGGTTCGCTGAGGCGAGCGCTCGTGGAGCTTTCCTATGAGCCCGCTCAGCGCTTCTTCCAGATCCGCGATAGCGAGTTCATTCCGGCAGTGCAGCGGGGCGACAAGGTCAATGCGACTGAGCTCTTGCATGGTTCACTGCGAGCCAGCTACGACGAGCACCGGCGCGCGATCGATCAGGTCGTCAAGCTGGCGACGCTGGGCAACTCGGCGCACGAAGCAGACGCTGCCGAGGTCATCGAGCAGAAGACCGGGCTGCTCTTTTTGGTCGCCTTCTTGATGGCGGCGCTCAATATCTCGCTCGCGGTCGCCATCACGCGCAATTTGACGCGACGGATATCGCTCGGAGTAGAAGCCGCCAGGCAGGTAGCCGGCGGGAACCTGAGTGCAACGATCTATGTGGACGGGGACGACGAAACGGGCGCCCTGCTCGCCGCCATCAAGGGCATGACAGCCAGCCTGAGCTCGCTCATCTCGCGCGTGAAGCAATCCTCCGTGGCGCTGATGTCGACAGCGACTCAGATCTCGGCCACGAGCAAGGAGCAGGAATCTACGGTCAACGCCTTCTCGGCGTCGACCGCGGAGATTGCAGCCGCCGCCAAACAAATTTCTGCCACGAGCCAGGAGCTCTTGAGCACCATGACCGAGGTCAGGAGCGTGGCGGCCACCTCGGCGTCGCTGGCGGAGAGCGGCACGGTGGGCCTCGGTGAAATGGACCTGACCATGCAACAGCTCTCGTCGTCGACAGGCTCCATTTCGGCAAAGCTGTCGGTCATTCGCGAGAAGGCAAACGACATCAACCTGGTCGTGACCACCATCACGAAGGTCGCCGACCAGACCAACTTGCTCAGTGTCAACGCCGCCATCGAAGCCGAAAAGGCTGGCGAGTACGGGCTCGGCTTCCTGGTCGTCGCGCGTGAAATACGGCGTCTCGCCGACCAATCAGCAGTGGCAACTCTGGACATCGAACAGATGGTGCGCCTGATGCAGGGCGCGGTCTCGGCCGGTGTGATGGAGATGGACAAGTTTACGGAGGAAGTGCGTAGAGGGGTGAAATCCGTCGCGCAGATCAGCTCGCAACTGGCGCAGATCATCGAACAGGTGCAGGGCCTCAGTGGTCGCATCGACCTCGTGAACGAGGGTATGCGCAGCCAGTCGAATGGCGCCTCACAAATTAGCCTGGCCATGACTCAGCTCACGGACGGCGCCCGGCAAACGGCAGCGTCCCTTCGAGAGTTCAATAGTGCCACAGGCAACTTGCGCGACGCCGTCGGCGGCTTGAAGCAAGAAATTTCCTACTTTACCGTGGCACCCTGAGACGCGATGTTGGTCGTGATCCTGAGAGTCGACGAAACGCGATATGCCATCCCCTGCCAGCGCATCATCGAGGTCATCCCCCTCGTTTCTCTGCGTGCCCTGCCGCGAGCGCCTGTTTGTGTCGAGGGGAGCTTCGTCTACCGCGGAGTGCTGACCCCAGTTATCGATTTGTGTCAGCTGATGGGAGGCTACGCATGCCCCAGGCGGCTGAGCAGTCGCATCATCCTGACTGACTGCGTCCTGCCCAGCGGGAGTGGCATCCAAGTAGGCCTGTTGGCGGAGCACGTGACGGAGGCGCGGCACTTGAGAGCGACCCCGCTCGCTGGTGCATCTCTCGGGTCCGCATCGTATCTGGGGGACGTGGTGCAGGAGGACGGAACCCTCTTCCAGATCGTGCACGCCGAGCGAATTTTGGTGGGCTCGGGCAATCTATTTGCCGAGTTCTTCTCTCACGCGAGGCTAGCGACCGGTGAAACGGATCGAGCAACTCCTGAGCCGTGAAATCGGATTGATGGCTCACTCGATCGGCAGTTCCGCGATCGAAGCTGCGGTGCGTGGGCGCATGGCTAGCTGCCGGCTCGACACGGTCGACGATTATGCCGAATACCTCGTGCAGAGCTCGACAGAGCGTTCGGCGCTGGTGGAAGACATCGTCGTTTCGGAAACCTGGTTCTTCCGGGATGAGGACGTGTTCCGCGATCTAGCGGCCTTCGCGAGTGGCTCGTGGCGGAGGGCGCACCCAGAGGGGATCCTGCGCGCATTGAGTGTGCCGTGCGCAACCGGCGAAGAACCCTATTCGGCTGCCATCACGCTGCTCGAGGCGGGATTGCCCGTCACGCGCTTTGTCGTGCTGGGAGTGGACGTGAGCCTGCGAGCCCTGGACCGCGCTCGAGCTGCAGTGTACGGAAAACATGCCTTCCGCACAGCGGAGTCGCCACAACGCGCCCGCTACTTCGAAACGGTGGCCGCTGGTCGCAAGCTGACGTCCGTCGCCCGGAGCGCCGTGACTCTGATCCAAGGTAACGTGCTCGACCCCTTTCTGATCGCCGATTCAGTGCGGTTCGACGTTATCTTCTGTCGAAACCTCCTGATTTATTTGGACGGGCCAGCGCGAGCGCGCGCCTTGGACAACCTCTGGAAGTGGCTTGCACCTGACGGCATATTCTTCGGGGGGCATGCAGAATCCATCGAGAGCATGGATCCGCGGTTCAAGCGTCTGGAAGACGCTGGTTATTGCGCATACGTCCGGCGTCCGAATGCTCCGCGCGTGAACCCAGCGTTGAGCGGTGCCGCTTCCGCTCGGAGCGCCCGTGCTGCGCCAGCGCTCGGGGTCGTGCTGCCGCCGCCCGTCCAAGCGAAGCTAGTAGGAGAAACCCGAAGTCCGCGCCGGGTTTCGACCAATGTAGAGAAAAGTGCCGAATGCAGAGCTGCCCATCTGGCCGGGTCCGCCCTGCCCCTCACCCGCGCAGCGGGGGCGGGCGAACCCGGCACGGATTTAGGGCATGAGGCACTAGTGAAGGCCCCGCCGGCGCTTCCGGTACGGCTTGCAGGGGAAGCGACAGGGAGCAGGCTCGTGGCCGACAGCCCAGCGCCCGCGGTCATGCCGCCGCCAGGGTCAGCGGGGAGCTCCTTGGCCATGGTTACGGACCTCGCCAATCGCGGCGACCCTGCCGCCGCCGCGGCGTGCGAACGCCACATTTCTGAATGGGGCCCGAGCGCCGAAGCGTACTACCTGCTCGGTGTCATTCGCAACGCTGCGGGGGCCGTACAGGAGGCTGTCGTGGCCTTCAATCGGGCTTTGTACCTAGAGCAGACTCACTACGCTTCACTGATCCATCTGGCGCTTTTGCATGAGCGGCGCGGCGATCGAGCCGCTGCCTCGAACTTTCTGAGGCGCGCACAACGCCTGCAACAGAAGGCGGTGCCTAAGTGAGCGTCACGCCTGTCAGGAGCGTCTTGCTGCCTGTCGTCGCCTGTTGGAACGACATCGGCGTGAAGGGCGACCAGAGTTGCCCCAAGCTCGCCGCGGTGGTGCACTGTCACAACTGCGAGGTCTTCGCGGAAGCCGCGCAAGCCTTCCTCGACCGACCGGCGCCAGAGGGATACCTGGCCGAGATGACGAGCCTGCTCGCGGCTAGCGCGACGGCTGTGTTGGCTGCGGACAGCCTGTCGGTCGTCGTCTTCGAGATCGAAGGCCAGACGCTCGCCATCGATACCCGGGCGGTCGTTGAAGTGACGGAGCCGCGCGAGGTTCACAAGATGGCTCATCGCACGGGCCGCGTCTTTGCCGGAATTGTCAACATTCATGGCCAGCTCGAGCTCTGTGCTTCACTGCAAGGGTTGCTTCAGATCGTCAACGCTGACCGGCCAGCAAAGTCTCGCTTTCATGAGGCGCGCATGCTGCTCGTCGAACATGCCGACCAGCGCTGGGTTTTCGGCGTCGATCGAGCCCACGGCGTGTGCCGCTTTGCGCGCAGCGACATACTCGGCGTGCCGGGCACGACCCACCATGACGCGGCGTCCTACGTAAAGAACATTCTGCGTTGGGAGGAGCGCGCCGTGGGCTATCTGGACCTGGAGAAGACATTTGGCGCGCTCGCGGTGACGCTACGATGAAAGAGCTCAGCGTGGCGCCGGCCGATCTCGTGCTCCTCGAGCTCTTCCTTGCCGACGCTGGCAGCAACGCATCCGTACTCCTGCAGGGCCTGCATCAGCTGGCGAGCGGAACAGCTGACGCCGCGCTGCTACTTCCTCAGCTCGCCATTGCCGCCCAGTCGATCAAGGGCGCGGCCAGCATCGTAAATTTCGAGGCGGCTCGGCTCATCGCCGACGCGCTCCAAGCGAATTTGCAGCGCATGGAGGACGGAAAGGTCGCGCTGACAGGGCCACTCGCGGTCGTGCTGCTCAGAGCGGCAGAGGCGCTCGCGGCAATGGCCGCCTCGTCACCTTCCGAGCTCTTTTCGGCAGCCGCCGCTCAGAACGAGAACGCACGGGCGCTATTAAGGGACCTCGTCGCGTTGCCGGTGGCGGAAGCTGCCGAAGCGCCCGCGTCCGATCGGCCTCCGCGACCACGCCGGCGCTCTGCGCGCCCCCCGGCAGGCTCGATCCCGCCCGAAGTGGACGCTGCCATTCTGGAGCTTTTCTACACCGAGACGGAATCTTGCGCCGCAGCCCTCAGCAGGGGCCTCGTGCAGCTCGAGGCAGGTGATAGCGCCGCGCTCGAAGAGCTGATGCGCGCCGCTCATTCCATCAAGGGCGCAGCCCGCATCGTCGGCATCGGTGTCGCCACGCGTCTCGCCCACGCGATGGAGGAGTGCTTCGTGGCGGCTCAGGAGCAGCGCCTGGTACTCGGGAGCAGACACGTGGACCTCCTGCTCGAAGCCGTCGATGTGCTGGCGGAAATCCCCAAGAACCCCGCCGTTGGGCTCGCAGGCTGGCATGCGGTCAAGGGCTCTTTGGCGAACGCTTTGGTGGAGCGACTGGAACGAGCCGCCGGAGGCGAGCCCATCCCGGATGCGGCGCCCGTGGTGCTCGGCGCGGTTTCCGCAGCGAAGGTCGAGCAAAACGCCCTCGCGGAGACCCCGAAGCTTGCCACCGCAAGGCCGAAATCCCCAGCCAATCCTCAGGATCGCGTGGTCAAGGTAGCCGCGCAGAGCATCAATCGGCTCATGGGGCTCGCCGGCGAATCCCTCGTGGAATCACGGCGCGTCCAGACGCTCGGCAGCTCGATGCAGCGGTTGAAGCGCAAACAGAGCGATCTCGCAGATGTGTTAGAGATGCTGACGCGACGCACGGAAGCTGCTTCTGACCCCGAGATGGCTGCCATCGTCGTGGACGCCAAGGCGCGCGCTCTCGAATGCCGCAGGCTGTTGGTCGAGCAGATCGACGGTTTGGAGAGCTATGCGCGTCGGGTCGACGACCTCAGCGAGCGACTGTATCGCGAGGCGCTCAAGAGCCGAATGCGGCCGTTCGGCGACTGTGTGCATGGGCTGCCGAGAATGGTGCGAGACCTGGGGCGTCAGCTGGGAAAGCAGGTGCGATTGCTGATCTCCGGCGAAGCGACAGATGTCGATCGTGACGTCCTCGAGAGCTTGGAGGCACCGCTCAATCACCTGCTCCGGAACGCCACCGATCACGGCATCGAGCCGGAAGCAGAGCGACTCAGCAAGGGAAAACCGGCGCTCGGAACTGTCCGCCTCGAGGCCCGACACCGTGCAGGGGTTCTGGCGATCACGGTGAGCGACGACGGGGGCGGCATCGACGCGGAGAAGGTGCGCGCAAAAATCGTGGAGCGCGCGCTGTTGAGCCAGAAGGTAGCCTCGGAGCTCAGCACGCCCGAGCTGCTAGAGTTCGTGTTCCTGCCCGGATTTTCCACGTCCAGTCGAGTCACGGAAATCTCCGGTCGCGGCGTGGGCCTGGATGCGGTCCGGAGCGCCGTCGAGGCCGCTTCTGGAATCGTGAAAGTTCAGTCCGACCGAGACGGCGGAACTAGCTTTCATTTGCAGCTGCCCGTCACCCGCTCGGTGATGCGCGCCGTCGTGACCGAGGTCGCAGGCGAGGCCTACGCGTTCCCACTGCTTGCCATCGAGCGCATCCTGCGCCTGGCAAGACCTGACGTGAAGAGTTTGGGCAGAGCTCAGTATTTCGTGCTCGGTGACGCCAATATCTCGCTGGTTCACGCACAGCAAATTTTGGACCTCGGCCTGCCACCCGCTGCCCAAGACGAGCTCTGCGTCGTCATCGTGGGGGACCGCACGCACCGGTATGGCGTGACAGTGGACAAGTTCTTGGGCGAACACGACCTCGTCGTCAGGCCACTCGACGCTCGATTGGGAAAGGTACGCGACATTGCCGCCGCCGCTATTCTAATGAATGGTTTGCCAGCGCTCATCTTCGACGTGGATGACGTCGTCCGGTCCATCGAAAAACTAGCCCAGGCCGGGCGCATGGACAAGCTCTCCGCCAGCGCTGCCGTGGTGAAGGCGCGGCCGCAGAAGCGCATCCTCGTGGTCGACGATTCAGTGACGGTGCGCGAGACCGAGCGTCAGCTGCTCTCCAATCACGGCTACCTGGTCGACGTGGCCGTCGACGGAATGGACGGCTGGAACTCGCTGAGCAACGCTGACTACGACCTTGTCATTAGCGACATCGATATGCCCCGCATGAATGGGCTCGAGCTAGTTCGCACCATCAAGCAAGATCCGAAGCTCGGTTCCATCCCGGTCGTCATCGTCTCCTACAAAGACCGCGAGGAGGATCGCATGCGGGGCCTGGACGCGGGCGCCAACTATTATCTGACCAAGAGCAGCTTCCACGACGAGAGCTTGGTGCGAGCCGTGGAAGAGCTGATCGGGACCGCCAGCTCATGAAAATCGGGATGGTTGGCCTCCAGAGTCAGACCGCGATCAGTCGGGCACTATCTCAGAGCACTCACTCGCTCATCTGGTCGGCGAGCGGCGCGAGCGAGGCACTGCGTAAGCTCGACGGTTCGCGAGCCGAGGTGTTGCTCGTGAGCGCCTCGCTGTCCGAAATGAGTCCCGCTGCGTTCACGCGTGCGGTGTTGGCCAAAGGGCAATGCGCGGTTATATTGCTGATCGACAGCGACGCGGAGCGTGTGGCGGAAGTCTACGAGGCAATGGGCGCAGGCGCGCTCGACGTCGTGAACGCACCCTCCATCGACGCGCAGGGTCAGATTTCGGGCGCCGAGGCCCTGTTCTTGAAGCTCCGCACGGCGGGACGTTTGCTCGGGCAGGTTTGCCAGCCGTCGCCGCCCGTGGACGGGCCCGTGCCGCTGGCCAAGTGTGTTTCGCTGGTGGCCATCGGTGCGTCCACGGGGGGACCACAAGCGCTGTTCACGATCCTCGGGGAGCTGCCCAAGGGCTTCCCTGCCGCGATCCTCATCGTCCAGCACGTCGACAAAGAATTCAGCGAGGGCCTTGCCTCGTGGTTACGCGGTGGGAGCGCGATCGGTGTCGAGATTGCACGCGAAGGATCCGTGCCCAGCGCAGGCCGGGCGCTCATCGCGGGCACCTCGGATCACATGGTGATGACCGCCGGGGGCACGCTTCGCTATCGGGCCGAACCGGTGGACATGCCGTATCGCCCATCAGTGGATGTGCTCTTTTCTAGCCTCGCCGAGCACTGGTCGGCGCCGGCCGTCGCGGTGCTCTTGACGGGTATGGGCCGAGACGGCGCTCGAGGCATGAAGCAGCTTCGGCAACTGGGCTGGCACACGATCGCTCAAGACGAAGCCAGCAGCGTCGTCTATGGGATGCCGAAGGCCGCCGCACTGCTGGGCGCTGCGTGCAAGATCCTACCCCCCTTGGCCATCGCGGCGGAGCTGATGGAGCACGTCAGCAAACGACGCGCAGCCCCCCATTGAACGGTGTCGCGCGAGCGAGCCCCGCTGTTTCGGGTAAGCTTGCGGGGCCGCCCGAGTAGCTGCCTAACCGCGCCCGAAGATGATGCGTTCTCGTCGGAGCAACCGGACGAGGCAAACTAGGCAGATCGCGGCATAAGCGAACGAGCTCGAGGCGATGACGGCCAGGTGCCACGGGGGCACCACCTCGCCGCGCATCACGTCGACGACCGTACCCACCTGCGCCATGGTGGGCAGCGGCAGCATCCACCACTCGGTCTGCGCCGGCCTGAACATCATGAACATGGAGGGCGCCATCGGCAGCAAGTTGAGCAAGTTGAGGTAGGTCTGCGCCTCCTTGAAGCTGCGAGCGAAGGTCGCGACCAGCATCTGTACGCCTGAGCCGAAGAGCGCGAGGGGCAGCACTGCGGCGAGCATCACGAGCGCCTGATAGGGCCCGAGCAGCACCTTCATCCCGAGCTCCTCGAGCGGTAAGAAGTGCACCGTGAGCATGAAGCCGAGCAATGTCACCACCGCCACGGCCGTGGAGGCAAGGACGGTGGCCAGCCACTTGCCGATGACGATTGAGCTCCGTGGCACCGGGTTCAAGAGCAAGGGTTCGAGCGACCCGCGCTCTCGCTCGCCGGCCGTGGTGTCGATCGCGAGGTTCATCCCGCCCACCAGCGCGGCCAACATCAGGAAGAGCGGCACCACGTTGAGCAGGTTTGCCGCCAGCTTCTCCGGAGTCGCCAGGTCCAGCTCCTCGAGCTCGACGGGCGCTGCCACTTCGGGCGAGATGCCACGCGCCATCAGGCGCAGGGCCCCGAGGCTCTGCGAGTAAGCGAGCAGAATGCGCTCGATCCTGCGCACGTTCTTGTGCGACTCGTTGCGGGAGTCATCGATGATCAGCTGTACGGGGGCGCTCTTGCCGGCTCTGTAGCGCTCGGGGTAGGTCGGGTCGATGACGATGACCACGTCGGCCTCTCCGTGGCGCACCAGCTCCTCGGGATTTGTGGGGGCCGGCAGGATCTCGGCCCCATTGGCTTCCAGATATTGGACGAGGCGCGGCGCGTGCTCTCGGCCGACCACCGGCACTTGGAGCGTGCGATCGCTCTGCAAATCCAGGAGCAGCCGGAAGATGCCGAGCAGGAGCAACGGGCCGACGATGGGCAACACGAAGGAGCCGAGCACGCTGCGCCTGTCGCGCAGATGGTCGATGATCTCTTTGAGAAAGATCAGGCGAATCATTTCAGGCCGACATCCGTGCCGATGATCTTCACGAAAGCATTCTCCAAGTTGTCCTCTCCGGTGCGCTGGCGCAGCGCGCCCGGGGACCCCTCCGCCACCACGCGGCCCTGCGCAAACACCACGATGTGGTCGCAGAGCTCGGAGATCTCTTGCATGACATGACTGGAGAAGAGCACGCAGGTGCCAGCCCGCGCCAGCTCTCGGATCACCGTTCGCATCGCCCGCGTGCTCATCACGTCCAGGCCGTTGGTGGCCTCGTCCAACACCACGTTTTGCGGCCCGTGAACGAGCGCCCTCGCGATCGCCACCTTTGTCCGTTCGCCTTGCGAGAAGCCGGCGACGCGGCGGTCGATGATGTCCGTCATGTCGAGCAGCGTGACGAGCTCGCTGATGCGGGCGGCGAGCTTCTGTCGCGGTACGCGCTGCAGGGCGCCGAAATATGCCAGGTGCTCGCGCGCAGTGAGGCGCGGATACAGTCCCCGGCTATCGGGCAACATGCCGAGCCGCGCCAGCGCCTGAGACGGTCGCGCGCTCGCGTCGATGCCGTCCACCAGGGCGCGCCCCGCGTCAGGCGTGACCAGCGATGACAGCATGCGTAGCGTTGTGGTTTTGCCCGCGCCGTTCGGCCCGAGCAGCCCCGTCACCTGGCCGTCAGCCGCACTGAAGCTGACCCCATTGACGGCTTTGACGGCCCCATATCGCTTCTCCAGCCCTTCGATGACGATCACGGGCTCGGCCCTGCCAGGCTGGTGAAGAACGCCGGCCGCTGCAGACGTTCTACGCAGCTCGCGTCGAGCGCTTGCGGAGCGAGCAGCTCCAAGAACTCGTCGATCAGCTCCGGGACACAACCGAGCGAGCTTACACCGTGGCCCGCGCCGGGCACCACGATGTGCCGTGACTGGGGGAGCCGGCTCGCGACGAGCTCGCCCCAGACCGGCGGCGTCACGGGGTCGAGCTTGCCCGACAAGAGGAGGCTCGGCACCTCACCTCCGATCGGTTCGAAGTAAGTCCCTGGCAGCTCGCCTGCGCGCCATGCGGCACATTCGGCGCGCAGGCGGCCGAGCCACTCTCCACCGAGGAATGTCCCCTGCGTGGCTGCGCGCGCCATCTCATCCGTGATCTGAGGCAGGTCTTCGGCACAGACGATGGATAGGAACATCCCCGTCGATAGGCTCACGGCGCCGGCAAAAGCTTCCGCGCTCGCGATCAATGCGCCAAAGTCGCCGCGGCTGGCCCTGTCCACCCCGAGGGGGATGAGCCCGGCGAGCTCGGGTACGTAGAGCAGGTTCAGCAAGACGCTCGCCAGGCCCTCGCGTTCGATGCGGAAGCTATCGAAGGTACCCGTGCGCGGGTGCGCGACGCGCGCCTCGGCAGGCTGCTCGCCGAGGCGGAGCAACAAGCTCGCGAGCGCCGCTCTCGCTCCCGGGAAAGCGGCGTTGCAGTCCTTATCCCGCTCGCAGTCGGCATACAGATCGTCGAGGGCGTGCTCTGCGTCGCGTGCGACGAACAGCGGCAGCATCATCGCGGTCGGCGCCGAGCCATCCAGGACCAAGCTGCGCACGTGACTCGGATGTTGCCGGAAATAGACGAGCGCGGCCCGTGTGCCGTAGCTACCTCCCCACAGGTTGATGCGTTCGTAGCCGAGCGCGCGGCGGACCTCGTCCAGGTCATCCATCGCGATGGGGGTCGTGTAGCGCGTGGTGTCTGCGTCCAAGCTCGCCAGGCAGGCGCGCGCCTCCGCCACTTCTGCGACCGGCGCAAAACGTCGGGCGAGCGGCTGCTCCTCGTCCGAACGACAATCGAGCGGATTTGAACGACCCGTGCCCCGCTGATCGATGAGCACGATGTCGCGCTTTTCCCGCACGTCTCTCAGCGCCTCCGCGACCCGCGCCCCCGCTTCCGTCGCCGCTTGGCCGGGGCCGCCCACCAGGACAAACAGCGGATCGACGCGTGGGCTCGCCGCCAACGCCGGCACCACGGCCACGCGCAAGCGGAGCTGCCGGCCCTGCCCGCTGTCTCTATTTTCGAAGACCGAGTACTCGCCGCATTTCGCCTCGACGCCCAACCCGTCCAACCGACACGGCAAAAGCGCCAGAGCCTGCGTGTCGGGCGCTCTCTCGGCGCACGCCGCGAGCACTCCGAGCCATGCGAACGTCGATACCGAGATCCAGCGCCGCATCCAGCTAACGCCCTGCCTCAGAATCGTAGCGTCCAGTGCCGAGCATCGCGGCACTAGCGTAGTACCTCGATTCTATTGAATCGAGGGCAATGTAAAGGCATACCGCGAATCACATCTAGCGCCTCATGCCCTGAATCCGTGCCGGGTTTCGCTCCGCCCCCGCTGCGCGGGTCTGTTCATTGGTCCCATCCCGAAAAACGGCACGACCCCCGAAGATCTCGGCCATCTGCTATGTCGCCCTGCGCTTCCGGTCCTCACCGTAGAAACTACGGTTCCGGGCCGGTTCTCGT
>JAYTOL010000246.1:0-6563 GCA_043747815.1 Deltaproteobacteria bacterium
ACTTGCAGAGCTCGGTTGGGAGGCAGACGGGGCGGCATGGCCGGAATATTGAGGGGCGAGTTGCGTTGGGCTGATCTCGACCCCACGCGTGGACGTGAAAAGGCCGGGCTTCGGCCCGTGTTGATCCTCAGTCACGACGTATTCAACGAACGTTCGGGAACTGTCATAGCCATGGCGCTCACGAGCCAACAGCAACGAGCGGGCTTCCCATTGACTCTGGAACTGGCGAGTCCAAAGCTGAAGAAGCCGTCTTGGCTCAAGATCAGCCAGATCCGTACGCTCTCCGTTGAGCGAATCGGCAAACGTTTGGGACGTGTGTCTGCAGAGGAGCTCAATCAAGCCATCGAAGGGCTAAACGAAATTATCGGCGCATGACTCACGTTCGAGCGGACTAGCAAGCTCGCCGCTTAGCTCAACGCTGCCGGCAAAAACGCCTCGCCTCGAAGAAGAGGCCTGCTCGGCGGCTCAGAGCTTGCCGGCGCCCGCGAAGGTCCGGACCGTCGTGGCGAGCTGGGCCGCGTCTTCCACCGCGTAGGGGTAGAAGCTGGAGGGGTCAAACGCCTGGCCGTTGGACTCCATCTGGAACAGGGACTCGGCGCCTGGGTTCAGCGCGACGACCCGGTTATCGTCAGCATAGGTGAGGAGCGCATCGGCGCTGCTCTCCTCGCCCACCACGTAGATCTCCCGGGCATGCTCGATGAGGTTGCCGTCGGCGTGGACGTTGCTTTCGACGCCTGCCACCAGGAAGTAGGAGGCCGTACGGTTGGGGACGCTCGCGTCGTTGAACAGGTAGTTGTTGAGCACGTGAGCGTGCGCAAAACGAATGCGCGGATGGCGCTGCCGGGTATTGTCGAAAAAGTTGTGGTGGTACGTGACGTGAAGCGTCCCGCGATCTTGCACGCCGTTGGCGTCGTCGTGCCCGAGCAACATCGACTTGTCCCAGGCAAGCAGGTGATTCCACGACACGGTTACCCAGTCGGCGCCGCGCTTGATGTCGATGGCGCCGTCGTTGCCGTTGGGTACACCGAGAAAGGTGTTGTGGTCGAGCCACACGTGGTGGGCATAGCACTGGACCACGATGGCGTCGGCGTCGCTGCTGCCGCCGAGCGTGTCGCGGAAGGTCAGGTTGCGGATGATGACGTTCGAGACGGGGGCGAATTGCCCCTCGAACTCGGGCTCGCAAAAGTCGGCGAGCGCCCCAGTCTCCGCGTCACCCCAGCCCGTGACGTCGAAGCCGATGTGCTCCAGCGTTGCATCCGCGCCCAGTCCAATGATGCTCTTGTTGGAGCCCACTCGGAGCCCCACGAAGGTCTCGTCCGGGCTGGCGATGGTGCCCTGAATCTGAACGACCCGCGCGCCGGGGCTCGAGATCTGCCGCTCCAGGTCCGCAAACGTCGTGACCGTCACCACTTCTCCTCCGTCGCCACCCGTGGTGGTGTCCAGTCCCGCCGCTGCGACGCTCGCAAAGCCAATCAGGCTGGCATCGGGCTCTGCGCCGACCGGCGGCTCTTCGATGGGACCCGGGACGCCCACCGGCGTGGCGGCGCCGTCGTCCGGGGTGCCATTGCCCGGGGTGCCGTTGCCCGCCAAGGGGGTGTCGATCGCGATCGAGCCGCGCCGTTCGCTGCTGCCGGCCTGTGAGCTGCTGGCGGGACCGTTCGTGCCGACCTCGGTGCCCCCCGTGCCAGGGTTGCCGTTACCCATGGGCGCAGCGGCGCTATCGGCAGGGGCCCCACCGGGCACGCCGAAGGCGCCACCCGCAGCCCCAGCGTTGCCGTTGCCGCCGCATGCGAGAAACGCGGCGCCCAGCACGAGCCCCGAGACGGCACGAGGTAGGGAAACGGCGCGGCCGCCATCGCGCGGGCGAGGCGGGCCGGAGCGGGGGGAGGCGATCGGCGTGGAACTGGAGCGGGGCTCGGGAGTTTGGGCCGGGTGCATGGTCATCCCACAAATGCAGCGAGGCAACGCAATCGATCACGGTATTGCGCGAGTCGCAGGTTTGAAGAGCTCGGCCGCGCGAAGGCTGTGGCCGCAGGCCCTGCACCGCTCCTCTTCGTGGGGGTGTACCTCGGCGCTGAACAGGGGCTGGCCGACGATGCGCAGGACGGTATTTTTACCGGTACCGGGACGTTGGCCCGCCTGCACGCTTCGCACAGCGCGCCTCAGCACCAGACCGGGCACCGTCCGGTTGTGAGTGTCTGGGCCGCGATTAACTTTTGTTCACCTGAATCGTGAGCAGAGCCAGGCAGCGCCTGAGGCCAGGGTGGCGACTCCCAATAGCAGGCGCAAGACCGACGTCTTCGCATCCGCCGGCGTCCTCACGTAGAGGACGTTGCCCCAGCTGGCGATCGCGAGAGTCACCCCCAGGAGCACGGTGCCGTTGAAGAGCTCCGGGCCGACTTTGCCCCGGACGAGCCCGAGCACCACGAGCCCCAAACCAAAAGCGAGGGACACCCAATGTAACTCGGGCCTTCGACGCAACTGCGCTGCAACCGAAGGATGAGGAAGCACGCCGACCGACATCAAAAAGAACAGGAAGACGTGAATCGCTCCGTCACGCCAGTAAAAGGCGCCATACACGAACAATGCCAGGCAGACCGCGTCGAGCGATATTCGGGCGGCTCGAAACGGCCGTTCCACCTCCGCCTTTGGCGGCGTACTCAATGACGCATTCCTTAGATTCTCGCTCACCGGCATGCAGCATCCTCCCGAACAAATCGCCGCGATGCCTCCGAAGAGGTCGAGCGCTTCTCGACATCCTCGAGGTCGCGGTCACCCTCGACCGCGAGTCCACGACGTAGGGCTTGCTGGGCCGCGCGAAGCAACCTGGGCGAGACGAGCTCGCGAGCGACAGGCCGTGCAGGGCAAGCGCCGTCTGGTGCGAGAAGACGCCTGCACACTCAGACCACAGCCACAGGATGGCCAGCTCCTCGCGATCGCCCGCAGGGAAATGCACGAGCCGGTAGATGTCCCGGCGAGCTCGAGCGACGCGACCAGCTTGAATGTGTTTGAGCAACAGCTGTGACGAGCACCCAGCATCCGCCCCCTGCTGCGTGCTGAAATCAAGTCGACGCCCTCCGCCTCCTCCTCGCCTGGAGCCACGTCGACTCCGGAGTATGTGGAGCTCGTCGAACGGCTCTGCCGAGCAGGGCCCGGCGGCATCGTACACCCGGGGCCAAATCGGATCGCTGCCTCCGAACAACGCAACTGGACGCGCAACTTGGAGCCTCCCGAGGCCGACCCACTCGGTGGGACTCGGCCCGTTCGGTCGAGCCAGCTCCCATGATGCAACCAAAGTTCATATTCGAAGCGAGCGGCACCCTTGGAGACCAGCTGCCACTATTGGCGCTCGCGGAGGGCTTGCGCGCCCTCGGTCACCCTTGCCACGTGCTCGGCACGACGGCTGCTGTCGACATCGCAGCACGCCGGGGGGTTCCCTTCACCGCCGTGGTTCCAGCCAACGCCAACAACCTGGCGAGCGTGGAGGAGAACTTTTCGCGCCACGTGTTTCCTTCCTACCGACCCGCATTCGAGTTCTTCGAGGCCGAGGTCAATCGTGGTTCACCCCTGGTGGTCGTCAATCTCTCGGGGGCATCGGCGTCGACGCTCATGGCAGAGCGCCACGGGCTGCCCCTATGCCGACTCCTGCTGAGTCCGTTCGAGTGGGGTCATCACGCTCAGCCCTCAGCCCATCAATCGCAGCCGACACACCCCTATATCCTCGGCAGGGTCAACCGCTTTCGGGCGGCCCTGGGTAGACCGGCGCTGCAGCACATGGCGGAGCTCGACGCTCTAATCACGCACCGCCTCGGACTTTTTCCCGAATGGTTTGGAGCTACCGTCGCGACCTTCTGTGGCGGCGCGGACCTCGTCGGCTTCCCCCTGCCTCCGCCGGAGGGTGCGCTCCCCGACCCTCTGTGCCGCTGGCTCGAGCGCCACGGCCCGCCGCTGGTGTTCACTCCTGGAACCGGCGTGCGAGACGTGGCGGAGCTCTTCGGCGCCGCCGAAGCCTGCTGCAGAGAGCTCGGCCGCCCTGGCGTGTTGCTGAGCCCCCATGCCGAGAAGCGACCCTTCGACATGACTCGAGCTGTCGCGCACTTCGACTACCTGGACCTGGGTCTCCTGCTGCCGCGGTCGTGCTTGATCGTGCATCACGGCGGCATCGGCACGACCGCAAGGGCCCTCGCAGCCGGCGTGCCTCAGATCATCAGCCCTCAGATCTTTGACCAGCCGGATAACGCCCGGCGCGTCGAGCACCTCGGCGTCGGAGTCGAGCTGCCGCGCGGAGACCTCTGTGGCGAGGCGCTCGCTGTCTGCGCGCGTCGCCTCCTGGGGAGTGCTTCCGTCCAGCTCGCCACGGCCCGCGCTGCGCGGCTCATCAGACGGGGCGACGGAGCATCCACTGCCGTCGCGAGTCTAGTGCGCCGTTTCGTCACCACGCCGCGTCCGGGGCGGGGCTCACTCCACCAGTGGATCCAACCCGGCAGATTTGCTCTTTCCCTCTTCGAGCACTGCGCCGCGCTGCTATCCGCAAGAGCTCGCGGCGCGTGAAGTGGTCGCCGTACTTCCGACGCGAATCGGCGGACATCACGAGCGAACCGTGCGCAGTGCACTCCAGATCCGAGCCGCGGCTTTGAGCCCTGCCGAAGGCAAGGCACCGGCGGAAAAGCGCACTGTCGACCGAGCCTCACCAAGAGGTGGATGTGCATTGATCGCGCTGAGTATGCCTCCAAAGCACCGCTCCGCAGTCAGGTGTTGCCGGACATACGAGCTGCCGACCCGGTTGAACTCCACTCGAATCGACGGGTCGTCGCTCAGGGCGCGCAGGGCCGCGACGAACTCCTCCGGGGTGTCGGCAATGTACAGGGCCTGGTTGGCCAAGGTCTCGAGCCCGCTCGCTCCGTGCCGTGTGGTCACCAGCGGCACGCCATGAGCCAACGATTCGACGGACTTGATCTTCAGGCCCGCTCCATACCTCACGGGATTGATGGCGATGTCCAGGTTCGCGTAACACTCCTCGACGCGCTGAACCAGCCCGTGAAAGTGGATGTCGCTGGCACGATTATCACGGAAGGACGCCGCGATGCCGCCATAGACATGGAGGCCCCACCCGTCCCGTCTGACTTGGGGCCAGACCTGGTCGATGAAGTGTCGCAGGCCATCCACGTTCGCATGCCAATTGCTTGCGAGCAGGCCAATGCGCGTGACCTCCTTCTGGATGGCAATCGGTGTGGCGGTGACGGGATGCGGTGCCAACAGCGTCTTACTTTCGCCGATCCACAGAGCGACCTGCCGCCGTTCATCGTCCTGAATGCAAATCACACGATCGAACCGATCCAGCAGCCTTGCTTCCTGGGCTTCCGTCAATGGGCACGACTCTGGCGCGTTGCAAGAGAGCGCGCGGCGCGTCCTGGCGCTGATGAGATCATGGGTATCGACAAGCCTCAACGCTGCGCGGGGCAGCACTGGAAACAAGCACGCCGTCTCCGTCTTGTCGATGAAGATCGCGTCTGGCGGGTCATGCCTGAGTCGAGTCTCCAGGAGCTGACATAGCATTCGACCGTATTCCGCAGCGGCGCAGCTCCCGAAGACGACCACTTGAAGCCCTAGAGAGCGGATAGCATCCCCGTCGCCCTCTCCGACATCGTCGCAAAACACGATGGTCAGACGCGCGTGTGTTTGTAAGTAGAGGACCGTCTGAAGGGTGCGTGCCCATAGCCCCGCTCCCACTGACCAGAACCGTGATCGTGTGATGAACACAACGTGCTTCGTGCTCATTGGTGCGCTTGACCTTCGCAAGACGAGGGAGACGCGATCTCGAGTCGAGCGCGGCTCCATACCCAAGCTGCGATGCACGCAGCCGGGGCGTCTAGAGCTCGCTCGCGCGGATCACCGATACGGGCCGCCGCTGCTGGAAGATTGACCACCAGCGCCGGGCCCTGGATTGGGCGTATTCGGGCTCGGGCTTGGATTGTGAGAACCGGCTGCCGCCGCGCTCTGTTGGCCGTGGAACGCGTGTGCCGCGGCGTTCATCGCCGCACTCCCAGCCGCAAGCGCTTCTTCGTCCGTCTCTGCGTCACTCCAAGGGTCCTGGGCTTCGGCCTCGCTGAGCCGCTCGCGGAGTTGCGCGGCTTCCTGATCGGTGATGGCCCAGCGCACATCGTGGTCGAGTGAGCGCTGCACCAGTCTCTCGGTCAAGCCAATGAGCCGGATGGTCTCATTGATGGGGTGAAAGATGGGCGCTAAATACGTCTTCCATGCCTCGACCGTTACATCGACCTGCTTGTCCACATCGTCTGCTTCGCGGCTCTGCCCTCCAAAGACGGTCGAGAGATCGTCGCCCGAAAGTTGCTGGCCCACGATGGTCGTATTGACATGACGTCGCTTGAACATGAGATGACTCCTTGGTTTGATGAGCGCGTTGATGCGCCGAGCAGATCTCGCTCGCTCGTCATTAGAAGTTGCGCACTAGTGCCGCCCGGCAGAAGTTGCACTGGATTTAGCTTTAGCCCACGACTTGGGGCGGTACGACCACTTGAACGGGCGATCGTTCTGAAGGTACC
>JAYTOL010000247.1:0-1794 GCA_043747815.1 Deltaproteobacteria bacterium
ACTGCGAAGGTCTCAAATGGCGAAGGTGGAGGTTTCAATGGCTCGAGCAGCGACAACTGGTCGATTGAGTTTCGGTACTGGTGCATTTTTGGGGCTCTCCTGCACGTTTAGTGGGCGCATGAAATGCATCTCGCGTCAGGTCGAGACCATCGTCGGGTTCGGGTAGCGCCGCAGTGGGTGTGGACCAGCGACGGATCACGCGGCCATCCGTTTTGGCGATGCCACGCACGTGACGTTAGCGACGTAGAGGCGAGAGAAGTGGTTCCAGAAGGTAAGCAGACGGTTGCTGTGCACGAGGCTCCGGGCCGTGAGCACGCCGCGTAGCCCGCGTTGCCTCCAGCGTTGACCGGAGCCTTTGGCGCGCTGATTGATGACAGTCTTGGCGGCGCTTTCCGTGACGCCGCTGCCGAGGGGGAGGCTGCGGCGTGCGAGTCCTGCGTAGCGCATTCTGCCCTTGTTATTGTCGATAAAGGTGAGCTCGTCTTGGAGTGTTTGGCGCGCATCTCCTGACAAGCTCGTGAGGTGGCACGTAAGCTCCTGTTCGATGGCGTCGATCGCGGAGTCGCGCGCGAGCAGTTGCTCGTGCCATTGGCCGAGCTGGCGCTTTTTAGCCTCACCATCGTGACCGAGCGCCGCCAAGGCGTCGGAGAGGTGACCCAACGCATGCATCAAGTCGATGGCCTCGAAGTAGTTCGTGACACAGTCTGGGCGGCGTAGCGGCCGAATCGCGTCGCGGACCAGGTTCCACATCTCGGGCGCCGCATCTTGCATGATCAGCACCGGCACCTCCGACTGTTGCTTCAAGGCCGCTTCGACGTCGGCCGCCATGCGCGCGCAGAGTTCCTCAGGCACACAGCTTGCCGGGCCAGCATAGCGACGAATTCCGAGCGCCTCACCGTGCTCATCGAGGTGGGTGACGGTGCCGACGTACGCCATGCGATAGTTGACGTCGATTGGAGGCGGCGCCACGCGCACGCGCGGCTTCTGGCGCTCACGGCGAGGCTTTCGAGAAGCTCCCTCGGGTCGAGGCTCGGCCATTGGTGCGCTCGTCCGGTCCAATCCGATCGAGAGCGCGCAAGTGCCCGCCGGAAGCTCTTCGGCGGCCCGCACGATCGGCTCGATGGCAGGTATCTGCTGGTCGATACTGGCGGCTAGCCGCCCCGCTAGGCGCTCGAGCGTTGCACGCGCTGGGACGTGGCGATGGCTCGACGCCAGCACCTTCTGGTGCGTGCGCATGTCATGCAGGCCGTAGCCTTCCGAGACGTTGTAGGCAAACGCAGGCGTCGCACCTTCGATCAGCCCCGCGCACTGCTCCAACGGGATGAGGGTTGGCCCGTTCCGTACGCCTACCTCGCGATAGCTCCGCCGCCGCACATGAAGGTCCCCGAACAACGACGGGTACGTGTCCGCCCCGGGCTGGTGTTCGCGATAGAGCCGCTTCTCGCTGCCGACGGCTACTTCAGTTGGTAGCGCGTCCGCCATGCGTTGGAGGTCCCGCTCAAGCGCAACCCGACCGCCCTCCTGCATCGCCGCGAGCAGCGCCGTCTCGCGCTCGGCGAAACTCCCGCCGACGATCTCGACATACTGAACTGCGGCGGCGATCACGGCTCGCAGCGCCTCGGCAACATCGGGCTTGGCAACAACCTCGTTCCGGGTCACTTTCTCCACGGGGTTCCTTTCGTCTTTGGTCGTCAACAACCCTTAGACGTTAGGAGCCCCTCCTTCAGCTCATCTCAATCACCGGATCGGCTAGCCGATCTGACCGCGGCTCTGCTCCGTCGTCGATCCCCACCC
>JAYTOL010000248.1:0-6932 GCA_043747815.1 Deltaproteobacteria bacterium
GTGCACGCGACGCCCAATACGTTGCTCGTGCAGCCGAGGTGGGCGATGTCTTTTTTGCGGGGGCCGATGACGTTGGGGGATGTGCGGAGGGCCGCGGGGGAAGACGCTAGCTCATCGAGTTGGCATTCTGCGGAGCTCTACAATGCGCTCCCAAGATTCCGGAGGGGCCCTCTCCGTGCCCCGCTCGGCTCGCGGCTGCATGGTCCTCGAGGGCTCCGACCCCGGAGATCATTCTTCGCCGACCCGGCGTAGTGCTTCCGACACCAGCGCGGGCGCAACACGAAAGCCTTCCCCCAAAGAGTTTCTTCGAGCACGTTCCGCAGTGATTCGAGGTGCCCCGCGCGACGAGCATCGACCAGCACCCCCAGGGTGCCTCGGATGTTCAGGCCACGTTCTCTCGCTACCGCGCGGCCTTTGCGTTCATCGATGAGAAGGATCTTGGCGCGCAGGATCTCCGCCAGGGTGATGGCCGCGGCTTCCCCCGCGTCGAGAGCGTGCTCCAGTGAAAGATCTATGCCCGCGCGCTCAGCCTGATCAGAAACGACGATCCACTCGGCGCCGAGAAGATGCTCAATCCCTTGGGCACTGGGACGAGCAACGACAGCTTCGTCCCACACCGTTCTCGGACCCACAATCTGCTGGTACAGCGCTTTGAGCACGCTGACGCGCCCGATGCGTGACAGGTACAGGAGCGGGGTGGTGTACGCGACGACAATCAAGGGGCATCTCCGAGCTCCTGTCGAAAGTCATCCAGATCGTAGTCAATGGTGTCGATGCCGTGCTCCGACGCCTCACGGAGAAAGTCGTCAAAATTGGTGCCCAACGCACTTGCAGCTCGCCGCCGAGTCATCCGCCCCTGTCGGACCTCATCCAGGACCCAGAGTAGCGTGAGCCGGCGGGCGAGCGCTTCTGGGTGTTCGTGCTCACCATGCAGCGGCAGATCCAGGGTGACCGTAACAGTCATACCCAGCAGCATAGCGCAAGGCCGGCGAGCCGCGACAGAACGCAAACGTTTGCCAGGAAGATTTCGTAAATTCCGAGGCGCTGGTGGACCAGCAGCTCCTGGTGAGCTGAGCTCGAGGCCTCAGCCGCTCTGCGCGACCCGGTCGGAACAGCGAGCCGCCCCTGTCCTCGCTCAAGCGCCGCTCTCAGGGCTGGACCGGCGATCGGGACGCGGGGCGCGCCGCTCTCAGCGCCGCCATCTCGCTCGTGCTGCGCTTGCTCGGCAAGGATCCGGATCCTGCCAAGAGCCGCGAGCACGTGCTGCTCGCGGTGCTCGCCGAACGCCGCCTCGAGCAAGTGCAGAGCGCCGCGCTCGGCTCGCTGCTGATGTAACAGGGCCACGCCTCGGCATGGGCGTCGTCGACAGGCTCGAGAGCGCCAACGAAGCGGGTAGCTCCGCGGCGGAGATCGACAACGTCATCCGCCGGTGGGGCCGAGTTGGTTTTTGGCGAGGAACGTACACGCGACGCCAAACACGTTGCTCGTGCAGCCTCGGTGGGCGATGTCTTGTTTGCGGGGGCCGATCACGTTGGGGGATGTGAGGAGGGCGGCGGGGCAACGGGAGGGGGGCGCGGGAGGGCTCATCAGGTGCGCTATTGCTCGAAGCCGAGTACATCGGGCAGCGCCGCGCGCACCCTCTCGCCATCGGCCTACATCGAGCGTCGCAATCAGCGGACCGATGTGGCGTCGTTCCACGATTCGAGTCCACTCCGGTTTGAGCACGCAATCGTTTGGGAGACCGTCGTGCGTCAATAGGATCACCTCCCAACGCAGGCTGCGGGCCTGTGTCGACAGCGGGATGACCGGCACCTGTGAGAGCGAGGGCAGGATGTCTACGCGTCCCAGAATCAACACGGGTCGCCGTCTGTCAGGTGCGGCGAACCGGAACCAGCGACTGTCGCCCCGATGAATCACGGGAACTCGGGCTCTTCATCGTCCTCTATCGGCCCCTGGGGCCCGCGCCGAGCCCACTCGTCCCAGAGCCGAGCCTGGTCATCGACCGCCAGCGCCAAGTCCTGATCGTCGAGGGCAATCGTAATCCGCACGCGCTGGCCATCGAGCGGGGGTACAGGCGCATCGAGCGTGATCGTATTCCCGTGCAGCACTCCGGTGGCGGCAGCGTAGGCCATGGTGCTCCACCCGCCGATCGAGCGCATCGGCGCGCTCGCGGTCAATGCCTTCCTGCCGCTCGAGGAGCGCAGGAACCTGGCTGCCGCGCGGAGCACGCTGCTGGCCTCGCCCACCTTCGCCAGCTGGCGCGAAGGCACCTCGTTCGACGTGCGCGGGTGGCTGACGCCCAAGAACGGACGCACCCCGGCGGTGATCGTCAGCGTCGCCACCTCGACGACGAAGAGCGCACGCTCGTGCTCGGCGTGTTGCTCGAAGAGCTGCTCGCCTATACGCGCTCCCTGCCCGGCTCGCGTCGCCTCGAGGCCCTGCTCGTCTTCGACGAAGTCTACGGCCTGCTCCCGCCCCACCCCCAGAGCCCGCCCACCAAGCGCCCCACCGTCGCCCTGATGACCGCGCCCTGTCCAACGCGGGCTTCTGGGCTGTCGGCAGGCTGCAGACCGACGCGGACCGCGAGCGCGTCCGTCGACAGCCTCGCCAATGCCAACGAAGCGGGCAGCTCGGCGGCGGAGATCGACAATGTCATTCGGCGGCTCGGGCCGCGTTGGTTTTTGGTGAGGAACGTGCACTCGACGCCCAATACGTTGCTCGTGCAGCCGAGGTGGGCGATGTCCTTTTTGCGGGGGCCGATGACGTTGGGGGATGTGCGGAGGGCAGCGGGTGAGGCTGGGGGGAGGCCCGGCCCGGCCTGCCGCGGCGAGCCGCCATGACGCGCTCACAGGTCGTCGCTCTCCTCGGCGAACCCTCTGATTCGCATGCTGTCGACGAGCCACAGCTTTCCAACCGGGCTTCTGCTTCTGGATAAGGTCAAGACGCTGTGCAGGGCATCGTGAATGTCTTCTCGACGGACGGGTTCAGGCAAGCGCAAGACGACGATGCCGGTATACCGGCTCGGACGAAACCGCAATGTATTTGGCAAAGTCCTTGTCGAGCGAGACGAGCACGCGAGCTTCGGCGCGACAAACTTCGATCAAGGTGGCATCCGCTGCAGAACATAGATCTTCACCGACCACAGTCGCGACGTCACAGGCGGCATCGCGAAGAAGCTGCGCGCCCCGACCACCCAGGTTCTCGTCGAGCTTGACCCTCACTGAATGCGCTCAAGCAACGTGAACTGTGCGCTCCCGCGTCATCTCCGAGGCGAAGGCTATGCAGGCGCGAAGGTCTTCGGCAGTGAGCTGCGGATAGTCTTCCAAAACCGCATCCATGGTCATCCCTCCCGCGAGGAAGTCGAGAATGAGGGAGACCCAGATCCGATGTCCACGAATACAAGGCTTGCCGCCACACACGTTGGGATCCATCGAAATGCGTTGCAGGAGCTCGGCGTGTGTCATTGTCCGTTCCCCGGCACCCGGACAATTGTAGCCTTTTCTACGCGAGAGCACACCCCTTCGAATCGCAAAGTGCAACCGCGGGACCCGTCAAGCGCGAACGGAGCCTGAATCGTGCTGTACCGAAGAACGTCACCCCTCAGCATGCCCCGTGCGCCGGTCATTTCACGCACTGGGTGGACGGGCACGGCGCGCCCGACGAGCCGCCTGCCGGCGACCTCGCCGCGCAACTCGCGGAGGAGCGGCGCCGGCAGCTCAGCTCGTGGAAGATCGACGCCGATCACCTGGCGCAGTTCCGCAGCCAGACGGAGCTGCGAGTGCTGACCCCCGGCTCCAGCGCGGGCGAGCCGCTGCACATCCTGTCCTCGCTCGAGCGGCGCTCTCAGGGCTGGACCGGCGATCGCGACGCGGGCCGCGCCGCTCTCCGCGCCGCCATCTCGCTCGTGCTGCGCTTGCTCGGCAAGGACCCGGACCCCGCCAAGAGCCGCGAGCACGTGCTCCTGGCGGTGCTCGCCGAGCGCCGCCTCGAGCAGGGCCAGACCGCCGAGCTCGGCTCGCTGCTGGAGGAGGTGCTCCACCCGCCCATCGAGCGCATCGGCGCGCTCGCGGTCAATGACTTCCTGCCGCTCGAGGAGCGCAGGAACCTGGCCGCCGCGCGGAGCACGCTGCTCGCCTCCCCCACCTTCGCCAGCTGGCGCGAAGGCACCTCCCTCGACGTGCGCGAGTGGCTCACGCCCAAGAGCGGCCCAACCCCCGCCGTCATCGTCAGCGTCGCCCACCTCGACGACGAAGAGCGACCGCTCGTGCTCGGCGTGTTGCTCGAAGAGCTGCTCGCCTATACCCGCTCCCTGCCCGGCTCCAGCCGCCTGAAGGCCCTGCTCGTCGTCGACGAAGTCTACGGCCTGCTCCCGCCTCATCCCGCCAATCCTCCGATTATGCGCCCCACCGTCGCATTGATGCAACAGGGCCGCGCCTTCGGCATGGGCGTCGTCGTCACCACCCAGAACCCGATGGACCTCGACTGCCGCGCGCTCGAAAGCGCGGGCTTCTGGGCTGTCGGCAGGCTGCAGACCGACGCCGACAGGGAGCGCGTCGTCGACAGCCTCGCCAACGCCAACGAGGCGGGTAGCTCCGCGGCGGAGATCGATAACGTCTGCACCTTTGGCGGGGGGGGGACATGCGCGAGCTCGGACTTGGCTTCTGAAGCACGAAGCATGCGAAGGATCGAATCGAGATCGTAGCTATGCTCTCGGGCGATCGCGTCCCGAATGATCTGTCGACCCTCGCCAAGCTCGAACGTGGACGCGCCCAGGCGCATGACCGTCGTCGCGGATACGTCGCCGCCGCTGCACGTCGCCCGGTGGCTGGGGTCTCATTGCACCTCGCCCGCGACACCCGAAGGACGTGGCGTTGAAGCACGGTGTCATGAGCGCGCAGTTGCACGATCCGTTCCGTGCCCGATCATCTCATCGTGGTTCGGAAGCAGTCGGGGGTTTGGCAAACTGATAGACTGAGCTCGAGAAACACATGTCAGGCGAGAAGGTGATCCGGTGGGCGTCTTCGGGTCCGAACGCTTCGGCCAGCTCCTGCTCAAACCTGCCGGATTCTTCGACCAACGCCAGGAACGCCAGATCGGTGGTGTTGAAATCTTCGGTGACGGTGGCGTCTCCGGCCATCACTGCAGCCACCCTCCGACCGCTCTTGACGGTGTCTTCACGACGAGTATGTGCGGTCTTCAGAATGACCGTCGTGCAAGCGTCGACGCCCACAGCCTCCGCGAGGTCCATGCGATTACCAAGTGCCCGCGCGCAGAACGGTAGCAGCTGCTGACGAAGGCGCCTCGTCGAATTCTGATACGCCTTCTCCAAAACAGCTCGGTCATCTGGCGCTAGACCGAGCTTATCGAGAGTTTCGTCGGAAAGTGCTCTCTTCGGATTGGCGCAGGGCACTCGATACTTCATCGCACCTTCGGCGCCGAGCTTTCTCCAGTCCTCAGGCGTCAAGTCAAACTCCTGACGCTGTCGCTCCACGCCAAGCTCCCGTTGGAGCGCGTTGATGCGTTTACGGGACTGACCGACTTCCTTTTGAGCCTCCCGTTCCCGAGCGCGCAGCCTCTCGAGCTCGGCGGCGAGCTGCACGTTGTTCGGGCTCGGCACCTCGACGGCCGCTGCCTTCTGCACACTTCCTTCTCTTGGCCTCATTTTGCCGGTGGGAACGTCCTGCTCCGCTCGTTCAGGGGCAGGATCCTCCTCTACGACTGCCGGCTCGGAAGGCGAGGGCTTTGCAAAGCTTACAGTTCTCCCTGGCGAGACGTCAGCCGAGTCAACGACGCGCCAGACGAGAGTGGCGGAGATGAATCCGAAGATCGCCCCGAACGAGGCGCTGAGCAGCGGTACACGTCCTAAAAAAATCATGAGGCACTCGCGATCGCAGGTGAGTCCGATGTGGCTAGCACCGACTTCCACAGGGCTCGAACGTCCGCGTCGTCGTACCCTTGCTCCCTGACGTAGCGCTGCATGAATTTAATGCAGTGGTAGGCTGTCGGACAGGCCCCTTTGTACGGGGATGTTACGCGCGAATCGTAGATGTGACCACGGGTGCACGCCATGCGATAGACGCATTCCTTGCAATGCTCGTCATGTTCGTCGCTATCTCGGCGAAGGCTCGCGCCGTAGGCTTCAGACGCCAGTATGTCTTGGAGTGACTGGGTCGCAATGTTCCCCAGCGCGAGCTCTGGTGCATAAGCGTCGAGCACTCGATAGACGAGGCCATCCACGTTTACCAAGAGTACGCCGAGGGTGGGAATGGGGCAGTAGTCCGCAGGTCAGGGTACAAATTATCCCGACCCAGTCTGGCCCCCTTGGATCGACGGTTGTCGTCGTGAACGACGTTTTCCCAGGGCTCTTGGATGACATCGAGGAATGCAATGATCTTTCAGGAGGGCAGTTCTGCACGTACAACAACGCGACGGTGTTCATTAACGTGCGGGCGATAGCCTCCGATGAGGCCTACGCGGCTGCGGACTCCGGTGGCAAAAGGCTTTTCATTCAGAACGTAGTCAACCATGAATTGGGACACGTTGCTGGCTTGGGGCATTTTGCGGGAGCGCTTCAGCTAATGACAGCGGGGTCCGACTCCGCAATTCACCAAGCGTACACGGAGAGGCCTTTTGCGCCGACGCCGCTGCAGATGCAGATGCAGATGCAGATGCAGATGCAGATGCAGATGCAGATGCAGACGCAGACGCAGACGATGTGCCGCTACAACCCTAACAAGAGAGCAAGCGCTCCTTTTGGGCCATGCCGTATCGAAAGCTTTTTTTGATTGCTAAGCGGCACCCATACTATGGAGGTTCTATGGTGAAGAGGATCAATACTAGTGCCGCTGGGCAGAAGTTCGGCCAGATTCTTCTTTCCATTCGGAGCGATTCGATTTAATCACGGGGCATGATCGAATACGGCGCGCTGGCGG
>JAYTOL010000249.1:0-21794 GCA_043747815.1 Deltaproteobacteria bacterium
GCAGCGACGATTCAGAACCTCGAGGGCATTCAACGAGTGATCCATCAAGCTGCCTAAGCAATGAGATTTACTATGATCTCAACCTGTTCGGTGCTCTAGGTGGGTGGCAACCCGAGGAGCCACTCCCAGCGCGCCCTACTCCGCCCCAGATGCCGTGCAACCTTCGGCCATAATTCGCGCACTTGCTCTGGCGTGGTGAACTGCCAGACGTCGCGCGTGTTCGCCTCTCGCAGCAGGGCCCCAAGGTAGTAGGCTTTGCGCTCCGGGTCATCACTGGCCAGGTGCTGACCGAGCTCGCCAACCGAGCAGTCGAGCCACCACAGGAAATACGGGCGATGCCCTGCGTCGAGCAGAGCATCGGACGTGAGCGGCAAGCGGGACATGTCGAGGGACTGTAGCACGCCTCCGGCCGGGGGGTCACGGGGCTCGGGCACCAAACAGCCAGCACGCCGCGCTGAAGCGCACCTCGGACCCGTGCACGTAGGGTTGGAACGCATCCCGCACCGTCTCGATGATGCGCGCGCGCGCCGGTTCTTCGACGTCGGATAAGACGCGGCTGAGCGGGCCGAGCCGCGTCAGGTAGACCGTCAACTCGCTTTCCGGAAACGCACAGACCATGTCGACGGGGCGCACGTCGATGTCGAGCCAGCCGCTGCGCTCGAGGATGCCCCGAACCCGCTCCGCATCCGCGAAAGCGAACTGACCGGCGGCATCGGGTCGGCGCTCGGGGAGGCTCGGCAAGAGCGGGGCCGCCGCGCGCTCGGCCGTCGTCATGAAGGGATTGTCCTCCGGCGACCGCCAGGCAAGCAGGCGCAGCTCGGCGCCGCTGCTCGCGGCGCGCCGGAGGTTCGACATGGCCTGCGCCGTATCGTCGAAGAACATCACGCCAAAGCGAGACAGAATCACGTCGAAGCTCCCGGCGCCGAAGGCGTGGTGCTGTGCGTCGGCGCACACGAAGCTCGCCACGGAGCTCGCTTGCTCGGCGCGAGCCCGGGCTCGGTCGATCATCGGCTCGGAGATGTCCACGCCGAGCGCCTGGCCCCCGCTGCCGAGCCGCCGTGCGGCAGCCACCGTCGTGCCACCCGTGCCGCAACCGACATCCAGCACACGGCACGCCGAACCCGTGGGTATCGCTTCCACGAGCAGCTTCTCCATGGGCTCGAAAACGCGATCGAGCAGCTCCTGCGTGTCGACCCAGGCTCTACCGGCTGAACCGTTCCAGAGTGTCTTCTGCTCCTCATTCATAGCATTCATGGCCCGTCTCCTTTGGCTTGCGCTCGGGGGGTTGTTGACGCCATCGTGCGACTTCAAGCTCACTTGAGGTCAAGCGTGAAAAACATCGATATCGGCGAAGTGGCCCGCCGCTCGGGCCTGCCCGCGTCGACCCTGCGGTATTACGAGGAGCGCGGCCTCATCACCTCGGTCGGCAGGCGGGGCCTGCGCCGCGTCTTCGCGCCCTCCGTGTTGGAGCGCCTCGCCCTCGTCGGGCTCGGGTCCGCCGCCGGCTTTTCTCTCGAGGAGCTCGCTCGCATGTTTGCGCCCGACGGCCAGCCGCGCATCGATCGGCAGATGCTCGCCTCCAAGGCGCAGGAGTTAGACGACACCATCCGCAGGCTCACCGCCGTGCGCAACGGCCTGCGCCACGCGGCCGCCTGCCGCGCGCGCACCCATATGGAATGCCCGACGTTCCGCCGCCTCCTGCGAGCGTCTGCGTCAGGCGCCTTGGCGCGCCGCAAGCGCAGCCGCTCGTGATCGGGGCCTTGGCACCGCGCTCGCTCAGAACGGGATGTCGTCGTCCGAAGGGGCCGGGCCCGCGTCGTAGTCGTCTGGCGGCGGAAAGTCGCTGCCACCGCCTCCACCGCCACCCTGCTGGCGAGCCAGCTCAGCCTCCATGCTAGACAACAGCGCGCGCTCCTTGTCATGCCAACGGGACTTGGACGGATCATCGAGCGAGCGGCGACTACCGGCAATGTAGTACTCGAGGTCTTGCGCCGAAGCGCCAGCGATCGGCGCGCCCTTGCTGCGACCATACGGAGGGAACACGGGCCCGCGGTCGCCGGACGGGGCAGCCTCGCGAGAGCCACGAGACGGCGCCGGGTCAGCGGTGAGGCCGATCGAAAGCTCGCCCAGGCTCAGTTGGAAGCCGTTGCCAGCACGGACCGCGGTGCCCACGCGAACGGCCTCGCTCGAACCGTCGGGGCGCCGCACGACTACGGTGACGGGAAAGCTCTGGTCGTTCACCCCTGAGCTATGACATCGGAATGCGCTGCGCGTCAACGAACACCCGACCCGCCCGCAGTCCTATGCAGATCATCGATGCGGCGGCGGGAGGCTACGACCGTGGACGAGGCAGCCAGGGGTGCCGCGATCGTGGCCCCGATTCTGGTAGGTTGCCGTTACCATGCGCTCGAACGAGGCCTCGAGCTCGAGTCGTACCGCGTTAGATTCCAGGTAGCCGAGCGCTCGTGCGATCGCCTCGAAAGTCGAAAGGCCCCCGGGGTGCGTCTCCCTTCTGACACCCCAACGAGTCGCTGGGCCCAGAGGCAGCGTAATGGGCTCCGCACGCGTGACCGCCGCGATTCGTTTGGTGATGCGGCTCGCCTGACGCCAGCTCCCATCCGGCACGAGAACGGTCAGCGGACGCGGATCCTCCTCCCGAAACGCCTCGCTCAAGGTGCAGGCGTTTGCCTGCGGAAACAGCACCACAACCCGCCGCGCCTCGTCGTGCAAGTGGTCGAGCTCGACAGGTCGGTCGCGTAACCCCTGCACGTGGAGCTCGCTGTTCTCGAGCGCCGCCAGTGCCATCGGCCCCGTCGCGGTGGTCTTGGGCAGCTCCTTGTAGTGCATGATCAGGACGACGCGGGTCTCCAGCCCGAGCGGCGCGACGTGCTCGCACACGCAGGCGGCAGCGTGCATGCGGCAGCGCGTGCAGCGCGCGGCGTTTTTGGAGCGGTGTCCCATTGCTCGGCGCTTCTAGCACGCCCTCCCCGCTTCGCCGCAAGCGCCCCAGTCATCACGGCAAGTTGCACTCGACGCCGAGGCAATTGCTGGAACAGGGCGCTCGGGCTCGAGCGGCGCGCTGCAGAAGAACGTGAAGCGGGTGACGCCGGAAACTTGGGAGTGGCTTTGGGCTGGCATCGAAGCGACCCTCTCCTTTCTGAAGCTGACCTTCGGCTTGGAGCGCTGCACGTGGCGCGGCGTCCCTTCCTTCCGCGCCGACGTGCATTGCGGCGTTTCTTGGCCGCGGGCGCCTGAACCTCATCCATGGATGCTTGGGCCTCGGCGCTCCCGCGAGCGCCACAGACGGGTGCATCCGTTGTTTGGGGTGCAAACAACTCGGTGGCGCGCTGCACCCCCTCACGGGGAGGGCGTCCCGTTGTTTGGGGTGCAAACGAGCCTCGCGCGGCAAATCAGCGCCGCGCAGCGCTTCTGGGTCTGGCACGCTCGTCGGCCCGATGGCCCCGCTCGGTCATTGCCCTGCCCAAGTCTTCGGTAGTAGCTAGTTGCAGCTGAACGTCAATTGGCCGCAGCTCCCGTCCGGATTGCAAGCCACGACAGCATCCGCACAGCTGCCGTCGGCGCAGACCTGACAGATGGCGGGGACCGGACACCTCGACGGACATTCCGCAGCGGGCTCGCAAGCGCCACTCTGGCACGTCTTGACGACGCTCGACTCGATGCAGTCGGAGTCCTGCGGGTCGCAAACCGTGCAGCTGTCACCCTCTTCCTTGCCGCCGCATGGATCGAACTGGCCCTCGCAGCTGAAGGTGACGCTGCCGCAGCTGCCGTCCGCGTTGCAGGCCACGTCGGGGGATGCACACGAGCCATCCGGGCACAGCTGGCAGATATCGATCACCGGACATTCTTGCGGACAGGTGGGGGCTGGACCCTGCGGTGGCACCCCACAGCCGGGCTCGGTCGGCAGGGATGGAGTCGCGCCGCCACCGACGCTGGGGCCGCTGCTCGAAACCCCGCCCGAGCTCGAGGGCGCCTGGGGGTGGGACGGCCTCGGACGGTCACCGCGGCTGCCCAGAGCTGACGTTGCTTCACCGACGTCGGCTGCCGATGGGTCCGCGCTTTCCGAGTCCGAGGGGGCCCCGCAAGCCACCGACAACGCCGCCAGACTCAAACCCGCAAAGAGAACTCGATGAATCATGATGTTAACTCCTGTAGAATACGGCAACACGCTGCCGTTGCCCGCCACTAGAGCAAAGTCCGGGCCAACCCCACCGCGCGTTTAGACAGCAAAATCCGCGAAACTTGCCCAGTTTTGGCACAATAAGGCACAGATATGGCGCACCATTTACCAGCGCCGACTGTGCCATGCCGCGGGTGGATTCGTTGGTATTGCGTATTCTAATAGAATACGATTGAGTCTCGGAATTCGGCGGTGCAGGCGGTGAAGCGCGAGCCCTCCTCCGCTGAGCTGACCAGTGGTTGGAGGGACGAGGGGGTACCTCCCCCGTCGGCGCGCTGCGCGACGGCAAGGGGGAGGTCGGCGCGTTGCGCGACGGGTGGGGGCAGCTAAAAAACACCCGCCATTGAACGATCCCGGGCCCGGTGGGCACTCCCGAGGCGCACGGAAAATATGACGGCGGACATTGTCCAGTTCGGATGGGCTGAAACGTCCATCAAGTGGCGCGGCAGTCAGCCTCCGGCTCGGTATCGGGCCTGGGGAACGCACGCCCGAATACCTGACAGGGCGCTGACACGGCGACGCCTCATCTTGGATTCTCCGACGACTCGACTTTCGCGGGAAACGACCATGGCCCAGCTTTTCGACCTCCTTCTGATCGGCCCGCTGATGGCTGGCCTGGCGATGCTCGTCTCGACGCGCCACGACGGCTCTTGGCGCCCGCTCTGGTTGCAGCGTGCGGGGAATGCCGGCGCCGTGCCAGCGTGCAGAGCGCCGCTGCGGCTCGGGCCCTACACGCTCGGCAGCAAGCTCGGCGAGGGAGCGATGGGCGAGGTGTATCGCGCCTGGAACTCTCGCGTGGGCGCCTGGCACGCGCTGAAGCTGTTGCCTCCGAATGCCTCACTACGTGATCGACAGCGCTTCGAGAAAGAGGCGCGCCTCGCCGCGCTCGTGCGCCATCCCAACACCGTGTCGATCATCGAGCAGACCGAGGAGCGGCAAGGCACCTGTTATTACGCGATGGAGTTGCTGGAAGGGGCGAACCTCCAGCAACTGGTCGAGCAGGACGGGCCGCTGCCGGCCGCCCGCGTCGCGGGCATCCTCGCTCAACTCGGCGCTGCGCTCGAGGAGATGCACGTGCAGGGGCTCGTCCATCGCGACATCAAGCCGGATAACGTTATCTTGACGGGTAGGGAACGCAAGCTGTGCAAGCTCATCGACTTCGGTCTGGCCGAGCACGTCGGCGCGCTTGCCCAGGGGCAGCCCGAGGGCGCGCTGGTCGGCACGCCGCTGTACATCTCGCCGGAGGCGATCGTGGCACCCGAGACGGTAGGTCCGAAGAGCGATCTGTATGGGCTCGGCGCCGTCGGCTACTTTTTACTGCGGGGTGAGCCTGTGTTCACGGGTAAGAGCGTGATCGAGGTGTGTTGCCATCACCTGCACTCGACGCCCGAACCGCTGAACCTGGCCACGGTAGACCCGTGTGCGATGGAGCTCGAGCGCGTCCTGCTCGAGTGCCTCGCGAAGGATCCGGCACTGCGGCCTGCGAGCGCTGGCGAAGTGATTCGCCGGCTCGAATGCGCGCTCCAGCTCGGCGGCTTGCCGAGCCGACGTGCAGAGCAGGTGTGCCTGGAAGCGGGGGCCAGCTGTCCCCGCGCGCCGTCATGCCGCCTCGCGGCTTGAGTGGCGTCCCCCGAGGTCGATGCCCGCCGGGGCCCTTCGTAGGCCCGCTGAAGCACGCCTGTTGCAGAACCGGCGCGTGGCGCCGTAATGCTGCGAGGGGTGCCCGGCGTTCGGGCGGCCCGCCGCAGCACAGCATGTCTCCGTTTCATCGAGTCGAGTTATCGCACGCTGGACGTGTCATCCTGCTTCAGCGTAGCGCGCGGCAGTATCAGGACGCCGCCGAGCTGAATCAAGAGCGGCTGCTGCTCCGCGAGGCGCTCGACAAGCTGGGACGAGCGGGGCGAGGCCTCCTCATCGATTCGCGCGTCGCACCGCACTCGACGGACGAGCGGCTAAAGGAGGAGTTTCGGCGCTTCCGCCTCGACCTCGTGCGCGGGTTCGAGCGGGTCGCTGCGCTGGTGCGCACCAAGGTTGGTATCCTACAGGTGCAGCGCCTCGTGGCCGATGGGATTTCGAGCGTGCAAGCCTTCGACGATGAAGCAGCCGCGATCGCTTACCTGCTGCAGCAGACGATCGCGCCGCCCAGGCGCCCATCGATGCGCTGAGCTCGGTGTTGCGCTACTTTCGACGGCGCGGGCCGCCAGGGTGCGTTTCCCTCCTAATTCCCCACCTCGATGGCAAGTCGCTGGACCGCCGCGAGATCTCGGTCAGGGATTCGGTGCTCGAGCAGGTCACGGGCTTGCTCGAGCAGATCCACATAGGTCTGATCCGCCGTGAACTGCACCTTGTAACGCATCGAACGGAGCCGCGCCGTCGAGCGTCGCGAGGGATCCGTGGCCGCGTCTGGCTTTGGGCCCCTTGCTCCTATCCCAGTAGGCTCTAAGCTCAGCGCATGTCCCAGCCTACCATCCCCGTCACGATCGTCACCGGGTTCCTCGGCGCGGGAAAATCGACGCTCGTTTCGCGGTGGCTCGAGGAGCTTCCCCGAAACGAGACGGCGGTCATCGTCAACGAGCGCGGCGAGGTGGGTATCGATGGAGAGCTGCTCGCGGCGCACGTGCAGCAGCTCCGCGAGATCACCGGCGGGTGTGTATGCTGCAAGACCCAAGCCGAGCTCGCGACCGCGCTCGACGAGCTCAGCTCGAGCACGCCGCGCCCGGGCCGTATCCTGATCGAGACATCGGGAGCTGCCTCTCCAGCGGGGGTCATTCGAGCCATCGTCGCTCCCTGGGCGCGAGAGCGGCTGGTGCTCAACGGAGTGATCACTGTCGTGGACGTGATGCGCGTCGAGCGCGCGCTCGAGTTCGACGTGGCGGTCGAGCAGCTCGGGTTCGCCGACGTCGTCGTGCTCTCTCATGTCGACGAGGCCATGCAAACAGCGTCGGGCGTGGAGGTGGAGGTGGTCGAGCAGAGCCTCTTGCGCTACGCGCCGGCGGCCGTGATCGTGCGAGCGACGCGTGGGGTTACGCCGTCGAGCTTTCTGGAGCTGCTCGAGCAGCGGGTGGAGACCTTGCACGTCGTGCCCGAAGGCTCGGCGCACTCGAGCATCGAAGCGGCGTCCCTGCTGCTCGACGGCGAGCTCGACGCGGATCTGTTCACTGACTGGGTGGAGAGCGCGCTCGGGGACGTCGAGGCACGCATTCTCCGGGTCAAGGGCATCCTCGCGATGCGGGGCGTGGAAGCGCGGGTGATCGTGCAGGGCATCAGCGAAGCGGTCGAGGTGCTGGTGGGATCGCCCTGGGGGGACGCCAAGCGAACGAGCCGGCTCGTGGTGCTTGGGCTCGGGCTGGACTCCGCCGCACTCGAGGCGGGCTTTCTGCGATGCGCCGCCGACCGCGCGGAGACGCATTTGCAATAGCCCACCGAGGCGTGCATCGCGAGGGCTCAGCCCTGGAGCGCCGCCCAGAAGGCGCAACCCCAACCGCCGAGCAAGCACAGGCCGCCGAGCGGTGTCACGGCCCCGAGCGCGCGGATACCAGTGAGGCACATCACATATAGGCTGCCCGAAAAAAGCAAGGTGCCCGCGAAGAAGGCCCAGGCGGCGACGCTCGGTAGCATGCCGCCCAGCTGCCCCGCGAGCAGCCCCGCGAATCCGATCGCGAGAGCGTGCGCCAGGTGGTAGCTCGCGCCCGTTTGCCACCATTCGAGGCGCCGTGCTCCGTCGGGAGCGTGCTCGAGCTTGCGGCGAAGAGTGTGCGCGCCGAAGGCACCGAGGGCGACGGCGAGGAAACCGCTGAGCGAGGCTAGGGCGAGGAGGGATCGCATGCGCCGAGCCTACTTCGTCTGGGCGAAATTGGCATCTGGCGCTTGCGCGTCGCCGCCCGCGCGGAGCGGTCACTCCGGTGATCTGAAGAGGTCCGGGACCCAGCTCGGATTGCGATCGTCGCCCAGGCGTTCGATCACGCACTCGTCGCCGGTATCGGCGGCGATGATGGCCACGTCGCGCGGCGGCTCGCTGCGTTCGTAGGCGATGAGCACGCCGGGGCCCCATTCTGGGTTCGTGGCGGTCGCGGCGTCGGCGCGAGTGACGCGGCGGCCTTCACACGCGGGTGTGGTGACGGCAAAGGGGCTGGTCCAGAGCGAGGAGTGCGTGGTTCCCGCGCACTGGAAGGCAGCGGCAACCCAGATGCCGTCGAGAGAAACGGTTGGATGATTTTGTCGGATGGTAGCGCCCGGCGCGAGCAAGCGCTCTTCGAACGTGCCTAACGTGTGCGATCGCAGCTGCGGTATGGGATCTACTCCCTCTCGTGCGCTCGCATAGACCACGCTGAGCCCATCGGGGCTCCACCCTGGAGAGGAAGCTAGATAACCACTAAGGTAGTGAGCTTCGCTCGCTCGATCGCTCAGGAGGAGTACCACCAATGCCGTGTTTGGCTCCAAACCGATGCGGTACGCCAAGCGTGTACCATCGGGTGACCAAGCGGGTTGATCGGCCTCGGGCACCAAGAGCTCCGACTGCCCCGTGCCGAGGTCGAGGAGCTTGATACCTTCCGGGGTGGTGTAAGCGAGCTGCGTTCCATCCGGCGACACCGCAGGCTCTCGCGCCAGCTCGTCGACAGGGGTGAGCGCCTGGAGCTCCGACCCATCCGCGCGCATCGAGTAGATACGCCGCTCCAGCTTTCCGCCGTCCGAGTCGAACACCAGCCGGTACTGGCGGAGGTTTTCAATGGCGCATTTCGAGGCGCCGATATCGTCCGGGCTACCGGAGTCGACGCGCAGCGTGGGACCGATCGCGCCGGCGTCACGCGTGTCAGCTGCACCTGGTTCATCTCCAACGTCGACGACGTTGGAGCCGCACGCGCTCCCGCAAAGGAATAACCAGGCCCCGTACGCAGTGTACCGATTGCCGAGCCGCGCACGCCGACTCACACCCGTTCCGACACTGTTGCTCACGCTCAAAGCCATCTCAACTCCTCCAAAGTTACCCGCCACGCATCACCTGTGAGGCGAGCCTCCGGTTTCCGTCTGTGTCGGCACGCTGTTTTTTGCCGGTGCACCGCTCTGGTGCGCCTGCTCACAGCTCGTTCGGACCTGCTCGAGGTGAGCCGAATGGGGGAACTGCCGCACGAGCTCATCCGTTTGCGCGCGCCCGTCATTGCCCCGTCGGCACTCGGCGATGGCTCGCGTCGCCATGCGCTCTTCGAGCAGCAGCGAGCTGACGTTGGCGCGATCGAGCTCGTCCAGGCGGGCGATCGCCCACGCTGCGTCACCCCGGTGCAACAGCTCCTGCGCGCGGCGCAAGCCGTCGAGCTCGGCCTTGAGCTGGCTCGCCACCGGCGGAGTGGCGGCAGCCGTCGGCGCGCCACGGGGCGTTACACGCGGAGTAACACGAGTCGGCGCCGCTCGCGGCAATTCATCGTCTAACGCCCCGCGCGCAGGCGTTGCCATCTGGGAAGCCTCGGGCGGCGTTGCCACTCCGGGCCTGGCAAGCTCGGCGGTGTCGTCCCCGTTGACGCTGACCGGCGCATCGATGCTGGGTGCGGGTGCTACCGCCTGCGATGGGGACACTGACGCCAGGCTGTGCGCGACAAAGAAGCCTGCCGCGAAACCCGCCACCCCGCCCACGCCCAGCGCCAGCAGCACTTTCTCGAGGACGCCTCTGCCCGCGAGCGCGCTGGGGAGGTGTGGCTCGATGAGTAGCGGATCGGCGTGCACGCGCGCCTGAAGGCGGGCACGGACGCGCTGCGCGTCGCTCACGCTCGGGTCGTGCAGAGAGCGGCCAGCGTCGAGCACGCGTCGAGCGCGTTCTTCCAGTTCATTCATGGCGCAGCGTTCCGTTCCAGCAGGGCAAAGAAGGCCTGGCGTGCCGCCCGCAAGCGCGAGTACACCGTGTTCAGCTTGACCCCGAGCGCGACCGCGATCTCCGGCGCGGACATCTGCTCGAGCTCGGAGAGGATGAACACATGGCGCTTGTTCTCGTCCAGCGACTCGAGCAGCTGATCGATGAGGCGCAAGTCCTGGCTGCTCGAGGCCTGCTCGAACGGGCTCGGATCCTGGGCCCTGTAGTCATCCGGAACCGGCTTGACGCGCGCGGCGCGCGCTTGCTTGCGGCGATATTCGTGCGTGACGTTGCTGGCGATGCCAAACAGCCAGGTCTTGTGCGAGGACTGGCCGCGGAACTCGGCCTTCCTGCGCAAGAGCACGATGAAGACATCCTGCGCGGCATCATCGAGATTTTCCTGCGCCACGCCGAGCCGGCGCAGCGTCCGCCACACGAACTCGAAGTGCTCCGCGTAGAGCCGATCAAAGTCTTCGGGCAGCTCGGCGCGCGATGCTTCGCCCGCGGCCGCTTCGGCGCCGTGCGCCAGCGAGGGGTCAGCGCCAGAAAAAGCCGCCACTGTCGCTCTTACGGCCGCCACTCACCCACGTGGGCGCCTCAATTTCCTGTAGGCAGACATGCTGGCGAGGACTAGTGCGAGCGGCGTGGTGAATCCGTCACTGAAATCGTAAGCCGAGACCCAACCAGGGGCGCACGGCAACCGCTGGGGTCCGATGCACTTCGTCCGTGCCCGAGGTCACCTGAAGCTCGCGAAATGGCACGACCGCCGTCACGCCGAGCGACGCGGCGCTCGCCTCGGTGATGTACCAATCCAGAACACCCTGCCCAAAGCTGGCTGACCAGAACGCGCGCCCGTCCCCCCCGCTCGCCGCTCCAAAACCGCTCGCCTCCAGGCTGCCCAGCTCGACGCCCGCGCAACCCGAGACGACAGGGTTGGGGCGCGTCACTCGAAAGCAACCTGCGAGCCCGCCCATGAGCAGGAACATCTGCGCCCCCTGCGCGGCGCCCTCGAGCTCTCCGAGCACCCGCCCGGTGGCCCCGACGAACGCCAACGCGGCGAAGCGACCGAGCTCCACCCCCGCGTCGAGCTCCGCGAACGGGGCCACGGCACCGAGCGTTCCGACATCCAAGCCCAGGCGCGCACCCAAGAGCGGCCGAACCTGCAGGCTCGACTCGACGGATGGAGGAGCCGAGGTCAGGTTCTGATCGCTGCCGGGTGGAGTGCCTGCCCCGCCTCCTCCGCCTGCTCCTCCAGCACCCGAGGGGCCTTCCGCTGACGTCGTGGCTGATCCAACGTCGCCGCTCGAGCCCTCGAGAGCCACGCCGGTCGTCAGGATCGCGACCGCGACCTCCGTGGCCTCCGTGCAGGAGGCGGCGAGGATGTTGCGCTCACTCGCTGCCCCGCCTTGCGTCAGCACGCTCATGCGCAGGCGAAAACCGCCGGCTTCGGCGCGGACGGACGCCCGAGCCCGGCGCCAGTGGGCACCGAGCTCCTGCCAGGGCCGACCCACGACGCGCGTCACCTCGGCCTCGACAAAGCTCGCGTTGGGGCACTCTGAAGTGGACGCCATCGTCACCGTTGTCCTTGCTGGGCTCTACCTCGGCTTCATGCTGCTCATCGCTCGCCCACTCGTGGTCCGCGCCGTGCGCGCTCAGGAACTCCGGAGGTCGGTGTCGCAGACGGCCATGGCCGTCGTCGTGGTTGGTCTTCTGCTTTCGACACTCGCGACGGAGGCGGCCGGGATTCACGCCGTCTTCGGTGCGTTCGTGTTCGGCGCGATCATTCCGCACGACTCGCGCCTCGCCCTCGATCTGGCTCACAAGCTCGAGGACCTCGTAGTGGTGTTACTCCTGCCAGCCTTTTTCGCGTTCACCGGAATGCGGACGCAGATCGGTCTCGTGGATGGCCCGTCCCAATGGCTGCTTTGCGGTGTCATTCTCGCGACCGCCTCGATTGGCAAATTTGGCGGCACCTTCGTGGCGGCGCGCGTTACCGGGTTTGGCGACCGGGATGCGGCTTCCCTGGGGATCCTCATGAACACTCGCGGGTTGGTGGAGCTCATCGTTCTGAACATCGGCCTCGATCTGCACATCTTGTCGCCGACGCTATTTGCGATGCTCGTATTGATGGCGATCATCACCACCTTCGCGACGACGCCCATCCTCCACCTGCTCACTCGCGGCGCCACCGAACCCAATGCCCAACTCGTGAGGCTTTGATAACGGGCAGCTCGTCGGTATTCATCACCGCCACCGCCAGCTTCATGCCCGTCGAACGGCACGTGCTCGGCCATCCGTGTTCGAATGAGCACATCGCTCTTCCTTCGTCGAGTACACCCGGGTGCGGAGGCGCAACGCCGCCTTGACGCCCGACGCTGGGACTCCATCGAGACTGCGTCGACCTTTCTGCTTCGTCGGCAGTTTGGTCCTACCCTGCCTTCGCTACCGAAACGAGCAGCAGCCGATCGAGAGCGAGGCTGGCGGCGCGACCACTCGCGCCCAGACGGCCGGGACGAGTCGGCTTGCGGTCGGCATCCGGCATCCTGCGGCGTTTGACGGGACGAGCTCCAGGGCGCGGCTGGACATCATCGGAAACTGGCGGCCACCGTTGCCCAGACAGTGCCACGGTCCGGTTCGTCATGGCGTGGCAAGGCGCGCCACCATCTTTCGAACTCTGCTCCGCCGACAGCCAGCTTGCGCGCCGGCGCGCCGCGGAAAGTGCGGTATGGGAAGTCGGATGAACGACGATGACGATCTGGGGCGAGTGCGCGAGCTGCTCGCTCGCCTGAGCGCCCAGTCCGGAAGACCCATCCCCACTTCCTCCCTGGGTCGTTTGCGTCGCACGGCGTCAGCCGCCGTGCGCACGGGTGCTGGCCTCTTGGTTGGCCGCCTTCGCGGGCGAGAGGGCATCGACGTCCAGGCCATCGAACGGCTGATCCTCTCCATGGGAGAGCTGAAGGGCCTCGCGATGAAGATGGGGCAAATCCTCAGCTACATGGACACCACGCTGCCGCCCGAGGCGCGCGAGCTGCTCTCGGTTCTCCAAACCCATTCACAACCCACGTCCTTTGCAGCCATCGAGGCAACGCTTCGCGAGGACTTTGGGACGCGGGCGGGACCTCCTTCTCGCGGGGCTGGTGCGCGAGCCCGTCGCCACCGCGTCCGTTGGCCAGGTGCACCGGGCGCGCCTGCCTGGTGGGGTCGACGTCGCGGTCAAAGTCCGCCATCCCGGAATCGAGGCAGCGATTCGGGCTGATTTTCGGAGCGCCAGCGTCGGCAAGTCACTGGCGCGCCTGTTTGCTCCGGGCTCCGACGTCAACGAGCTCGTGGCCGAGGCTGAAGCGCGGTTCCTCGAGGAATGCGACTACCTGCGGGAACGACAGCGCCAGGACCGCTTCGCTGCCTTGTACGCTGGGCACCCCGTCCTCACCATCCCCGCCGTTCAGACCGAATGGTGCTCCGGGCGCGTACTGACGAGCTCCTGGCACACCGGTGTTGGGCTCGACACCTTTGTTCGCCGCGCGACACAGCAGGAGCGGGATAGGGCGGGCGGTGCTCTCTACGAGTTCTACCTGGGCTCTCTCTACCGGCACGGCCTCTTCAACGCGGACCCACACCCAGGAAATCTCATCTTCGAAGCAGACGGTCGGCTCGTCGTGCTCGACCACGGATGTGTTCGTGAGTTCGACCCAGCCACCGTGACCGCCGTCGCTGATCTATCCGGCGCGGTTCGCGCGGGTGACGACGCTCGCCTGCGCGCTGCCCTGGAGGCGCTGGGGGTGAGGAAGCCCGACGGCCCGGGATTTGATGTCACGCGTCGAATGCTATACTCCTTTTTTGAGCCCGTGCTGAAGCCAGGCGTCCGATCGATGGAGGCAGCGGTGAGCCTCGACGTGCGCGAAATGGCGCGAAACAAGAGATCCATGTTGCAGCTCCAACTCCCCGGAAAGCTGCTCTTCCTATTTCGGATTCGCTTCGGGCTCTATGCGGTGCTGGCCCAACTTGGCGCCAAGCTCGACTGGCACGCACTGGAGGCCGAGTTCTCGGGCCGGAGCTGATGCGCGCGAGCCCCTCGCTCTGCTAGTCAGCCCCATCGTGCCGCGCTGCGGGCGGCGCGGGTACCTGTCCGCCACATCCCAGAGGCCTGTCACTCTCAGGTCGCTGGCCAAGTGAGTCTCGGAGTCGCGGCGCGCACCTGCTGCTCCAGACCCGCACGCGCGTGGTGAACGGCGAGCTCGAAGCCACGTTCCGCGAGTAGTACCCGGCCATGTGCGCCAACGATGTGGAGCCAGCACGCCTGGGCGAAGCCGCGTAGCCCCCGGATTTTCATGTAGATTCGCACCGCAGGGGTGTGCTCGGTCGAAACTGCCTTCACCGCCACATCGTGAGATGGGGCGGGGCCGGCGCACGAGCGTCGCTGCCTGCCTCTTCGGGACGCCGTACGCAGCGGCGACGGTAGAAGGAAGTCGAGCGCCGCGTTCGATTTAAGGCAACTTCGGACGCGCTCTCCCGACTCTATCGGATGCACCGACATGACACGCCGCAAGAAGGTGGCGCGAATATTGTGGGCGTCCAACGCGAGCAGCCGAGTGCGGCCCTTGATTGCAGCGTGACCGCTCTGTACGAGGCGTACTACAACCGGCTGAGACGCAGCCTCCTCCGCTTTGTAGGCTCGCGCAGCAGTGCCACGAGAGACGAGGTCGACGATGCCACGCAAGAGGCATTCCGCCGGGTGATAGAGCGCCGCTCTCGCGGGTTAGATCGAGAAGGTTGGACCAACGCACTGGGCTACCTTTTCACAATCGCGCGAAACGCTTACGTCGAACGCCGTCGTCGTCGCTCCCGAGAACGAGCTATCTCGCTGGAGCTAGCCGCTGGCCGTTGCACATCTATCGATGAACGAGTTGACGAAGGCCAGATTGTCCTTCAGCTCAGGAGTCTCAGGGCGTATGTCCGGGCCTTGCCTGATTCCACGCGAGCTATATATGAGGCGCGCTTCGTCGATGAAGTTTCACAAAAGGGCACCGCTCGGCGCCTCGGTTTGACTCGCCGCGCGGGTGCGAACACAGGAAAGGCGCCTCCTCGTCGGGGCCGCGCGCTGGCTCAAGGCAACGTCAGACCTTACGGACTCGTGCGTCGTGGCCGAACCAGCGCTCGACAGCGAGTATTGCCGCTCGGTGTCGATCGACCCGGAGTGTTCGGACGATTGAGACCCAGCTCCCGGCCTTTCCGTGTCCGCGTCGTACGATTTTACCGACCCGACTCGGAGCCTTCACTCTCTATCACGGTAATAACGGCCGCCGTGCACCTCGAGCGGCGCCTCGCCAGAGGGCCATACTGAGTACGCCAAGATCTTCGACGCGACACGCGCGCCGGGCACCGGACATGAACCATCAAATGCAATCGAGCAAATGAAAGCCTAAGAATGAAAAATCTATTCGCGTTGTTAGGGTTAGCAGCGAGCGGAGCGACAATCCTGATGTCGGCCCGAATGGCGGACGCGCAGCAAACGTGCGGAGTACCGGAATGCCATGACGAAATTCGATGCGACGGGGAGGAGGTCTATCCCTGTGGCTCAAACCCCGATGGAACAGTATTTTTCTGCATTCGCCCAGCCTGTCGAATTGTTACCGTTTGCGTGCAACCCCCGTGCAGAGCTGTCCCAAACCCATTCCCCGAGTCGCCGTTCCCGACCGTTCCCGGCCCGCTCCCCCGTCCCTTCCCTACGCCTCGCCCCATCCCGTTTTGAAGCTGGGTCGCTATCACGTTCGTGGGCTCGCTTCGAGTGTGACGGCGTCTTAGTATCCCGGTGTCAGAATCGAGAACGATGCACCATCTACTCACTAAAGCCGGCCAACAGGAACGGACCGTCAGGCGCCGCTGGGGTCGGCGTCGGCGTCGGGCGAATGAAGGCGGCGAAGGATGAAGATCAGGGACTGGGGGCTGGTTGCAAGCGGAGCGGTACTCCCTACGGTGGTGGGGTTAACCATCTATCTGGCGCGTGCCGAGCCGGAGGTGGGGCGAGGGGCACTGCAGCCGCTCGAGCCCTTCGGCAGCGAACGAGCTCTCGATCGCGAAATGGATAGGGCACAGTTACCGCTGGCCGCCTCGCCTGAGGCACCGGAGTCGAGCGCGGGCCATCCAAAGATTACTGAGCCACGCCTGGCGCGCCAGCTCGACCTGGTAAGGAGCAAACTCGAGAAGATCCAACGTGAGAAGCGAGATCTCGAAGCGCAGGTCCGGGCGTTGGAGGGGGCGCACGCCCAGCCTGCCGAAGGTGTTTCCGCCGGTGCCCCGCACGAGTTTGATCTCGATCAAGAGGATTGGAAGGAGCTCGCCGCAGAGTATCGGATCAAATACCGCATCCCCTGTCTGATGCCCGCGGACAGCCCGTGGCCAATCTCTCAAGCAGAATTGGACAGGCTCGGGTTGAGCCCCGAGGACGGTCAGCTCATGCAGGATGCGCATCGCCGATCGAACGCCCGCATCTGGGCGACGGTGCGCCCGCTCTGTTTGAAGGCCGTCGATGATGCGCGGGCGGTCGATCTTCTCGGAGCAATGGAGTGCCTCCGCGTCATCGAACAAGAGGCCAACAAGGAGAACCTCACGGAGGCCGTGGACGCGCGGCGGCATGTCGGCGAGGTGCATGCCGGAATGCGTCCGCCACCCCCACCAGGGCAGGAACAACATCCGGTGTTCGAGGCCTACATGGCCGTCACCAGCGAGGCCAAGCTCTTCGAAGCAGATCTGGCGGAGTCTTTCGGTCCTGAAGAAGCAAAACGTATCGCCGAGTCCATGAGCTGTGTCGCCGCCCGGAACTACCCGTCGAGCAAATAGGCCGGGCTGGGCGAGCGCCGCGAACCCTGCCATCGCCTCCTCCTTGGGGCAGTGAGCACGAGCATGTGATCTTTGGCCATGTTGAAGTGTAAGAGTAATCAGCGTGAAACGGAGTGTCGGGCGATGGCTTCTCGGCTCCCCGAAGCCCTCTTCCTCGACGCACCGACGCCATCAACCCCAAAGACTACCTCGAAGAGCACCCACAGCTGGCTTCCGAGCTCGCGGGCGCGCCCGACCGACGTCTTGATGACGTCGACGAATCTGCTCGGGTCGAGCGAGCTCGCGGAGAACGCGGGCACAGATCAAATTGTCCGAAGCCTGCTAGCAGTCTCGAAATCGTTCCGATGTGCGGAGCGAAGATCGTTGTGATGTTTGCGAGCAACGCTAAGTGCCGCTCCACCCTCGTCGGGTTCGGGTTGGTGGAAGCTAGCTCGGTCTCAACTCTTGCCAGCGCGTCCGTCGCGTTGGCGCGGTCCGCTGCCTCTAGCTGGTTGATCTGTTCGCGGATGCTAGCGATAGCCTGCCAACCGACAGTTTTACAACGAAACCGAGACAACCCACAGCGCACGCCGATTGGCGTAGCCCATCCACAACGAGGGCCTCGCCCCGTTGCTTACGGCCATCCCTCAAGTTGCCTGGCTCGCCGCTCGCGAGCGCATGTTTGTGTTGGTGTGACCCCGCTCGGTGAGCCCGAACAGCAGCGGGAACGGAGGGCTACCGTCATAGCCCTGGGGGAAGCGTGTTCGGACTTTGACGCTCGCGGAAGCCCTGCGACACATGCCATGAATCCGAAGTACGCGCAGGCGACTTGCTCAGCCGTGTTCGACCCGAATCACGGTTCGCCCCCGCACAAGCGCCCCCCATTGACAGTGACGGCGAGTGTCCAGATCAATCTGGCTGGTGGCTTCGTCGAGCAACAACACGGGCCGGGAGGTGGCGAAAGCGGCGGTGAGCACGATGAGCTGCCGCTGCCCCGACGACAAGTTCCGGCCGCCGGAAGAGACGGGCGTTTCCTCGCCCATGGGCAGGCGCTTTAAGAGTTGGTGGAGCCCGGTGAGTGTAGAGACCCTGCTAATTTCGGCGCGACTTGCCCCGCTCAAAAGCTCGAGGTTTTCTCGAATCGTGGCCTCGAACAGCCGACAATGCTGGGGTACGTAGAGCACGAGCGAGCGAGCCCGAGTCGCCTCGACACCAAACACCGTGACCCGACCCCGGGTGGGAGGCAGCAGGCCGGCGACCATTCGCAGCAGGGTCGTCTTGCCCGTGCCGGACGGAGATTGGAGATGCACTGTCTGGCCACGCGCCACCGACCAGTCATGGTCGGCCAGCACCGGCGTAGAGCCTGTAGAATAACGCAGGGTTACACGCTCAAATCGAATGCAGTCGTCCGTCAGCACGGGGTTGGGCACCGCCGAAGCGCTCTGGCTTTCGCTCTCCAGAAGCTCGTTGACTCGATCGAGACTCGGCCGAAGCGCCCGAAAGCCGACGGCGACGCTCGTCACCGCCAACACCGAGCTGGACAGACCGGAAGCGATCGCCAAGACAAAGATCAGGCTACCGATGCTGAGTGCTCCACTAAAGCATTCGAACACCGCCCAGACCATGACGCCAGTGCTCAGCGCCTGCTCGCCCATGGAGATGACGGCGCCGCGACACGCCCCGGCCCGCGCGCAAGACAAGCCGGCTTGCCCCGTCTCCCCCACCCGAAGGCTCCACTCGCGGCCCATGCGTTCACTGGCGAAAAGCCCTCGCAACGACGCCAGCATCCCCACCAGCACGTGCAGCCGGCCTTGCTCGTCGCTGCTCCGGTCGAGCTCGACCTTCATGTATTTGGCCTCTAGCCGCGCGAACAAATACGACACGAGCGCTATACCCAGATTGGCCGTGAGCACGACGGCTGCGACAGTTCCTGAAAACTGGGCGAGAATGACCCCGTACACCAGCGTCGATAGCCCTCTCGTGAGCAAGGTGCTGAAGCTAGCGACGTACGCCTGGGATGAGGCGCCGGCGCCTCGCAGCGTGGCCGTCATCCAGCCGCTGTCCTTCTCTCGGGAACTGGCCAGGCCCGAGCGAACCAGCGCCCTCAGCGCTGCCGTCAGTGCTCCTCTTTCTACGCTGGCTTGCAGGTGAGCGGCCGTCGTGCCTTGAAGCCACGCGGCCCAGGCGCGATGCGCTACCATCAACAGGGACACGATCGCCACGACCAGCAGCAAGTTGGGCGAGGCATCCGGCAGGGCTCGGTCGATGGCGATGCGCGATGCATAGGGCGTCGCCACACCGAACAGGGTCGAAACCAAGGCGATCACCGCCAGGCGCGTCATCAGGCGCCGTTCGGAGAACATGAGCGTCAGCAAGCGTCGTTGAAAGCGCCTGGTGTCTGGAGCTTCGGCGTAGACGGGCATCAACACGGGGACACTGGCTTCTCCGGCGGCTCGCCCGAACCGGAGCTCCGATCGTGGCCAAACAGCGGCATGGCTTCGAAGCCCTCCTCCGAAACGGCACGTGCGAAGCGTACCACAGCGAGCGATGCGGCATCGCCCTCGAGCACGCTGACCTTGCCTTGGCAGACCCAGACGATCTGGTCAGCAGCGCTCACCACGGCGGGCCGGTGAGCGACAGCGAAAGCGCGGATTGGACTCTCTTGCAGCAAGCCACAGAAGACTGGGCCTCATTCCACGAAGGCAGAGACGCTTCGCAACCTGCCATCCGCTACCGGGACGGGGGCTCGTTCATCGTGGTCGAGGACGAACGCTTCGGTGCTCTCCGGCACGGCACCTTCGAGGGTGTGCTGCGCGAGGTATTGTTGGAGTGCTGCGAAATTCGCACGCGTGAGCACGTCGAACGGCTGGTCGCGGACCACGGAGGAACAGCGGAAGAAACCAGCGTGATTCTGGATCACTTCGTGGCCAATGGAATCATGGTCACGGAAGGGCAACGCTATCTGTCTCTACCCGTCGCCTCCACCCCCCGTAACGCCGCCCGCCGCATCCGGGAGCAGCATTCGCGAAACCAGCCAAAAGGTCTGCGGTCCCTAAACGTCGTTTCGGGCTAGGCTGGGCTCGGGCTCGCCCCTCGGGGATGCCATCGACGCACCAACGAGGCCCGGATCCATGCCGGCCCTGACTTAGCGCGCGCTCTCCGCGTTCTGACGCTCTTGAGCTCGCTGATGAATCCAGCGCGAGCTCAGCACCATCGGGTACACGATGGTGATGTTTTGGTGTCCCTTCGGTGGAGCCGCGAAGGCAAGCGTGAGCGCCGACTGCTCGATGCACTCGATCTCCGCTGCGTCGGTCAGCGTCGATCGCTCCGTTAGCTTGGCCTCGAGCACGACCCCCCCCACTTTCCCGTCGCCGGAAACGACCAGGCGTATCTCCACCGTCTCCTCGATGGATGGATCCTCTTCGAATCTCACAGCCAGGCAAGAGTACGCCAACGGCGCCATCTCGCGCCGGACGACGCCCTGGATGTACTTCCCGAGCGCCGCCTCGGATTCCTTCCCGTTGCCCGCGAAGGCGGGCATACGGCGCGGATCGTCGGCTGCAGGGGTCGGCGGGGGATCGGTCGGGTGCTGAAATGCTTCGCTCAATACCCGGCGAGTCAGGCCTGAAGGCAACGGGGCATCGCCGCTGGCCGACGCGGTGCCTGATACGTGCTCGGCCTGCAAGGCGCCCACTTCTCCGACATTTCGGGAGTCGCGTGGAGACGCACCGGGCGACGCCGCTTCGACCTCTGGCCGTTCCCCCTCGATGCTCGAAGCGCTCCGTTCGGCCTCTGGCGCCGCCACATTTGACCGAGAACCCAAGGCGGCCCCGGCCCCGCTCTCGGGGACGAGCACCTCAGGGACGAGCACGGTCCCTTGCTCGGGGCGATGCGGTGCGGACGAGGCCTGCGCCGCTGCCACGACGTGAGATTCTCCCGGTGAGCGGAAGGCCCACGCCGCATAGGCGCCCGCGGCGACCAGCGCGCTTCCGGCCGTGCCCCACAAAAGGCGCCGCGAACGTGGAAGATCGCGGGGCCTGGAGCTTGCATTCGATGGCATGAGCTTGCTCGATTTGAGCGTGGGGGGGGAATCCGTCGAAAGGCAGAATAACCCAGAAACGCCCGCGCCCTGCACCGTAGCACGGAACGCGCGGCTCGATAAGAAGGGTCGCAAGTACACACCCCGGGTGCGAGCCAGACCTGCGGGCCCCAGTTTAACGGCGTGCGACCAGAGCGGCGGCGTTGCCCGAAGTGCGACAGAGATGGTGCGTCTGGAAATCTCCCGCATCCATCCCGGACGCCTTGCGGCTCTGTCGCGTTTCGCGACCACGGCGCGCCCCCAGGCGATCGAGCGCATGCGGAGATGGCCGGCGGATCGCGACGCTACTCGCTTTCGCGCAGGGGATGAGATTCGCGCCAGCGACGACGCGCTCGACATATTCGAGCCCGTGCTCCGGGGTCCGAATTTTCTCGTGGGTTGGAGCTCCGCGGTGGGCCTGCCCGGCGAAGTTGATCTGCGGCTGGCCGTCAGCGCGCAGCCGGAACGCGAACGGGCTCGATCGCTTTCAACTAGCCCTCACGTTCCGCATCGAGCTCGGCATGCCGCAGGTCGTATGCTTGCTGAAGGTTCAGCCAGAACCGTGCCCCATTCTGTCCGCCGCCGAAGAACTTCGCGAGGCGCAGGGCTGTGTCAGGCGTGATTGCACGGGTTTCATTCAGAACTCCCGTAACGCGGTTCGTGGGAACACCCAGCCGAGCCGCCAACGCTCGAGCGGACAATGCGAGCTCTTCGACTGGGGGTCCTTTTGTTTTCGGTGCAATTTACGACGGTAGAAATCGAGCCTAACACTACTGCGAGAGGTTCATCGAGTGAGTGACGCTCGCGCGACGCCCGGACGTGTAGGCCCATGTCGTTTGTTTCCCACTTTGTCGTTCCATTCT
>JAYTOL010000250.1:0-1275 GCA_043747815.1 Deltaproteobacteria bacterium
CCCGCCTGTCCGCCCCGGGCCCATCTCCCCTCCCGCCCCAGAGCAAGAGTGTTCTTGTCACCGTGTACCCCACGCCAAGTGCCCAACCGCGAAACCATGGTTCGGCAGGTGCGGACGGGTCACGACTCCCTTTGAACGCACCTCCTGCGGTTACTGTAGGTTCTGCTCCAATCGTTTCTCAACCGTCAAATGGGCTAGTTCGCTCCATAGGTGAGCGTTGACACGCTCTTGCTCAGGAATGGCCGCAGGTAGGAAGAAGGTTACAAGCTGTGAATCGAGAATCATAGTGCACCTCACGGTGTCGCACGCGGCGTTGTTCCGGGCGGCCCTCGTGCCCTGGATCGACAAGGCCGAAGGCAGCTCGCTTGTGAACACACACGAGGAAATTCGTCGCGCTGCGGCCCCGGACGGGACTCTGCTCCAGCGCTGCAAACCGGCATTCCCAAGAGAGCTGTCCGTCAAGCTCGAGGGGCTCCGGAAGAAGCTCGGTGGTGAGCTTTGCAGGTATGCAGGGCAAGGGCGATCGGTGCTTGTTCTGGCGGCGCTCACGCCCTGGCTCGAAGACGCGGACCGCGATCTGGGCGCAGCTCTGGAGGGGATCCGCGTCGGGATCGTGACGCGCGGCCGAAAGCCGAACCCATGAGGCTCGACGATCCCGAGCGAGCGGGTGCACTCGTCGTGGTGCTGGTGTTTCCGATCCTGTGCGGGGTGGTCCTGGTCGTGGCCGCCCATCAGCCGCCGCCTCCACCCCCGCCGACAACCGACATCGTGGGTCTCTTGCGGGGGGTCGCGACCACGCTCTCGCCTCTGAGCGCGCCGAGCACGAAGCCCAGCGAGAGCGCGGCACCGCCGAGCACCGGGGCACCCTCGGTTCTCGCCTCACCGCCTCCCCGCGCTGCGGCCTCCGCAGTGCCCTCGAGCGCGGCGCGACCTGGACGCCTCGAATAGCCGGTCGGAGCCGTCCGCCGGAAGCCCGGCGCGCCTGGTGCGAGCGACGTCGTGAACGCCTGGGCGTCTCATGAGTAGCGAGAGAACCCGGCGTAAGGAGCGCTCCCCCACGTGCGCAGAAGCGCCTTTGGAGGCCGTGTCCACCTGCAACCACACGTGCACCGTGAGCGTCGTCGAGGCGGGCACCGGCGCACGCCGTCTCGGGACGACGATTTGTCGACGCTGCCACAGGGTGAAGCGCCGCTCCAGTTCAATCTGGAGAAAGCAGACCGCCAAGCCACCCGTGGGAGCGCGGATCATGCCGTTCCTCCCGAGGCCCTACAATGC
>JAYTOL010000251.1:0-1042 GCA_043747815.1 Deltaproteobacteria bacterium
ACCACGTAAGAGCAAGGCTTGCACAAGCGCGCTCTTGAGCAGATGATGCGCCTTCTCGACGACGCCATTTTCCTGGGACTCCCCGGGCCGGATCCGCGAGGACTGAAAGCCGTAGTGCTCGACGACGTCGGCGAACCGTCGCGTCAGCGCCCGTCCCCCTGTCTTCGCCAGCTCGTGCGTCGCTGCCGAGAGGTTGTCCTGCCGCACCCGCTCCGGCACGCCGCCCAGCGCCCACAGCGCGCCCTGGAGTCCCTTGACGAGCGCCTCGAACGTCTCGCCGAACGCGAGATCGACGAACCTCCACCCGCTGTAGGCGAGCACCAGCTCGAAGAACAGGTGAACGAACAGCGCCCCTGCGATGGTGACGCCAAGCTCGGTCGCGTGCGTGAAGTCCATCGAGGCCATGCGCCCGGGAAGATGCTCTTGCGGGAAATACACTTCTTTCTCCGGCCCGCGCTCTGCCCGCCACTCCCGCACGCGCCGCTGCAACGTGCGCAGCTGCCCGTGCTCAAACACGCCAGGCCTCTTGCGGCACAGCTCCGCAAAGAGCGTCTTCGCCTCGAATTTCCCCTCCTTGTCCGCTATCAGCAGCGGCTCGATCTCCGTCGCCCACACCTCGACGAACGGGTCCGGCCGCGTGCGCCACGCGCGCGGCTCTTTCGTCGCCGAGGGCAGCGGCCCGCGTTGCCACGTGCGCGCCGTCCTCTCGCTCATCCCCGCGGCCGATGCGGCCGCCTCCAGCGTCGTGTTTTCCATCCGCTTCTTCCTCAGCAAGCGGACCTGCCTGTCGCTGACCATCCGGGGCTCCACGAGCCCCGGCTGCTCGCCGGAGCTCTCAGCTCCGCACCGTCGCACAGGCCGTCCGCACGGCCGACCCACCGGCAAATCTAGTTGTCGCCAGGCGGCAGAAGTAATTGTCGCTGATCACCAGGCGATCGTTTACCGGTTCCGCCGCGTGTCCTTCCGCATTCGTGGGCCGCAGGATAGCGCATCCATTAGGCTGAAATCACGCCTTGGCGCCGGGGACGGCGCACGTCTTCTC
>JAYTOL010000252.1:0-1309 GCA_043747815.1 Deltaproteobacteria bacterium
ATGGGGACCGAGGTCGCGGGTGAGATCGATCAGGTGGGCTCCGCGGCGACTCGCTTTCGGGTGGGGGATCGCGTGTTCGGCTTCGCAGGGTTCGGCGCCGGGACGTACGCCCAGTTCTGCTGCATGTCGGAGCGCGGCTCCCTCGCCCTCATTCCACGCGGTCTCTCCTACGAAGAGGCTGCCTCGCTCGTGGACGGCCCCACGACGGCGCTCTACTTCCTCCGCGATCGTGCGGGCATCCAGCGTGGCGACCGCGTGTTGATTCTCGGGGCGTCGGGCAGCATCGGCACCGCGGCCGTGCAGATCGCGCGGCACTTCGGCGCAGAGGTGACCGGCGTCTGCAGTGGCGCGAACGCGGAGCTCGTGACCTCGCTCGGCGCCGGCTGCGTGATCGACTACACCAAGGAAGACTTCACCGCGGGCGAACACCGGTACGACATCGTCTTCGATACCGTCGGCAAGAGCTCGTTCGCGCGCAGCCAGCGCGTCCTCGCCGATCGCGGCCGCTATCTCGTGACCGGGGGAGGGCTCGTGCGCCTGTACCTCCGCGACGGCTGGTCGAGGCTCTTCGGCACGAGGAAGCTGGTCTTCGGTATGTCGGTCGAGAAGCGCGAATCGCTCCGGATCGTGCAGGAGCTGGTCGAGAGGGGGGTGCTGCGCCCGGTGGTCGACCGGCGCTATGCTCTCTCGGAGATCGTGGAGGCGCACCGCTACGTGGACACAGGTCGCAAGAAGGGCAACGTGGTCATCCAGGTCACTCACGGCTAGCCGGCCGCGCCATGTCGGCCGCCATCACCATCGACTCGATCACGCAGGTGCACGAGATGACCGGCCAGCGCCGGCCCGCGCACCCGCTCGTCTCGGTCATGGGGGCGTCGTGGCAGCCTCCGCTGCAGATACCGGCCGGGCTTGCCAGCACGCGAATCACATCGGGCCTCTATTCCGTCAGCCTCAAGCGTGGCAGCGAGTGCGGCTTCAAGTACGGCCGCCACCACTACGATTTCCAGGCTGGCAGCGTGCTGTTTCTCGCTCCTGGCCAATCGATGGTGCCGATCGCGGACGCACGCGAGCGTGAAGGTGAGGGCGACGGTTGGACGCTGGTGTTCCACCCCGATCTCATCCGGCGCAGCCCGCTCGCGGCCAAGATGCGGGAGTACACGTTCTTCGGCTACGAGTCGCACGAGGCACTGCACCTCTCGGACGAGGAGCAGGCGACGCTGACCGCCACGGTCAAACGAATCGAAGACGAGTACCGCCGCGACATCGACGCGCACAGCCAGGAGCTCGTCGTCTCGCACGTGCAGCTCCT
>JAYTOL010000253.1:0-8306 GCA_043747815.1 Deltaproteobacteria bacterium
CGCACCTGGACTTCGGGTCAGGCAACTCCATCGATGGCTGCTTCTTCGCTCGAGTGTCGCTCGAGTCCGGCCAATGAGTCTACCGGTCATGCGCCTCCGGGCCATGTTGGCTGCCGTGCTCGGGCTCGGGCTGGTCGCTCCCGCGGCGGACGCTCAGGAGAAGCAAGCGCCGCTGACTGTCGATGGTGCGGAAGTCTCCGAGCTCGAGGACATCGAGGATGCCACCATCGAAGGCCTCCTCGGCATGGACCTTTCTGACCGACTCGGCGCAACGAAGGCCGTTTCACGAAGCAATGAAGAGGTGCTGCGAGCTCCGGCCAGCCTGAGCACCCTGACCGGGGACCAGCTGCGCCGCTCGGGTGCGCTGACCATTCCGGAGTTGCTGCGGCGAGTACCGGGCGTTCAGGTATTTAGGAGCGCGCCAGGCAACTTCGTGGTGTCCATCCGCGGCGCGGGCGGGCTGGGTGGCAACAACGTCGTGGTCACCATTGATGGCATTCCGATCAACAGCCCGCTCGATGGGAGCGTCGATTGGGACGCGGTCCCAGTACACCCGCACGACGTCGAACGCATCGAGATCGTCCGGGGCCCGGTGAGTAGCGCCTATGGTGCGAACGCCTACACTGGCGTCATCAACATCGTGACCCGAGACGCGCTGGGTGCCTCACCCGCTTACGCTCTGCGCGCCCAGGCAGGCGCCGGCGGCGACGGCTCGGGCATGGCGTCGGGGTCAGGCCGTTTCGTCCATATTGGCGAAAAGCTGCGCCTAAAATGGCTCTTCGATTCAACCTACGATGCTTTGAACAGAGGCCCTGAAGGGAGCGAGCACCCTGCGCACTCGCGCGCTGGTTTCATCGGCAAGCTGGCTTGGCAGATCACCGACGCTGACATGCTGTCGGCGGAGGTTGGCCGAGCGGTATCACGGCGCAGCAGCCTCGACCACCTCGTGCTCGAGTCTGAGCCGCAACGCCGGGAGCTGCTCTTCAGCCAGCTGAAGCTCGAGGGCGGGGGAGTGGGCGTGCTCGAGAGTTACCAGGTGTGGGCGCGCAGCGCGATATTGCTGACTCGCACCGACGCGAATGCCTATGCCGGCTTCTCGTATGCGGAGACCGACAGCAATCGCGCAGCGTTCGGCGGCGACCTCGCGCTCCAGCTGTCGCCCGTCGCTGGCGCGTCAGTGGGGGTGGTCGGCAGCCTCGACTACGTCTCTGCTCCCTACCTTCATCCGACCGAGAACGCTCGAGCTCGCAGCGGCTATGGCGTCCATGCGGGCCTCAACTTCCAGCCTACGCCGACCATCGACGTGCGCGTGGCGGTCCGCGGCGACGTGTCGGCGGTCACTGGAAAGCTCGACGAGTCCTATCGTGCCTCGGCCATCTACCACGGCGAGAGCTTCGGCCTACGCCTGAGCGGCGCGACTGCGTTTCGTGAACCGAGCTACGTGGAGGCAGGCGGTCGATTCGTCGATCCGGGGAGCGGTCTAATCCTGCTCGAGGGCACGCCATCCGTCCAAGCACCCCGCAATAGCTCGATCGAGCTCGGCGCCATCCTCGCGCCGACCTCCGCCCTCAGCATTCAGCCGATCGCTTACGTTTCGCGCTTCGACCACGCGATCGTCGAGGACTTCGCGCCCGTGGTGCGGCGCACTTTCACGAACGATTCCGGCGCACGTACGCTGATCGGGGCTGAGCTCTCAGCGGCGTGGAGCCTGAACGATTCGTTGTCGCTGCACCCGAGCCTCAGCCTCATCAAATTCATCGGCACCGGCGACAACCGGCTGGCCACCATTGGAGTCCCGGAGCAAAATGCGACGCTGACGGCGGGCCTCCAGCTCGATGGCTCATTCCTCGACGAGCGCCTGCGTTATGGCGTGGGTAGCCTCTACGTCTCCAGCCGTAGCTATTCCGTGCGCGCCGGCATTCCACCGCGCATTGTTTTTGCCCGGGTACCCCAGGCCATGTACCTGAACGCTTCGGCGGAGTATGAGGTCTTGCCGGGTCGACCCTTGTGGCTCTCGGTGCGTGGCGTCACCAGCGTCCCGACTGATCTCGTCGACTCGCCGTTACCGGGTGCCGCGCCCCTCGGGAACAGCTGGGTGCTCGGGCTCGAGTACGGGTCGGAATGAGCCTCAACGGGTGCAAACTCAGTACCCCTCCGCGGCGCGTCCGATGGGCCGTGCTGTTGCTAGTGGCCAGCTTTGCAGGCTTCGCAGCGGCCGACCCGGCGGAGCGGGAGGCCGCTATCGTTTCACGTGCGCTGACCTTCGAACGCACGTTGGACGCGCGGGTGGGAGATCGCCCCATCGGTATCGCAGTGATTCATAAGGCGCAGGACGTAGCATCCGAACGTTGCGCGAACGAATGGCGCGAGGGCTTTACCTCCCTCGCCAACGTCAAAATCCAGAACCGCAGCGTGATGCTCAAGGGGATCCCCTACAGCGTCGAGGCCATCGCCCGCGCCCGCGCGCTCGGTATCGACGTGTTTGTCGTCTGTCCGGGACTGAGCCAGGAAGTCGTGGAAATCACTCGCGTGTCTAGGGCGCAACAGATTTTGACCGTGGGCACGCTGCCGTCTTACGTCGAGCAGAGCATGACCTTCGGAGTCTTTCACGACCAAGGCAAATACCATATGGTCATCAACCTGCGGGCGGCCAGCGCTGAAGGTGTCACCTTTAGCGCGAACATGCTGAAGCTCGCGCGCATCGTGCGCTAGAAGCCGGCGTTCCAGAAGCGTAATGGCAGCGCGCCGCTGGAGGCCTCGGGCTGAGCGATGCGTCAGTTGTCGGACTTGGCCTCGTTGACGTCGTCCTGCGCCTCGCTCACGGCCTGATCGGCGGCGGCGAGCTTCTCCTTTGCTGCACCGTGATCCGCCTCGGCCTCCGAGAGCTGCTTGGTGAGATCACCCTGATTTTCCTTGGCATCTGCCGTCTCGACGCCAGCGGCGTCACGCTTCGCCAACTCGACCTTGGCAAGCGCCACCAGCCAGGCTTGCTTCGCCTCGGCAGCAGCCAGCTTGCTTCGCTCGAGCTTGCGCTCCGCCAACTCGACCTCCGCCTCGCTGACCGCCAGGTCGCGCTCCGCCTTGGATACCTGGCTCTTGGCCTGCGCGACGTCCGCCTGTTCGTTCCCGTCCCCTTTCACTTCCTCCACATCGAGCTTCGCCTTGGCGAGCTCCAAGGCATGCTCCGCCTGCTCGACGGCCTTCTCGGCGTTCTCCAGCGCCTCCTCATCGGCAGGCACCCGCTCCTCCGCCTCGTGTGACTTTCGAGCGGCGTCCGCGGCTTCCGTCTCGGCTGCCTGGACGGTCGCCCGCTGTTCGGTATTGACCTTCGAAGCGTCGTAGGGCTCGGCCGTGTAAGAGAGCGGCCCCCCGCAGCCTGCAAGCGCTACCAGAAGAGCGAGGGCCAAAGACGAAGATAAAAAGGGATGGGTCATGGCGCCCATCTTGTCGCGTCAGGCGCCAGATTTCCAGCGGACCGATTGTTCAGGAAGAACTCATATTCGGGCAGCAGTAATCGTGGGGGGGGTGATCGCCTCGGCCGGAAGCTGGGCGCGGCCTCCAATTGTCCCACCGTCGGTGAAGCGCAGGCGCGCACGCGGCCGCGATGTCGGAGCTCTGGGGGCGCCGTCGACTCGGAGATGCTGGTCGACTTCGTGAGTGAGCCGTCGCGATGACCGCGCGGCTCACATGAGGTCGAGGAGGCGTACCGCCAGGTCGGCGCGGCTGTGTTCGTTCTGAGCGTTGAATTGGCTCGACCGGGCGAAGTCGTCGAGGCGCGTTTAGCAGGGATCTCGAGCCGAGCTCTATCCGGTCACGTTGTCGATGAACAAGGCCACGGGGTGCCCGACGCCTGGGTGCAAGTTGCTGGCGATTCACCAAATTCGCAGGCGAGACCGGCATCGCCCGTGTTGACCGATCCACACGGCGCATTCACTGTCGAAGGACTCTGGCCGGGGAAGTATCGAGTGGACGTGAACAGCACTCGTGGCGAAGGGCTACTGGACGATGCGCTAGCGGGAGCGAGTGAGAGCGTCACGTTGCGTACCAGCGCCAATACCTCCGGAGAGGACCCTATCGCGACTGCAGGCGCGCCCCGCCGGCCGCCGTGAGCGAACGGCAGAGCGGGGAGGGCCAGGTTTTCGGCGTCCGAGTCGACTCGAGCCCGTTTAGGAGAGGTTTTCGGCTTCCAGGGCGGCGCGGACGGCGGGGCGCGCCGCGATGCGCTCGAAGTAGGTCTTCAAGATGGGGTGCTTGGCGAAGGCGGGGGCGTCCACCTTCTGATAGTTGCGCAGCACGTAATAGGCGTAGCCATCGGCCACGCTGAAGGTCTCTCCAAGCAGGTAGTTTCTGCCCTCGAGGCTCTTGGCGAGGAACTCGAAGCGTAAGGCGAGGCGCTCTTTCAAGGCCAACTTCAGCTCGTCGGGCGACTTCGGGTGGTTGATCGGTCCAAACGCCTTGTGCAGCTCGGTGGCGATGAAGTGCAGCCACTCTTGAAGCCGCAAGCGTGGGACGCTGCCTTGGGGCGGCGCCAGGCGCTTCTCGGGTTTTTGATCGGCAATGTACTGCACGATGATGGCGCCTTCCGTGAGGAGCTGGTTGTCATCGAGGAGCAACGCCGGGACATAGCCCTTGGGATTGACGGCGAGGAAACTGCTCCCGTCATCGAGCTTCTTTTCTTTGAGATCGACCTTGACCAGCTCGAAAGGTAGGCCGGCCTCGCGCAGCGCGATGTGTGGAGATAACGAGCAAGCGCCTGGGGTGTAATAAAGTTTCGTCATGTTGATCGGCGTCCGCTTGAAACGGGGCTCCCGGGGGGAGCGCCTCCGGACGCCGAGGAACCTAACGCCCGTCGCGGCGTAACACCAGACGTTTGTCCTACAAAAAGGACAGTGCGCATGCGGCGCCCGCGCGGTTCGGGTTGACCGCTCCGAGCGCATGGAGCTATGTCTACAATAAAGGACAAAACCGAATGACTGACGCAGCCCTCCGACCTGAAACGCTCGCCCTCCACGCGGGCCAAACGCCGGACCCAGTTACCGGGTCACGCGCCGTGCCGATCCACCAGACCACCTCCTATCAGTTCAAGAGCACGGACCACGCGTCCAGCCTTTTTTCGCTGCAGGAGTTCGGGTGGATCTACACGCGGCTGATGAACCCAACGACGGACGTCTTCGAGCGGCGCATGGCCGAGCTCGACGGCGGCGTGGGCGCTCTCGCAGTCGCGAGCGGGCAGTCCGCCATCAGTCTGTCGATCTTGAATCTGGCGCGTGCCGGTGACGAGATCGTCTCCGCTGATAACCTGTACGGCGGCACCTACAATCTGTTTCACTACACGTTGCCGCGCCTCGGCATCAAAGTGAGCTTTGTCCCTTCGAACGACCTCGACGGGCTCGCCAAGGCCATCAATCCGCGGGTCAAGGCCGTGTTCGCCGAGTCGATTGGTAACCCGAAGCTGGACGTGGCGGCGCTGGCAGACATCGCGGGCGTGGCCCACGCGCAGGGCGTCCCTTTCATTCTCGACAACACGGTATCTCCGTACCTGCTCCGGCCTTTCGATCACGGCGTCGATATCGCCGTCTATTCCGCCACCAAGTTCATTGGTGGGCACGGCACCTCGATCGGCGGGGTGATCGTCGATAGCGGCAAGTTCGATTGGACGTCGGGTAGGCATCCCCTGATCAGTGACCCTGAGCCGAGCTACCACGGCCTCCGCTTCGTAGAGGCGCTGAAGCCGCTCGGCAATATCGCGTACATCATCAAGGCGCGCGTCACGCTGCTTCGAGATCTGGGGCCGGCCCTGTCCCCCTTCAACTCGTTCTTGTTCCTGCAAGGCTTGGAGACGCTGCCGCTCCGCTTGGTCAAACACTCGGAAAACGCCCTGGCCGTCGCTCGCCACCTGGAGCATCACGAGCGCGTCAAATGGGTCAGCTACCCAGGCCTGGAGTCCAGCCCAGAGCACGCGCGCGCCCAGAAGTATCTGCCCAGGGGCGCGGGGGCCATCTTGGGATTTGGTATCGAAGGCGGCGCCGCCGCGGGGAGGCGCTTCATCGACGCTCTGAAGTTGTTCTCTCACGTGGCCAACGTCGGGGACGCAAAATCGCTCGCCATTCACCCGGCGACCACCACGCACCAACAGCTCTCCCCTGAAGAGCAGCGGTCGACGGGGGTGACCGCGGACTACGTTCGGCTCTCGGTCGGCCTGGAGCACATCGACGACATCCTCGCTGACATCGACCAAGCCCTGAAGAATGCCTGATGGGGCGCGGCTCCGCGTCGGCATCATCAACATCATGCCACGGGCGGAGACGTACGAAGCGTACCTGACGCGCCCGCTCCTCGCCTCGCGCTGGCCCGTCGAGCCGAGGTGGATCAGGCTCGAGAGCCACTCCTACACGAGCAGCGACGCCGAGCACGTGCGCCGGCACTATTCGACCTTCGATCAGCTGTTAGCGCAGACCAGCATCGACGGGCTGATCCTGACGGGCGCCCCCGTCGAAGAGCTCGAGTTCGAGGACGTTCGTTACTTTAGCGAGCTGGTCGGCGTTCTCGAGCACGTGCGGCGGCGTGGGATAGGGACCTTGGGACTGTGTTGGGGAGGGATGGCGCTCGCCTGGCTCGTCGGCGTCCCCAAGGTGCGCCTCCGACAGAAGCTGTTCGGCGTGTTCGAGCAGCGACGGCTGGATGAGGGCCATGTCTTGACCGAGCGCTTTGGCGAGCGCTTCTGGTGCGCGCACAGCCGGCACTCGGGTATCCTGGATGCGGAGCTCGTCAGGGCACGGGACGCCGGCCTAGTCAACCTGCTCGCTCACGGCGAAGAGGCCGGCTACACCATGTTCGAGAGCGCGGACGGCCATTTCGTCGCTCATCTCGGGCACCCTGAATACGCGGCGGAGCGCTTGCTCGACGAGTGGCAACGCGACAGCGCTCGAGGTCGGAGCGACGTGGAGCGGCCGCGCAACTTCGATGTCGACCACCCGATCGCCAGCTGGACCTCGCACTGCGACCAGCTGTTTGACAACTGGCTGACGAGGCTCGGCCGGGCGCGCTCCGGCGCCGGGAAATGAAGGGCCCTTGCCTCGACGTCGAGCGCGAGCGAGGCGCGTCAGGCGTCGGCAGTCAGAGGCCCTGGACTCAATGTCCGAGCGCGAGCCCGCCGCGCCGCGGGTCAGCGGCCCCGGTCCAGCTCTTGTGATCCGGATCACGGAGAATGACGGGCGCGCTGCCGATCTCCGGGACGAAGCGCAGCGCATGGCCGCGGCTCTTCAGGCTCTCGACCTGTTCCGGGGTGAAGCCGCCTTCCTCCAACGCGATTTCGTCGGGCTGCCACTGCTCGTGCAAGCGCGGCGAATGAACCGACTCGAGCGCTCCCATCCCAAAGTCCACACGAAAGCCGCGCGCCGCGAACACGATGGCTGGAGCCAGCAGCTCCGACCACGGCTTCGAGCCAAAGCGCTCGTGCAGGGCCCATAGCCCTGCCACGCTACCCGGGACGCCCGCTGCCAGGTGCCCAAGCCTCGAAGCCCCCGGCACCGGCTGGGCCAGAGCGGGCGGGGCGTGGCGATCCTTCCGCTTGCCCGGCGGCTTCGCCATCCCGCCGCGTTCCAGATACATGTCGCGGTGCGCTCGAGCCGGAGCGATCTCTCTGAAATCGAGCGCCGCGCACGTCCCATCCGCGGCACGCACGACCGCAAACCCGCCGCACCCTACGTTGCCCGCCTCGGGGTAAACGACGGCGAGCGTGAACGCGACCGCGACCGCAGCATCCGCCGCGTTGCCGCCGGCGTCCAGCACGTCCACTCCCACGGAGGTAGCGAGCGCTGAATCGGTGACCACCATGAAATGAGCTGCGCGCGCCGACGCCGCCGTCAAAGGCAACCGCCAACCAAAAGGAACGGCACGCGCCCCATCGGAACCGGCAGACGCCGCAGGAAGAAGCGCCGGTCGCCCCTCAATCCCCAAGGCGCGCGACTCCAAGGCGCGCAACGCCGCAGGCTGAGCCTGGCAAGCCAAAACACAAAACAAAACCAAAGCCCGCCCCGAAACAACCCAACCCAAACGTCGCCGAGCACCGCGCCACATCGCCATGAGCGACCGATAGCGTGTCGCCAAAAAAGACTCAAGTCTCGTTAAAGAGACACTGTGAACACTTCAGGGCGTAAACCACGCAACATACGCGGATGGGAATCACGCATCGCCCAAACCCCCGCAAAGCTCGAGCCAGATGCGTAGTCGCCCGAGAACCGGCCCGGAACCGTAGTTGCTACGGTGAGGACCGGAAGCGCAGGGCGACATAGCAGATGGCCGAG
>JAYTOL010000254.1:0-12389 GCA_043747815.1 Deltaproteobacteria bacterium
TCGACTTTGCGCCCACGAAGACGAACGGCAGCTCGTTGAGCGGCTTCAGTCGCACGGTTGGCGGCAGCAGCGTTGCCGGGTCCAGCGCTCCCTGCTGCTGCACCACGGCGGCCTTGTAGACGCCCTCGGCCTCGTTGGTCTCGGGCCTGCCGAGCACCAGAACGCGAAACTGTTCCTGCCGCTCCCATTCCAGGTCGGCCTTGATCACGGGCCCGCATTCGTCGAGCACGACCAGATTCAGCTTGCGGCGCGCCAGATCGCGCGCGCCGTCGTCCCAGTTGATGATCGACTCGGAGCGATAGAGGTCGATGAAGGGCATGGGCTGAGACGCCTCATCCGAGGGGAAGTCCCCGAAGAGACCTAGCCGGCCGATCTCCAACTGCTCGAGGTGCATCATACGAAGCAGCTGGAGCAGGGTTAGGCCGTCCGGAGTCGCCGGCTTGCTGTCCCCAAAGTAGGTCTGGAGCGGACCCAGCTCGATCGTGGGCGGCCGATGCCAGAGCAGGCCCATGAACGTGTCGAGCGCATCCTCGAAGAAGCCGGGGAGCAGCGCGCGCTCGAGGTAGGCCCGGTAGCTCTTGTAGCCGTTCTCTCCGGGGTTCATCCCGTCGATCCATTGGCCTGTCGTCGGAGGCAGGTAGCGCTTGCCCCCGTCGCGGGCCCGCACCGCGGTCTGCCCCTCGTAGACGTCGCGACACGCCTCCCAATCCGCGATGTGGCAGTTATACTCGGGGTGCTTGCTCTCGACTGGCACGGTTACCTCACCTCCACTCGACCCTGGCGCGGGCTCGTCGCCGGGGACCTGGCAACGTCTTGGCGCGCGCCGGCGGGCACCACGACGCGGCCACCGACGGCAGCATCTGAGGCCGCCTTGCAGCGGTAGCGAACATCGTCCTGGAGGTGGTCCTCGGTCTCCGTGTCCACATCGTCGGGCTTGTCCGGGTCGCGCAGTGTGACCGGGAACAGCTCCAGGAACTTGGGGCAGCCCGCGCCTACCACGAACAGGCCCGCGAACTCACGCATACCCTCCTGTCCCGGCTTGGCGTTGCCCAGCATATCGCGCACCCTCTGCCATCCGGTCTCGCGGCTGTTGTCCGCTCGGAAGTAGGTGGGGCCCTTGTACTGCTGCCCTCCCACGCGCACGATCTGACTCATGCTGTGTGCAATGCTCTTGCCGTCCTCCTCCTTGTAGATCGAGGGGTCGGCTGGGCCGGGCAGCATGCGGTCGTAGAGCTTCGCCTTCAGCTCGCGTTCCACGATGCCTGACGCGATTTCCGTGGAGAGCATTTTCAGGCCCACGTTGGACTCCTCGGGCTCGCAGCCGTACCATTCGCCGAGACGGAACAGGTCGCCGCGGACCGTGGCGTGCCAGTCGCCGTGTATGTCCTGGTAGTCGGAGCCGTCGGATTGGCCCCACATTCCGTGCGAGAACGGCTTGGCAGAGCCCCAGTCGAAGCTCCGATCCAGTCTCCAGGTCGGCGGCACGATGAACGGCTGCACGACGTGAATGCGCGGCTCCCAGAGGTCGTCAAACATGCCGCCAGCCGTGACGTCCCACGAGCCGTAGAGCCACGCCTTGATGCGGTTCGGATTGCCCTTGCAGCTCGCAATGAGCTTCTGCCGATAGAGCGGGTCGGCACGGAGCAGGATCTTGTTCTCGTCCAGGTGTCCGAAGATGGCGCAGCGCTTGAGCCCGCCCTCGTCGATGACGCGAGTGTGGTTGCTGCCGCCGAGTTTGAATCGAGCCTTGACCCAGCTGTGGCCGACGCCGAGCGGGTTTGCTGTCGCTCGAATGCGCGCGATCGGTCCGACGCGCGGATCCGAGCTGCGGCAGCACGATTGCATCTTGAGGTAGAGCTCAGACGTTGGCCAGGTGCAGAGCTCCTCGAAGATCATCCAAGGAACTTCCCAGCCGTGGTATTTGTCGTAGTGCCCGCCGTCGCCGGTGCGCTCGAGGAAGCGGAACTGCAGGTACTCGCCGGTCGTGAATCTCCACTCCTTGTGCTCGCCGCCGCGGTAGACAGCGCCGGGGAACAGCTGCGGAATGAGCACCTGGCTGCGCTTGATGATGCTGTTGAGTTCGGGGTACGTGCGCCTGAACACGATGCCGTGCCAGGCCGCGCCGTAGCCCCTGCCCACGTCCTTGAGGAAGTCCATGAGCCCGGAGTCGGTTTTTCCGGGACCACGTGTGCCGTGGTACAGAACCTCGTAGATGGGACAGGCGAGAAAGAGCGCCTGCGAGCCCGCTTGAGCGACCCAGCGAAAGTCATTCTTGCGTGTCTCCGCGCTGAATCTCTGCTTCATCGGGGTCCTGTGACTTCGCGCTCGCCAGGTCGTGCTTTCTTACCGACTCCTCCCAGTCTGAAAGCGGCGCTACGCCGGGGATGATCGCGATCCCGGCGACCTCTCCGCTGTGCTCGATCTTCTGCTTCTCCTGGTAGCCAGTGTCGTGCTTCTTCAGGAACATCTCGCGCAGCCGGGTCTCGTAGACGCGGCGCACTCGCACCACGTTCCCCTCGGAGTCGTAGCTGACGTCCTCGTGCCCCTCGATGGCCTCGCGCTCGATCGAGGTCAGCCCCTTGGTCGCGAACTCCTCGAGCGCCGCCTCGTACTCCTCGGAAAACTGCGGATCGATCCCGAAGTGGCGGTCCACGGTGGCGCGCGCCACGCCGGCAGCCTTCTCGGCCGCCCACTTGCGACCAGTCTTGCGCAGCTCGTCTAGGTATCGCTGCTTGGACGGGTCGTCGAACTTGCAGCGATGCTTGGCGAAGTTCTCATTGCGCCAGCCCTTCGTGTCGACGACAGGCTTCCGGCTGCCCGTGCTGCTCGCCCGGGGCTGACCATCCTTCCGCAGAACGCCGCGGCCACGCTTGGATGCCATTGGGTACTCGATTCCTTCGGGCAGCCTGCCATCGCTCTGACCATACGTCAAACCTGACGGCGTCTTATATGACGTGTCACTACATTCCGCGCAGGTGCAGCTCCTGGATCTCGCGGTCCGAAAGCGCTCGGCCCCAGCGGGCCAGGCGCCGGCAGGAGCCGGCGAAGGTGTCCAGATAGCGCGTGTGGCCCGTGCCAGCGCTGGGAGTCACCGTGGCCTCGTCGACCAGTACGCCGTCGACGAAGAGCGCCATGCGCTGGGTCACGGCCTCGTAGGTCAGGGCCACGTCGTGCTCGCTGCCCAGCAACGTCGAGTAGTCGACGCCGACCTGGTAGGACCCGCCGTGGCCGCCATAGAGGTGCTGGTCGAACTCCAGAATGAAGAGCTCTGAGGTGTCGTTGCCCGACCCGATGAGCCGGCTCGCCACGGGCGTGTCTGCGTTGATCCTCAGCGTCTTGGTGTAGGACGGCGTGGCCGGGTCCGTGGTCACGTCCTCGAAGTAGGCCAGGCCGGCCGCCGCAGCGGTCCAGAGTCCGCCGCTGACCACGGAGGTCCCGAATCGCTGGAAGGTGTGCTGCATCGGGCTCAGATCGGAGACCGACGTGAAGATGACCCAGGTCTGAAGCCCGTCCGCAAAGTAGTAGAGATGCGAGTAGTTGACCGCCGTGACCTCATGGGTCAGGTCGGGCGTCGGCGTGCTCCCGCTGACAAGGTAGGCGCGCGGCGTGGCCTGGTCGTCGGCCACGAGCAGGTAGGTGGTGCGCACGCCGGTGGCTGCGTCCGTGATCGGCACTGGGCTGGGCGCCGAGGCCAGGGTGAGCTTAAACGTGCCCGTCGAGGCGGTCACAGCGCGCTCCTGTACGCTGCCGTCGGGCGCCTGCAGATACAGCGTGTAGGTCTTACCGAGCGTCAGCGCAACGGGCTGGCTGGTTTGGATCGCGGTGCCGCTGGCGGCCAGCACCTCCCCGTCCTGAACGCCGCTGGAGCTCGTCAGGTCAGCCACGAGCACCCGCTCGAGCAGGCGCAGCAGACCCGCCTCCTGCGTCGCCTCCAGGGTCATGCTCTGCCGCTGGTAGAGCATCTTGAAGTAGGCGCGGTAGGCGTGCCAGTACGCCTGCTCCTCGTACTGCAGCCCCACCAGGTTGAGCTGGCGCGGCCGCAGCCGAGTCCCATTGATGGGAACGGCAACCTTCTCCGAGGTCCCTGCGAACGGATCCAGCCAGACGCACTCCACGGAATCGTTCTCGGTGGGCGCGCCGAAGCCATGCGTGATCCGTTGCGAGCCCCGAATCACGTTGCGGTGGTTGAGCACGAGCACGCTATCGTCGTGGGCCACCTCGGGCCGCACTTTGATGACCGGCCCCTCGCGGTACGCGATCGCAAAGCAGGCCTGGCAGATCGCCTGCACGGTCTCTTCCAGAGAGAGATCGGCATCGTCGAAGGTGTGCGCGAACGAAGTAGATAGCGGCGATGTGTCGAACACCTTGGCGTCGACCGTATCGAATGCGGCGACGATGCCAGCGAAGTCGATCGCGGAGTCGGGGAGGTTGCCGATGTTCGCGTCTTTGAGCACGCTGAACAGGATGTTGTAGACGCGCCCGCTGGGCAGCGCTGCCCCACCGAAGCTGACGCCGTTCCAGGTCTGAATCTTGCGCGTTGCCACACAATTCAGCTGTCGCTCTCGGATGCGTGTCGCGCCATCCGTGGCGATGGTGCGTGTGTGCACGGTCGTCACGTTGCCGAAGCTGATCTGAGGCGGCGTGCTGATCGAGTAGCAGTCGACCCAGCGCACCTCATCCACGATGCGCCCCGCGTAGTAGCTGACATGGGGGTTGGCCGGGTCGGAAAGGTCGGCGTGGTATTGGCCAATCTCCACGCTGTCGTGCTGGCGCTCGCGTCGCACGCTGGCGGGCAGATAGGCTCGCACGAGGCAGCGCGTGTTCGCGCCCATGCCAGTGGGGCGACACCGCAGCGTCAGAGCGCGCTGGCCGCGAGCCACCGCCGACCCGCTGAGCGTGCCCTGAAATACCTGCGTGGCAGCGACGGGGTTCCCGCTCACGTCGGCGGGCGTGACGAGCACGAAGATCTCGCGGTCGAGCGGCAGTGGCGTCGTGCCGTCGTCCTGGTAGCTGCCGTTGGGCGCCACGAAGTTGCATATCAGCTCGAAGCCGCTGAAACCGAGCGGGTGCTGGAAGTCCGAGAAGAGCGGACCCACGTAGGCCCGGCTCACGTTGGTGAACTGGGCGAAGAAAAACGATGCGTTGGGGACTCCGAAGTAGGTGGCCAGCAACGCCCACTGCGCCTGCTGACCCACGGGAATGCTCACGCGCAGATAGACGCGAGCGTTGTCCGCCACAATCTCCAGCACGGTCAGAAACGCGCCTTCGTAGGGGAACACGCTGGTCAGCGCTGGCGTGCCCAGGTCTGGCGCGGTGCCGGTGCCAGCGGGGAGGAACTGCATGGGCCAGTAGACGTAGAGCTGGTCCCCGACCGAGACACGATCCGTGATCTCCTCGGGCGCCGTCGAGTAGGGCAAGCCAATCGAGCCCTCGCCTCCGCCCAGGTCCTCGATGAACATCACGATCGGCGCTGCGTCCTCCCCCTGGTCCGAGCGGAACCGCGTCGAGTAGAACGTGAAGTCGTGGAAGGCGGCTCGGAGCTCCTGGCCGTTGACGGCACCGACCCGATGCACGGTGTAGACGTCGTCGTCGATGGGGTCACCCACCGAGATGTAGGGCGTGTGCAGCCCAGGTCCGCCCGTCGGCGCGTTGCCCGGGGCATAGACGTGCGCCGAGGCCCCCTCGATGGTGCCGATGAGCTGGGGACCATCCCGGAGCGCGAGCACGTCTGCTGGGCCCCGCGTGATGCAGTAGTAGCCGATCTCCTGCTGGCGATGGTCGACGTAGACCGAGTAGGGCTGCATGAGCAGATCCGGGATCGACCGGACCGTGCCGTAGATATCCGGGATCCGCTCCTCCGGGCGTGCCCGGTTCGAGCGCTCGCCCAGGTCGTTGTTGGGGCTGCCCGAGCTCTTCTGCTGCGCCCGCTGTGCCGGTGCGCGGATGGTCGGCACCTCGGGAATGAGGACCGCTGCGGCCACAGCTGCAATCACGACGGCGATGCCGATGCCCACGATGATGGCCACCCCAGCGGGCTGCTCGCGCACCACGAATGGCCCAGGCAGGTCCTCCAGCGCAGCCACGTCGGCGCGACAGATCGGCGTGACGTCGGCCTCCAGCGAGCCCCAGACGTGGCAGAGCCGTGCCGTGGCGGGCCAGGTGCCGTAACGCTCGACCAGCCAGGGCACGAGCGCCCGCACCTGGTACTGCTCGCGCCGCGCCGGCTCGAGCGGGTTAGGCACGATGTAGACGGTGATGTCAGCCACCAAAAGGCTCCGCGGGCAGGTAGTAGGCCACCTCGTGGAAGCCGGCACCGAAGCCGGCAACGGGCTCGTAGCGGACCCCGCTCGGGCCGATGTGCAGCACCTTGCCGCGGAGCACCACGCCGATGTGCGGCGCCCAGCCGGTGCGCAGGGCGAGCGCAAGGCAGGGGTCCTCAGGAGCGTCCAGCCTGCGGAAGCTGAGGCTCGAAGCGGCGGCCTGCGCTGCCAAGTTCATCTCTTCCGCGCGCACGATCGAGATTGAGAGCGGCCGCAGCGACGGCCCAGGCGCGGGCGGCGACAGGTCGCCCAGGTCTTTCCCGGTCAGATCGCGCCAGACCTCACGAGCCAGGTGCCAGCAATTGAACCAGCGCTCGTCAAAGAGGCGAGCCATGTAGGCGTCGGCACAGACCATCATAGGAATGCCTTGAGCATCGGGAAGCGAGTCACGTCGTAGAGCTCGCCGGTACGCGAGGCATTGAGCTCGGGGGCTCTCGCCTCGAAGCTGGCCCCCTCCCGGGCCGTGGTCACGTTGACCAGCTCGAGCACGAGCGGCCCCAGCATGGGCGCGCTCAGGTCGTCCGAGCGATAGGCGCGGTAGGTCAGGCTGGGGCGTGTGTTGAGCCCGTTGGCTTCCCAGACGTTGGCGATCTCCTTGGCGATCACGTCGCCGACGTCACCCAGCGTGATTGAGAGCGCCTGGACCAGATCGTCCCGCACCGAGATGGGGAGCACTCGCGCCGGGTAGTACGTGTACGCGAACGGGCCAGCCGGGCCCTCGTGGGTCACGCTGACGCCGTCTTCGTGGTTGCGCACGATGCGGTAGGTCTGGCTGAAGTCGGGGTGAGCGATCTCCAAGCAGTCGAGCTGCGCCACGCTGGGCGCGCTGTGCAGGAAGAATTCGGCTAGGTCAGACATGGATCAGGTAGGTGAGTGGATGAGCGAAACGTCGTTGACCGGGCCAGCGATGCCGCCCGGATAGGAGGCGAGCAGCGCCCAGTCCGGGTTGATGAGGTGCGGGCTGGTCAGCGTGATGCGGCTCGACGTGGGCACCGTCGCCACGGTGTAGATGCCATCCAGGTTGATGGCGGGGTTCACGCCGTTGTTGAGCTGCGCCCCTAGGATCTGGACCTTGTTGCCGGGCGCAAACAGGTCGTCGAATGGGAACGCTGGGATGCCGGTGAAAAACACCTGGTTCGTGGTCTCGAACCTCTCCTGGCTCGTGAACACGTCCAGCTGCTCGGGACGCAGGTCAGCGCTGACGCGATAGGTCAGCCCCGTCACCTGGGTCGTGCGCAAGCTGCCAGGCACTAGCGTGCAGCGGTGCCGCGCCGGCTGGAAGAAGTCTGTCACCAGGTCGGCCAGGAAGGGCAGCGCCCCGCGCCCCGTCTTCTCCCTGAAGAACTGCATGAATTGCGTGTATTCCACTCGATCGAGAACCCACGAGGCGGAGACCGTGCCCGTGGCGCGCAACCGGTCGGCGCGCACGCGCGGGCTGCCGCCATCGAGCTCCACCGCGATGACCTGGTTGGGATGCGCCGTCGAGTAGCCGGACTGCTCGGGGATGAAGTTCAGGAGGTCGGTCACGGCGCCTCCAAGAGAGGTTCGACCTCGATGGATCCGCTGAGCGCCCAGACCTTGCGTGCGTCCACGCGCCAGACGCAGGAGTCGTCCTCGTAGACCGCGTCGAGCAGGGCCTTTACGAGATTGTCGAGGTCCGGCTTCGAGAGGTGCGGCTGGCCCTCGTTGTCAGCGCGCTGCTTCTTGGTCCAGCTCTGCGGCATCTCGATGTGGAACACGATGCGGCAGGCCGGCGGCACATCGATGCGCTTCAGGCGTGCCTTGTCGCAAAAGGCGCGGTACCGCAGCACGCAATCTCGCTTTGCCCACTTGTCGCGCTGGGTCATCCTCGGCTTGGGGCAGGGCTCCACGTCGTACCTCATGACCGCCTCCGCTGCGCCGTCGTCGTCGAGATCATGGCGCGCCCCGTCTTTCCGTGGGGCGACCGCATGTCTGCCGCGATCACGTCTGGGCCATGCTGCTGGAGCACTCGCCGGGCCACGATCTCGATCCGCCCGTCGTCGGCCTGGGTTACCTCGTGCTCTACCCCTGGCGCCTGGTTGATCAGATTGACGTGGATCCCGCCGCCGCGCGCGCTGTTACCCGAGTTCATGGCCTCCAGCGCCTGACGGTTACGCGCCGTCGCCTCTGCGTTCACCACGAACTCGCGCCCGTGAACCAGACCCGCCACGCCGCGCGGCGAGCCGTCGCCGGTGTACCCGCCGCTCTCGAAGCCGACCAAGGATGCCAACTGCATGCCCTTGGCTGAGGCCACTGCAGCGGTCAGACCCGCCGTGCCTGCCGCCGCCGCTCCGCCCAACGTGGCAGTGCTTGCGAATGCGGCTGGCGCGGACCATGCCGCGCCGACGGCGGCAGCCTCGGCCACTGTGGCCCCCACCGCAGCCGCAGCGAACGACTGCCCCAGAGCCGCGTTGACCGCCATCTGTACACCGGTCTGGATCAGCGCACTGATGACCTCGGCCAGGATGCTCTGGCCCAGACGCTTCACGGACTGCTCCACGTCGCCCCACGAGTCGCCGAACGCGATGGCATGCCCCACCAGGTCAGCCATGCTGGACCCAACGCTGGACAGGCCCTGCTCGAGCGTGCCGCCCGGGCCGAAGATAGCGGCCATCTCCTCGCCGAACGTGCGGATTTCGGACAGGCGCTCCTGCCCCATGACCTCCACGGTGCCCTCGAACCCATTGGCTGCGCCCAGAGCACGCGCGCCGACGTCGCCTCGAGCCTCTGCAGCCTGTTGCGCCCCGATGGCAGCGGCCGCGCCCGCGTGGTCCGAGATCTCCTTGAAGTGCTCGTTCTCTGCCTCGATCAGCTTGAGCTCGTCCTGCAGCCGCCTATCGATGCTGTCGTTGGCGACCTGCAGCAGCTGGTTCTCGCGCAGCTGGTAGTCGAGCTGCGCCACCTGCTGCTGTGTCAGCTTGCCCTTGAGCTGACTGCGCGCCGCGTCGATGCCCCTGGCGATCTCGGCTTCGCCGGCGTTCATCTCCAGCAGATCGTGCTCGCGCGTCAGGCCGCGGAGCACCTCCGCGAACGACGGACCCTTGTCCACCGGTGGCTTGGTGGTGTTCCGTAGGCCTCTGTTGGCCGGGTCTCCGCGCTCGGCGTTGACGGTCGTGCTGCCCTGGCGCACCCCCAGGTTCTCCATGATGCCCTGGCTGATCGCTCCGTTGCCAGTGAGCGCAGCGGTCTTCAGCTTGGACATGAAGGCGTCCAGGGTGTCCCCGGCGCCGCCCTGGCCCGAGATGGTCCGGTAGAAGATGGCCGAGGCCTGTGACGCGGCTATGAACCGGTCGATGATGTTGGCCAGCGTGAGCTCGATGAAGGTCAGCGCGGGCGGCAGGCCCAGGGAATCCATGATCGAAGAGAAGCCGGTGGCCTCCTTGGCTAGGTCCGCGAAGGCGTCGGTCACGCTGGTGGCGAAGCGCACGAACTCCGGGATCGCGTCGTTGACGTCTCGCGCCAGCGCGATGATGGCCCCTGAGAGGCCATGCGAGGCCCCTGTTGCCTGGTCGATCTCGCCCACCAGACGAGTCACCACGTTGCCCACGACCGTGAAGGCCTGCCCGAGCGTGGGCACCGTGTGCAGCATCTTCTCCGCGAGCTCGGCGCGGGCCTCGGAGAACGCCTTGACGATGATGGCGCCCGTGATCTTGCCCTCGGCGCCGAAGGCTCGTAGCTCGCCCTGATTCTTCTTCAGCGACTGGCCGATGATGCGCATGATCTCGGGCGTGTTTTCCGAGACCGAATTGAACTCTTCCCCGCGTAGAGCACCGGAGGCCAAACCCTGTCCGAGTTGCCGCAGCGAATTCGCAGCTGCGTCTGCCGATGCGCCGCTGATGACCGTGGCCTGCGTCAGCTCCTCGGTCAGGTCGAGCACTTCCCGCTGGCTCAGCCCGAGGCTCTTGGTCGAGTTGGCTAGGCTCTGGTAGACCTCACCGAGCGCCAGGGCTGAAGTGCGATTGTCGTTGGCGACCCTGAACAACTCGGACTGCACACCCCGGAGCTCGTCCGCGCTGCGCGTGACCAGGCGCAGCCGGTTGCCCATGTCGGTGTAGCTGTCGACGATCTTGACCAGTTCTCGCGCCGCAGCGCCCGCCACCAGCGCCTTGATGGCACTGCCCAGCGCGCTAACCTCCTTGGCCGAGCTGGCAGCGCTGACACCAATGCCCTGGAGGTCACGGCGCGCCCCTTGGGCACCCGAGGTCGAGACCACGATGCGAATCGCTTCGGTTCCCATTAGCGCAGCACCTTGGCGCGAGAGACCGCGCGCGCCGCGGCAAGCAGAGCCTTCTCCACGAAGCCGGCGCCGGCCTGGGCGCTCCAGCCCTCATTCAGGCGCTCGATGTAGGGCACGTTGTTCTGCAGGTAGAGCTCCTGCCCGGCGCTGGCCCGGTGCGTCCCGATGGTCTCCGCGTTGCGGCTCAGCGCGCCCTGCGCGTCCGTGCTGCCCGTCTCGTCGGTCATGGGTGAGCCGATCGAGATCTGCCAGTTCGCGCGAGCTCGCCCCGTGTCCACTGGGGTGGCCATGATGACGGTCTGATTCGCCACGAGCGCGAATCGACGCACGACCTCATCCACGCCGGGCTCCACGCCCTTGGCCACGTCCCGGATTCGCTTGCTGAACTGGTTTAGATCCATGGTTGCTCGGCCGACGTGATGCCCGCCACTTGGTGAAGGCCGAGTCCAGGGCCCTGATGTGCTCGTGCAGATCGTCCCTCTGCTGCTCGTCGAAGCATCGTGCCCCCGCGTAGGTCTCGATAGCCGTCCAGGGGATCGGCCCCGTATCCATCCCGATGGGGCGGCACGTATCCAGGGCCCAGAATGCCTCGAAGAACAGCTCGAGCCCTGGCCAGAGCTGGGGCTTGTCCCTGAAGACGGGCGGCAGCGGTAGGTTGCGTAGCGCGCATTGCTCGGTCACCAGCCTCTCGTGCGGCGCCTGCTCCAGCTGGTAGAGCAGGACCGCCGTCAGTTTCCCGTGTCTGATTCCAGGATGCGGTCTCGGAAGTTCTCGGCGTTGCGCGCCTGGAACATGACCTGCTCGCGGAAGTCCTCGAGGCCCCGCGTCTCGAACACCATGCGGGCGTTCTCCGCGGTGAGCGGCAAGAGCGCTCCGTCCCAGCTGATGCCGGGCACGTACTTGCCTGTCTGCCGGTCCTCCAGCGTCTCCCACTTGAGGATGCAGGCGCGGCACCAGGCGAGCAGGAGCGCGCTCTCGCGCTCCTCGTCTACGGTCGGACCGACGCGGCCACGGAACTCGCGGGTCACACGCTCCACCTCGAGCTTGAGCCTGTCATTGCGGGTGCTGCGCGCCAGCGTGAGACAGACGCGGTCGTAGTCGGCGAAGACGACCGGGACGCCGTGCAGCTCCTTGTCCGGGTTGGTGCGGAAGTTGGAGAGCGACATCACAGCCCCAGCACTCTCAGCACGCCCTCGATGGCTTCGCCGAATTCCGGCCACTGCTTGGCAGCGGCGCGCGCAGCGATAGAGGCGAGCAGGAACACTGCTCCGTACTTTCCAGTGGCCACCGCCTTGGCGCCGATCGTGGCCTTCTCGACCTGGGCCAGCCGCGGCGCGTGGTCGCTCGTGACCTGCACGCGGATCAGCACGAGCTCCTCGTGTAGGATGTTGAATCGCCGCTCCACGCGCTGCTCGAAGGCCTGGAAGCGCTGCATCAGCGTTGGCGGTTGCGGCACCATGGGGCTCGGGTTGGTCGGCGTCGCGTCGTCTGCGTACGGGAACGGCTCACCCGTGCCCGACTGTTCATGCTGACTCATGTGTATGGGGGTCCTTGTCTGGCTGGCTCTTTGGGTTCAGGGCTGGGTCTGGGCCAGCGCCGGCAAGTAGTCGAAGAAGGTCCACATCAGCGTGTGGTCGAGCGCGACGTTGATCTTCTCGCCGCTGTGGGCCCGGAAGTCGCACGGCACCATGATCGGCTTGTCCTGGGCCACCACGGCGCGCGCCTTGGACAGCGTCATGAGCGGGAAGTCGATGGCGAATCCGAGATTTCCGGACGCGATGAACTGGTCTGCGGTCACGTCGAAGTTGTTG
>JAYTOL010000255.1:0-3901 GCA_043747815.1 Deltaproteobacteria bacterium
CGCTTAAAGTCGGCAACGGCGTCGGCCTCCAGTCGTAGCGCGGCCTCCGAGCGCCACGCGACGACGGTAGGCGGACAATCGCGATCGCAGGTTGCGATCCTACCGACGGTGAGGCCGAGCTCGTTGCCCGGGCTAGCAGGGACGAGGGGAGGAAATATCCATTCCGAGATTTTTGGATCACTCGAGAGGCCCTGACGGAGCCACCTCAACCCACCGTCCCTCATGAAGAGCGCCAGCTCTTGCTCGTTGTCTATTCTTGGTATCGGGGGCGCGAGCGCAACCTCCAGGCAAGGGTTGCTAAGAAGGTGTTGAAGGCCGCCCTTCAGTCGTAGCTTTGGCCGTTTCTCGACCGAACTGACCTCGCAGGTCGGCGCGTCGGCGACAGCGACAATTCGGCGCTGGTTGGGGGAGCTTTGACGGGGGCGTGCGGCGCCGATAGGGCGGCCGGCCCCTGGCCTCGCTGCTCGACCCACCGCGCTTCGTCAGAGACGCATCCGGTCTCGCTGGCGTGCTGTTCGGTCTCAAGCTCGCGCACTGCCCGCACTGCCGGCAGACGGGTGCGTTGAACGGGCACGGCTTCTTGCGCGGGTACGCGGAGCGTAGCTCCGAGGAGGTGGTGCGGGGGCGGCGTGTGTTCTGCTCGAATCGAGGTCGGCGGCTCGGCTGCGGCCAGACTTTCTCGGTGCTGCTCTCGACGTTGCTTTCGGGCTTCGTGGTGCGGACGCTGACGCTCTTCTGCTTTGCGACGGCGGTGCTGAGCGGCCTGACGCGGCGGGCGGCCTGGCTCCGCGTGGCGCGGGGAGCGCTATCGCTGTCGAGCGGGTACCGGTTGTGGTGGCGGCTGCAGGAGGCGCAGAGCGCGCTACGCGGCCGCCTGTGTCGCCACGCACCGCCACCGGACAGCCCGGCACGCGAGCCACTCGCGCAGCTGATGCTGCACCTGCGCTTGGTCGTGGGCGACAGCGAGGCCGACCCGTTTGCGGCATTGCAAAACGTCGTTCAGCAAGGGCTCCTGGCGCGGTAGCCGGGCGCTGCATCGGTCACTGCCGCGACCACAGTCGCGTCGTAGCGGCTGTGCCCCGCGCGGCGCGAGTGCGCGACAACACCAAACGGCAATCAGGGTCCGAAGCAGGTCCGACCTATTGCTTCGCGGCAGGCGCAGGTCGCGCCGCGAAAGGACCCATTTCATGCAACGAGTCAGCAGTTACTTGAAGATGCGCGTGCTCGGCGCCATCGAAGCCGCGCCCGGCGCCACCGTCGTGGCGCGCATCCACCACGTCAGTGAGCAACCGTTCCTGGACGAGGACGGGCGGCGCTTTCAATTCACCTGGCGCACGATTCAAACCTGGTACAGCCGCTACCAGAAGGACGGCACCACGACGGTCTTGCCCAAGCCGCGCTCGGACAAGGGCAAGACGCGCAAGATGACGCCGGAGGAGGTGCTGGAGGCCATCGAGCAGGTACGGGGCCAGTTTCGGGGCGCCCACAATGTGACGGCCTTCTACCGTGCTTGCATCGAGAAGGGTCTGCTCGAGCGCGAGCGCATGGCCCCCAACACCTTCCGGCGTGTGGTCAAACAGCACGAGCTGCTCAAGCCCGACGCGGAGGTCGAGGGCAAGCGCCGCCTGGCTTTCGCCAAGGCTCACGCCAACGAGCTCTGGCAGGCAGACACCATGGTCGGGCCGTACGTGCAGCAGGATGCCGGTAAGGTGCAGGCCAAGCTCATCGCGTTTCTCGACGACGCTAGTCGCGTCGTCTGCCACGGCGAGTTCTTCGCCAACGACAACACCGAGGCGCTGCTCAAGTCCTTCAAGACCGCGCTCTACAAGCGCGGCCTCTGCGAGTGCTTGTACGTTGACAACGGTAGCAACTATTCGTCGCTCGAAATCACGCAAGTGTGCCAGCGCCTCGGCACCATCCTGTGCCACACGCCGGTGCGCGACGGCGCGGCGAAGGGGAAAATCGAGAGATTCTTTAGGACGGTCCGCGAGAGTTTCCTCACTCGCCAGCTCGACCTGTCCAGCCTCGAGGCGCTCAACCGCGCCTTCACGGCTTGGCTGGAGGACGAGTACCACCAGCGCGAGCACAGCTCGCTCGGCATGAAGCCGATCGACCGCTTCGGCCTCGATCTCGGACGCATCCGGTTTCTGTCTCCGGGCGACGTGAACGACGAGCTGTTCTTCGTCGAGCAGGACCGGAGCGTGCTCGCCGACAACACCTTCTCCCTCAAGAACACCCGCTTCGAAGCGCCGCGCGACCTCAGAAATCGTAAGGTACAAATTCGCTTCGACCGCTTGCACTTCGGCCGCGCCATCGTGTACTACAAGGGCGAACGGATGGGAGAGGCGCGCCCCGTCGACTTCGTTGCCAACGACCGAAAGCCTTCGAAGAAGAGCGAGGTGCTGTCATGATTCGCGCCCACTTCGGCCTGTCGAAAGACCCGTTTTCTTCGGCAAACTTGACCCTTCTGCCGCACCAGCGGGAAGTGCTCGACACGCTACGCGTGCACTGCCAGCAGGGCGGCCTCTGCGTCATCGTCGGCGAGCCGGGCACCGGCAAGAGCGTCATCAAGCACGCGCTGTGCCAGCACGACCCCAAACGCCTCATGACGCCGGTCGTCAACCGCACGCTGCACACCTACCACAGCACGCTGCGCATCTTGTGCGAGGCCTTTCAGATTGAAACCGAGGGTGTCGATGTGCGCTGCGAGCGCCGGCTCATCGAAGAAGCCAGGCGCCTCAACGCCGCCAGCAAGATGCTGGCGCCCATCATCGACGACGCACACCTGATGGACGTGACCGCGCTGCGCCGAATTCGTCTGCTCTTCGAGGACTTTCCCAAGAATCACTGCCTCGTGCTGGTCGCCCAGCCCGAGCTACTGAGCCGCCTGGCCCTGACCGTCAACGAGGACATCAAAAACCGCGTCACCTACTCCGTTTTGATGCAGAAAATGGCTCCCGATACGCTCACGGACTTCGTCCACGCCGAGCTCGACAAGGTCGCGCTCGCGCACAATACCTTCACCGACGACGCGCTCGCCCTCATCGTGCGCTCGTCCGAAGGCGTGCTCCGGCGCCTCAAAAACCTGTGCCTAGGCGCTCTGCTCGAGGCCGTGCGCGACCGCACCAAAGTCGTCGACTTGAAACAGGTCAATCGCGTCTTGCTTCAGCCGCATTGGCGACAGAGCGATGCCCTTTTTCCCGAGCGAGCGGCAGCAACATCATGACGCTCGACCCGAAACTCCTGCGGCGGCGGCCACAGCTTGCCGCCGTCGAACTGCTCACCCAAGCCCTGGAGACCACCCTCGTCGCACTCTGCGCCGCCCACCCCCTCATCGAGCGCGACCTCAAAGCCCGAACTAAACCCGTACCACCCACCGACTACCTCGCCGACCGCGCCGCAGAGCGAGCCATCGACTTGCTCGACGCGCTCGACCGCTACCGGCTCTGCCAATACGACCTCGACCACGCCCGGCAGCGGCCGCCCAACGAGGACCTCTTCTGACCCGCCGCTGAACCAAGGGCCGTCGTAGCGCCGAGCTGCGCTACGACGGCCGCGCCCGCGTCCCGCAGGCAACTAAGAACGGCCAACGCCGTCGTAAGCCTCAACAAGCTTGCGACGGCGTCGGTCGTTTGACGGATCTGCTCACCCCTCAGCACTTGCGACCGTTTCAGTCGCAGATTGCGACGTCAGCCCGGTTTTCTCGCCAAATCTCTGCGACGTCAGTTTTGGAATCGCTTGCGATATCAAACCGGCCGGCAACAGGTAACGGGAGAAGGTGACCAGTCTGTCGGTGCTGTCGCGCCGAAGACGGCGCCGCGCATGCACCACTTGGCCGGCGCGCTCGACCATCAACCACTGTGTGCGGCGACACCAGTCCTGCTAGTGCTCTGCTGGATCT
>JAYTOL010000256.1:0-1223 GCA_043747815.1 Deltaproteobacteria bacterium
GAAGGTCGCCGCCGACGGTCGGTCGGTGCAGGTTGATGCGACCGAGCTCGCCATGCTGCTCGACGGTATCGATGTTCGCAGCGTGCGCCGCGCCGAGCATTGGCAGCCCCACGCAAAGAAAAGTTCAGTCCGAAATTCGCAGGGGATCGACATTTCGAGCGGAGTGTGATCAAAAATACTCGTTGCCTCCTCCCGACGACGATGATCACGACTGCGGTTGGAAGGCGTATGCTGCTGCGCAAGAGCAGAAGCTCGCCGAGCTGACGGAGAAGTTGGCGGCGCTCGAGCGTCGGCTCTTCGACAAAAAGAGTGAGCGGAGGCCGAGCAGCAAACTTCCGCCGCCGCTGCCCAAAGCCAAGCGCACGCCGGACGAGGCGCGCCAAACTCGCAAGGACAACACCCTCCTGCGCGAAGCTGGGGTCGAGACGGAGGTCACGCCGCTCACCGTCGGCGAGAAGGACTGCCCCAAGTGCACGGGCACGATGCACCGCATCGGCAGCAAGCCGTCTGTGGTTTGGGAGTATGTGCAGCCATTCTTTCGCAAGCGTGTCTACGAGCGAGAGACCGTGGCGTGCTCGTGCGGTCACATCAAGACCGCAAACGCCCCCGAGCGAATGGGTGAGAAGACACGCTACGCTCCGAGCTTCGTCGCGCATCTGATCGTCAACAAGTGCGCTCACTCCAATCCGCAGAATTGAGGGGCAGCACGCAGCTTGAGTACCCGTTCGGCGCGGCGCGTCCTATCGCGAGGCTAGCGGCCGTGGTTGAATGCTCGCGGCGAGCGGTGTGTGCGCGCGATCGCCGGGGGTGTCGGGTGGGCACGAGCCGCTCGGCGCCCCAAGGGGGGCTGGCTACGCCGCCTTCGACGCTGAGGCCGCTGGGGCATCGTGCGGGTTAGCGCAACGGGTCGCTGAGGCAGCGAACTTGTCCCAAGGCGAGCGAATGGTCTCGAGCTGCTCGGGACTGAGGGCTGCGCGCGTCTGAGGCCAGTACTTGGGCGAGAGCTGAAGCATCTGCGTTGCGGGCCAATGTGAAGCCAGGCGCAGGACCTCTTCGAGATACGTTTGCGGGTTGATGCCGTGCAGATGGCATGAGGCAATGAGCGAGCGGAAGGTCGTATACCATCCTAGTGTTGCGTCCCGGAAGTAAGGATCGCTTCTTTTTCAGGCATGGAAATATTTGGACGCACCCGTGCGTTCACCCGCGGAATCGAGTTGGCGCTC
>JAYTOL010000257.1:0-7002 GCA_043747815.1 Deltaproteobacteria bacterium
TTGCCAGCCCCCGAGCTGCGCGGGCGGCTGCTGGCTGGGGTTCTGGCGGGCCGGCGTTGTTCCATAGGCTCTCGGAATCGCGCCTGAGGCTGCGCTCTCGGAATCGCGCTTGGGGCTGCGCTCCTGCGCTCCGAATCGCGCTTGGGGTGCGCCTCTCGGAATCGCGCATGGGGCCGCGCCTCTCGGAATCGCGCTGAGGCTGCGCTTCGTACTGCATTGAAAACGCCAACCTCTCGCGCGAATCCGCGAGCGGAACCCCCGCGCAAGTCCGCGAGCGCGAGCGGAACCCCCCCCCCGCGCGAATCCGCGAGCGCGAGTGGAACCCCCCCGCGCAAGTCCGCGAGCGCGAGCGGAACCCCCCCCCGCGCGAATCCGCGAGCGCGAGTGGAAAACGCCCAGCCCGCCAAGACTCCAACCCAGCAACCGCCCGCGCAGCTCGGGGGCTGGCGAGGCTTGTCCCGAGAACCGGCGCGGAAGGTACTCCTGTACCTGAGCACCGGAAGCGGAGGGCAAACGAAGCCAGCGCCCGAGATCCGCGGGCGTCGCCAAATGCGCAGGATCGACCTGATCAGCCTAGAAGCGGATGGCGACGGTGCGTTCTTTGCCGGCGGGAACGAACTTTTGGGCGCGGCGGCGACCCATCTTTGGGTGCACGAAAACGATGGTTTGTAGGCTGTCCCCGGGCACCGCGATGCTGGTCTTTGGGGTGCTGCCGAGCGGCCTCCCGTTGAGGATGATTTGCGAGGGCGGAACGGAGCTAATATTGAGCAGCCCCTGCGTGGCGTCGAGGCTCGCGGCGGCTTTGGTGGCGGCTACTTTGCGTGTGCTCTTGGCTCGGGGCTTGCGGGGTGCCGCCGCCCCTTCGATTGGGGACAGCGTCACTTCGACGAGCTTTTCGCTTTCACCCTCCTCGACCTGGACTTGCATCGAAAAGTCTTCAAAGCCCGGCTTCGTCGCGGAGAGCGTGTGCGCCGAATTGGGGTCGAGCTCGAGCTCCGCCGGGAAGTCGAGCAGGAAGGCGTCGTCGAGAGTGACGGAAGCACCTTCGCTGCCTGGTGCGAGGCGGATGGTGACGAGAGCCTTGTCTCGTTTGGCTGCCTTGGGCTCGACGTCGACCGTTTCGCCCGGGATCACGTTGACGGTCTTTTCGATCGCGGCCGTGCCGTCTGCGGGGTCGAGCTTGATCCAGTGCTTGCCAGCGGCGAGGCCAGAGACCTCTTGAGGTAGCTTGCCGACGCGTTTGCCGTCGACGTAGAGCGTCAGGTCGGATGCCCCGGCGCCAATACGCAGCGCCCCAGCTTTTATTTCCGGCGCAGCTGCCAGGAGATCGATGTTGTAGGTGGCCTCTTCTCCGGCGGCGATCTCCACGGTTTCTTCCGCCTGTGACGCGAGGTCGGGCGCGGTGGCGCGCAGCGAGTGGACGCCCGTCGTCAGGCCCTTGATGCGGCACGGCGAGGTATCGCAGAGTGGCTTACCGTCGATGAAAATCGTGACGTCGTTCACGGCGCGATTGCCGGGGCCGAGAGCCGTGACGACGAGGGAGCCGGAACGCGGGCGAAATGCAAAGATGAGCAGCGCCGCAAGCAAGAGGCCACCCACCACCCACAACACCTTGCGCGACTGCAGGCTATCGAGCAGCGCCGGAGCGGCGGGTGCCTGGGGCACGCTCCCGGGGACAGCCGCGCTGGCGACGCCCGGGGGCGGAAAGTGCGGAGACAAGGGGCTGCCGGGGCGGCCGAAATCGGCAGGCAGCTCGATCCGAACGGTGGCGCGGCCCGCACGCAGCGCGCGCCGTGCCGAGATATCGGGCTCTGCTTCTACGTCTGCCGCTAACATGATGGATGGCAATTGCCCGAGTGCTTTGACTTGATTGGGCGCCGGTGCCGTCAAGGCCAACTGCGGAGGCCGGGACTCGCGCACGACAGGTCGCACTGACGCCGGGCTCACGGGTGACGCGCTCGCCGCTAGTGCGCCTCCCGCGAGCACCACGTCCGGCGGGCGACTCGTCGGGATTTCGGATGAGAGGCGCACGACGCCTATCGGTGCTTCTTCGGGCGCGAGCTCGGTCGTGGGCGCGCTCGCCTTCGGCGGGACGAGCCCTGGCCCCTCTTTGAGTGTGAGGTTCTTTTCAAGCGGCGTCGCAGCCAGCGGCTTGGACGCGGGAGCTTTGGGGGTCTTCGCCTGGGTTACGCCGTTTCCGACGCTCTCCAGCGTCGGCACGCTGCGCCGCTGCTTCGACGTGGGCTCGCTCTCGAGCAGCGCTCGAGGAGCGCTGGGGGGGCGCTCGGAGCCCTGGCTCGGCTTGGGTGGCTTGGGTGCTTCGTGCTGCGCCGGCTCGGCAGTGATGTCGATGCTCGGGAGGGCCACCACTGCCGCCGCGCTGTAGGGCATGAGCGAGGCTGACGAGCCCTCCGCCGGCGCTGGCCGACTCGATGAGAATGCGGCGGGATCGGGCGGAGCCATCGAGCCTGGCGGCGGCGTCGAATCGAAGAGGTCGCTCAACACTAGCTGCGTTACCGGCGCTTTCATTTCGAAATCGCGGAACGCCACGAACGGGGCACGGGGCAACGCGCTGGCGTTGGGGCGGATGGGCGGGGATGCTGGGGTGGACCCGGCAAATAACGCCGCTGCCGATGATGTCGTGGGCGCGGCCGACGTTGCTGATGCCTGCGACGCTCCCGCGCCTGCAGCAATTGCTGCGGCCGACGCGGCAGGCGATGAGTTCGCTCGGCCCTTTCGCTCGTCCTTGGAGAACGGCATGTCGAGAGCGATCGGCTCGATCTCTTCCGTCCGATCGTCGCCTCCATAGGGCACGCCCGTACCGTAGATGGGCGCGGCTTCGTCCTCGCTAGGAGCAGCTTCCACGCGCGTGACCTGACGCGGGGTAGGGGGCTCGCCCGACGACGGGCTGCCGTCGCTGGACGCAGCGCCCTCGCCCGCGGAGTCCCAGCCGGAATCGCGGTCCTGCTCGTCGAGGGGGGGCTTGCCTGAAGATGTCGTCACGATGAATCCGGGGTAGTAATCCGGCGCTGAGGGCGGTCCAGCTAGACGGGACCCCGCTCTAGCAGATACGCATAGCGCATTGGCGCTGGAGCTGCGACCGCCGAATTGTGGGCTAGAACAAGTGCGCCAAAAAATCCAGCCTGGCTACCTGGTTCGGGCTAGCACGTGCTGGTTGGAGAGCCACTCGCCAGATCCCGAGGCCCCCGGCCGCGGCTTGGCTCAGCGCTTTGAGCCAATCCCACGAGGCCGCTCCAGCTGGCTCTCAACGCCAAGCTACGTCGAGGCGCCGTAGCAGGCCGCGTCGCTCGATGCGATCGGCATAAAGGATTGCGTTGTTGGTCAGCGTAAATGCAGTCGCGTCCGCGACGGCAGTTGCCCGGCGGACGAGAACTCGCGAGCTCGGCGCCGGGCCTCCAGCGTCCCAGCTGAAGCCTTCGAGCGCGTGCCCGTTGGGAGGCCGGCAATCGAGAGCGCCCTGGCAGCGCGAGCCGTCGCAGAACAGCCGTACGGCGATTGGATCGCCGACCTCTGACTCGATTGCGATGGGTTCGCGCAGTCGGCCTGCCTCGGCGTCGAGCTCGACCGCCCACGCCCGCGCGCTCTCGCCGCCGACGAGCGGGCGCTCCACCCAAGCGAGCAGCGCGCCGTCCCCTTTGGCGACCAGCGTAGGTGATCCGATCGACGTCCCTTCGCTGCGCTGGATCGTAATCTCCTCGCCCTTGCGCGCAGCGGTCGCCGCGTCGAGGCGCAGCATCGAAAGCTGCTCCTCCTGATCCCCGCGTCGAACGTAAGCGAGCCAGGCTTGGCCGCCGCGCGCCAGGAGTGCGAGCGCCGTGATCGCACCCGGCGCTCGCGTCAATTGTTGCTCGGGCGCCGCGTGATTCAGATCACTGTTCACGCGTGCGGCGAAGGCTCTCGGCTCGCCGTCGCGGTCTCCGATCCAAGCAACCACGTAACCCTGCGGCACCGGCGCGGCCGCTACGGCCGTGACCTCGCCTGCGCCGGAGCTCAGGACGCGCTGCGCCAGAGATTCCCCGTTTCGGCCGACGAGGGTAGCGAACACCTCGGGCCGTTGCCGGTCGAGGGCCGACCAGGCGAGCAGGGCGCGGTCGGAGCTCACGCTGGTGAAGGCGAGGCCACTTCTTGCACGCGCGCGATATGAGACGATCTTTACGCTTTGCGCGCTGGCGTCGGCGCCCCAGGGTTGCACGCTGAGCAGCGCTCGGAGCGGCGCCAGGCGGCCATCGGGCGCGGGAGTCGTGCGGCGCACGTAGGGAGTGTCGTCATCGAACTGCGTCAGCGTCGCGACGAGCCAACTCGAGCCGACGGCCGCGCTCACGACGTCCGCGAGCGGAGCCGTGTCGCCGGCCACGGCGCGCAACGCGAGCGCGCTGGGTAAGGTGTCCTGCTTCTGGCTCGCCACTGCTGGCCACTTGTCGGAGCGGGCTCTGAGCTCGATGCCGTAGATGGGTACAGGGGTGGCGGGCAAGGCACCGAGCGCGGCGCACGCCTCCGCGGAGCAGTGCAGTCCCCACGCGAGATCAACCACTCTTCCGGAGTCTGACGCGAGTCGCACGGGTTCGGAAGCGAGCACCTCGAGCTCGGGGCCCAGCTCGACAAAGGTCGGCACGGGGTCTGGATCCACGCACGGCTGCGCGCCTCTCACGCAGGCAGCGGCTCGGGTCAAGCCGGCCAGACCCAGACCCTTGCGGGCAAACTCAGGGCGCTCCCCCTCCTCCCCCGCGAATGTCAACGTGGCGCCGCCGGGCTCGAGCCGAGCTCGATCACTGACCCGAGCGAGTTGAACGCGCTGCTCGCCGAGCGGGGCTTGCCCGACGCTCTCCCACGCGAGGAGCGCCCCGCCGCGACGATCCGCCGCGGGGATGAGCTCGATCAAGCGCTGGCGTCCAAAGGGCGGTCCGGCTGCCTGTGGCGGGACCAGCAGCCGCGTGTCAGGACCGATCGCCGCTAAATAGAGCCGCGCGTCGACGCCATCGCGCTCGGTCCAGCTCAGCACGAGGTTGTCGCCAATGCGAGTCGCGTCGACTTGGTCTTCAAGGCTCGTACCGCTCCGCACTTCGGTCCGGGCGAGAGTGCGCCCCTCCGTGTCCAAGAATGCGACCCGGAGCGCGCGACTGGACTCGGTGGGCCCTGCGACGACGGCGACGAGCGCGATGCCATCACTGAACTCGACGGCCTGCCACGCCTTGGCGCCCTCGAGCACTCGCACGGGCTCCGCTTGCTGCGCACCGCGCGCGCTGAGCCTGGCCAAGAAGATGTCCGCAGAGCTCACCGCCAAGCTTGCCCACAACGCGACCCCGCCGGTACCGACGGGCAAGGCCTTCACCCAAAGCACCTCGGTGCGGCTATGCACGAGCGGGCTAGGCCCGTTGACGAGCTCCCCCGTGGGCCCGAGCCGCAGCGCCTCGAGCCGGGTCCCCGCCGGCGTGACCCCGGCAGCGAGCGCGACGAACCCATCCGCCGTGCCCGTCACCGTCGCGAGCGCCAAGTCGTTGGGTGCGTCTGCCAGCGAACGCGGCGGCGCGAGGGGCGCGCCTTTGGCGTCGAGGATCACCGAAAACCAGCGGCGCCCGCTGCCCTGCGCCAGCGCGGCCCAGACGGCCACGGCTCGCCCCTCCTGAGACGTGCCGAGGTAGGGGCCAAAAGTACCCTCGGGCACGCGATCGATCAGCACCGCATCGAGCGCTGGCGCCGTATCACCCGTCAAAGGATCCGGAGCTACCGGAGGCGCTGCGGCGAGCGGCGTCGCTACCAATTGGACACCCGGGGACCCGCCGCCTGCCGGCCCCGAACAGCCCGCGAGCAGCATCGACAGCACCAGACGTGACCCGCGCCTGAACGCGGCGGCGCCATCTCTCCGGGGAGTTGCCTCGGCCGTGTAGCCGCGGGTGGGACGGGGGCGCTTCATGTCAGCACTCTTAGCAAACTCGCTTTCGCACGGACTGTTCGTGGTGTGAACAGTTCAATATGTGAAGACGAGCAGCGGGTCAGCGCGACGCGACTGCAAAGTTGGAGGCTGTAGCGGCCGTTCTGGCGATTGATGTTCGTTTGCGCATCTGCCTATCGTCGCCTAGTCACTCGTTCGGTCCCGGTGGCGGCGAAAAGTCGCGGCCTAGGCCTGCGATGAACCGTAGGTGTGGTAGCAGGGGTGGATTTCGAGTGGGCCTCAGGGCCATCTAAGAAGAGATGATTTCAATTCATCCACGTTTACTTGCCGGCGGTGCACTGATCATCGTCGCCGCAGGGCTGGTTTACTTCGTGGTCCCGAGCGGGGCCCCGGCGTTGTTCGTTTGGATTGTAGCAGGTCTGATCGCCGTCTTTATTGCCGGCCAGGCGAAGCAAGACAATCCTTTTGCCGCTCTGCTGCCTGCCTTGCGAATGGCGCGTCAGGGCAACGCGGTCGACGCGCCCGAAGGCGTATCTCACGAGCTCGGTCGATTTTATGACGAGCTGTCGCGCTTGTCGGAGGTGGTGAGCACGGTTCAGGCCGAACGCGCCGAGCTCACCCGCATCCGCGAACGTTCGTCCGCGCTGGAGACGCGGGTTCGTGAGCTCGAAGCCGACCTGGTCACCAGCCGCGCGGCGACCCCCGCGCTCTCCGAGGCGCTGCGCGATGCCCGCCGGGTGATCGTCGAAGGCATCGAAAATCTCACGCAGGGGGCCGCGTCTCAGGCCGACCTGAGCGCTCAGGCCAGCCAATACTTGTCGGCCATGAGCGATGCCCTCAAAGAGATCAACGAGCACATCGAGGTGCTCGCGGCGCGGGCCGAAGAGAGCAGCACGTCGATCCAGGGCATGACACACACCACCGACCAGGTCGCCGAAAACATGGGCGAGCTCGGGGTGTCGGTGCGCGAATCCGTCGCTTCCATCGAGGAGATGACCTTCTCGATCAAGGAGGTGGCCAAGAACGTCGATGCCCTGTCGCTGACTGCAGAGGAGACCAGCGCCAGCATGAATCAGATGGACGTGTCCATC
>JAYTOL010000258.1:0-35132 GCA_043747815.1 Deltaproteobacteria bacterium
TCGCCGTCGTTCTGGTAGTTCTTGCATGCGTTGATGCCCCCCTGCGCCGCGACGCTGTGCGCGCGCCGCGGCGAGTCTTGAAAGCATAGGCACGTCACACGGTGTCCGAGCTCGGACAAGCTCGCTGCGACGGCGGCTCCGGCCAATCCCGAGCCGATCACCACCACGTGCTCGGCTCGGCGCCGGGCTCGTGTCGAAAGCGGAAGGTCGCGTTTGCGGCTCGACCACAGGCTGGGCAACGGCTTGCCGAGCGGGATCCGCGGGTCGAGCGCGGCCGAGAGCACCGGGGCTGCAGCGGCGGCGCGCGCTAGCGAGGGGCTCATTTGAGCACCCCCAGCCAGATCGCGAGCGGAACGCAAGCAAAGCCAGCCGCCAGTCCGACGCCGAGCACGAGCGCGAGGGCCCGACCCGCCCGGGCGGGCAGGAGCCAGCCCAAGCTCGAGGGCGCGGCGAGGAGGCCATGGCTGAGGTGGGAGCCGAGCGCCAGAGACGCGACCACGTAAACGCCGACGACCAGCCCCGAGTCAAAGCCGCGCACCAGGTTCCCGTACGCCTTACCGGGCTCAAAGGACGGGTGCAGTGCCCCGAGCGTCAGGTGCAGCAAGTGGAAGACGACGAACAGACCGATGATGATGCCCCCCACGCGGAGCGATCGGGACGTCCACCGCGCCGCTCGATAGCGCACGACCGCGTACGGGATAGGTCGCGCCTGCCGGGCCCGGCGCCATGCCCCGACCACCAACCAGACGTGGCCCACAAATGCCACCAGCAGCGCGATGCGCAGCCCCCAGAGCGGGACGGAGCCTCCGCGTCGCAAGAGAGACCCGTACCGGTCCATGACCTCCGCGCCCGAGAACACCGTCAGGTTGCCGAGCAAGTGCAGACAGCACCAACCCCACAAGAATACGCCCGACGCCGCGATCAGCGCCTTCTGCCCGACGCTGCTCGAACGCGCTCGCTCAGCCTTCGCAGCGCGCGGAGCGCGTGCGCCAACCACCAGAGATTCCATTCGCTCTCCTCTCGGCCTGGAGCTCAAAGCTCCGACCCTGCGCATGGAGTAGCGCGGCCGCGTTCATTAGTCACATTCAATGGATTCCATCTAATAATTAGCTATGCTTATTAAATGCACCTGGAGACGCTGCAGACGTTCTGTGACGTGGTGGAGACGGGCAGCTTGTCGAGCGCGGCCAAGCGCAACCGCGTCACGCAATCCGCCGTCAGCCAGCAGCTGCGCGTGCTCGAACGCCGCTACGGCCAGCGGCTGATCGAGCGCGCACCGCGCACGCTGGCCCGCCCGACGGAGATGGGGCAGCTCCTGTATAGCGAGCTCAAGCCCTTGCTGGCGGCCTTCGCCGCGCTCGAGCTTCGGCTTCTGTCGCGTCCAGGTGTGCTCGCCGGAAAAGTTCGCGTGGCCACGGTATACAGCGTGGGCCTGCACACGCTACCGTCGGCGATCAAGGAGTTCCTGCGCTTGCACCACGGGGTCAGCGTGCGCCTGGAATATCGGCGCACCGATCAGATCTACGATGCGTGCTTGAAGGGTGAGCTCGACTTCGGCATCGTAGCCCTACCCACGCGCCGGCCGCAGCTCGTGATCACGCCGCTGTTCGAGGATGAGCTGGTGCTGGTCATGCCGCCGGAGCATGTGCTCGCTCGCCAGCGCAAGGTGAGCCTGCGCGCGCTCGACGGGCTGCCGTTCGTCGCCTTCGATCGGGACATCCCGACGCGCCGCTGGGTGGACAAGCTGCTCAGGCAGGCGCGCTCGAGCGTCAACCCCGTGATGGAGCTCGACAACATCGAGACCATCAAGCGCTCCGTGGAGGCTGGGCTCGGCGTTTCGATCCTGCCCGCGCCTGCGCTCAATAACGAAGTGCGAGCCGGCACGCTAGTCACTCGGCCACTTACGGAGGGTCCCTTCCAGCGCCCGATCGCCGCCATTCATCGCCGAGGTCGCGAGCTATCTCCGGCCGCCCAAGCCCTGCTCGAGCTGCTCGAGGGCGGCGCTCACGCCAAATGAGCTGGGGCGCCTGCGAGGCGACGCCTTCTCAGCTCGCCGTAGCTGAAGGCCAGCCTGGCGTTCACTTCGGCGTGACCGCTCTAGAGGCGCGGCGCCCCAGCCAGAGCATGATGGCGCCAAAAATCAAGAGCACCGAGCCCCAGATCAGGTTGACGTTGATGCCGAGCGAGCGTTTGTAGACCTCGGGGCCCGATAGCGCGCCATACACGAAGAGCAACGCACCAAGAATCGCGAACATCGCGCCGAGGGGTTTACGCAAATCGAAATTCATGTCGCCTCACCAGAAGATGATGTTCAAGACTAACACGAGCCCGAGCACGATGGCACCAAAGCCTGCCGGCTTCTGCCACCACGGCACCTGCTCATCGATCGGCTTCGGGGTAAGCGCGTAGACGAGCCCCTCGAGCTCGGCGTCGGACTTGTCGCGGCGAGTCAGCAGCGAGATGACGCTCGTCGTGAGGAAACACGTGCTCCACGACCAGATCGCGGTCCAGAAGTTCTGGGCCATCTCACTCGGGTAGTGTTTGACGATCGTCCCCAGCCAACCGCCTTTGATGCCCACCACGGCGTCCCCAGGTAGAGACAGGCCATGGTGTAACGCCGCCGCGAGCATCCCCAGCAAGAGGCCGAAGAAAGCGCCGTTGGCGGTCGTACGGCGCCAGAACATCCCCAACAAGAACGTGGCGAACAGGGGCGCGTTGACGAAGGCGAACACCAGCTGGAGAAAGTCCATGATGTTGTCGAACTTCGTCGCCACGTAGGCCGTCACCACGCTCAGCGCGATGCCCACCACGGTCGTGGCCCGGCCTACCCAGAGATAGTGATCGTCAGAGGCGCCCTTTTTTATGTAGCTCTGGTAGATGTCGTACGTAAACACCGTGTTGAACGCGGTCACGTTCCCCGCCATGCCGGACATGAACGACGCCATCAGCGCAGTCAAGCCGAGCCCCAGCATACCCGGGGGGAAGTAGTGCCCGAGCATGGCAGGGATGACCAGGTTGTAGTCATACTCTCCGTTGGCACCCCGCGGCAGCATGAAGCCCGAGGTCGACGCGCCTTGGACGGTCAGAGCGACCGCCACCATGCCCGGAACGATCACGAGGAAGGGGAAGAACATCTTGGGGATGGCCGCAATCAGCGGCGTGCGCCGCGCCGCGCCCACGGATTTGGCAGCCATGGCGCGCTGGATCACGAGGAAATCCGTGCACCAGTAGCCAAAGGAGAGGACGAAGCCGAGGCCCATCAACATGCCGAACCACTCCACACCCATGGGATTTTGGGCGGGATCGGACATGTGTGACCACGATTCTACCCAGGCCCCCTGGGGGTAGCCGTTCGTCGTCGCGACCACGTCTAGGCGCGCGCTCATCCCGCTCCAGCCGCCGGCGTCCCGCAGACCGAGGTAGACCAAGGGGAGGAAGCCGAGCACGATCAAAAAGAACTGCAGCACCTCGTTGTAGATGGCCGAAGTGAGGCCACCGAGATAGATGTACGCGAGCACGATCGCCGCGGAAGCCCAGATGCTGACGCCGAAGGGCCAGCCGAGAATGAGCTCCAAGAGGCGCGCCAGGGCGTACATGGAGATGCCTGAGGAGAACAGCGTCATGATCGCAAATGACACTGCGTTCAAGCCGCGCGTCTTCTCGTCAAAGCGCAGCTTGAGGTATTCGGGGACCGAACGCGCCTTGGAGCCGTAGTAGAACGGCATCATGAACACGCCCACGAAGACCATCGCCGGCACTGCTCCCACCCAATAGAAGTGACTCGTCGCCATGCCATATTTCGCGCCGGAGGCGGCCATGCCGATCACCTCCTGCGCGCCAAGGTTGGCGGACAAGAACGCCAGCCCCGCAACCCACGCGGGAATCGAGCGCCCCGACAGGAAGAAATCTTCGCTGGTTTTCTGCGATTTTCTCAGCCACCAGCCAATGCCAACGACGAACGCAAAATAGACGCCGAGGATGGCGTAGTCGACGGCGCGCAAACTGATCTCTGTCACACGTGCTCCTCGCGCATGGCCCGGCTCAGCGTTGGTCAGGAGCAGTCATTGGGCGCGCGCGAAACGCTGCGAATCACGCACCACCCGAACCCCAACCAGACCAGGTCCTAAGTCGGTTTTTGTTACACTGCAAGGCCCGTGCCCTCGCTTTTACTCGCTAACCAAAGGGCCGCCGCGGCAATTCATCATGAAAATGTCGTGGCGAGCTGCCTCGAGCAGGGCAATGAGGAGCATTGCAAGGGCTTGCCGCGCACATGCGGTCACGGGCAGCATCGTGGCTCCGCGCGGGGCGTGGTGAGCCGGACGCGCGTGTGACGTAGCTCATTCGGATTGAGCTCGCCGCACGTCCAAACGTGGGCTCGGAGCGCGACGGTTTCCGCGATGTCGCCCCGCTCTGGGCAGCCACATTCCATTGTAGACGCGGGGCCGCGTGGACGATAGTTCGCTCCCGTGCGCCTGATTGATCCGACGTCTTTCCTGTTTCGTCCCGGCCCGCTCGAGCTCCTCGGCTGGCAATGGCTCGCGCTGCCGGTGGCGTTCCTCGCTGCATGGCTCCTTGGCTCGCTCCTGAGTCGCGTCACGCGCGCCTTGCTCGGCCGCGCGGCGCGGCGCACCGCCACCACCTGGGACGATGCCATGCTGGCGCGCATGGGCAGCCCGCTGACCGTGGGCTGGGCCATCGGCGTATCGCGCGCTGTCTTGGCGCTCTGGCGCTTGCCCGATCAGGCAACCGCGCTCTTCCAGCGCTGGCTCGCCGCGAGCGCGCTGGTGGTGTTCTTCTGGGCGCTCGCTCGCGCCGTCGACGTAGCGCGCCAAAACTTGGCCGATTCGCACTGGATCCGACAGCGACCGGCAACTCGCTCGCTGCTCCAGCTCGGGGCCAAGGTCGCTCAACTTTTCCTGCTCGCCATCGGCGTCGTGGCCCTGTTATCTGAGCTCGGTTACCCGGTAGCGAGCTTGGTGGCGGGCCTGGGCATCGGCGGCTTGGCGGTCGCCCTGGCGGCTCAAAAGACGCTGGAGAACCTGTTCGGCGCTCTGGCTATCGGCGCCGATCAAATCCTGCGCGAGGGCGACTTCGTGCGCGTCGACGATGTCCTCGGCACGGTGGAGACCATCGGTCTGCGCTCGACGCGCATCAGGACCGCCGAGCGAACCCTGATCAGCATCCCGAACGGCAAGCTCGCCGAGATGCGCATCGAGAGCTTTGCGGTACGGGACCGCCTGCGGCTCGCCTGCACGCTGCCCGTCGTCTACGGCACGACGTCCGAGCAACTCGGACAGCTACTGGCTGCGCTCGAGCAGGTGCTGCGCGAGCACCCTAAATTGTGGCCGGAGGGGGTCACGGTTCGCCTCAAGGAGCTCGGCAGCTCGAGCTTGGACATCGAGATAAACGCCTGGTTCCAGACCCAGGATTGGGACGAGTTCATGTTGATTCGCGAGCAGACGTTCCTGCGTTTCCTCTCCGCCGTCGAACGAGCGGGCACCTCGTTGGCCTTTCCAACGCGCAGCGTGCACCTCGTCAGGGACAAGGCCAGCCGACGACCGGCAAACGACGCGGAGCTTTAGGGCCCGAGCCCGAGCTGAATCGATTGCCCGTCAGCGCACCCAGACACTCTTCTCGAGCTGCTGTTGACCGACGACGATACGAAACTCGCCGGGCTCGGTCGTCTGCTTCAGGCCCGCATCTAGCATCGCAAACGCCTCCGGGCCGAGCTCGAGCTTCACGCTGCGTTTTTCTCCTGGCTCGAGCTGGACGCGTAGGAAGGCCTTGAGCTCTTTCACGGGCCGAACGATCGAGGCGTAAAGGTCCTGCACGAACAACATGACGACCTCCTCCCCTGCCCGCTCCCCCGTGTTCTCGAGCTCGACTTCGACGTCGAGCGCTTCACCGATAGCCAGGTTGTCCCTAGAGCGCAGCGCCCGGTAGGTGAAGGTCGTGTAGCTCCGACCGTGCCCGAAGGCATACAACGGCGCGCTCTCTGCAAAGCGAAACTTGCCGCGGTGATGCGTTGACGGCCGGTGGTTGTAGAAGCTCTTGATGTGCCCGACGCTCCGGGGCACGGTCATGGGCAGCTTGCCCGAGGGATTGTATTTCCCAAACAACGCCTCGCCCACGGCCCGCCCCCCGAGCATTCCCGGTTCCCAGGCTTCGATCAGCGCGGCCGCATTCGCAAACAACCACTCTGACGCGATGGGTGCGCCGTTGACCAGGATCACCACCAGCGGCGTCCCCGTCGCGTGCAGGGCCCGGCACAGCTCGAGCTGGCGCCCCGGGAGCTCGAGGGAGGCGCGGTCGACGTTCTCGCCGCTGGTGCGTTCCGGGTTGTCGCGCAGCGAGTTTTCTCCCACCGCCAGGATGACGACGTCCGCCTCTGCGGCGGCCCGCACCGCGGCCTCGATCTGCGCCAACGTGATCTGCGCGATGGGCCCCACGGGCACGTGGCTGACCTTCACCTCGGGCGGCGCCTGTTCGATGATTCCCTCCAAGATCGTCACCACGTTGGCGGACGGCTGCAGGCGCGCCCAATCGCCAAGGATGCTCTGATCGTTGGCGTCGGGCCCGGTGACGAGAACCTCCTTCCGCCCCACCAGCGGCAAAATCCCCGAGCGGTTCTCGAGCAGCACGAGCGACTTCCGACTCGCCTCGAGCGCCAGCTCGCGGTGCGCCGGGCAGAGCACCACCCTCTCGATCTCCTCGGGCGCCGAGTAACGACGCTCGAATAAGCCGAGCTGGAACTTGGCGAATAGGATGCTGCGTGCGGCCCGGTCGATGCGCTCGACGGAAATCTTGCCTTCGAGCACCAGCGCTCGCACGTTTTCGAAGAACTCGCCGCCGTGCATGTGCATGTCTACGCCGGCGTCGACCGCCAGCTGGTCCGCCGCCGCGCGCGTCTCCGCCACCCGGTGCACGGTATGGAGCCGGACGATGTCCAGCCAGTCGCTCACGACGAAACCGTCGAAGCCCCAGCTGCCCCGCAACAGATCGGTGAGCAGCGCTCGGTCCGCATGGCAGGGGACGCCGTTGACCTCATTGTGGCTGGGCATGACCGTATAAGCGCCGGCGGCCACCGCCCGCTCGAAGGGCGGGAGGAAGAACTCGTGTAACGAGCGCTGGGACAGCTCGGCGGGAGCGCCGTTCAAGCCATTGTCGGCGACGCCGCCGGCGACGAGGTGTTTGGCGCAGGCGAGCACGTTGGTCGGGTCGGCAAAATCAGCGCCCTGATAACCTCTGACCATCGCCACCCCGAGCTCGCCCACGAGGTATGGATCCTCGCCAAAGGTCTCCCCGGTGCGGCCCCACCTCGGATCGCGCACGATGTCGACGTTCGGCGAAAATGACCAATGGAAGCCAGTGGCGCGCATCTCACGCGCGGTACAGGCAGCGATGCGCTCTGCGAGGTCGGGATCGAAGGCGGACGCGATGCCGATTGGCGAGGGAAATATCGTGGCCGCGGCGAGGTCCATCCCGTGGCCGTGTATGGCGTCCGTGCCTATGAGGAGTGGTATCTGGAGCCGCGTGCCGGCCGCGAGCTCTTGCAGGTAATTCGCCTCCCGAGCGCCCGGGACCTTGAGGAACGAGCCAACCCTCCCGGCCCGTACCAGCTCGACCTTGTCTCCGAGAGAGAGAGCATAGCCCACGACCTCGTCGGCGTTGTCGGTGCCGTGCTCGGGCGTCCGAGGAGTGGCCGGCTCGCCCACGTATTGGCACATCTGGCCGATCTTCTCCTCGAGCGTCATCTGCGCGAGGAGCAGCTCGGTTCGTCGTTTGGCAGAGAGGCGGGCGTCGCTGTAGTCGGGCAGTGTTTCCAAGGGGGGAGCTCCTCGCGGGGCCGGCGTCGTATGACCCCCACTCGTGCCCGTCAAGCCAGGCGTTTGAGACGCCGCCTTCGACCGCGATGCGCCGCGACGGATTTCGCGCCCGCGGCGAATCGCATCAGGCGTGGCGGGCGTGTTGCACCGCGCTCGCCAGCGCATGGAAAAGGCTCGACACGCTAATCTCCGGCGGCTGGCATGTTCTCTGCAACGCCCGGCAACATGAGGCTTGGCGTACCGTCGAAATTGTCCGTCTATCTCCCCTTGCTTGCGGTTTTGTGTATCAACTTGACAGGTTGCACCGTCGTCAAGGGGATCTTCAAAGCCGGGGTGTGGGTGGGCGTGCTCAGCGTCTTTGCCGTGGTCGCGCTAATTGTTTACGGCGTGTCGAAGCTCGGGCGCCGCACTTGACGCGGCGCCCAGAGCCTCTGCGTAAGGTCAGCGTACTTCGCAGGTGACGGCGCGGTTTGGATCGTTCGGCAGGACCGGCGCCGTAAAATAGCCGTACTTGCCGCCGGGCTCGCCCGGGCCTCGCGCCGCCGGGCAGGTGAAGGTAACGTTCGTCCAGCTGGACCCAATCACCTCTGTGGCCAACGCGTCGCGATACATGCACGCGGTGACACCACCGAGCTGCGTGCTGTTCTCACACAGGCGGAGGACCTGATTTGGATCCGCGGCGGCGGTCTTGCAGCGCAGGCGCACCTGCCCGCCCGCCGTGCACGATACGTTCTCCGCTCGCTCACGGAAGCCACAGTCGCGGAGCGGGCCCGCCTGGCTGCGGGTACAAGCGGCGGTGATGAAGCCGCCGTCCTTCGGCACGGAGACGTTCCTTTGGGCGAGATTATTGTCCTCGTACCCAGGAATGAAGTCACAGACGGGCCGATCCACCGACTCGCCATTTTCGCCGATCTCCCCGCTTGGGACGAACACCTGCTCGCCGTTCGCGTCGGTAACGGGCTCCCCTTCGCAGATGAAGTCGTCAGGGTTGAGTGAAAACTCCAGCGACTGGGTGGTGCCACCAGGCGGAACCGCGAGATTGGTGATGTCGATCCAGTTGCACTCGATGCCGGCGATGTACGTGTCCCCCCAGCCGCTCGCGATGCCCTGGTTGTCGCAGCCGTAGGGGTGGGACAGCGGCGTTTGCTCGCTGTTGTAGTAGCGGTCCGTCGACTCGATGCAGAAAGCGCGCTTGTCACCGGGGATCGCACCATAACGGAAGTCCCCGTAGTGGCTGTAGTGATAGTGCTCATGGCACGCGCTAAACTCGAACACATTGTGCTCGACGAACGGGGAATCTTCATTCACCTCGCCGATGGTCAGGTCCACGGTGCTCGCGTTCTTGATGCTCGCGTCGTACATGAGCAGCCGACGCCAGCCGCTGCCCGTCACGCACGCCTCCTCTACCGCGCACGAGTCGGGCTCGATGTAGCGATACACGATGCGGTTGTTCTCCAGCCCCGACCCGATGACGGCGAGGTCTGGAGCCTCGTGTTGCGTGTACTGTGCGACGCGCACGGCGTCTGCTTTGAGGCGATCGTAGCGCACCCGTTCGAAGCGCAGCGCAGTGTCGACTCGCCCGACGCGCCGACGCAGCGCGCGCGTGCAAGACTCGCTTGGAAATTCCGTAAAATGGCAGGATGACTCCCCCGGCGCCTCCACGCCGCACTCCTGGTCGAAGAGCTGGAAGGCGTTCTCCGAGTCGGCAGTGCGCAACGGGTAGCCGTCTTCGTCCAGGCAGGCATAGCCGGTTCTCTGGAAAAGGAACTCGGGGTCGAGCGGGAAGTTGAAGGGCTCTTCCCAGACGCCGCCGACGCGGCGCAGGGCCGGCTCCGCCTCCCCGGGAGTCCTCGAGTCAGAGAGCAGGGTGCTCCTCAGGGTGTAGCCGATCACCACCGCGTCGTGCCCGTCCTCCGTGGTGACCCGCTTGGCGCCGCCTGGCTTGAGGTCGATCTTCCACAAATCCTTGGGTGGCAGCGCGAGCATGGCCTTTGGCGGATTCTCCTCGTAGAAGAAGCCACGATACGTCAGCCGGTAGGTGGTGTGCTGCGCCTGGACGATGGCGCGATCTTTCCAGAACTGGTTCGGCTTACTCAGGTAGTAGCTCGCCAGCGCGGCGCGCTGCGCTTGCGGAACCTCGTCGAGCACCACGCCGACTCGGCTATCCATGCTGACCTCGATGAGCGCGCCGGGATCCCGGCGGGCGCTCTCCACTGCCGCGGCGTCAGCTTCGGTGGAAGCGTTCACGGGAGGGACGCTCGCCAGCACTTCCTGTGCGAACACGCTGCCGATGCCCCCAACGCTGAGACCCACCCCAGCAGATATGACTGAACCGACAAAGATTGAGCTACGAACGAGCCAGTTAGAATGCATCAAAATAAAACTCCAGGTTCATGCGGTTGACAAGACAAGCTAGCCTCCCTCGCCGCCCCCACCTGCATCCTACGTGCACCGGCTTTAGACTCCATCGCACGGCTGCCATCTACATGGCCGCTCAGGCAATGCTCCTCAAACAATGGGCTCCTCAAACAATGGCTGTTAAGCAGCCGCTGCCTTACCCTGCAGCGCGTGCCACGCGATCTGGATGGCTACCCCCACCCATTCGCGACTCCCAGATTGCACTATAACCCTCGAGCTGTCGAGCCCGCGCTCGAAGCAGGCCTTCATTCGTCCGGCGGCGGTGTAGCAGTTGCACTGTCGCACCTGATGATTCATAGCGGGTCATCACCTTGTCACAGACTGGAACGGCGAGGCTAATTCGCTCTAGCGGCGTGCCATTGACCTCTCGCGTCTTCTAGATTGCCCACGTGCTCTTGCGCCCGCCGATCGCGGCGCGCGACGGCGGCGGATGCGTCGAGTGGCGGCGCTCGATGTCCAGCCGTAGCGACGTCAGCGGACGCCGCAGGGCGCGGCGCACCAGCACCAAGAGAGCTATCGCGACGGTGGTCAAGCCCACGGCCAGCGCCCCCCAGATGCCGACCAGGCCTTGGCGATAGGTGAAACCGATCAGGTATCCGAGCGGTAGCGCCAGGGCGTAGTATCCGATCAGGGATAGAACGGCGCCTGCGTCGGGGCGGCCCATGCCCCGGAGCACACCCCCGGCCACGACCTGTGTCCCATCACAGAGCTGGAACGCGGCGGCGATCGGCAAGAGCTGAGCAGCCAGCGCGATCACTTTAGGATCGCTGCTGTACAGGGCGGGCAGCGCGGAGCGAAATAGCGTGAACACGAGCACGGGGACGATCATCAACCCTGCGCCGAGCAAGAGCGCGGCGCGCACGGCCTGCCGCATGCCTTGCACGTCGCCAGCGCCTATCAGGTTGCCCACGCGCGTGGCCGCGCCCTGGGACACACCGAGCGGCACCATGAAGGCGAGGGCCGCTAAATTGAGGACGATCTGATGACTGCCAATGGCGTCTCGACCGAGCCAACCCGCCATGAAAGTCGCCGCGGAGAAGGCCCAGGCCTCGAAGGCGATCTGCATCCCGATCGGGAAACCGAGCCGCGCGGTCTGCGCGAGGCCATACCAGGCGAAGGAATCGCGGCGCCAGCTGCGCCACGCGCCCTTGTGCAAACCAAAAGCGCGCATCCACGTGATCAGGCCCAGCACCAGCAGTATGAAGGTGGTCGATTCGGCGATGGCCGCGCCGACGATGCCAAGCGCTGGCAGGCCGAAGGGGCCGAAAATCAAGAGCCAACTGAGCACCACGTGCACGGCATTGCCGGCCCACATCACGATCGTGGCGGGCAGCGTCAACGTTCGGCTCTGCAGGTACTGGCGGAGCGCGGAGTAGATCAGGAAACACGGCGCCGTCGGCAGCTTGAACAGGTTGTAGCGAGCCGCGAGCTCCGCAACGACCGGATCTTGTCCGAGCAGCAGCAGCCCGGGGCGTGTCAGAGCCAAGGCGACACAGATTGGGACGCTGGCGAGCACGCCAACCACGAGCCCGCGTTGCAGGGCCAGCGCCGTACCCGGGCCGTCTCCTTTACCGTGGGCCTGGCTGATGAGTGGGTCGATGCCCATGACCAACCCCAGACCCAAGCACAGCCAGGTCCATTCCCAGACGTTGCCGAGCGCGCTCGCGGCGAGCTCCGTGGCACCGACATGTCCGAGCATGAGCGTGTCGACCGCGCCCATCATCGTCATGCCGAGGTGGGAGAGCGCGATGGGAGCCGAGAGGCGCACCAGGGTTCGAAGCTCGGAGCGCAATGAAGCCATGACCTACCGCGTGCCTCCGGTATCGAGCTCTCCTTCTGGGCGCACGAGATCCAGGCGGTTCTCGAGCACCTCGGCTCTCTCGAGACAGTCAGATTAGACGGCAGAAACGCCGACAGAGTTAAGGCGGCGGGGCTAGCCGCTAGCGCAGAAAATCATACTGCAGCCCGAGCGAGACACGAAAGCGGTCCACCGGAACGAGCGGTCTTGGCCCGCCGTCCGCGGGATCTGGGCCGACCGCATAAGGGCCGACGTTCAACGCCGCATAGTTCGTAGTCAGCCGATATGAGAGCCCGTCGAGCGGCAACAGGCCGCTGAGGGCAGCGCGGAGCTCGAGCTGAGGGTCGACAAAGCGCGGGTTGTCCGCTGCGTATTCGTCGACGGGGCGCCGCGAGACATAGCGAGCCGCCAAGGCGATCGTCGGCAGGTAATGGGGCAACCCGAGCGAGATGCGAGCGTTACCGAGCGTCGGCGCCGCCACGGGCAACAGCTCGTCGCTGCCGCCCGGCTCACTGATGCGCGTCACGGCATGCGTCAAGCTCAGGCCGTAACGGAGGGCGCCGCCTGCGAGCGAGCCGTCGTAGCCGAGGTTCAGGCCCTGGCTATCGATGTTGGATACGTTCTGCAGCTGCGCGCCGTAGGGCGTGCCCGGCAAGAGCTCGAACGAGGCGATCGCGGCAGCCAGCTCGTCGTCGTCGAGATCGCGAAGCAGCACGAGATCCTGCCACCAGCTCTTGAACACTCCGGCGAAGGCGCGTTGGGTACCCCAGCGCTGCTCGATGCTGGCCTCCAAGCTGCGTACGCCTTCCGGCTCGATGCCGTCGCCACCGGCGATCTGCGAGCGCGGATCGGTGTAGTAGACGTCCCAGGCGGTCGGGGCCCGAAACGCTTCGGCATAGATCAGCTTGAGCGCGGCACCGTCCCAGGGCACAAAGGTCGCCGCGGCGCGCGGCGAGAGCGCGCTGCCAAAGCGGCTGTCGACGTCGAACCGAGCCCCCAGGTTGAGCCCCAGGAAATGCGCGGGCCAGAACGTGTTTTGCAGGTACGCGCCGAGCGACTGCTCGCGCTTCTCGAACGCGCCGATCGGGCCCGGGCTCGAGCCGTCGACGTAGTCATAGTAGTTGACGTCGGAACCTACGCTCTTGATGCGAGCGTCGACGCCGACCAACGTCAGTAGCGTGCGGTTCTCCAGCCAATCGATGCTGACCTGAGGTTCGAGCCCTACCCAGTTCGCGTGCCCGACCAAGCGCCAGAGGCAGCCGGAATCTTGCCCCTCGAGGCAATCTGCGGCGCCGTACGAGCCCCAGTCCTGACGGTAGTCGTAGTGGTCCGCGTATAAGCGCAGCGACGGCTGCAGCATCTGGCTCAAGGTGGCGCCGTATTTGACGTCGGCGGAGAGCCAGCGATCGCGCACGAAGGAGTCGGGGTCGTCAAAGTTACCGCTGTTGGAAGGGTGGCTTCGAACATAGTGCATGCCGCGCAGGCCGACTTCGAGCCCGCCTGCACGCAAGCGCAAGTAGCCTGCGGAGCCCTCGATTGCGGATGCATCGTCGCCTGCGCCGCCCCACACGCCGGTGGGGCGTTCTCCCGAGTAAAGCCGGGGCTGCTCGGTGATGGCGTCTACCGCAGCAGCATAGCTCGGGAAGTCGAGTGTGGGCCCCTTTTGCTGAAACCGCTCGAGCTCGAAGACCAGCTCCGCGTCACGGCCAAAGAGTTGGAATTCACGACCGTAACCTACCGCCCCGCGAAGGCTGGTCGCTAGCTCTGACTCGAGGACGACGTGAGCGCCTCCAAAATCTTTTGCCCTCTTGGTGACGATGTTCACCACGCCCAGCATGGCGTTGGACCCATACAGCACGGAGCCCGGACCGATCACCAGCTCGATGTGATCGATGAGCTCCATGGGTACCCCGGTGCCACGGTCGTAGTAGGCGGTCGCGCCCCATTGCTCGTTGACGGCGTGGCCATCCACGAGCAGCAGCACGTGCGCGCCAACGTCCCCGCTGAGCAGCACGCCGCGGGCGCCGATCTCGGCCGCGTGCGAGGCCTTCTCGAGCTGCATGCCCATGGCCAGGTAATTGATGGCTTCGTCGATGCTCAGGATGCCGTGCCGACGCATCTCGTCGGCGTTGATGGAAACGCTGGTGGCGGGGGCGAGGCTGGTCGTTTCGGGGGATTTGCTGGCCGCGGACACCACGCTCTCATCGAGCAAGCCTTCGAGCTCGCTCGTGTCCTCCGCATGGGCCAGGCTCGTGTGACTCCATGCGAGGAACGACGAGAGCAGTACGAGCCGCGACTTCATTCGATCACCCTCATCAGCTTGAGCACACTCGAGCTAAGCTCCACTCGCTGCTTCTTGGCTTGCCCGAGGTGGACGAGGAGCTTCGGTTTGCCGCCGGCCAGGTCGAACCCGAGCACTGCGCCTTGCGAGGTGTATTTCGCCAGCGCGCCGACGCTGAGCACGCTCAATCCGGAGAGCGCCCTCGCGATCGACTCGAGCTCGGCCTGTTCGAAGCCGGGGGTGATGTACACGATGGATAGGCTGGTCTCACTGGTGAGCCGGGCGAGCGCCGGGCCATCGGTGTAGATCCAGCTGCGGGCCTCGATCGGCAGACCCACCACGTCGTCGGCCTGGCTGAGTGCCTTGAGGGCCTGTGCCGCGGCTCGGCCGGAGTCCGCCTCGTCCTTCTTGATCAACACCGTGAGGCGCACGCGCTCGCCGGCGCGGGCGAGCAAGTTCTTGTCGTAAGCGGCCACCTTTAGCAGCAACTCCATCTGCAGCGAGACGGGCACGAGAGCTTCGTCGGCGGCAACCGTGCACGTGAAGCACATGCCGCCGATGAACAAGGCAACGCTGGCGAGCAGAGCGGCGGTCGAACGACGCCGGCGTTGGCTATCCTTCATCGACCCCGCTCCTCGCGCAGCTTCTTGGCCAGCTTGCGCATACGGATGGTCCGGAAGACCGCCTGGACCTGCGGCACCAGCGCCGCCTCTTCACCCTTGCGCAAGAACGCGCCGTCGAACCCGAGCTGTTGATAGCGCGCCGCTACTTCCCGGTCCGATGTGTACAAGTAGAACAAACAGGCAGAGTCTGGTTGAGTGCTGCGCAGGTGCGCGAGCATCTCCGCGCCATCGATGCCAGGCATATGAAAATCGATGATGGCGAGGTCGGCGCGCTGGATCAGCTTGGAAGCGGCGGCCTGACCCGTGGTCGTCTTGACCTGATAACCTTCGACGCTGAGCCGGTCACGGATGCGATCGAGGATCAAGTAGCTGTCGTCGACGACGACGATGTCGCCAGCCTCGCTCATGCCTGCCTCTCGGGGCTCGGGCGAATCTCGAAGCGCGTGCCCCCCTCGGTCTTCTTCGCGACCGAGACGGAGTAGCCGACACGCGCAAGGTCCGCCTCCACCGCCGCCAGCCCCACGCCACGCCCGGCCAGCTCCGTGGCCTCGGCGCGCGTCGTCCACGAGCCAGAACCGAGGTTCTCGAGCGGCGCGTTCGTGTCCGCGGCCTGCGTGAGCAACGCGCTATCCTTTACCCCTCGCCCATCATCGTCCACGAACAGGAGCGTCGCGGCATTCGGCAGTGGCCGACAAGCTAGCTCGATGCAGCCAACGGCGGGCTTGCCGAGGCTCACGCGCTCCGCGGCAGGCTCGATGCCGTGAGCGATGGCGTTCCTTACCAGATGCGCGACGACGCCTCCGAGCACGTCGGCCAAGGCCGGCGCCACCAGCGCCTCCCTGCCCTCGACCTCTACCCGGATGCGTTTATTTTCTCTCTCGGCCCAAGAGGAGGCCTGCTCCAGCAGCCCCGCCACACATTCGCCGAACGGTCGCGACGCGAGCCGCGCAGCTAGGCGCGCGATCTCGTCGTCCCTCCCAGCGCACAGATCCAAGAGCCTGGTGATGTCGCTCTTCGGCACCGCCACCGTGTCGAGCGCGGCCCGCCCCGCCGGCGAGGCCTCGACAAACAGCTCCTCGCTCTGCTCGACCAGCGCGCGCGCGAAATCGAGCCCTGCCGCGAGCTCCGCCGGAACCAGCGCCAGCGGGACACCACCCGAGGGCCGCGCGTGATCGCGCAGCTCCGCCAACCGGTCTTCAAGATCTCGGAACAGATTGGCAAGCTCGGTGAGCTCGAAGGTGGCGGCCTCTGCCCGCAACGTGTGCGTGATTTGAAAAAATTCGCCGAGCGAGGCCAAGGTCAGCGGATCGCTCGCTTCGGTCAGCAGCTCCGACGCTCGTTGGATGCGGCGGCGGGCGCGCTCGAGGAAGGTCACGAACTGCTGGCCGCCACCCGCCACCAGGCGCCGCATGACCGCGATCTGGTTCTTGTGGCGCTCGCCCTGACGTTCCATCTCGCGTTCCAGCCGCCGGCGCTCGCTCTCGTCCGTCGCGAGCAGCATTATCTTCGCGACCCTGCCCTGTTGCACGATGGGCCGGAACTCTAGCGTCACGTCACGCTGTGCGTCGCTGCCGGCGTTCAGCGCGATCGACTGCGGGGCGAGCGCCGTCAGCTCCACCCACTCATCGGGAGGAGCTTCGAACCCGAGCGGTAGCCATTCCTCGAACGCACGTCGCTCGGCATCCCAATGGCCCGCGGCACCGTACAGCAGCTCTCGGACGTCGCGCCCCTCGAGCGTCGCCCCGCCGAAGATGTCACCGGCCGCTCGTGAATGGGTACCCTCGACCTTGCCGTCCGGGCCGAACACCACGATGCCTTGGCGCATGTGATCAAAGAGCTCGCGCAGGCTCTTATTGGCGGTCGCGAGGCGCAGCTCGCGATCAAAGATGGCCGCGTTCATGGCGTTAAACGCGCCTGCCAGGCGTCCTATCTCGTCATTGGCCTGGATCTGGAGGGCCGCACCGCGTTCACCGCGCTCGATGCGGCGCGCAGCGCCCAGCAGGGTCTCGATCGGTCGCACGATCTGGCGTCGCGTGACACCGATGAGCAGGAGGGTCGTGCCGAGCGCCAGCGCCAGGCAGTAACTCGAGATGTCGCGCCGTCCGACAGCGAGATCTGCGTTTTCGCGCGCGAGAGAGAACTGAATCACCAGGGCACCCAGGGCCTTGCCCGCGCGCCCAGTGACCAAACGAACCGTCTCGACCCGGTCGGGATAGGCGACGGTGCGCGGCCTGTCGATGTCGGCCGGCACCGCAAAATGAGGACCCTCGGCGCGAATCTCCAAGAGCGGCTCGGCCTGGCCCGCCCGCCAGACGCCGGCGTAAGCGACCTCTTCGTTCTGCTTGAGGTGGCTAAGCTCGATCGACAGAGCGTCTTCGTCACCAAAGTCCAGGGGCGCCTGCAGCGACTGAGCAAGCAAATCGGCGACCATGCTCGCGGCGATGCGCTTGGCATCGATCAGGCGCTCGCGCTCGCGGTGGGTGACCTGGAAGAAAGCCAGCGCGGTGGCCACGCCCACGACCAGCATGCTGACCAGCGCAAACTTGATCCCGATCGGAATGAAGCGAACCGACACGCGAGCCGTCGAGCTCGCGGGAGGTTCTGCGCCCGAGTCGATCGTCGGCTTCGAATGAGGTGATGACACGGTGATGCGCGCTTGGCTTCCCGCTACTTTGACGGCGCCAGGAGGGCCGCAGGAAAGACCGATCCCTCTCAACAGCGCCGAAGGGCTCCGAGATCGACTCATTTGTCTTGCCACCGCGACGTGGCGGCACGCCTGGTGGGACCGTGTGGGCGTCGCGGCCACGGCGGCCCCCATCCTCCGCATCACGACGGCCTTGGCCAGCCGCCAGCTGGGTTGCGCGTGGTCGGCTGTACCCGGTGACGGGCTACCGGCCCACCGGAGACGGGAGCGCCGCTGCCCTCACCTGGTCACGCCCATGAGCTTCTTGTATCGTCGGGCGACAATGTTCGACGCCCATCCCCGGTCCTGCGCTTCGCTGGTGCGACGGCGTCTGGTGCTGCTCGCTGCACTCTCTTGGCTCGCTTGCTCTAAGCCGCAGCCGCCCACCATCACTCCTCAGCTGGCCCGAGTGAGCGCGGTGAGCTTCAGAGGCTTGGATCTGGACGTGGAGGTGAACGTCGATAACCCTAACGCCTTTCCTCTGTTCGCCGATTCCGTCAGTGGAACACTGTTCGTCGCCCAAGGCCAGAGGCTCGGGCACGGCGCCTCCTCGCCCACCCACAGCATCCCTGCAAATGGCTCGAGCCTGGTGCAGACCCGCCTTCATGTGGACTGGGACGCGCTGTCCGCGCTCGCTCCCTTCATGACGGCCGAGAGCGTTCCCTACGTCTTCCGTGGCGACGTGGCGATCGGCAGCGAGAGCTTCCACGTGACGCTTCCTTTCACTCTCTCTGGAGAGCTCACCCGCAGCCAGTTGCTACAGGCCGGGCTGCGCGGCTTATAGCGTCGGCTGGCGCCACGAGCCGCGCCGGTCGGACGACGCGTATATAAACCCGTGCTCTCGCCGCGAATGTCGGTCCGCCATGTCACTTTCGATCTGCAAAAGTGATCGCGAGGCGTGCGCCAGCACATGCCTTTCGCTGCGTCCCATGTGACAGCTTCGCATGAGTAGCGAGCACGGCGTTTTGTTGACGGCGTTTTGTCGACAAAGATAGCGATCGCCATGGAGCCCGCGCTCGACACGTGAGGGTTTGTCTGACAGAGTCACCCTATCCATCGCTGATCTGTTTATGGAATCAGAGGGGTTCGGCAGTGTCCAACGCACGCAAGTTAGTATCCGTCAGTAGCCCTACGCTCGTATTGAAGAGGAGCGACGTATTCCCCCGGCCGAACGCGAATGATGCAACGGTGGCGCCGCCCGGCTCGGCAATATCCTCTGAGCCGAAGAGCGCTCCAGCCCCAGCGTATTCCGGTTTAGGTACCCGTCTCAGTGCGTTCGTGGCGTTGTGCGGCGTTGCCACTGCGTTATCGTATGGTGCGTATAGCCTCTATGCGTGCAGCCGCGACTCCTTCGCAGTGCCCACCATCCTCTCTCCCTCGAGCGACGTCGTGGTGGCCGCCACGTTGAAGTTGAGCGAGCTTCGCGTCGAACGGGTCCGCGCGGTCGCAGAGATTGAGGGCATCGACGCAGATCTCGGGGGTTCTGATGAAGCGCTCACGCAGCTGCAGGCGCTCAAGCGGACAACGGACGGCGCGGTGCACTGGACCACCCGGATGACCTCGCAAAAGGCGGGGGAGAGCGCGGTCGAGCTCGCTGCGCTCGCCGATCAAAAGCGCGTCATCGGTGAAATGCTGGCGGCCCAGCAAGACCTGACCGGGAAAGCCCGCAAAGACGTCGAAGCCGGCCTGATTTCGCGCTCCGAATACTCGCGCCAGGAACAGGCGTTGAATCAGGTGCAGCTCGCGCTGCTCGACAACACCCGCGCCGTGTCCCGCGGTAAATCTGCCCTGCAGGAGAACCAGCTCGCTCAGCAGGCGCTCTCCCGGCACACCGCGCCCCAAATGCCAGAGCTGGTGACTCGCCAGGAGCAAATGATCCGGGTCGATCTCGAGATTGTGCGCGTCGAAGCCGACAAGCGAGCCAAGACGGCGGAGCGGAACGCACTGGTGGAGCGGGTGGCACAGCTCGACGAGATGGTGCAGCAAATTGAGGAGCGTCCTCTATTCCAAGCTCAGGAACGGGAGCTGGAGTTGGCTTTCGTTCCGTACACGCAGCTTGGCGGAGTAAAACCCGGCGCCCAGGTCGTGAGTTGCCTCTGGGGTCTCGTGTGGTGCCACACGGTCGGTCGCGTATCGGAGTTGGTTCCAGGTGAAGTCGTGCAAGCGGATCCTTGGGGCAGCCACACACGCGGCGAATACGTCGTGCTGCAGCTGGAGGATCACGAGGCCGCGCGCGCCAAGACCCTGCGCATCCGCTCTTGGGGGGAAGCCGCGGACGCGGCGTCCAGACCCCAGGTCAAACCTCAGGCCGCCGCCTCGGGCAGCTGAACCGAAGGCTCCAGCCAGTCCCCCGTCCCTCATGTTGCCTACTGTGCGCGGCATGCTGCTCTCGGTGTCGATCTGCATGAGCGCGAGCCTCTGGCCCACCGCCGCGGGCGCCCGCGAGACGTCCTATTGCAAGCAAGCACGCGCGCGCGCGGAGAGCGACGCCGATCTGCTGATGATGCCGCGCGTCCTCGTGCAGGGCATCCGCTTCCCGAGAGGTGCACAGCAGCTCGACTCGGGGGCCACCACGACGGAGGGCTACCAGCTCCGCACGGGGTTTGCGTTCTCACCGGTCGATTTCTACAAGGGGCGCGCCACGTTGCGCGTCGGCGACGCTGACTGCCGACGGCACGAGACGTCGCTCGATCTGGATGCGGTCATCGCGAGAGGGGCCGATGGCGCGCGGCTGCGGGCGCTGCGCGAGCAAGCGCAGTTCCTCAAGGCGCGCGGCGAGGACTGGCGAGCGCTTCAGGAAAGGGCGGCAGCCCGCCTCTCGCAACGCATCATCACCGTGGTCGAGTTCACGAACGTGCAACGCTTCGTGGATGGGCTCGAACGCAAGCTCGTGCAGGTGGAAGGTGACGCAAATCAGCTCGGCGCCCGTGCGGAGCGCCCAGCGGCGTCGGAGCTCGGCCCCTCGGGTGCCGGTGGTCTGCCCTCGCTGACCCTGCCGGTGCTCGCCACCCGCTACCTCGACGCGGCCGTGCAATTCGAGCGAGAGGCTTCGTCGCTGCGCCGCCTCGACGATTGGAGGATCCAGATGAGCGGCGGGGTCATCCCGCAGACCCCATCTGACTGGTACGGCTCCGTCGAGCTGAGCTTCAACTTGGGCGGGCTCTTGCGCGGTGCCCACGAAGAGAACTACGTCGAGGCGCGCTCCGAGTCGCTCAAATATGCGTCGGATGGCGTGGAGACACGGCTCCGGCAATTTCGCGCCGAATTGGGGGCGCTGCTCGACCAGGCCCAGCGCGACTTGACCGTCGTGCAGCATTCGCTAGACGTCATCGTAGCCACACGCCGAGCGCTCGAGGCTTCAGAGTCCGAAAGCGTGGCGCAGGCCCGGGATATTTTGACGATCGAGCAGCTCTCGGTCGAGTCGGACTCAGTGTTCTTGCGTGAGCTCGTGAACGCGCTCACCACACTGGCGGAGCGCGCCCGGGGCTGATTGCCCCGAGCAAGACGCTTCACGCGAAGGGCTGCGATGGAATCCGTGCTGTGGAATCTGCGGACGCTCAGCGGCTTCTCGACGCTGGCTCCGCTCATGGCGGTGCTCGTCCTGACGCTCACCGCGTTCTGGGACTATCCCCTCCTGCTCGTCTATTCCCTCGGGCGTCGGGCGCTTGGCCCGAAGCCGCGGAGGCACCCTGACGCAAGGGCCTTGTCCACGCTCGTGGTGATTCCGTCCTTGCTCCGTCACAAGGACGAGCTCACGAGCATGTTCAGCACCGTCGAGAGCGTCGCGACCAACGGCTACCCGGGCCCGCTCTTGATCGTGCTGTCGATCGACGGCACCCAGGACGCGCCCGAGCTCTATGCACAGCTGACGACTTGGGGCGCCAGCCGCTCGTATAACGATCACACCTGGCTGTACGTGACGGGCACCCCGAACCGCCGCAGCAAACCCATGGCGATCGACCACGCCATGGAGTTCGTCAAGCAACTCGTCAAAGACGGCGTGCATCCGGCCTTCCCCGCCGTGTACGTGAGCACCGACGCCGACGCAGATCTGGGACCGAGCTCCCTCGAGAGCATCGTGTATCGGCTGCAGCGGAAGAACCCGATCACGGGGGCTCCGGCGCGCGCCGTGGCGGGCGCGCTGCACGTGCGTGGCGACGACTTTTGGCGCGGGTGGCGTCACTTCTTCAGCATCGCCGGGCAGCTGAACATCCAGGTGGCCAGGGACTATTACGTCTCGAACGTCGGTCGCTACAACATCCGCTGGCTGCCGGTCACGGGGGTACCCGGCGCGTTCTACTGCACGTGGACGGCGATCTTCCTCGAGATCCCGCGGTTCATGGGCTACATGCGCACCCTGCGCACGTCCCACTGGCTCGCGTGGTGGGTGGGTGTCCCGGCTCCCAAGTTCTCCGAGAGCACTGCGGCACCCATCGCGGAGCTCGTCGCCGGGGACACGGACGACACGGTCAGCGCCTACACCGCCACCCTGGTCAGGTACGAAGATGGCCACTGGAACTTCGACCCGCCGCGCACGCCGCTGCACGCCTTCTACTACATGCTCCGCGGCTGGCTCTTCGATCGAGCGCTCAAATACGAGCCGGAGGCGCGCGTCTACACCTCCTCTCCCGTCAGCATCAAGGCGCTGATGAAACAGCGCCGTCGCTGGAACACCGCCCGCATCGAGCTGACGGGGCGCTTCTGGCGTTGCCTCGGCTATCACTGGACGCTCGGCCTGCCCGCCATCATCGTCAAGGCGTCGATGGCTCGCTCGCTGTTGATCGGGCTCGCTGCCTACTTGATCGTGCCTGTCCTGTTCGCCGACACGCGCACGCTGACCCTGATCGTGCTCGCTTACATCACACAGGTCACCGTCACCGGCATGCTGACCATCGCCACGCTGCTCATGAACGCCGACGGGCGCTACTTTCGGCTCGTGTTCGCGCTGCCACTCACGCCGCTCTACACGTTGTTCTTCAAGTGGGTGCCGGCGGCGACGGGGTTCGTCCACGACGTGTTCCTGTTCGGCAACGTCACGGGCTTCGCGCCGGAGTCGACCCTGATCCGCGGCGGGTCGGAGCGCATTGCCATCCTGTTTCGGGTGCGCCGAGCCGTGCTCCTCGCGGCGCGCGCAGTCCTGGTCGGCGACGTGCCGCTCGGTAAGTTCTGGTTTGGTTGGCGTGAGACGTTCTGGACCCCAAGCGGTTACGAAGGTTTCACCAGCAAGAAAAAGCCTCGGAGCATCCTGCCGCCCCGATCGAAGTGGTTTGGCAGGGCCGCAGCGCAGAAGCCGCCCAAACCATGAGGCGAGCGCTGCTTCCCGTGCTCGTCATCGCGGCTGCTGCATGTGCGGCTACCCGATCTGATCCTGGCGTCGTCGCTGCGGCGCCCGACGCCGAGTCGCAGCCTAGCGCGGGTGGAGCGGGGCTTACCCCCGTGCGCCCGAGCGAGCTCCTGCCGACGTCCGGCGAGATCGCGCCCGACGGGCCATGGCAGTTTTCGATTCGCTCGCCGACCTTTCGAGCGGAGCTCGGGCATTCACCGCGGAGCGCGGTGGGCATCGCGTTCGTGTACCGTGGCCCAACGGCGACGGACGAGCCGCTCACCTCCGGCGAGCTGCGCCGCCAGATCGGCCTCAAGCTGCGGGCTCGAGATACGTGTAACGTCGTCTACGTCATGTGGCACATCGAGCCGTCGTCAAGGATCGCGGTGTCCGTCAAGAGCAATCCCGGTCAGCAGCGCCACTCGCAGTGCAGCGACCGTGGCTATGCCTTCCTCCAGCCGAGCTCATCGGCGCCGGTGGGAGTCATCAAGGCCGGGGAGCGCCATGTGCTCGAGGCCGTAGTTCGCGACCGGCAGCTGCGCGTCAGCACGGATGGGGCCGCGAGCTGGGTCGGTGAGCTGCCGCTCGAAGCGTTCACGTTCGACGGCCCGGTGGGCCTGCGCTCAGACAACGGTGAGTTTAGCGTCGAGCTGCGAGCGGGCGCACCAGCTCATGACTGAGGTCGAACCTATGCTGCTACGCTGTCCTTGCCGGAGGAGTGGATGGCGTTCTTTGGGGTGGCTCTCGAGCTTGCTCGCCAGCGCCTGCTCGGGTCCGGATCTGAAGCCCGTCGCCACCGAACCGCCCGCGGGAGACGAGCCGCCGCTGAGCTTGCCGGAGGGCGCCTACTGCCCGCCAGCCCGGCTGCCGACCAGGGAATCGGTGCCGGAGCTTGCCTCCGGGGCGAGAGCTCCTCTCGCCTGCGCCGCGAGCGTAAATGCCGAGGAGCACAGCCCGGTGCGTCCTCTGGGGATCGGTTATCAGCGCGGGGAAAATTTGCTTCCGCCGCGGATGGCGTATCTGACGTTTGATGATGGCCCCTCGGAGTGGACCCATACCTTTCTCGACGTCCTCGCGGAGAAGAGCGTCAAGGCGACGTTCTTCGTGACGGCCAAGCAGCTCAAGGGTGACGCGGGCCTGGACGGTACATATGTGGATCAGGCCGGCAACAGCGTCGTGTTTCGCGATCTGCTGAAGCGCATCGTCGACGACGGACACGTGCTGGGCAATCACACGGTGAATCACCCCGATCTGGCGCGCATCAAGCGGGCGCAGGTCACGAGCGAAATCGAAGAAAATGAGCTACTGGTCAACCGTGCGCTCGTACGCGCAGGCGCGGCACCCCAACTGCTCGGGCTGTTTCGGCCGCCGTACGGGTCGCCCTGGTACACCGGCATCGCCGGCGAAACGGCGCCGCTCGCCTCCGAGCGCATTTCCAGCCACGGGCTGAACATGATGTGGACCATCACTTCGACCGACGCGGCAGATTGGGCGGAAGGCGAGAGCTATTCGAGATCATTAGAGCCGGTGCGTGACCCCGAGCCTCCGACGTACGAGAAGAAAATGGCGCGCGTCAGAGACTCCGTGCTCGCCTCGGAGGAGATTGAAACCGGTGCGGGGATGATCGTGTTGATGCACGACACTCACAGCGTCACTCGCGATGTCCTGCCGAGCGTCATCGATGGCTTGGTCGCGGCGGGCTATTCGTTCGACACGCTCGAGCACTACGTCGAATGGCGCTGGGGTCGGCCGAGCATCGAGCTCACGCCGGGGCCTTCACTGTATAATCCTTGCGTGGAAGAGCGGAATTGGGGCTGCGCGTCGTTTGGCGCTCCGGCGGGCACCGATGGGTCGGCAGAGGTGTGCGGGCGCATGTGGCTCGGTTATGAAGCGCTCGGCGGGGTGGATGCCCTTGGTGCTCCGGTCGGCGCCCAAGCTCGAGCGCCCGTGTCGGGCATCGTCTCCCAGGCGTTCGAACGCGCCATCGTCGAGCTTCATCCAGAAAATCAGGCGCCATGCAACGTCATTGCGATCCCGCAGTGAAGGCGCGTTGCAAGAGAGGGCGGGCTCCTGCCCCGGGTTTCAGCCTGGCGTTTTGGTCCGTGCTCACTGCTGTGTTCCCGGCGGTGTTCCCTGCGGTGCTTTTAGCTATGCTTTTTGTTGTGCTCCCAGCAGTGGCGCACGCTGGAGGTATTGCCGATGCGCCAGGCGTGGCCGACGCGCCCAGCAACGAGGACCCCGCCTCTGAGCTCTGGGCGGGCGCATCGCTCGGCTGGGACCTGCGGGCAGAGGCCATCTCGCTCTTCAAGCGCTATACGCTCGAGGATCGAGGCGCATGGTTTAGCGGTCAAGGCGTCGGGGGCGCCGCCTCGCTCTCGCTTCACTTTCGCACGCCTCCGGCGCTCAGTCAGGGCGCGCTTCGCTGGCTCGAATTCGAGCTGGGGATTGGCAACGCGACGCACCTCGTCTCGTGGGAGCAAGGGGAAGGGGCTCGACCCCGGACTCGATTCGTCGATAACCAGACCGCGGGCATCTTTGGCGTACATTTCGGCAGCGGCAGGTGGAGAGCGGGCGATGGGCCCTGGTCAGGCGCGGTGCTCGGGGTGGCGTGGGTCCCGACGTATGTGCACTTCTTCGGTAGCGATGACTTTGCCTCCGGGGGCAAGCTGAACCACGCTGGTCTGCGCTTGACGATCGACTGGGGGCGGATCTCCCCCCTCGCCAAGGGCCGCGTGCCTGGCCTTCGCGCGTCTCTGACCTGGCTGCCTTACGTGGGGACCTTACCCACCGTGGTCAGCGCCGGGCTGGGCTGTGTATTCTACTGACGTCTTCTACTGAGCGAGCGGGGTTAGCAATGTTACTCTCGAGGGTCCTGGTCTTGATCTGTGTCGGGGTGGCGGCGTGGGCGCCATCCGCGAGCGCCCAGAGCTGCCCGAGCGAATTCTCGAGCTGCGACAACGGCGGATGTTGCCTGAGCTCCGAGCAGTGCTGTCCAACCGCGGTCCAGGGCTGCTGCAGCTCGGCTGCGCCCTACTGCTGCGGTGACGGCACGTGCGCCGTAGCGCCCAGCGCCTGCAACTCGGGGCTCGTGACCCCGTGTGAGGGCTACGAGGTTCCCTGTGGCGAGGGTTGTGCTCCGGCGGGCGCCGATTGCTGCGACGGCGCGGGCCATTACTGCGGCGCGACCTCGATGTGCTCGTCAGAAACGACGTGCATCTCAGGAGACGTCACTTCGTTAGCGCGCCTGGTGGTGGGCCGTACCGACATGGAGCGTGAGCCGGCGTTACTGCCGCCTTTCCGCGATCCATCGAACGCCTCCTCTCGCTCGTGCGCGCTCGACGCTCGAGGTGCAGCCTCGACCGCGCGCTGGGCTCTCGTGTCCTTGCTCATTGGCCTTGCCCTGCGCCGGCGGCGGGGCCTTCGAGTGATTGTTTAAAGGCTCGCGGGGTCCGGCGAGTCGAGGCTCGGGACTGCCTAACGCTGGCCTGAGCTCGACGGCCCGGATCTGGCTCGTGGCATTCAGGCGCAGGGCGGCGCAGGCCTGCCACAAGCCTGGGCGCTATGCGTGCTACCGCTGTGCGCCCAGCCACCGCGCGGCGACCGATTGGGAACGATCAGCCAAAGCGCGCCGTCGTCTTGGGACCGAAGCGCCGCGCGGACTGGGCCTTGGCCTTGGCCGCCTCCACGTCTCGGTTTCGAGCCACCCCCGTGGTCACGAGCGAATCCAGCAGCTGCCGGGCGACGCGCGATGTGTCTTCGACGGCAAGCTCGAAGGTAGCCTGATTGACCTTCGACGGTGCGGTGAAACCCGCCAGCTTGCGCACGAACTGCAAGGCAGCGGCGCGCACCTCTGCGTCCGTGGCTGGGGGATCGAAGTTGAACAACGTTTTGATATTGCGACACATGACGCACCTCGCCTCGCTTCGATGGTCCTCTAGCACCACGGCTCTGGAGTTGCATCGATTCGATCCCGCGTCCGCTTCGGCATCCAGACGTCATCGAACCGCTCGGGCCCGCAGACGACGGTTTCCGGCGTCCGGCGCCGAGCAGATATGGCTCGATGGTCCATGGCGTTGCAGGCTACGTGAGGCACCTCACACCCGGCAATGAACCCACCCAAGCGCTCCGCCCCGCTGGCTGCTCCCGGGTCCCCCGGCATTAATATGCCTTCGTCGGCTGCCCGCGCTCGATGCATTGTCCACGCACTGTGCCACAGTCCGGCGAGCCATGAATCACCGGCAGCGATCGCCCGAGCAGCGGTTGGCGGTATGAGCGCTGGGGACGGTCATGTGCCAGAACGGCCGAGCAGCTCACCCGGGGGGTGGAGCTCCGTGCCGAAGGACGCCGAGGCAAATCGGCAGCTCTCAAACCTCCGCGTGAGCTACTTTGCGGGCGTCTTTCTCGGTGACCATCGTTGAGCGAGCACCCTCGAGCACGCGGTGGCCGTGCAATCGGCGGGAGCCGAGGTGCTACCTGGTAGCGGTGATCATGCTGGCCTTGGTGTTGACCCACGCCATCAGCGTGCCCCTCGAGGTCAGGCACCGGCGGTGACCGGCTTCAAATCTCGGTGCCGTCCGGGATGACGCCGCCTTTTGGCACGATGACGATGCCTTCACGCACGAAGTAAGAACGCCCGTCGTGCTCGGTCAGGCCACGCGCGTTTTTGATCGTCACGTTCTTACCGATACGCGCGTTCTTGTCGATGATGGCGTTCTCTATCGAAGAGCCCTCCCCGATCCCGAGCGCAGGCCGCGCGTCAGTCTGGACCAGCTTGGCCTCGGAGAGAGTTTCATACTCATCCGCTCCGAGCAGCAAGCTGTTCTTCACGCTCGATCCGCGCGCGATGCGCATGCGGACGCCGATCACCGCCCGTTCGATCTCCGCGTGCTCGATGACACAGCCGTCACCGATCAAGGCGTTGTCGATACGGCAACCGTGAATCCTCGTGGGCGCTAGAAAGGGGCGTTGCGTGTAGATTGGGCAGCGCGGATGGTAAAAGTCGAACTCGGGGTTCTCGCGCGTCAAAGCCAGGTTGGCGTCAAAGTAGGAGCGCACCGTCCCCACGTCTTCCCAGTAGCCGTCATACAGGTAAGCCTGCACGAGTGCCCGGGACAACATCCCGGGCAGGATGTGTTTGCCGAAATCGATGTGCTCCTTGCTCTCGAGCTCCCGCTCCAGCGTGCGCCGCTCGAACACGTAAATCCCCATCGAGGCCAGATACGAAGGTGAGCTCGACCCCGGCACCGGCACCGGCGACGCGAGGCCACCGAGGCGCTCCGGCGGCGGCTTCTCGTCAAAGTGGACGACGCGACCCTTCGCATCCACCTTCATGATGCCGAAGCCCGAGGTCAGCTCCGCGGCGACGGCCTTTGTCGCCACCGTGACGGCCGCCTTGCTCTCGTAATGCACACGCAGCATTTCTCGCAGGCTCATCCGGTACAGCTGATCTCCGGAGAGGATGACGAGGGCGTCCCACGACTCCCGACCGATGTGCTTCATGCATTTGCGAACGGCGTCAGCCGTACCGCGAAACCAATCGCTGTCGCGGCTGTCGGTCTGCTCCGCCGCCAAGACGTCGATGAAGCCCGACGCAAAGGAGTCAAACTTGTACGTGTTGCCGACGTGACGATTCAAGCTCTCGGATTGATACTGCGTGATGACGAAGATCCGCCGCAAGTCAGCGTGGATGCAGTTGCTCACTGCCACGTCGATCAATCGATAGCTCGCCCCGATCGGCACGGCGGGCTTGGAGCGATACTGAGTCAGTGGGAAGAGGCGGGTACCTCGTCCTCCGCCGAGCACGACCGCGACCACGTTATCCATAGCGAACGGCCAAGGTAACACCCACCCCACGCGAGCGCCAGCGCGGGTCCTCATTGGAGGCGAGCCTAAAATTGTGGCGCCTTGCCACAACCTTCGACGCGCCGTCGCGCCGACTGCGTGCTTTGCCTCGCTGCTGCTCTCAACCGCTGACTTCTGGAGCTTACGGCGTGGGCTGAACGAGTCCGCCGCTCGTCGAGCAGCCAAGGCCTCTGTGTAAATTGGAGGCGTCGCGCGCTGGGCAAATCGTCTGTCAATTGCCGCTCGGAACCGCTATTAGCGAGACGAATACCCTGCTCGATGCACACCAAACTGCCACATCGGGTGCAGCCCAACCTCCACAAGGATGAACGGCTGCGACCTGAGAGCTGCCCGGCATCGGGCCGTCTGGGTATCTGTAAGAGAACCACGTGACATCACCACTGCGACGGTTTGCGATCGGAGCGGAGCCACTCGGTACGCGGGGCACTCATTTTCGGGTGTGGGCACCGAGTTGCCGCAAGCTCGATGTAGTCGAGCGAGAGCTTTCGAGCGATCGCGCCGTCGCGCGCTACTCGCTCGAGCGCGAAGCGGGGGGGTACTTCAGAGGTCTGGTGCCCGAGCTTCGGTCCGGGCAGCTGTATAGCTTTCGGCTGAACGAGCAGGAGCAGTTGTACCCCGATCCGGCGTCGCGCTTTCAACCGCTCGGGCCACACGGTCCTTCGCAGATCGTGGACGCCAGCAACTATCGTTGGCAGGCTTCGAAATTTCCGGGCGCCCGCGCGCATGGGCAGGTGATCTACGAGCTCCACCTCGGCACCTTCACGACCGAGGGCACCTACGCCGCAGCAGCGCGGGAAATACCCGAGCTCAGCCGCCTGGGCGTGACGACGATAGAGCTCATGCCCGTGGCCGAGTTCCCAGGCCGTTTCGGCTGGGGTTACGACGGCGTCAATCTGTGGGCGCCCACGCGGCTGTATGGGCAACCCGACGATTTGAGGCGTTTCATCGACGCGGCACACCAGAGCGGCTTGGCCGTGATCCTCGACGTCGTTTACAACCACCTCGGTCCCGACGGTAACTACCTGGAGGTCTTCTCTCCGGACTATTTCACCGATCGTCACCCCAACGAGTGGGGGAAATGCCTCAACTTCGACGGCAAGGACAGCGCCGCCGTGCGCGAGCTCTACGTGGAGAACGCGCGTTACTGGATTGAAGAGTACCAGCTCGATGGCCTACGCCTCGACGCAACGCAGAGCATCATCGATGGCTCCGAGCGGCACGTGCTCGCCGAGATCACCGAGTCGGCGCGCGCCGCAGCCCGCGCGCACGGCAAGCGCATCTACATCTGCGCAGAGAATGAGCCGCAAGAGACCCGGCTCGTGGCCAGCGTCGATCGGGATGGCTACGGCTGCGACGCGCTATGGAACGATGACTTTCACCACGCCGCCCACGTGGCTCTGACAGGCCGACGTGAGGCGTATTATTATGATTATCTCGGCTCGCCGCAGGAGCTCATGTCCGCGCTGAAGTGGGGCTACCTGTACCAAGGCCAACACTACTACTGGCAGAAGAAGCAGCGCGGGCACTCGGCGCTCGAGCTCGGCGCGGAAAATTTTGTCACTTACATCCAGAACCACGATCAGATCGCCAACAGCCAGGCGGGAGATCGCGTCCACGAGCTCACGACACCCGCGCTGCTCCGCGCGCTGACGACGTTATGGCTACTCTCTCCGCCAACGCCGATGTTGTTCCAGGGGCAGGAGTTCGGCGCCTCCGCGCCTTTTCTTTATTTCGCCGACCACAACGCGGAGCTCGCGCCGAAGGTGCGCCAGGGGCGCGAGGAGTTCTTGGCTCAATTTCCGTCGGTGAAGACTGCGGTTTCGGCTCGCGAGCTCGCGGACCCGGCGCTCGAGTCCACGTTTCGAGCGTGCAAGCTCGACCTCTCAGAGCGAAAAACCCACTCGGAGATTTACGCGCTGCACCTCGAGCTATTGCGGTTGCGCCGCGAGGATCCGGGGTTTCGGCAGCAGCGGACGGACCGGATGCATGGCGCTTCCCTCGCCCCGCAAGCGTTCTTGTTACGCTTCTTCTGTGACGTCGGCGACCGATTGATCGTCGTGAACATGGGTCCCGATCTGGTCCTCGAGCCCGCGCCCGAGCCCTTGCTCTCACCGCGCTCTGGCGGCCGTTGGCAGTTACTATTGTCGAGCGAAGACGTCAAATACGGAGGCAAAGGTTACATGCGTCCCGAGCAGGATGGAATTTGGAGGCTGACGGCGCACTCAGCGAGCGTGTTTGCCACGGAGTCACTACCTTCCACGGGGTCACTGCTATCCCAGAAGTCACTGCTATCCCAGGAGCCAAGGTGAGGTCCCATCTCTGGTGGCAACACGGGGTCATCTACCAAATCTATCCGCGCTCCTTCGCGGATTCGAACAATGACGGCGTCGGCGACCTGCGCGGCATCCTTGGCAAGCTCGACTATCTCGCGTGGCTGGGCGTCGATGCGATCTGGATCTCCCCCATCTACCCGTCGCCCATGGCCGATTTCGGCTACGACGTCGCCGACTACACCGGTGTGCATCCGCTGTTCGGCACCATGGCGGACATGAAAGAGCTCCTGAGTGCCGCCCACTCCCGCGGCATGAAGGTGATTCTGGATTTTGTCCCGAACCACACCTCGAGTGAGCACCCCTGGTTCAAGGAGGCCCGTAGCTCGCGCGCCAGCGCCAAGCGGGACTGGTACCTCTGGCACGACGCGCGAACCGACGGAAGCCCGCCCAACAACTGGCTGAGCGTCTTCGGAGGCAGCGCATGGACCTGGGACGAGGCGACCGAGCAATACTATTACCATGCTTTCTTGAGGGAGCAGCCAGACCTGAACTGGCGGCACCCCGACGTCCGCAGGCAAATGTACGCCGCCATGCGCTTTTGGCTCGAGCTAGGTGTCGACGGCTTTCGTGTCGACGTTTTGTGGCATCTGATCAAAGACGCCGACTGGCGCGATAACCCCGCCAATCCAGACTATTCGCCCGCGCAGGTGCCCTACAACTCGTTGATCCCCGCCTACTCGACCGATCAGCCCGAAGTGCAGGCCATCGTGCAGGAGATGCGCGCGTTGTTGAACGAGTTCGATGAACGCGTGCTGATCGGGGAGATCTACCTGCCGATTCGCCGCCTCATTAGCTACTACGGCACGGCCGGGGACGGCGCGCACTTACCCTTCAACTTCCAGCTCATCACGCTGCCGTGGAAGGCCAGCCAGATCGCCGCGGCGATCAGCGAATACGAAGGCGCCTTGCCGCCCGGCGCCTGGCCCAACTGGGTGCTCGGCAATCATGACCAGCCGCGCGTCGCGAGCCGTGTGGGGCTACCCCAGGCACGCGTCGCTGCCATGCTGCTGCTCACTTTGCGGGGTACACCGACGCACTACTACGGTGACGAGCTGGGCATGCGTGACAGAGTGATCTTCCCCGAGCACATTCAGGATCCACAGGGCAAGAACATCGGCGTCAGTCGTGACCCGGCGCGCACGCCCATGCAGTGGTCGGGTGAGCCGCACGCCGGCTTCAGCGAAATCGACACGTGGCTGCCGGTGGGCCACGACTACGAACACTGCAACGTCGAGCGGCAAAAGCGTGACCCGGATTCGATGCTCGAGCTCTATCGTGGGCTACTCCTCTTGCGGCGCACCGAGGCCGCGTTGTCAGTGGGGGCGTATAAGCCCGTCGTGTCCGAGGGCGATGTCATCGCCTACGTGCGGCAGGCCGACGATCAGCGCTGGCTCGTGGCGTTGAACCTAGGCCCGCGCCCAGCGCAGCTGCCGATGGATGCGCTGGGCACCGGACACATCGTGATCGCGACGGAGCGGCGGCGCGAAAAGCAAAGGGTGCAGGGCCGCCTGATCCTGACCGGCGACGACGGCGTAGTCGTCAAGCTAGACTGACGACTTGCGGGTCAGTCCCGACGGGATCGGTGCTGCGCGGCCTCGGATAAACGAGGCCGCGCCGCCAGAGGGGTAGCGCTTGCGAGGTCGGCTCAGCGACGGCCCGGGCGCCTTCCCCGACGCTCGCACCGGGCCTCGGAGCCATCCGCGACACAGACCCTTCCCGGAGCGCACAACACCGCCGCGCACGGATTGGGCGGCTCGACCGGCGTGCAGACGGGCTCGCCGCCGACGACTTCGCAGATGTTTCCCGGGAAACAGTCCACGAGCGCGCACGGGTTCTCCTCGGGGCGAGGCACGCACTGGCAAACGGCGGGGGACTCGTCAAAAACGAGGCCTTGGATGCACAACGCGCGCACATTGCACTCGCAGACGCCGCCGCAGTCGGCGCCGCCGCGCTCCGGATCGCAGCCGTCGCTGGCGTCATCCACACAGCTACCAGCGCCGGGGCATTCGATTCCGGCAATGCCTCCACAGAAGGGCCCGCTCGGGGCGACGGGCGTGCACACGGCGTCACCGTCCACGACCTCGCACGTGGTGTCGGGCGCGCACAGGACCAGCGCGCACGGGTTCGTCGACGCGTCCGCTTCACACGTGGCCGCGCCATCCACCACGACGCAGGACGTGCCGGCAGCGCACCGCACCGTCGCGCACGGGTCGAGCTCTGGATCTGTCGGCACACACGCGCAGACGTCCGGCGACTGATCGAAGACGGTGCCTTCGATGCATAGCGCCAGCACGTTGCCGCATTCGCAGGTGCCCCCGCAATCAGCGCCGCCGCGCTCCGGATCGCAGTCGTCGCTGGCGTCATCCACACAGCTACCGGCGCCAGGGCATTCGATTCCGGCGAACCCACCGCAGAAGGGCCCGCTCGGCGTCGGCTCGTTCGGCGTGCAGACGGCTAGCCCATTCACGACCTCGCACGTGCTGCCGGTCAGGCACGAGACTGCGGCGCAGGAGCTCGGCGCGTCCGGCTCACAGCTGGCTCTGCCGTGTTCGGTTACACATGAGGTGCCCGCCGCGCAACGCACGAGCGCGCACGGATCCGAGTTACCTCCGCCCCCCGGTCGTCCGCCGCCCGGGCCGCGGCGCAGGCTCTCGGAGTTGGTCGCAGTGTCGTCCCCGCTCGGTCCCGGGGCCCCGGAGGAACAGCCGGCGACCAGCGCCAGCGCTGAGGCAAAAAAAGTGGCTCCAAATGCTGATTTCATGCTCGATCTCCTGTGCGGGAATGCGCTCCCACGAGCAGCTCCAGTGCAGCCTGCGTGCCAACCGACGTGAGCCGGCCGCGCGAAAATTTGAGCGGGTTTTCTTATAGGAAATAAAGTTCCTATTAACGCTCTAAACTCGGCGCGCCAGCCGCCAGCCTCTGACGTCTGACGCAGTGATCAGGGTGTGCCACGATTTGCGTCAAACCGGCACAAAATTTCCGCTCGCTCGCGCCGCGTCAGCCAGCCCTCGGGTGCTCGCGTAGACCCGGCACCCACGGGCGTTAAACCGCGAGGCGACTTTGCTGGGATCAGCCGGCGCCCGGGCGAACACAGCGCCCGAAGGCCCGCGACGAGCCTGCCCCCGCAGCCGCCGCGTCCAACGGCAGCGCAACTGAGGGCGCCGCGTCCGGGGTTGCTGCATCCAGGGCCCCTGCATCCACGGCCCCCGCATCCCGGGCCCCTGCGTCCACGCCGGCAGCCAACGCCCCAGCGTCGGGGGACCCCTCATCCGAAGCAAACACGCAGCGGCCCCCGCCTGCACAATCGCTGTCAACGCGGCAAGGCAGGGTCAAGAAATTGGTCTCCGTGGCCTGCGGGCCCGGACTTTCTACGGGAACGGCGACTTCCTCCCCGTTCACGATGCCTTCGCTCACCACGTAGGGCTCGCCCTGGCCTTGCGCTGGCCGCGGCACGCCGCTGCTCGGCGACACCGGACTCGTTTCGTCGACGACGAGTGGCTCGCTGGTGGAGCAGGCGGCGGCGACGCTGAGGGCCAAGCCGGCGAAGCACGCGCCGCGCCAGCCCGACCTTTTCATTGGCGCTCGTCGCACGGTCCGAGCATCATGACCCCATGGGAACAAAAGTTCCATAGTCTGCAGGAAGCTGTTCGAGAAGCGAAACGGCAACATAGCTCGCACGATCCGTAGCTCGAGTCCACTGACCGAGCCACGACCCAGTCCGAAATTCCCGTGTCAGAGATCAGGACCGCCCAGAACCGGCTCGTATACTCCCTGCTGAAGCCAGCCGTGAGCATGGCCGCCCGCTTCCACGTGCCGATGCGCACCCTGGCGGAGCTGTTGCGCCTCACCTACTTCGAGCTATTGCGCCGCGAGGGCTACTCGCAGGCCGCCATCGGCGAGCGCCTCGGCCAGACCGCGCGGCACATGCGTAGCCTGGCGAGCAAGCTCAAGAGCGACTTCTTCGACGCCGAGACCGAGGTCGGAC
>JAYTOL010000259.1:0-1042 GCA_043747815.1 Deltaproteobacteria bacterium
TTCCGACAGCACCTCGACGATCACATCGGGATTCCTGAGGGCGGGAGGCCGCTCATCGGTGTACTCCCGTGGCCCGCAGGCCACGCTGGCATCCGCGTACGTGTACAAGCCCGTCGCTGGCACGTGCAGGCGCATGTCCGAAGTGAAGACCCGGCACTTGCCACGGAGGACGGTGAGGAGCGTGGCGACCACGTCGGCCGCGATGGCATCGTGGGCCTCGCTCGCCCCGGCCACGGCGAAGACGTGCCCATCCATGTACTCATGCTTGTCGAGGGACGCCCGCTCCATGTCCAGATACTCTTGGACGGTCCAGTGCTTCTTCTCGGCGACGACGGACATCGTCAGAAAATAGCACCGCACTCCGTCCCCGGCGCGATGTGCTCCAAGAGCGGCCGCTCATCGATCGCCTGACCCTCAAGCCAAAGACGCTGCTCAGCACGCTTGAACAGGCAGGGCTGGGGCCACAGCGCGGGAATGTACGGTCAACCTTACACGCCAGCTCCGCCCGCTCCGAAGGCGCTACTCGCCCCAGCGCTCCGCCCCGAGCGGCAGCGCGTTGAGCTCGGCGCGAGCCTCGCGCCACCCCGCATGATGCTCGTCGAGCAGCGCCATGAAGCGCTCGCCGTGCGTCGGATCGACGAGGTGGAGCATCTCGTGCACCACCACGTACTCGACCAGGTCCTTCGGCTTCTTCACCAGCTCGGTGTTCAGGCGGATGTTGCCCGCGCGGTGGTTGCACGCTCCCCACTTCGTCTTCATGCGCTGGAGGAAATAGCGGGACACCCTCACGCCGAGCTTCGCCTCAATCCAGCGGCGCCCCGGCATCTTGCGCCCGGTGAACTCGTCGACGATGACGACCGATCTTGGCATTGGCCCTCCTCGACGAGGTAGTTGACGTCCTTCTTGTAGAGGGTGTGCGCGCGCAGCGCCTGGTTGATGTGGTGGTTGCTCACCGACCCCGACACCTTGCGCAAGGTGCTCTCGCACCTGGGCTTGCCATGGACCTTGCCGCCACGGGGACGGTGGCCGTGCGAGTGCGTGA
>JAYTOL010000260.1:0-4662 GCA_043747815.1 Deltaproteobacteria bacterium
GTTTTAGTCTTTTCCAGAGGTAGGCGGCGTAGGCCGCGCGGGCTTGGGCTGGGGTCCATTCGGGGGGGCGATCGCTGAAGAAGCTGTCGGGGACGCGCGCGGCGATGTTGGCGAGGGCTTCGCGTGGCAGCGCGGCGGCGAGCGCGGTGTCCCATTTCGGGAGCAGGTGCCGACGCGCTCCAAACAGGTGTAGCGAGTGCTCGCTCGCTATGCGCGGTGAGTCTTCGCTGACTTTGGCCCAGTCGTATTGGAACGTGAGCGCCGCGCCGTGATCGATGAGCCAGGGCTGGCCTTTCGACATCAAGACGTTGGGATTGCTCGGCGTCCGATCCGGGTTCAGCACCAGGGCATCGAGCCATAACACGCGCACGGCGAACTCATCGTCGATGCTAAAGGCTCGAGCGGCGGGCAGCACAGACGCGCCCTCAATCCAACGGAAGCCCAGGTTTTCTCCCACGCTCGCGGCCAACAGATCAGCGAGCTCATCGTTCTTGTCGTCGCTCTCGACCGCAGCCCCGAGCTCAATCAATGCGCGCTCCGGGACGGGCAAGCCGAGCCGCTCGGCGAGCTCCGCCACGATCACCTCCGCGACTAGCGCAGACGGGCCCTGCGCCGCGCCGCGTAGCTTCGCGACGAAGCGCCCGCCGGGCGTGTCCACGACCACGGGCATGGAGCTGCCGTCGCGCAGACGCCTGAGCACGCGGCGCACGGAAAATTTGGGCCATTGCACACGCATCACCATGGTCTTCAACGCTCCCTGAGCGGCGACGGGCCGGCCGGTTTCCCGTTTTGGTTGGCGCGGCGAGAGCCCGTCCGGCGCGCTGGCGTGTGTGGTGTATACCTGAAGCCTGCATGTTCGGTGATCACGATCTCGCGGTGAATTTCTCGGTGCCGTTTCGCTACGCGGTCCACTTCACGGAGCGAGTCTTCGATCCCGACAATGCGGTATTGGTCGAGGCGCTGCGGCGGCTGGAGACGGCGCGGCGGCATCGCGTGCTGGTCATCATCGATGACGGCGTGGCGCGTGCCCACCCCGGGTCGATGGCAGCCGTCAGGGCTTACGCCGATGCGCATGCGGCCTCGATAGAGCTGCTCGGCGAGCCGCTGATCGTGCCCGGCGGCGAGCAAGCGAAGAACGATCCTGCCATCGTCAGCAGCCTGCAGCGGCAAATGGCCGCGCTCGGCGTAGACCGGCAGTCGTTCTGTCTGGTGATCGGCGGCGGCGCCGTGCAAGACATGGCCGGCTTTGCTGCGGCGACCTGCCATCGCGGCGTGCGAGTAGTGCGCGTGCCCACCACCGTGCTCGGGCAGAACGACTCGGGCGTGGGCGTGAAGAACGGAGTCAACGCGTTCGGAATGAAGAATTTCGTGGGCAGCTTCGCTGTGCCCTTCGCCGTGATCAACGACTTCGAGTTTCTAGCCACCTTGTCACGCCGCGATCGGGTGGCGGGCATGGCCGAGGCGGTTAAGGTCGCGCTGATTCGCGACGCGCGCTTCTTCGAGTGGTTGTGCGAGCACGCGAGCGAGCTCGCCCGGCTCGAGCCGAGCGCCACCGCCGTCATGATTCGCGAGTGCGCGCGCTTGCACGTCGAGCACATCGCCGGCGGCGGCGACCCGTTCGAGCTCGGCAGCGCTCGGCCTCTCGACTACGGGCACTGGGCAGCCCACAAGCTAGAGAGCTTGACCGCTCACCGGCTGCGCCATGGTGAGGCGGTCGGCATCGGCTTGGCGCTCGACACGCGTTATTCGGTCGAGGTGGGCTTGCTCGATGCGGGGACCGGCGAGCGCATCACCCGCCTGCTCATCGATTTGGGTTTCCGTCTGTACGATCCCGCGCTCGAGCTACGCGACAAGAGCGGACAGCTGCGCGTGCTCGAGGGGCTCAGGGAATTTCGCGAGCACTTGGGGGGTGAGCTCACCGTCAGCCTGCTCGCCGCGCCCGGCCGCGGCGTGAACGTGAACGAGATGGATTTTTCACGCGTGGTTCGCTGCATCGACTGGCTCGCCGAGCGCTATCGCGATGCCGCCTGAAATGTCGCAGAGCGAAGGGCTCGAGAAATGAAAGTTGCGGGCGCGCACCTGACCTATTGCACCAACATCCACCCAGGCGAGAGCTGGGAGGCGGTGTTCGAGAACGTGCGCACCCACGTGCTCGCCGTAAAGGCGCGAGTGGCACCCGACGCGCCGTTTGGCGTGGGGCTACGTTTATCGGCGCTCGCCGCCAAGACCTTACGCGAGCCGGGCCGACTCGAGGCGTTCAAAGATTTCTTGGCTTCGCATGAGCTCTACGTCTTCACGCTCAACGGCTTTCCGTATGGTCCTTTTCACGGCCAACCCGTCAAGGCTGCCGTGTATCATCCCGATTGGACGCAGACAGAGCGCGGCCGCTACACCTCTGATCTGTCGGAGCTGCTCGGGGCGCTCTTGCCGCCGGGCATGGCCGGCAGCATCAGCACCGTACCCGGTGGCTTCAAGCGCGATGTTCGCGGGACGGAGCAAGTCCAGCAGATAGCCCAGATGCTGCTCGCTCAGACGCTCGAGCTGCACCGCCTGCTCGAGCGCACCGGCAGCGAAATCACCCTGGCGCTCGAGCCCGAGCCGTGTTGTTTACTAGAAACCACGAGCGAGACGCTCGACTTCTTCGAGCGCGAGCTGCTCTCCCGCCAAGCATTGGCCTGGATGGCCGCGCGCGCACAGGTCGACTCGAGCACGGCGGAATCAATTGTCCGTCGCCACCTCGGCATCTGCCTGGACACCTGCCACGCCGCCATCGAGTTCGAAGACGCGGACCACACGCTCGATCGCCTGGATGCGGCCGGCATCCGCATCGCGAAGGTCCAACTGAGCGCCGGCCTACGCTTGCCGTCGCCTTCGCTCGAAGCGCTTGCGGCCCTGCGCGCCTACGATGAGCCGGTCTATCTTCATCAAGTCGTGGCCAGGGCGAGCGGGGGAGAGCTTTTGCGGTTCGAAGACCTGCCGCAAGCGATGGCCGATTCGGCGGCGCAACGAGCCGAGGAGTGGCGCGTGCACTTCCACGTGCCGCTCTACGACACAGAGCTCGGCCTGTTCACTAATACGCAAGGCTTCCTGGGGCGCGTGCTGGATAGGCACCGTCGGCAGGCCGTGACGGCGCAGCTCGAAGTGGAGACCTATACCTGGGACGTGCTGCCCCTGGCGCAGCGCACCGACGGCGTCGTGGCGTCGATCGCTCGCGAGCTCGACTGGGTGACGGATCGGCTCGAGCATTGAGCCTGGGTGTCTGGCTGCGTCTCGGGCGAGTCAGCAACTTGCCCACGGTGTGGAGCAACGTGCTCGCCGCGTTGGCCCTCTCGCAGGCGCTCTCGCTCCGCCCACGAGTGCTCGTTCTCGGGCTCGTCTTCTCCATCTTCTACGTGGGCGGCATGTACCTGAATGACTTCTTCGATCGCCACATCGACAAGGCGCAGCGGCCCACCCGCCCGATCCCCTCCGGCGCCGCGTCCGCGACAACCGTGTTTGGCCTCGGCTTTGGCGCTTTGATCTCCGCCACGCTACTCAACGCGCTCGTGGCGAGAAGCACTGGCGGCTCCGTCGTGCTCGCGGCGGCCAGCGGCGCGCTGCTTTCCGCCGTCATCGTCTTCTACGACGCCTACCACAAGCAGAACCCGCTGAGCCCGCTCGTCATGGGCGCCTGCCGCGTCCTGATCTACGTCGCGGTCGCGTACGCCGTCAGCGACACGCTAATGCCGCCCCTCCTCTGGGGTGCCGCCTGCCTCTGGTGTTATCTCATCGGCCTGACCTACGCCGCCAAGCAAGAAGCGCTGAACCGCTTGACGCGCATCTGGCCGCTCGCGTTCCTCGGCGCGCCCATGGCCTATGGAGCCCTCATCGCGAGCCGACAACCGTGGGTGTGGCCCTTCCTGCTCGTCTTCGTTCTCTGGGTCAGCTACGCCCTCACGTTCTTGCGCCAAGGGACGCGACGCTTCGTGCCGAACGCCGTCGTGCGCCTCATCGCCGGCATCTCCCTGCTCGACGCCCTCCTCATCGCCTCCACCGGCGCCGTCACGTGGGCCCTGCTTGCTGTCGCCGCCTGCGCCGCCACCCGGCTGTTTCAGCGCGTCATCCCGGGGACGTGAGAAGCAGGAGAGGGGAGGCCGCCCAACCGCTTGCGCGGCGTACGAAGAGCTCCCATCCAATAACTTGAGACTACTGCCGTACGTAGACGAAGCGCAATCGCTAAGGTGTCGCGTCTGGAGCATGAACAATACACGCGCTGAGCGGAGTCAAAGCTCGCCCACGTGGACTTCATGAACCGTCTCACGGGGCAGTATCCGCTGTCAGCGTCAGCGAACGCCCGGACATGAGCGATCCAGGTTACACATCTTTTGCTCCTCCACTGGGCAATGTTCGGGGACTATGCTCCATCACAATGGTTCCATTATTGAACCGCGCATTCGAGTTGTGCTGCGCGCGTGCCGCTCGAGTCATCCGAATGTTGTCGGAACACCCTTATCGACGACCTTTTGATGAGCGTGTCCGTTGGTGATCACTGTCGCGCAGTGTCGAAGCGCGTCCGATTGTGATACCCCCCCGTGCCAACGTCGTTTGAGACAGCTCCCCCTGGAAACCTAAGTACCAATGGGCGGAGAATGGACGACAGATCGTGCCCAAACCATTCCGTGT
>JAYTOL010000261.1:0-2752 GCA_043747815.1 Deltaproteobacteria bacterium
CTGATTTCGGCGCTCTTTCGATTCTCCAAGCTCGGCCAGCACGCGGTAGAATGTGCGGATCGACGCCAGGTAGACTCCACAGCTGAGCAGCTTCGCGAACACCTCCATCGGAGGCTGGTCTACGAACTCGGCGCTGTGCATCACGTCGACAATGGCTTGCCGCTCGTCGTCACCGAGCCGGCGTGGACTTGGCGCGCGTTGGCGCACCATCGGTGGCGGCGCAGGGCATGTGCTGCGGTACAGCGACGCACGGCTCAAGCCGAGGACGGTGCAGGCGGCGACCACCGACACCCCAGGCTCAGCGAGGTCCTCCACGAGATCCATCAGACGTCTCCGTCGCTCTCGGGCAGTGCCAGTCCCAGGACTTCGTGCGCTTTTTTTTGGAGCGTTATGAGCACGTTGGCGATGTGCAGTTTTCGCTCGAGCTCCGCGTTGCGCTTCATGAGCTCGGCGTTGCGTCGGTCAGCTTCGGAGAGCTTCGCCTTGCGGCCCGGCTTCTTCGTCGCGAGCCCTGCAGCGCCATGGGCACCGAGCTGGATGCGCCATGACGATAGGAGCGAAGCGCAGATGCCCTCCCGTCGTAGCAGGGCGCCCAGCGCACCACGTTTGCCGCTGGCCAGGCACCTGTCGGCCTCCTTCACGAGGCGCAGCTTGTCGGCTGCGCTGAAGACCCGGCGAGACCGCTTCGGCACGGACTCCAGGATAGCTCCCGCAGCGCCAAGCGCACGGGGCTGGCGCTCACTCTCCGGAGAGACTTCACGATCAGAAACACGGAATGGTTTGGGCACGATCTGTCGTCCATTCTCCGCCCATTGGTACTTAGGTTTCCAGGGGCAGCTGTCTCAAACGACGTTGGCACGGGGGGTATCGAGCTCCGCAGGTAAACAGGCCCCCAGCCGGAAGGCGGACCTCGGGCTGCGCCAGCTCGTACCCAACCTTCTCCATGAGGTGACGTATCATGTGCCCGACCAGCTGCCGTACGCGCTGGTTCTTCACGTCTTCCTGCGCGTACTCCAAGAGGTGGTCCTCGATGGCTTCCACTGCCGGTCTGCGCAACTTCACGGAACCCTCAAGCAAGGCAACGATGACCGGCCTCGCGAAGAATTGCCTGAGCTTCGGACCTAGTGCCGCATAGAGACTCGCGAATCGCTGAGGGTCGTAGTGCTCGAAATACACGGCCTTTTGCTAACCTGTCTTGTGTGACAGGTCACCTCGCACAACAACTATTTTGTTAACTATTTGGAATTATTAATGATCCTGCCAAATGACTGGTCAAGCCGCAAGACGGCTCGTGGCGGCCTGGACCAGAGGCCTCCCATCAGTGACGACCTCTCGATTCGGCAGCGTCTTCGTCGCGCCCACGCACCGCACTCGCCGCGAAGGGTCGTATCGCGTGAGTGACCTGCGCACATCTTCGCACTGAATTGCTCCAAGTTGGGTCGCTGTCGAGGACGTCGTCGACGAAGGTGGTGTATGTTTCCACGGTGACCCGGACCCCCCTGTTCGATATCATCAAAGCGCCCAAGCTTCTCGAGAGGGTCTTATCCGACGCCGTCGCGCGGGTGAGTGATAACGCCAAGCTCGAATGGATGAAGCTAGGAAAGGCTCACCCGAACAGCTTCGGGATCAAGTGGCGGCTTCGGAACGTCGAAACGGGTAGGTATCTGGACACGCGCACCAACGTGTCGCGTGACGCACTGGCTTTGGTGGGCAGCATCGGATCGAAGAGCAAGAGCACAACCACGAAGAAATTCCTTGAGGCGTGCACCACAGAAGTGGGTTCGATCGCGTCCGTGATCGCTTACGGTCTGAAGATGCCGCAGGAGGAGTGGAGCAAGCCTCGCGCTCGTCGGCGGCGAGCTCCCGGAAGCGCTGTTCCAGCCCGCATTGAGCGCGGCGTCGTAGCGCCGCACGTCCCGCGCTCGGCGCGGGGTACGTTTGGGTGAGGGGGACTGAAATCCCGCGCTGAAGGTGAAACGGGACGGAGGGCGGGGGTTGAAAAGTGCGGAGGAGGTGGGGAGTCTTCGGGTGTGCAACACCAAGAGGACCAACCACCGTGAGCGCGACCATCGAGCTCCCTCCTCCGCCTGCGGAAAGGTGCCTGGAAACGTCACGGGTGTCCAGGTACTGGGGCGGCACGCTGATCGCAGAGGACGTCGGCGACCTGGAAGAGCACCGCCGTAGGCTGGCCGATCCGGATCGGTACCGCCCGGTGCCGTGTCCGCGCTGCGGAGGCGAGCACGTCCACGTGCATGCGCGTCCGGAGCGTCGGCCGCGGGGTGATCCGATGCTGCCTCCGGTGATCCGAATCCTGCAATTTCTGTGCGTGGAGTGCTCGGCGACGTGGCGAGTGCTGCCGAGGTTTCTGGCGCGGCATCTGTGGCATCCGTGGCGGGTGGTGGAAAGGAGCGAGGCTGGAAGACCTGTAACGCCGCGGATATCTGAGCGGACGAAGGCACGCTGGGCAACGCGGCTCGTGTCTTCGGCGCGCGCACTGGTGGTGGTGCTGGCGGCGAGCGGCGCAGCGGCGCTCGAGCAGGTGGCGCAGCAGGTGGGTTTGGACGGAAGTCGGTGCGAGCTGGTAGAGGCCTTCTGCCGCGGCGTGAGGCACGCTGGCGGTGAGCGGCTGGCCACGGTGGGAGCGCTGTTGCACCGTAACCGTTCAGGCGCCGGCCTCAGATGCCGTTTGACGGGGGAGCGAATGGTGCGCAAAGCGCGGTGGTGGCCAGGGGGGACGCGGTCAACCGCCGCC
>JAYTOL010000262.1:0-47474 GCA_043747815.1 Deltaproteobacteria bacterium
GAAACTCGCACGGAATTTCCTCGCGTTCCTTCACCTGGCCTCCGCCTTGGTGTGGCTGGCCTGATCGAACGAAAGAGGGGTTTGAAAACACTCCCTAGGTAACGAGGCCATGAAATTGCGACGCCACGTGCTGGTGGTGGGTGGAGGTTTTGGTGGCCTGGGCGTGACGCGGGCGCTCGCGCGGGAGCCCGTGCACGTCACGTTGATCGATCGGGCCAACCATCACCTGTTTCAGCCGCTGCTCTATCAGGTGGCCATGGCAGGCCTGGCGCCTAACGAGGTCGCTGTGCCCATCCGCGCGGTGCTCAGCGCGCAGGAGAACGCTCGCGTGCTCTTGGCCGAGGTGACGCTGATCGATCTCTCGGCTCGGCTCGTCAGCTCGAAGCAAGCTCTGCCGCTCACGTACGACTACTTGGTGGTCGCGACCGGCGCTGAAAACACCTACTTCGGTCATGACGAGTGGCAGAGCGTGGCCCCGGGCTTGAAGGACCTCGACGAGGCGCTCGAGATTCGCCGGCGCGTGCTCTTGGCGTTCGAAGCAGCGGAGCGCGAGCCTGACCCCGCCGTGCAACGCAGGCACCTGACGTTTGTCGTGATCGGCGGCGGCGCGACGGGTGTCGAATTGGCCGGCGCGATCGCGGAGCTCGCGACCTTCGTGCTCGCGCGCGACTTTCGCGCGATCCACTCGGACGCGACCCGCGTGATCTTGCTGGAGGGGGGGACGCAGATCCTGGCGAGCTTTACGCCGACGCTCTCGGCGAGCGCTCAGAAGAGCCTCACCGCCATGGGCGTGGAGGTGCGTACGGGCCGGCGTGTGACGGCCATCGATGCCACGGGCGTTTGCTGCGGGGAGGAGCGCATCGAGGCCTCGACGGTCTTGTGGGCAGCAGGCGTGCGAGCCTCGCCCCTGGCTGCCCGCATCGGGCTCGCGGTGGATCGCCAGGGTCGCGCGCTCGTCCAACAGGACTGCTCGGTCAAGGGCCACCCCGAGGTCTTCGTGATCGGAGACGCCGCGAGCTTTATCCCCGAGGGTCAGGAAAAAACCTTGCCCGGAGTGAGCCCGGTCGCGATGCAACAGGCCCGCTTCGTCGCGCGGCAGATCGCCCGTAGCCTGGACGGGCTACCGCGCGAGAGCTTCAAATACGTGGACAAAGGCTCGATGGCGACGATCGGCCGCAGCCGCGCGGTGGCCATGCTGGGTCGCCTCGAGCTCAGCGGGTTCGTCGCGTGGCTCGCGTGGCTCGCGCTCCACATCTTCTACCTGATCGGCTTCCGCAACCGCATCGTGGTGCTGCTCGACTGGGCCTGGGCCTACTTCGGCTATCGCCGCGGCTCGCGCCTGATCACGGGCCATCGGCTCGAGCCCGGCGCACCGATCGATCCTCCCAAGTCAGAGCGCGCGCTCTGAGAACATGGCTGCCCTTTAGAAACCGCTCGGCGGCTTCGATTTCCCGAACAGCCGCCTTAATTTCCCGAACAGGCTGGGCCTGAAATCCGCGTCCAAATCGTCGCTCGTGCTGGACTCGGAGTGGGGTGCCAGGCTGGGCGGCGCGAAGTTCTGGGTGTCGAAGCCTGGGCTCAGGGACGCTGGGTCGTGGGCGGGGGTCGGGGGTGGATACGCTACGGCGGACGCTCTGACGGGCGGCGCCGGCGGCGAATGTAGCGGTGGTGTGTGTGGCGCCGGAGGCCCCGGATAGGTGGCGGTCACGGGCGCTGGAGTGGACGTTGAAAAGCCCTGGGGCAGGGGCGGAAAGCTGATCGGCGCGCGGCGGGCGGGCGGCTCCGACGGTGGCCAAAAAGGCTCGGCAGGCTCCTCCGCCGCAGCTCCCGCGCGGTGCTCGGCGGGGGCAGGTGTCGGCAGGGGCGCTGACGGCTCCCGGCTGGCTGCTGGTCGCCGTGAGCTCGGTTGCTCCAAGGTGACCGGCTCCCCAGGCGCGACGCTATGACGTGCGAGCAAGGCGTCGAGCAGTGTCACCAAGCGCTGCGCGTCGAGCCCGTGTCGGGCCGCCTCGGGATGCAACATGCCGAGCACCAGGTCATTGACGGCCGGGGGGACCTCGATCGGGGTGTTGCATTGTGCAAAACTGAGGGGCGGCCCATTCGGCCCCGAAGCCCCGAACGAATCGAGAACGAAGGGGGGCTGGCCAGCGATCATCTCGAAGCTGATCACGCCCAGCGAGTACACGTCGATGGCGGGGCTCGCACCCGTCAGATCGGCGGGCAGATACAGCCGGGTCCGGAGCGCCAGCCGCCGCGCTTCGTCTTCGTTCGGTGCCACGGCGCGCAGGTTGACGGGGATGCCTGCGATCCCAAAGTCGACGACCTTGATCAGATCCCCCGGGCCTGCGCCGCCCTGAACGAGCACGTTCTCCGGCTTGAGCCGGCCGTGAGCGATATCTCGAGCGTGCGCAGCGGCCAACGCCGAGGCAATTTGTCGAGCGATCGACAGCGCGCGCCGCACCGGCAGACCGCCCCCCCGCAGGATCGTGCGCAACGTCACGCCGGGCACGCGCCCTCGGCTCACGAAGGCGCTGCCGTCGGAGAGCGCTCCAAAGTCGTTGATGGGTGCGACGTGGGGATGATCGAAATGCGCGAGCGCGAGGGTTTGCCGAACCTGCCAGGCGAAGTGCTCGAGCGGGAGCTCCGCGGAGCGCGGCAAGAGCTTGACCGTCACCTGACGGCCGCGCGACGACTCGGCCTCACAAGCGATACCCATCGGCCCGCGCCCGAGCACGCTCGTGATCCGGTAGCGGCTGCCGAGCACGCCTCCGATCAAGCCTTCGGGGCGCGCGAGCCAGTCCGCGGGGATCTCTGTCGCTGCCAGGGTGGACCCCGTCACACCCTGGGAGTTGGGGGGAGGGGGTCCAGCAGCCACCGACCGAGCGGTGCCGGAGAGCTCCGCGTTCGCCTCGCCCTCGGGCGTCGCCAGTACCTTGGGAGGCGGCCAAACCATGAACATTCACATAAAGCAAAAGCCCACTCTCCTGCAAAACATCGCGTCGATTTCGCGCGCCGAGCGCGAGGTGCGCGCGTGTGTGCGGGGGCCCCGCCTCAGCCTTCTGCGATCTCCTGCAGCATGCGCCGTGCGAGCTCCAGGCCGCCGGCGCTGCGTTCCCGTTCAGTAGCCCGTCTCACGACCTGGCCGTGCGGAGTGACGCGATACACCTCGGGGCGCTCGACCGCGAGCTGGGTGATCTTGGCCGTATTCAAGGGTGTATCGTCTCGCAGGTGCAGGGTGACCGCGCGCGCGCTGGCCTCGCAACCGAGCACCTTCAGCTTGCGCAGGTTCGCCTTGAGCTGCATCAGCTCGATCAGGTTCTGCGCCGTGCGCGGCAAGGCCCCGAAGCGGTCCTCGATCTCGATCGAGAGCTCGATCACGCGAGCCTCGTCACTGGCCCCTGCCAGCCGCTTGTAGAGCGACAGCCGGACGCCCACCTCTGGCACGTAGTCCGCCGGCAAGAGCGCTTCGATGTCGACGCTGATTTCTGGATCGACGTCGTGCTCCACCTCTTGACCGCGGAGCTCCTGGGTGGCCTCGGCCAGCATCTGGCAAAACAGGTCGAAGCCGACGCTCGCCACCGCGCCACTCTGCTCGGCGCCGAGGAAGTTGCCCGAGCCGCGCAGCTCCATATCCAGCTCGGCGATCTGCAAGCCCGAGCCGAGCTCCGCGTAGCGGGTCAGAGCATCCACGCGCAGGCGCGCCTCGTCGCTGAGCTCACTCGGCGCCGGGACCAGCAGGTAGCAGTAAGCGCGTTCGCTCGAGCGACCCACGCGCCCGCGAAGCTGGTACAGCTGGGCCAGCCCAAACAGGTCGGCTCGGTCGATGATCATCGTATTGGCGCGCGGGATGTCCAGGCCACTCTCCACGATGGCCGTCGCGACCAGCACGTCGAAGTCGCCCTGGACGAAGCCGAGCATGGTGCGTTCCAGCACCGTCTCCGTGAGCTGGCCGTGCCCGATCGCGACCCGGGCGCGGGGCACCAGGGCTCGGATCCGCGCCGCTCGTTCGGCGATGCCCTGGACGCGATTGTAGACGTAGTACACCTGACCGCCGCGGCTGAGCTCCCGCTCGATCACGCTCTGCACCAGGCTGTCGTCGTAGCGGGCCGTCGTGGTGCGCACCGCGCGCCGATCCAGGGGCGCCGTGGCGATGATCGAAAGATCCTGCATGCCGCCCACCGCCAGCTGCAGCGTGCGCGGGATGGGCGTCGCGCTCAAGGTGAGCACGTCGATGTCCTTCTTGAGCTGTTTGATGCGTTCCTTCGCCACCACACCGAAGCGTTGCTCTTCGTCCACGATCAGCATGCCGAGGCGCTTGAAGTGGACGTCCTTCGAGAGCAGACGGTGCGTGCCGACGACGATGTCGACGCTGCCCGCGCGCAGCGCCATCGCCACCTGTGCCTGAGCCTTCTTGTTCCTGAACCGGCTCAGCATTTCGACTTTCACCGGGTACTCGGCGAAGCGGCGCTGGATGGTCTGATAGTGCTGGTTGGCGAGGATGGTGGTCGGGCAGAGCAGGGCCACCTGGTGCCCCGCCATGACGTGACGGAACGCAGCTCTCAGCGCCACTTCCGTCTTGCCGAAGCCGACGTCGCCGCAGACCAGACGGTCCATGACCCGCGGCCGCTCCAGGTCGGCCATGATGTCGGCGATGGCCGTCGCCTGATCGGGCGTCTCTTCAAAGGGAAACGCCGCTTCGAACGCCAGGTATTCGGCGTCGATCGCAGGCAGCGTCGAGCGTTCGGTGGCGGCGCGCTCCGCGTACAAGCGCAGGAGCTCGTCGGCCATCTCCCGCACCTTGCCTTTGACCTTGGCCTTGGTCTTGGCAAAGGTCTGCCCCCCGAGCCGATCCAGCCGCGTCTCGGCGTCGCCGCCGCCGAGCTTCTGCACCTGGTTCATGCGGTAGACCGGCACGAACAGCTTGTCACCGCCGCGGTACTCGACGACCAAGAGGTCGACGGAGGCGCCGGCGAGCTGTTTGTGTTCGAGCCCGAGGTAACGCCCGATGCCGTGCTCCACGTGCACCACGTGATCACCGGGCGCGAGCGCGCGCAGATCTTCCAGCGCGGCGCGGGCGCTCTGCTTGCGCGGTGGGGAGCGGTGAGCGCGGCGACCAAACACCTCTTCTTCGGTGACGAAGACGTAGCCCAGGCTCTCGGCGATCAAGCCGCGCGTCAGCCCGCCCACGCGCACGCTGACGGAGCCGGGGCTAGCAGAGCTCTCGCCCTCCCGCAGCCGGATGTCGCGGTCGGAGAGCAGCGTCGACAGGCGCCGCGCCTGAGTGTCGGTGCGGGCCGTGAAGATCACGGATAGCCCGAGCTCGCGCCACTCGCCCAGCCGTCGGATCAACGGGGCGAGGGTCTGGTGACCGCCCTGCCCGCGTTGACCCATGGCGCGCTCCAGCTCTGCTTGATCCTCGAAGCCCAGAGTCGGCGTCTCTAGCGGGCTGAGCTCCAGCGCGGCCAAGCCCTCGGGGCTCTCGTGGCTCCCCACCGTGCTTTGATGGGCGAGGATGGCGCGCGCCGCCTCGATTTGGGCGACCAGCTCTGGCTCGCTCAGGAACAACTCTTCGACGGGGAAGCGTGGGTACTCGGCCTGGCGCTCGTAGCTCGCCTGCATGGCGGAGAGGGTGCTCTTGATCTCCGCCACGACGTCCGCGGGGCGCTCGAACAGGCTGATGCAGCCAGCCGGCAAGTAGTCCCAGAGTGAGACCAGGGGGTAACAGGCGGGCAGGTAGCCCTCCGCACCAAACAAACTGTGACCGTCGACCAGATCCTCGAGCAGCCGCCGAGTCTTGCCGCTCGGAAAGTTGGCGGCGTCACACAACGCGCGCAGGCGCGCAACGGCGCGTTCTTTCACGTCTCCCGTTACCAGCAACTCGGTCGCCGGCGGCAACCAGACGTGGTCGACGCTTTCACCGGTGCGTTGCGTGTCGGGGTCGAAGCGCTTGAGGCTGACGATGCTGTCCCCCGACAGCTCGATGCGCACCGGCAACGCGGCGTCGGCGGGCCAGACGTCGAGCAGGCCACCGCGCACCGCAACGCAGCCCGGGTCCTCCACGACCGGGTGCCGTTGATAACCCGCGCGCGTCAACGCGCTCACCACTTCGCTCATGTCGAGCGTGGCATCACGCCGCAGGGTGAGGGCGTGCGCGCACAGGGGGGCGGGCGGGATGACGCGGCGTAACAATCCCGCTGCGCTGGTCACCAGAAAGCGAAACGGGCGTTTTTCCGCTAGCGCCGTCAGCGTGCTCAAGCGCTGCATCGCGGGGCGTCGGTCGGGGTGGACGTGATCGTAAGGCGAGCTCTCGCTCGGCAAGAGCAGCCGCACCGGGTCCGGCATGGGCTCGGCCTCGGCGAGGCTCAGGCGCGGATCTCCGAGCAGGTAACGCAGATCGCGCGCCGCCGCCTCGGCGCTCTCGGCGTCTGGCGCGACATACAAGATCGGCGCCTGCGTGTGGCGGGCGGCAGCGATGCCGAGGACGGGCGCGCCGGCTCCGCGCACCCCGCCGATGTGGAAAATTCGGCGTGCCCGCCCGGCTGAGTCGCTCTCTGCGCCCCGCTCGCCCAGGGTCGCGACAAACGCGTCGAGCGTGCAAAGGCTCGTCGGGTGCTCTCGAACCTGCATGCTAGATGGAGGCGCCGCTTTGCTCACTCGACGAGCTGCGCGCCGCACGCGGCCAGGTAGTTCTGAGCGCGCAGCGTCCAGGGACCGTCTGGGGAAATCTCGAGGTGCATGCGCAGCTCACCTGCAGACTCGGCCGGGGCTCCGCGCTGATATAGGAGAATGCCCCGCGCCAAATGACGCGGATAGTCTTGATCATGCTTGGCCAGGGCGGCGACATAGCCCAACTTGCGCTGTAAATCGCCGTCGGCATCGGGCGCCTCTCCTATGGGGCGCCCCAGCAGAAAACGGTAGTAAGCTCGCCATTCGTTCAGCGTCGGCGCAAACGGCTGACCTTGGGTCAGCCCGAGCGTGTCCGTCCAATAGATTCGGAACAGCGTGCGCAGCTCTTTGTCGTCGGCGCCGAGCGGTGCGGGCTCGAACCAGCCCCGGCCGACGCCGATGGCGAGCAGGCTGCCCCCCAGCTCCCTTTGCTCGGACGTCGGCTCGTCACCCGAGCGCTGAGAGATCGCCTGCGCGAAGAGCTCGGCTTGCAGGGCCCGGAGCTCTAGCAGGCGCTCGGGCCCGTGGCGCTCGAGCGCCACATCCAACAGCCGATGCAGCTGTTTTCGGTTCTGGGATGTGGTTTCCGAGCCTTCAAAGGCGGCCCGACCCACACGCCGTAACGCCTCGCCGACAGCCCGAACCTCGATCGGCAGACCCGCTCGGCCGAGCTCGAAGCGCTGTCGCTCCGCTTCAAACGTGCGACGTTGCTCGGGGCGGTCGATCACGGGGGGCGGGACTGAATCCGGCTCGACTTTGCGCGGGACCACGAGGGCCGCGCTCAGAGCACACAGAAAAACGATCCAAAGCCCTACCGGCCAACCCTCGAGCTGCTCGCCCATGCGACGGACAATGGGATGGTCGCTCATGCGCGCCCCGGTAATGCTGCTGGACACCACCGGCCTGGCTGTTTATGAGCGAGATGCACCGACCGTAGAGTCATATCGTGACCGAGCAACGCAAGTATCATCGAGTTCCCGTCGACCTCAGCGTCACCTGCCTGCTGGGCGAGGAGGAGTTTGAAGGCTCGGTCAAGGATCTGAGCGTGGGCGGCATGTTCATCGAGTGTGAGACGCAGCCCCCGTTCGCCAGCAAGCTCATTCTGCTGATCCCCGGCATCAGCGCTCGGGAGCTGCGCATCCCCGCGGTCGTACGCTGGGCAGAGCCGCGCGGCTTTGGCGTTCAGTTCGGCTTGCTCGGGGGCTACGCTACGCACGCCATCGTGGATCTGGTGAAGAAAAGATCGTGATTGTACCCGAGCTCCCAGAGCAGTTCTTGGTCGAGTTTGTGCCGCGCTACTTCGCGGAGCTGACGGCACGAAAAGCCCCGGCGTCGGACGCGGGGGGGGGGCAAAGTGATGGCGGTGGTCGGCGCAGCGGGCGCTCGCCGGCGCCGGTGGGGGTCCTCGTGCGCGTCGTCGGGTCGGGGGAGTGGACGCTGCGCCTCGTCGCCGACCGCCTGGAGGTCACGCCGGGTGTGGCGCTGGACGTGGCGCTGGCCATCAGTCTGTTGGCTCGCGATTTTGCGCCGCTCGTGGTGGAGCCCGTGCGCCGCGCGCTCGCGGCTGCGGCATCCGAGGGCGGCGTGGCCAAAACCAGCGCCGCGGCTGCGAATGGCATTTGGGCGCGGCTCGGGCGTTGGGATGAAGAGACCGTCGATTTGCTGCGGCGCCAGACAGGTCGCATCCTCGTGCGCGTGGACGACCTCGGAACGAGCCGCAACGTCGCCTTGACCCCGGGAGCGCAGGCGTTCTCGCTCGAGGAGGCAGAATGCAGCATTCAATGCGAGCTCGCCGACCTCTACGAGCTGCAGGCCAAAAGAAAAAACCCCCTCGATCTGTTTTACGAGGGGCAAATCCGGATCACGGGCGACGCGCAAATCGCGCTGGCGATGGCCGGCCTGTTCCTCTGACGCTCCCCATTTCTCCGCTACGAGCCCGAGAGGAGAGCGAGAGTGGCGGACCCCGGAGAACCAAGCCGGTGGTCTGCCAAACACGATCGCGGAGGGCTCGCGATTGAAGCTCGCGCCATCAGCAAGGTGTATCGGGGGTGGCTCGGCAGCGGCGACCGGCAAGCGCTCTCGGATCTGAACCTGTCCTTGCCTCGCGGGACGGCGTTCGGGCTGATCGGTGCCAATGGTGCCGGCAAGACCACCTTCGTCAAGACGCTGCTCGGAGTGGTCACCCCGTCGGGTGGCGAGCTTCGGGTGCTTGGCGGGGAGCCGGCGGAGGTGACGGTGCGAGCCCGCATCGGCTATGTGCCGGAGCGGCTGGCGCTCCCTCCGGCGTGGACGGGGCGGGCCTATTTGCACAGCGTGGCCCGCCTCAAGCGCGTGCGCGACGCGCGCGCTGACGTCACGCGCCAGCTGGACAGGGTCGGCCTCGGCAGTGAAGCGGAGCGCCGCATCGGACAGTTCTCTAAAGGTATGCGCCAACGTCTGGCCCTCGCCGCGGCGTTGCTCGGCGCGCCCGAGCTCTTGATCCTGGACGAACCTACCGACGGCGTGGACCCGCTCGGGCGCGCCGAGATCCGCCAGCTCTTGACCGAAGAGCGCGCGCGCGGAGCGACGCTATTTCTCAATTCGCACCTGTTGTCCGAGACCGAACGCATGTGCGACGCGATCGGTATCCTATCGCGCGGTAGCCTCGTGCGGCAGGGCAGCGTGCGCGAGCTCTGCGGCGCGCCTGGCGTGTGGCGCGTGCGTTTTGAGCTCGGCAGCGACGCCGCCCTGGAGCCCTCCAGTTTTCAAAGCTGCCCGGACGGTAGCTACCGCGTGCGCGCTCGCGACGCCGCGGCGCTCGATCGAGAGCTCGGCCTCGCCAGGTCCTCGGGTGCGCTCCTGATCGAGCTCAGGCCCGACGCCAAGGAGCTCGAAGAGGTGCTGGCCGAGGTGATGTCGGCGTGAGAGCGGTCTTCAGCCTGATGCTCGACACCTTGCGCGAAGCGGCAGCGCGCCGCTGGTTCTTTGCCTTCGCCGTGGTGCTGACGTTGCTCATCCTGGCCCTCGTGCTTGGTCTACGGATGGACGTGGTCGACGGAGCCCTGGCAGCCACGCGCCTTTTTGGCAACGACGTGAGCCACGACGTGCGTTCTGCCGACGTAGCGCTGCGCAGCGTGTTCGAAGCGGCGACCTACGCCGTATTTTACGGCGGCCTCTGTTTTGGTGTGCTCGCCTGCTCCGACTTCGGCCCCGAGCTCTTGTCGCCGGGCCGTATCGAACACTTGCTGAGCTTGCCCATCCGCCGCGTCGAGCTCCTGCTCGGCACGTTCTTGGGCGTGATGGCGCTGTGCCTGCTCGGCATCGCGTACGGGGCGGGTGGCTTCTTTCTGGTGTTGTGCGCCAAAGCACAGCTGTGGACGCTGCGCCCGCTGCTCGGGGCGTCGCTCGCGATGGTGGCGTTTTTCGCGGTGTACGCCTGCATGCTGTCATGTGCCGTGTTCGTGCAGAGCGCCTCGCTGTGTGCAGCGGCGGGCGGGTTATGTCTGCTCGCGGGCGTCGTGGCGGGGCAGCGCGAGGCGCTCGCCGCGTTGCTCGAGCCAGGCTTCGGTCGTCAGGCGCTGCTCGTCGTCTTGGCCCCGCTGCCGCGCGTCTCCGAGCTCGGTGAGGCGGCGGCGTCAATCGCGATCGGCGGAGCAGCGCCAGAGTCGCTCTGGCGCCTGGTGACTGGCACGCTCCTGTTTGGCTTGTCAGTATTGGCAGTGGGCGCATGGCGGTTGAGGGACAAGGATTTCTAAGGCGTTGGGGCTGGCTGCTCGCCGCCCTGGGCTTGCTGCTCCTGGCCGCGATCGCGTTGGCGCCACCCCCCGCGCGGCGCGTGGCACAGAAAACGCTCGCCTTCCCGCGCTACGCACGCCCTCACGAGATCGAGCGGCAAGAGCAGCGCAGCCACGCGCCGCCGCGCGAGCGACGAGGCGATGCCGGCGTGCTCGAGGTGCCGGCGCGCCCGGACTTCGACCCGATGCACGTCGCGCTCTCTGGCGGCGAGCTCGCGCTCGTGATCGAAGCGGGGGTTTTGAAGGACTCCCCCATCGGGCGCAAGCTGCTCGCGTGCCTATCGCCGGCTCAGCTCGAAGGCCTCGGCGAGCTCGAGGGCAAGCTCGGCTTTCGGCCGCTCGAGCGCATCGAGCGCATCGGGCTCGCCGGCGGCTCGATGCAGGAAGAGCCGGTGCTCCTGCTCAGCGGCGACTTCACGGGCTTTGACCCCAAGCGCTTCGGCGACGAAGCCAAGTTCGAGAGCTACGGTCGACACACAGAGCTCGCGAGCGGTGAAGCTTCGTCCGTCGCGCTCTGGGACGAGCGGGTGCTGCTCATCGGTAAGCCCCAGGGCGTCCTTCTGATCGTGGAGAAGCTCGAGGGCAACTCCCCAGTTGAGGATGCCTTCCCGTCGAGCGAGGCCTACGGGGAGGTCTATGGACGCATGAGCGGGGCGGCGCTCAGTCAGCTCCTGCCCGAGCAATTCAGAGAGCGCGTGGGCCAGGCCGCAGAGCGTGTGCTCTTGCACATGGACGCCACCGACGATCTGCTCATGGTGGCTGAAGTGCGCGGCGACGCCGCCCAGGTGAAAGATCTCGGGACCGCGCTCGCGGGCGCGCTCGCCATGGGGCGCCTGCACGCCGTCCAACAGCAAGAAACCTTGCTGGCCGAGCTCCTCGATCAGTCGCGCGTCATCCCGGGCCAGGCTGGCTTCCAGTTGGAGATGGCGTTGCCCCTGTCCGCCATCGAAGACCAGCTGGGCGAGTGCGCTCGACAAAACTCGCCGCCCTGACCGGCAGGAGCGCCCTCCTGATGGGGCAGGCCCGATGAGCAGGGCTCACGCGTCGAAGTCGCCGCCAAAACCGCCACCGTCATCGACCCCGTCGAGGCCGTTCCCGTCCTCTGCGTAGTTGGCGTCGACCCCGCCGTCCGCGTCGCCAGCGGACGCCGTCGCGCCGGCGTCACCGAAGGTGTCCGTACCGAAGCCACCCAGCGCCGAAAAGAAACTCTGCGCCACCAAGCTGCCGACGAAGCCAGCGGCGAAGCTGCTGAGCAGACCGCCACCGAAACCGATGCCAGGCCGGGCGAGCGTGCGCTCCATGACGCCCGGTTGTCGGATCTCCGCTCGCGTCGCCACGCGGGCCATGGCCTGTGGATCGTCGCTCGACGTCGCCTCGATCGCCGCACGTTCGCGCACGGGAGCCATTTGAATGAGATCTGTCAGCACCTGACGGCGCGCCTCCGGGGACAGCTGAGCAAATGCCTCGGCGTGGGCTTGCTCGATCGTCTCAGGTGGGGCGGTTTGCAACATGTACCGATAGCGCGCGAGCGCCTGGTCACCCCCTCCGACGGACGGAGGGGACCGACGTGCGCCGCCTTCCCGTTCCTCATCGATGCCCAACAAGCGGCTGAAAAAGCCCATTTTTCCTCTTACTGTCGCGCTCGTGACGACTCCGGTGGCTGATCTGTCACCCGCTGGCGTGCTAGGTTCGTGCCAAGCCACGGGTTCCGCGGAGGCGGCTACGGCTGCGCTGGCGGCAATGCGGCCCAGCGCAACGACTCGCCGTCACGGCTCGAGATCTTCTGCGTTTTCCCGCTCTTCAATGACTTGACGTACAAGCCCTGCTCTTTGCCGCGCGTCGAGAAGAAGGCGATCAGCCGCCCGTCAGGGCTGCACGCCGGATACGAGTTCGAGCCTTCGCCTTGCGTCAGTCGCGCCGTGTTGCCACCCGTTTCGTTGGAGCGCACGAGGTCCTGCGCGTTGTTGCCCACGGCGACGGCGTAGATCAGGTAGACGCCGTCCTCCGTGTCGCAGAAGGTCGGCGCCGCTGCGGAGAAGCTCGCGGGCGACACGGCCTTGCCCTCCACGTACACGCGTTGCCCAATCTTCTGACCCCCGCCGCCGATCCAGGCCAGCTTGCCCGAGGGACTGAAGACGGGGTGTGTGGCCACCTCCGTGTTGGAGACTTGCTTCATGTTGGTGCCGTTGGCGTTGCCCACGTAGACCGAGCTACCGACGTCGGTCCCCACGGCCACGGCCAGCTTCTTGAAGTCACTGCTGAAGGCGGCGCTGTAGATGGAGGTCTTGAAGGGCAGCTGCACGCCCGCGCCGTCGAGCTGCACCAGGCGAAAGGGCGAATATTTACGGCTCTGCGAATAAAACAGCGTGCCGCCCGCTCCCCACATCGGAGCGACGCTCGTATCCGTGCCCAGCGTCAGGGAGCGGATGTTATGCCCGTCCGCGTCGACAGTATAAATACTGGGGTTTTTGCCCGACTTCGCCGAGAACGTGAGGTGGCTGGAAAATCCGCCCTCGCGCCCCGTGATGGCACCAAGCAAGGCGTCGGTGATGCGGTGCGCGGTCGGGCGCACCTGGTCCGCCTTCACTATCAGCGTCTTTTCGTAGACCGGCTCCTTACCGTGGCTCAAAAAGTAGCAGACGCCGAAGATCTTCACGCTATCGGGGCCCTGCTTCTGAGCGGCCACCTTGATGATGACCTCCGCCCCGAGCTTGCTCCAGGCCTTGATGTCGACCGGGTCGTTGAAGCCGTACAGGCCTTCGGGCGCCTTGGCGTCATCGAGCACCTTGAACATGCCGGTGAGCTCGAAATCACGCCGCACGACTCCGCGCACGATCACGTCTTCCAGATCGGGAGAGAGCGAGGGCAACACGGCCAGCGGCGTCACGTGTTCTTGCGAGTCGCCGGTGATGAGCAACTCGCCGAGCACGCTCTCGTCGGCGGGGGGCGCCGGCGTTTGCGCGCCGGCGCTGAAGCTGAGCAGCAGAGTACACACGCCATGGGCGAGGAGCGCCCACGCACGCGTTCGCTTCGGCGCCCTCGCTGTCGGAGTCATTTGCATTGGTCGTTCTTTCCCTGGAACGTGGGGTGAACCACGTCATCCAGTATGTCCGGGTAGTTGGGGGGCGGAGGCGGGACTTTCTGACCCACACGCGCGTCCATCACCCGCCGCACTCGCGCGTCGAAGATGGCGTTTCCGCTCGAGATCATGTCGTAGCTCGACACCGACCCATCGGGCGCGAGCCGTGCGTTCACGCTGGCGCGGAGGTCCCGCAGGATGGCGCAGGGGACTTCCTCCGAGGGGGAAGCGAAGCCTTGTTTGAACCAGCCGATCAGCTTCATTCGGTACAGGTCGACGGCGCGTGCCTTGAGCGGATCCTTTTCCGTTCCTTCTTCGACACCGTCGGCAGCTCCCTCTTCGGGTACGTTCGGCTCGTCTTCTTCTTCTCTCTCGACCTCGAGCACGGGCCTGTCCACCTGCTCTGCCACTGGCGCCTGTGGATCGGCCGGCTTGTCTTCGGGCTTTGGCTTTTTTTCCTGCTTGTCGGGCAGGTTTTCTGCGGTCTTCGACGCGAGCGGCGTGGGCACGTCCTTCGGCTCGACGCGCTTGACCGGGACCGGCGGCTTCCATTTGTCTGGCAGCTTGTTGGGCCGGGGTTTGCCGCCCTTTTTTAGGAGTGGCAGGTCGAGCATCGGCTTGACAGCGATCGACATCTCACGGGGCGGCGGCTCCGGCCGCGGCATCGAGCCTACCGCGTTGTGGGCCAGGAGCATGAGCACGACGAGCACGCCCTGCACCAACGCCGCGAGCGAGGTGGCGGCCCACACCTGGCCACTCGAGAACGCCCGGGTCCTCACTGCGGCGTCTCGCTCTTGCCCTGTTCTCCTTCGTCCTCGTCCGCTCCTTCCGGCTCTACGAGCAAGTTGAGCGAGTCGACCCCGCTGCGCCGCGCGGCGGCCACGACCTCCGCCACGTCGCCGTACTTGGCGTTCTTGTCGGCTCGGATATAGAGCTCGCGCTCCTGCTGGACTCGGGCGTTTTGGCTGAAGGCATCGAAGACGCGGCCGGTCACCTCTTCATCGCCGAACATCACCTTGCCTTCGGCGGTGACGGTGACCAACAGCCGACCGTCTTTGACGGGCGTATTGGCGGCCTGCACGTTGGGCAGGTCTATCTTGAGGCCGGTGGTGAGGAGCGGCGCCGTGACCATGAAGACCACGAGCAACACCAGCATCACGTCCACCAGCGGCGTGACGTTGATATCGCGAAATCCCCGTCTACCCGAGCGACCCGCTTGCGCCCCCATGCCTAACCTCCGTAGCGGGGCTGTTGCGAAGGGCGCTGCGGGGCAGGATTTACGGGTGCGAGGCTGCTGCGCCGCTCGGCGGCGTCAGAGGCCAAGATCTCCACCCAGGTTTCGCTAGAGGCTTCTACCGTGGCCATCAAGTCGGTGATGCGCTGATCGATGTAGTTGTAACCGATGGTGGCTGGAATGGCAGCGACCAAGCCCACTGCCGTGGCGATCAACGCCTCACCGATCGCGGGGGCCACTACGGGCAACGAGGCGCTGCCTTCGACCCCGATCCGCAAGAACGCATCCATGATGCCCCAGACGGTGCCGAACAGACCGATGAACGGCGCCGATGACGCGATGCTCGACAGCGTCGGCATCAGCACTCCGGCGCGCTGCTGCTCGCTCACGATGGCGCGCTTGGCCACGCTCGCCAAGAACTCGGCGGTCAAGTTCGAGCGCGGCCGCTTCGCCATCTCCACGACGATGCGCCCGCCGGGGGCGCCTTTGTGCTGGATGCCCAGCGCGACCAAGGCGGAGGCTTCCGCCACCTCCGAAGCGTCGCGCTCGAAGCGATCCTGCGCCGCTTGCAGCCGGCGCAGTTGCATCGACTTCAAAAACCAGATCAGCCACACCGCGAACGAGGCGACGATGAGCAAGGACAGAACGACCAGCACGACTCCCGACGCCTGGCGCACGAGCGACAACGGGTCGAGAGCGGGCGCTCCAGCGGGCGTGGGGGGAGCGAGTGCGGACATCTAACTTCTTACCAATCGGCGCTCGTCGTTCACCTGCGACTGAGCGCCGCAGGTGAACACTGGGTAAACACGGCGCAAAAACACAGCTTTGCTTACGAGTGGGGCACGCCGGTGGCGTTAGTCTGCCAGGATGACGTCCACGCGCCGGTCTTCCGACCAGCCCGATTCGTCCGTGCCGCTCGAGTCCATCTCGCCGCGCGACGTCGTCTCTGCCTGGCGATCGGGCAAGCCCTGGGTCGCCAGGTACGACCTGACGTTGTCGGCGCGCTTACCGCCGAGGACCATGTTGTACTCCGCTTCACCGCGAGGATCGGCGTGGCCTACCAGGCGCATGGTGCGGCCGCTGAGCTTACCCGTCGTAAAGCACTGAACGAGCTTGTTCAGCACGGGCTGGTCACCCTTTTGAACGCGAGCCGAGTCGTACGAGAACTTCGCTTCGGCATCGGTAATGCCGCAGGCGAGGGCGATCTCGTCGGAGACGTTGATCGTGCTCTGGCGCGGGTCGTCACCCGGTTTCTCCGGAGGCGGAGGCGGAGGCGGCTCCGGCGGCGGCGGCGCCTCTACCAGGGGCGTCGGAGCCACCGGCGGTGGTTTTGGATCGGACCCACACGCCAGAGCGGCCAATGCCGCCAGCACGTAGAAGCTACGCTGAACTGCCATCTCCAGAATCCTCCTGAACACTCTCAATTAGAACAGTGACGTCAAAAAGCACAATCGCGTCCCGCCGTTGCATACGCGTTTCGCGTTCCGCCGAGGCGAGCGCGCGGCCATGCCCGGTGGACCTTCTCCAGCGCCGTTACCTGCAGAAGCGCGAGGGGAATCACGAGCTTCCAGCCTGCGAACGACCTGGCTCGCGAGTTTATAGTACCAAAGGCCCAAGGCCGGCAAGCACACGACAATCTATCGCACGGCGACTCGGAACCGCTGCGTTTTCTCCCTCGCCGCGCCTGTCGCGAGCTGACACAGAGGTCGGATTCGGCGCTGGCGGCAGGGGAAAGGCCTCCCTTGCTGAGAGGCCGCGGCCAGAGTCGGGTTCGATGGCGTGGGCCGCAGTCGCGAAGACGACCGCGCCCAAGGCGCCGAAAGTGCCCAGGAGATGAGCGCAGAGATGAGCCACCAGGCAAAATAGCCTGCGGGAAGCAGCCTACTGGAATAGGCGCTTAGACAAGCGATGCCACCATCACGGGCGGAGCTGCTCGAGGAGCCTCCGGCTCATTTCATAGTAGGTCGAGCGGTCGTAGGGCTGGTTGAGGATGTAGTAGTCCTTGTGGCTCAGGCCCACGCAACCGAAGCAGTAGTTGCACTGGGACATGCCCGCACAGCGCGTCAGGTACGAGCAGCCGATCGAGCTCTGCGTGTCGGTGCAGTGGTGGCAGGAGAGCAGCGCCCGCGACGCCTGGCAGTGCGATGAGTCCGTGCACTGCTCGCACTCCACGCAGTAGTGGCAGCGGAGCAGGTGCTGACAATGTCGGCAGAAGGTGCTTTGCGTGCAGCCGCTGCAGTGCTGGCACTGGACGCAGCGGTCGTTTTCTTTCCCTGACTCGTGCGTGCGCAAGAGCTCTCGATACTGGACCTCGAACTCGTGTGCCGTCAGCACGGTGACCTCGCGACACGGCGCCGTCACGCGCCGTGATGCACCCGCATCGAGCGACGCAGTGCGCCCGCAGCGTCACGCGTGATCGGATCTTCCGCTGACTGCTCCAGGCGACGCAGGCGTTGATCCAAGACCGGGCGCTTGATGGGAGCTTCTTTCTGGAGCAGCTCCGCCATGACGAAGACGGCGTCGCGAGCCCGGTGCTCGTTCTCGTGCTCGAGCAGCTGGATCTGCACCTCTTGCCGCCTCGGAGCCACGAACTTGCCATCCCAAAGATCGTCCGCCGCCCGTGAGATGGCGCCGCGACCTTGGCTGCGGACCAAACGATCGAGCAGCTGTTGCTCGCGGTTGCCGGCTGGCGTGAGCACGCTGTCCGTCAGCTTGACGATCCGCACCGCGCGGCGCCGCACGCCCTCCGGGCGAGGTGTTTCGGACGCACCCGCCTCGGCAGCGCCTTCAGAAAAGCCATTGCTCGAGAGGCCACCATTGCCGTCGGGGTCAGCGTCGCTCGCGCGGGCACGGCTACCCTCCTCCGAGAGCTCAGCGCCGCTCACCCTGGCCAGGCTGCTGCCAAAGCCATTGGTCACGGCGTGCCCGTTGCTCTTGCCTTCGCTTTGCCCGTTTTGAGGCGAGCCCGCGGTAAAAGAGGCCGCGTCTCGCGGAGGAGCGCCAAAATGAGCTGGCCGCGCCGATGCCAGGGCGCCGTGCTTGGGCTGCGCGGAAGCCACCACGGAGTGGAAACCGTTCTTCAGCAAAGGAGAATCCGGACGCCGAGCGACGATGAGCACGGGCTCGGCCGCCGCCTTGTTGCGCGGGTTCTTCGACTTGCGGCGTTGGCGGCGCCTGCTGCTGGTTTTCTCTCGTTGTCCTTCCATGATCATTTCCTCCGACGTCATGCGCCGAATCACTTTCGTTTTGGCGGCCCTGCTGGGAACCGCGACGTTGCTGCTTTGGGCCGCCGCTCTTTGCGAGCGGCGCCCCAGGTGAATCTGATGTGCCCATGTGATGTGCGACAGCGTGGCCCCGTACCCGAATGGGCCACTCTGCTGAGCGATCGCGTAATATGTAACTGGCCGCCCGTGCGCTGCCGTCGCAGGGGCTGACTCAACCGGACCACACATTTCTCAGCCGCATGTGTTTAGAGCGGCTCTACATAGAAATTCTGTTGGGATTGCCGTGCAGCACTTTTGCGAGTTGGCTGCGGCGGGGCGCGCTGACGGCCGTGGACCTGCCTTGCTGCAAGACGGGGGCCCGCCAGCACCCGTGGGGCTAGACCCCGGGGTACGATTAGAGCGATGGGCGGCAAAACAGCCCCTGTCTTTGGCGGCCAGCTGCCTTCGAAGAGCATGCTGGCCCCGAGCAAATGTCCTGGCGTCGGAACGGCTGCAACGGCAAACCTCGAAGCTGCAGGGGGTCGTGAATGGAAGCGCCACGACTATTCCGAGAAGCGGCGCGGAGCCATCGCGGGCCCACCGCCGTCCAGAGCAAGCGGGCGAGTGCCGCGCACACCCAGGGCGCAGCTAGGTCCGCGCCGACCATGTCTGCGCAGCACTGACCCGCGTTGCAGTTGAGCCACACCGCGCCCGCGGCCCGTGGCCACATTGCCCCTCGCCACATTGCCCCTGGCTACATTGCTCATCACAGGGCTCTCGACGATACCGTTGGCGGCAACAGATTTGCTGGCGACAGGGCGGCTGGCGACAGGGCGGCAGGCGACAGGGATATGCCGCTCATGTCACGCTGCTCACGATTACGTCGCTCATCAATCTCTTGCTCGCTGCCGGCTCGTGTCACTCGTTTAAGCCCGCCCTACCGAAAGTCAACTGCCGGTCGGCCACGCCGTCCGCCCGCGACGTGACGCGCACGTTGCCGAGAACCCGAAACCTGTCCGGGCGATCGCGGCCAAGATCGCGCTGGGAGAAAGGGGCTGCTTCACCCTGAGCTCGCCGTAGTGCTGGCCTCTGTCGCTGTGTGTTTCCGACGCTGTGCATTTCCGACGCTGTGCATTTCCGACGTTCCGGACCTGTGAATTACCTGCGCTGGGTTCCGAAGGCGGCTTTCTGCAACCGGCTTCCTGCAGCGATGAGCTCCGCAGCCCTCGAACGATCTGGGTCGAGCCATCACTCAGCGACCTATGATCCAACGCTGTTCCGATCCCAATCCTGCGATCCAACACTCTGACCCAACCGCGGTCCTCACTCAACCTGCTCCGAACGGCCTTACGTTGAAACCACGGCTTCGCACGCACCGCCGCCGACGACTTGGTTTGTGCCGCGAGCCATTCCGCTGATCGCCACATCCTGCCCTCGAGCGACCCCGGAGCGGCTGAAGCAGCTCGCGCGGACGTTGCCGTTGCAGCACTGAGCCTTCAACTCCCGATTCGGATCATGATGCGGATCATTTTGATACGAGTGACCGCCGGCGTTCGGCGTTAGAGGCAAATGGTTAGGGCGTTCTGTAGCCGAATGCACACCGAGCCCATGCAGGGGCAGCCACACAGAGTCTCCGGCGCTTGCTGCGCCTAAGGCAGTTGTGGAGCAGTTCACCGCCTGCACCGACGTTGCTTTCAACGGGTTCGCCTTTCAACCGGTTCTACGTGCAACGGGGTATACTTGCGACGACGTGCCGGGAGATGTGCCCGCTCCGCGGTACCTCTCAAACCAACATCTCTCAAACCACCCCGGTGATGAACCGAGGCACTGCGCAGCGCTCTTGAACAAGACGGCCTTGAACTAAACAGGTTCGTATTCGACGGACGCCCCGCCACGACTCATCGTCCTGACCTATCAGGAGCGTCCTAGTACCTGGAGACGTAATAGCTGGCGACTGGAAACCGAGCGCCCGAGGTAGGCCGGACTAGTAGTAGCCGGGGTAAGCAACCTCGAGATCGCCACCGCTCATTAACCTGAGATGGCCCAGGGGCATAGCGCAAAAATCTGAGCGCGCCCAGCCCTTACAGTAGATAGCACACCGGTTTCGGGGATGCGGAATAAAAATCTGAAGGCTTTGGCTTTTTGCTCTGCGCAAGCAGCGTGACCTCGGGCTCGTTCACGCTGGTTCTCGACGAACCGTGTCGGAGAAACTTTTTGGAACGTCGTTCGGCGGCTTCAGACACGTGTGCTCCCGGAGTGTTCGTAGCAGCATGATCGTACTGTCTCGGATCGCTCGAGAATTTTCACGCGCGCAATGGCTTTGCTCCTGGGATTGAGCGCGCGTTTGCCCGTTGGTGGGTGGGGGCGGAAGCGTGAGCGCTGACGTCCGTTCGCCGTCGCGACGCGATGGCATGCGCCGAGATTTGTGGGGGCGGCGGGTGCGATCTCCGAATGGGGTCGCCTCCTCGATTGTACAGAAGTGCTGAGCACGTCAATGAGAGGCCTCTCGCCTCAGCGGCTGGGGCCCGGGTGAACCTGGTACGAACCGAGGACACCGCAGCAGGTGGAGTGAGCTTTGGGCTGCGAAAGACCAGCGCTCCGCCCCGCTCTGGGAACGAGTCGAGGCGCCGGGAGTCGAGGCGCCGCCCGCCGTAGAAGCTGCCGTGGCCTTCCGGGGCACGCTTGCCTTCCCGAGCCGCTCGGGCGCGACACGCGGTTTGGGCCAGCCCCTGCCGTCAGGTCAATGCCTCCGGAATTTTGCAGGCCGCGGCCACTTTGGCAGGCGGCTTGCGTGACCGTTGGCCTGCGAAGAGTAAAGTAGAGCGGCGCACGGCAGGAACAAACGCCTCCCTCGAGAGAGCGCGACAGGTTGGAGACGCAGCATGGCAGAATATGGCTCGCGCATCTGGTTGGACGGAAACATAGTCGACCGCGAAACGGCCGGGCATGTCCCGTTGCTCACCCATACGCTGCACTATGGCGTCGGGGCGTTCGAGGGTATCCGCGCCTACCGCCGATCGGGCGGAGAGACGATGATTTTTCGGCTCGCGGATCACGTGCGGCGGCTGTTCGACTCTTGCCGCCTGGTGATGATCGAGCCCACGGTCACAGCGGAGCAGGTCTGCCAAGGTTGTGTGGACGTGCTGCGTCACAATCAGCTCGCGGCCGGGTATCTGCGCCCGCTCGTCATCCTCGGTGAGGGTGCCATGGGCTTATTTCCACAAGGTAACCCGGTCCACACCTATATCGCCGCCTGGGCCTGGGGTGCCTACTTGGGGCAAGACGCGCTGGAGAAGGGCATCGCCTGCAAGGTCTCGTCTTATGCGCGGCCGCATCTCAATGTAGGCTTTTCTCGCGCCAAGCTGACCGGTCAATACATCGTCTCCGTGATGGCCAAGCGAGAGGTAAAGCTCGCGGGTTATGATGAAGCCATCTTGCTCGATCTGAATGGCATGGTGGCGGAAGGTTCAGGAGAGAACATCTTCATCGTAAAAGGAGGGCGGCTGATCACGCCGCCGCTCGGCTCCTCCATCCTCGCTGGCATCACGCGTGACACCGTGATCACCTTGGCGCGTGAAGAGGGCATTCTCGTGGTGGAACAGGGCTTCCCGCGGGACGACCTGCTGCTCGCCGATGAAGCCTTCCTCACCGGTACGGCCGCGGAGATCACGCCCGTGCGAGAGGTGGACGATCGGAAGATTGGCGACGGCGGCGTGGGGCCCGTGACGCGGCTGCTGCAGGAGCGCTACTTCGCGCTGGTGCGTGGAGCGCGTCAAGATCACCCCGAATGGCTGACCCTGGTGAGCGCTGGGGTTTGACGCCGAGCGCCACATCGCTGCGCCGCGCGGGCTTTTGGCCGATGTGCGTCGGGGCCTGGTTTTTGGCCTGCGCGTCCTCGAGCGCAACGGCACCCCGAGCACCCCGATCCGCCACACCCGCTCCGGCGGGCCCACGCGAGAGCGGCCTGTCCGCAGGGTTTCGCAGCATCGAGGCGCTGGGGCAAGGTTTGGAGATCGACTTGCCGGACGCGAGCGGCTGGCGGCGCGACGCTCGCGAGACGCAGAGCTGGGTCGCCCTGCATCGGGCTACCCAGTCGCGCTTGATCGCGCGCGCCTGGCAACACGACGCGGTCGCCCGGATCGCAGACTGTGAACGGCAAGCGCGCCTGTGGCGGAGCGATCTGCCCGAGCTGGACTCTTCGCAGCTCGTCGAGGCGCGCGAGTTGACTCTGGCAGGCGTCTACTCCGGGCAGATCCGCGTTGGCGTCGCCGCCAGCGGCGCCGATGGGATGCGAGGCGACGTGCTGGCGTTCGGAGGCTACGGGCGCGACTGCTTGATGCTGGCGTTTACGACGCAGGCGGCGGGGCCCGGAGCCGCGCGCGTCGTGGCTGAACGCTTGAGCGTGTTCTCCGAGCTCGTGTTCGAACGCGCCCGCCGCTTGAATATCGGCGCACGCGTCGTCGTGCCACGGCTCTGAACGGCCGAGCTTGGGGCCCAGCCGTTTCGCGGCCGTGCGGCGCCACAGCTCGGCTCAGGTGTAGCCGAGCGTCAGCTGTTTCAGCTTCTCTCGGTTGCGCTTGGACTGCGCGCCGACCGCCACCACGTTCAGGCCTGATGCCGAAAAGAGCAGCCGCGCGGCCTCCATCACCTCGTCCCGGGTGACCTGGGCGAGCTGGTCGCGCCGCTCGGCGGGGTGCTGCTGCGTGCCCGCCAGCTCCGACATCGCGAACAGGCTAGCGACCTCCTCCGGGTCGTCGAGCATCATCGAGAGCTGCCAACGGTGGCGTTGCTTGGCCTTGTCGAGCTCGGCCAGCGAGGGACCTTCGTCCCGCAGCCGCTTGACCACGGCGAAGAGCTGCTCCAGCACCTCGGCAGCGCGCTCGTTGGCGCTGTCTGCCGAAAGATCGACCATGCCCACGTCTTCGTAGGCCTCGTAACCCGCGGCCACGTCGTAACACAGGCCGCGGCGGTCACAGATTTGCTCATACAGCCGAGTCGAGAGGCCATCGTCGAGCACCCTGACGAGCAGCTGAGTGGCGGGCTCTCTCGGGTCGAGGAAGCTCGGCGCGCGAAAGCCGACGCGCAGACACGTCTGACTTGCCGCGTGCGCCACGAACCGGAACGCCGGTACCGTTTGCGGGCTCGGAGCCTCCACCTCGAGCCGCCGACCCTGCGCCAGGCCGCCAAACAAGCGCTCCAGCTCGACCAGGATGGCCTCCGGCTCGAAGGGGCCCGCGGCCACGATGACCGTGCTCTTGCCCACATAAAATGCGTCGTGGTGCCGGCGCAGCCGCGGCGAATCGAAATCCCGCACCTGGTCGGGCGAGCCGGTGATGGGCAGCCCGAGGGGGTGACCGGGAAACGCCACGCTGCCGAGCAGATCGTCGGCGTCGATCAAGTTACCGCCCTCGTCCAGCGTCTCGAGGATCTCCTCGTGCACGATGCCCCGCTCGATCTCGATGCCGCTCATGATCGGAGCTTGATACACCTCGCTCACGAGCGGCAGCACGGCGCCGAAGCGCTCGGGGGGCATGGCGATTTGCATCGAGCCAAAGTCCTTCGCGGTGGCCGCCTGCAGCGTGCCTCCGAGCGTCTCGAACGCGAGCGCCTGGTCGTGGGCGCTCGGGAAGCGCGGTGTGCCGCGGTAGAGCATGTGCTCGAGGAAGTGGCTGATGCCGTTCTCCCCCGGGCTCTCGAAGCGAGAGCCGATGCGGATCTGCGCTTCGAGCACCGCGCGGTGCACATGTGGCATCGGGATGGCCAGCAAGCGCAAGCCGTTGGCGAGCACGGTACGAATGGGCGTGAGTTCAGTTAGCTCCAAAAGGCTCTGCTCCCGAGGCCGGTGATGGCACGCGGCCGCTGGTTATTGGGCAATTGTGCCGTCCTGCTTTGGAGCCATCTCCGGACCAAATGGGGACGCTGTGCGGCGAGCTCGTACGAGACGGTGTTCAAGAGTCGTTGCCGGGGTCGGCCTTGGCTTCCAAGAAACGCTCATTGATGCTGATTTCGCTCTCGCGAGCTTTACGCAGGCGGCCCACGAACGCCGTGAGCGCTTCGGCTTCCACTTTTTCTTTGAACTCGCCGATGATGTCAGCTTTGTTCTTCTCGAAGTCCTCGCGCTTGGCCGGCTCTTTGTCTTTGAGTTGTAGCACGGCCAGGCCCTCGCGGGTCTCGATCGGCTCCGAGTAGACTTCGCCCACTTCCTTCAGGGTGAACGCCAGCTGCTTGGCGGCCGCTCCAGAGATCGCGTTGGGAACCGGGTTGGCCACGCCCCCGCGCGAAAAGCTCGAGCTCACGTCCACCTGGGGCCGATCGCGCGACTCGAGCGCGGCCGTTTCGAGCTCGCTCGGCTTGCCGCCGGCCTTCGGCAGGCTCAGCGTGAGGGGGCTGGTGGCGATGGCGCTCGCCGTCAGCTCGTCCACGGCCTCCTGCATGCCCTTGCCGCCGGCCAGGCTGGCCTTCAAAGCCTCGGCGAACTGGCGAGTCAAAGTGTCGGCCGCGGCGCGGGCGGCCTCGGGCCGTGCCACGTACGCGCGACCCACGTTGGCGAGCTCTTCTTTCGGCACGCGCTGCTCCAGGCGCAGCAGGTGGAAGCCACGGGGGAGCTCCACGAGCTTCGACAGCTCACCGGGGGCTAGCCCCTCGACGGCTTTGACGAGCTCCGCGCTCTCTTCGCTCTCGGTGGCCGACAAGCAGCCGCGTTTGCCGCCGTAGCTGGCGCTGGGCGCCGCGCTGTGAATGCGAGCCAGGACGTCGAAGCTCGCGGCGGATGCCTTGGCCGCCTCGCCCGCGACCCGTTCGGCGCGGGCGCGAGTCTCTTTTTCATCCTGCTCGTCTGCTGCGGGCGGGAACGCAAAGAAGATCTCGCTCACGAGCGGGCAGTTTTCAGCGTAGGTCGCTGCCTGCGCCGCAACGGCCGCGTCGATGTCGGCCGCGTGAGCCGTCATGTGAGCGCGCAGCGCCTCTTCCGAGAGCGCCACTCCGAAACGAGCGAACCAGTCCGCCGCGAGCTGCGCCACGCGCACCGTGGCCTTGGCGCCAGCCTGCTCGAACTGCTCATAGGCCTCCGCCTCGGAGACGCGCACCGCCGTCTTGGACAAGTCGCGCATGCGGCTCGCGATCAGCTCATCGGTCTGATAGGCCTTGAAATCCTTGCTGCTCATGCGGGCGTAGTTGCGCACGACGCGCTGGTAGATCTCGAAGTTGAAGGCCTCGGTCTCCGGATGCCGGACGTTGACGTACGTCAGCATGGGCAGCTGACCGTCGCGCTCCGCGGGCAGAGAGAAGTGGAAGCGCCCGAGCGCCAGCTCGGCATCGACCTTCTCTTCGCTGATCGAGATGCCGAGGCGCTTGGCTTCGGAGATCAAGAGCTCGCGCTCCACCAGCCCTTCCAGAATCATCTTGCGGATGCCGAGGCGCTTGATCTCCTTGGGCGTCAGATCCGGCCGCACCGACATCTGAAACGCAGCCGTAAAGTCACGGGGAGCCACGCAGGCGTCGCCGACTCGGGCGGCACACTCGGCTTCGTAGTTGGACTTCGGTCCCCGGGAGTCCAGGGCGAAGGCCGCGATGATCATGAGGATGACGCCGCCCATTATAAACTGGATGACGCCGCCTTTGCGGAAGCTGTTCAGCATGCTTCTCGGGTTACTTCCTGGGTGACTTTGCTACCTCGGGGACCCGCGCCGGGACCCTGTCGGTCGGCCTTTGGCCGCGACACGAGCGCCGCTGATAGCACGCCGCCCCGTGGGGTCCAACTCACGCCGGGGGCGCCGTTCTGGACGCGCTGGACGAAGCGCACGGGCTCGCTGGCCGGGCGGATTGGAGCCCTTGCAGTTGCCGCTCGGGCGTCCAGTGGACCAACATGGGTGAACAAATGGGTGCAGCCGATCTTTTGGGACCTGCTGGCCCGTTCGCCGACGCGATGCCCGGCTACGAGGCGCGCCCGGGACAGCTGGAGATGGTGGCGAGCGTGGAGCGCTGCCTGCGCAACGACGGCATCGCCATGATCGAGGCCGGGACCGGCACTGGCAAGACGCTCGCGTACCTCGTGCCCGCCTTGCTCGAGTCGCGCCGCAAGAAAATCGTGATCAGCACGGCGACGCGAGCCTTGCAGGATCAGATCTTCTACAAAGATTTGCCGCTCGTCGACCGCGTCCTCGGCTTCAACGTGCCCTCGGCGCTGATGAAAGGCCTGCCGAACTACGTGTGTCGGCGGCGCTACCATGAGTTTAGCTCGAGCGCGGAGTCGCTCAAACCCGAGTGGTCGTCGAGCTTGGCCCGCGTCGAGGCCTGGCTGGACGCGAGCCCGACGGGCGCTCTCGAAGACATGGCCGCGCTCGCGGAGGACGACCCAATCTGGGGCCGCATCTCGGCGTCCAGCGAGAGGCGCATCGGCCAGGGGTGTGCCTATTTCGAGAGCTGTTATGTCACGCGCATGAAGCGAGCGGCCGCCGATGCACGCATCGTGGTGGTCAATCACCACCTGTTCTTTGCCGACCTCGCGCTACGAGGCGCGCACCCGGCGAGCGTGATCCCGGACTACGATGCCGTGATCTTCGACGAAGCGCATCAGCTCGAAGACGTGGCCACCGAGCACTTTGGGGTGAGCGTGTCGAGCGCGCGCGTGGCGCGGCTCTGCAGCGACGCCTGGCCGCTGCTCGAGCGCCAGCTCGGGGCCGCCGCCGCTGATCACGCGCGCCGCATCTCAGCGTCGTGCGAGGCTTTCTTCGACGCCGTCGGCAGGTCCGTGCAGGGCGCCGAGGGGCGGGCGCTCCTGCCGGCAGAGGCCTGGGCGGGTGACGTCGAGGGGCACTGGTTTGCGCTCGACACGGCGCTCGAGGGCCTCGGCGGTCGCATCCACACGAGCGACGGGGCGCGTGAGCCTGCGGAACAGCTGTTCTCCGTCAGCGCGGCGCCCACCGGCAGCGAGGCGCTCTCCGCGCTAGCGCGGCGGGCCAGCGCGCTGCGCGACGATCTGGCCAGCATCGCCCGAGGCGCGCCGGGCTCGGTGGTGTGGTTCGAGGCGGGGGCACGCTCTCGCAAGCTGACCGCCTCGCCCGTACGGCTCGCGAGCATCTTGCAGAGCCGCCTGTTCGACGTCGTGCCCGCCATCGTGCTCACCTCCGCCACGTTGTCGAGTGGTAGCGTGAAGCCCATGCCTGAGCCCGCGCTCGCAGAACCGGCGTTCGTGCGGGACGATGAAATGAGCCTGGAGGAGCCGAGCGGCGATGTGTCGAGTGATACAGCGCGCCCGACGCTCTCCGGGCCTTTTCGCTTCCAGCGCCAGCGCCTGGGCCTCGACAGCGGCCTCTACCGCGTCGAGGAGCTGTGCGTGCCCTCGCCCTTTTGCTTCGAGGAGCAAGCGCTCTTGTACCTGCCCAATGATCTGCCCTCGCCCGACGACGTAGGCTTTCTGGCTCAGGCGGCGGAGCGCGCGGCGGTGCTGATCGACTCCTGCGACGGCGGCGCCTTCGTGCTCACTACCTCGCTGCGCTCCATGCACGCCTTTCATCGGGCGCTCGAGGGGCGCCTCGGGCCGCGCTTACTGCTCTTGCAGGGGCAGGCTCCCAAGGCGACGCTGGTTCTGCGCTTTCGAGCCGCCGAAAACGCCGTGCTCGTGGCCACCTCGAGCTTCTGGCAGGGGGTCGACGTGCCGGGCGCTGCGCTCAGGCTGGTGGTCTTGGAGAAGGCGCCGTTTCCGGTCCCCAGCGACCCGATCGTCGAGGCGCGCTCGCGCGAGCTCAGCCTGGCGGGCGAGTCGCCGTTTACGCGGCTGCATCTGCCCTTGGCGCAGCTCACGCTCAAGCAAGGCTTTGGGCGCCTGATCCGCAGCCAGACCGATTATGGGGTGGTGGCGCTCCTCGACGGGCGCGTGCACCGCAAAGGGTATGGGCGGCGCTTGCTCGAGGGCTTGCCGCCGGCGCGCCGGGTCACTGAGCTCAGCCTGGTGGAGGACTTCTGGGCACGGCATCGGAGCGCGGGCTCATGAGCGTGAAGTCGGCCGCGCCTTTCGTCGACCTGCTCGGAGGCGCGCCGCGGCTGCGCCTGAATACGGCGGGGTTGCGCCACAGCCTGACGTTTGCGTTCAGCGCGGGGGGCAGCCAGGCGGATCTCGCGCGCAGCGTGTCCGAAGCCAAGCCGGGACAGTCGCTGTGGAGCGCCGAGTGTTTCAGCGATGATTTGTTCCTGGCGCCGCTCATCGAGCGCGTGCTGTGGCGCGGCCGGGGCGCGCCGCGTTCTTCGGCGAGCGCCGGCGTGCGGCGCTATCTCCTCGGCGTGCTCGCCGCACCGCCCTCGGGGCCCGACGCGCTGCAAGTGGTCGGCTTTCGCCAGGCCATCAGCTCCGAGCTCGATCGGGTGCCCGCGCTCCGGCAGCACGTCGCGGGGTTCGTGGGCAAGATCGAGGCGCTGTTCGAGCTGCTCGAAGCGGGCGGAGTCGGGGTCCGCCTCGACCCGGTTCGCCGCGGCCTCGACGTGCTCGCCGCAGCCAAGACCGTCGTGGAGGAGGCCGCCGGGTTTTCGGGCGCGACGTCCGGTTTGCGCCGCATCGCGGAGTGGTCCGACGCGGTTCGAGCGGGGGCGGGCTACGAGAAGCTCAGAAATCTGCTCGACTACGACGGGCGCTTGGCCAACGTGCAAGTCAACGTGCGGCTCGGGCGCGAGGGCGACGTGCGCAGCATGCAGGTCGTCCGGATCGACGAAAACGTGGCGAACCCCTTTCACGTCTCGCCCTGGCGCCGCTTCTGGGGCCGTCTCTCGCTAGGCTTTCGCGGCTACCGGTTGCGCAAAGAAGAGGTGTTTGCGCGGCTCGTGCACGACACCTTCGACGAGGTGATGGACGTGTTTGTCGCGTCGCTGCAGTTGCTCGCGGATCTCGAATTTTATCGCCTCGGCGGCTCGCTCGCCGAGTTTGCGCGAAGTCGAGGCCTCGAGGTGTGCCTGCCCCAGTTCGTGGGGGAGAGGCGCCGGCTGTCGGGGCTGTTCAATCCTTTCCTGTTGCTCGAAGAGCGGCCGCCGCGGCCCTGTGATCTCGCCACCGGCGGGCTCGGCGCGATCGTCATCATCACGGGGCCCAACTCGGGCGGCAAGACGCGGCTGTTGCAGGCCCTGGGTGTGGCGCAGGTGCTGGGTCAGGCGGGGCTGTTCGTGCCCGCACAGGCAGCGGAGCTGCCCTGGCAAGATGGCCTGTTCGCTTCGCTCGCGGTCCTGCCCGAGGTGGATCAGCGGGAAGGGCGGCTCGGTACGGAGCTGCTCAGGATCCGGCGCATGTTCGAGAAGCTCGAGGTCGGCGCGCTGGTGCTCGTCGACGAGCTATGCTCCGGCACGAACCCCGCCGAAGCAGAGGAGCTGTTTCGCATGGTGATCGAGCTCCTGCACGAGCTCTCGGGGCAGGCGTTCGTCACCACGCATTTCCTCGAGTTTGCCGCGCGGCTCGAGCAGACCCGCCCGCTACCGGGGCTCGAGTTTTTGTGCGTGGGGTTAGATGCCGAAAAACGTCCGACGTATCGCTTCGAGCGCGGCGTGGCCGAGAGCGCTTTAGCCCAGCAGACGGCGCAGCGCTTGGGGGTCACTCAAGCGGAGCTATCCGCGTTGGTGGTCGCGGCCAGGCAGCGCCAGAGCGAACGCCCGAAGGGGCCCTTGCCGTAGCGGCACTCGATGGGTGGGAGCTCCGCTCACTGCGCGCGGACCAGCGAGATGGCAGTCTCCAAGTTGAGCGGGCTGCCGTCGAGGGGCAGCGGCAGCGCATTGCTCATCTGGACGTAGTCGACGCCGAGGGTTGGCAAGTCGAACGGAGTGCCTCCCGGCATATACATGATGCCAAAGAGCCAGTAGTTGCCCTCGAGCCCCGCGTCCGTCAGCTCGAACTTTTGCGTCTCCCCAGGCGTCACGTCGGCTGACGGAAAAAGGCCCGCGTAGGCGTTGGGCGGGTGGGTGGGCGGATCGGGCGAGTCGTAAATGACAAACTGGATGCTCGCCGGAGTACCCGCCATGTCTGACGGGACCGCCAATTTGGCGCAGATCGTGTGGGGCTGAGTGCAGGTCTCGGAGCTCTCCAGCAGGCGTCCGACGGTGCCCGTCAACGACGGTCCGGTGCCAGCGGCTCCTGGCGGCGCCTCAGCGGGGTCCTCCGATGTCGCGCAGGCGCTGGCCGCAAACGCGACGAGCAAGCTGCAAAAACACGGAGCGAACGAGCGGATGCCGCGGCGCGCCGCCCTGGTGTGAGAGTCATTGTGTCTGTAAATCATGATGCTGTTTCCTCGAAAGTGTGGCTTTTACGCTCGGCGAGCTCTTTGATTCGGCTCATGGGGCTGGGCTCGAGCGCCTCCTGAGCAGAGCCGTCTGCCTCCGGCTGCGCGAGCGCGCGGATCGGAAACAGGAAACTCCAGCGGGTGCCCTGGCCCTCGGCGCTCTCGAGCTCGATTCTACCGCCGATTGCGGCCACGACCCTTCTGACGGCAGCCAGCCCGATGCCGCGGCCCGACACCTCGGTGGTGCTGCTCTTGAGCGAAAACCCGTCCGCCAGGAGCGCAGCCTCGAGATCGCTGTGCGACGCGTGCGCCAGCCCGCGCTCGCGGGCGAGCTGTCGAACTTTGTCCCACGCAATCCCGCGACCATCGTCTCTGACCTCGATCAAGAGCTCGTCATTGCGCATGCGGGTAGACAGCCAGATGCAGGCGGGGATGGGCTTGCCGACCGCCTGGCGCTCCTCATCCGACTCGAGGCCGTGGTCGGCCGCATTGTTGAGCACGTGCGACAACACGCTCCAGAACGGCGCCAGGGGCCCTGGGGGCAAACGCAAATCGCCGTGGTCCATCACGATCGTGGGCAGAGCTTTGCCGAGCTTGTTGCAGACGACCTCGATGGCGTCTCTGGCGCGCTCGAGGCGCCAGGCGGTGGGTTCGCTGCGCAGACCGGTCACCAGCGCCTCCAGCAGCTCAAACGAGCTGTGCTCGCGCACGGCGCTGAGTAGGCGCAGGTAGTCTTCCTTGGAGATCTCCACGAACCCCGTCGCGCCTAGCAAGAGCGGGTCCATGCGCTCGCGCAAGGCTCCCCACATCGCCTCTAAATCCCCGCGCTCGGCCGTACCATCGCGGCCCTCCTGATACGCGTCTTCGAGGCGATGACAGAGGGTGGAGAGGCGGTTCAGGCCGAACACGCGCGCGTTGCCCTTCAGCGTGTGCAAGTCTCGCTTGGACGCTTCGGTGGGCTCGCCGATACCCCGGATGAGCTGCGCCGCCTCCCGCCAGAATTCGACAAAGGAGCGGCGATTGCGCACAAAGTGGTCGACGAGCGTGGCGAACTCTTGCTGCTCGGCGAGCGTACGCTGGTGCTCCACTCCTGCCGTGACATCAGTCAGCACGAGCACGACGCGGTCGAGCTCTTCACCCTTGGAGACGGTGTGATAGCCGACGTCGAAATGCTGACCGGCGCGCTCCAGGCGTTTCGGTAGTTGATCCAGCGACATGTCCAATGGCAGCATGCCGGCGAGCAGCTGCTCCCAGGCGACGTGGAACCAATCCACGACGCGCGGGTCGATGCGGCCCACGACGCCCGAGACCGTTTCGTCGGCTGACAGAGGCCCGAACCAGGTGTCGAGGATAGCCGAGCGCTCCGGCAGCAACGTGCCGTCGGGCAGCACGGTCAAGAAGCCCTGGCGGACGCTGTCCAAGATGAGCTTGAGCTCGGCGTTGCGGACGCCGAGGCGAGCCTCACGATCGCGCACGGCTTCAGCCATATCGCCGAAGGTGGCCGCCAGGCGGACCACTTCGTCCTCGACCCGAACGCGCTTAGCATCGCCTTCGGGCACGACGCGCTCTCCGTGCGCCAGCCTCTGCGCGGCGGAGTCCAAGCGTTTGACGGGCCTGATCACGACGCCGTTGATGACCCAGAGAATGGCGAAGATGAGGCACAGCGCAGTGCCCGCAGACACCCAAAGAATCTGACGCGCGAGCTGCGCCAGGGCGGTGGTCTCGCGAGCCGTCGAGACCCGCGCGGTGATCGCCGCGACCACCTTGCCGTCGGGGTTGATTACGGGCTCCACGAGCCGGATCGAGCCGCCCTCGATCCAGCGCCGGCTCTCCGGCGCCGATGGCCGCCCGAGCGCGCCCGCGGTTCTATGCACGGCGGCCAGGGGTGCGTCCGTGCCGTCCGCCGGCGCTGCATCCGAGGCCCAGAGCTCCACGCCAGAGATTTCCGGATTGCGCGCAAGGTCGTCCATGGCGCGCTGCATCCCCTCCGGGTCGCCGAAGACCACGGCCGGCATGACAGATGTGGAGCTCAGCTTGAGCACCATGTCCGCGGCCACTTCCTTCGCATGCAGCAACGAGATGCGGGACTGGTGCACGAGCCCGAGGTAGGCGCCTATCGAGACAGCCACCACCAACGCACCGACCGGAACGGTGACGCGGACGGCGATGGATAGAAAGAGCTTCTGAGGAGCCTGGGCTTGTGTGCGCATGGTCTGAACAGCTCGCCGGCTGTGCCGTTACGAGACGGCGAGAGGCGAGCTTTGCCAACGGCCGGCGACGCCCCCGGGCGCCTCAGCCGTAGAACGTCTCTTCCTGCGCTCAAATTAAGCATCCATCCCGGTCCACTGAAGACACACATCCGTGTCGCTTTCAGCTCTCTATCACGCGGCGGAGGCTCCCGACGGAGCTCTGCTGATGAGAAAGTCACCCGCCCAGCGCTCGGGCTGAACATTGCGAGCCGACGGCCGTATCCGAGCAGGACAGATGTGCCACGACGAGTGCATGCCGAAACGTCGTCGACCGTCTGCGATGGCGGGTCGGCGGCCTCAGCGCTTCAGTCTTAGTTGGATCGCTCTGTTCGGGCTCGTCATGCACGGTATGACGCTTGGCGCGCGTTGGGCGAGAGCCGAGGATCTCATCGTCCCCGCGCGCGTACAGGCGGCCCTGGTCGGGAAAGTTGCCAGCTTTGATCGCAACTTCTCCGCGCGCGTCAAGGAGAGGGTGACAATCGCTGTGGTCGTTAAATCGTCGAGCAGCGACTCCGAGCGCGCGGCGGCCCAGATGCTCGGCGCCTTCCGCGAGGTGGGTCCCGTCGCGGGCTTGCCGCATGAAGAGCTCCGGGTGCAATGGACCGACGCGAGCTCACTCGCCGCCTTCTGCGCAGATCGTAAGGTGGCGATCGTTTATCTCACGCCGGGCTTTGACAAGGAGGCCGTTTCCATCGCCAAAGCGCTGGAGGTCTCTCGAGTGCTGACCGTCGCCGGTACGCTCTCCTACATCAAAGAAGGGCTCGTTTTAGGTTTTGATCTCGTCTCGGGGCGACCCAAGTTGGTAGTCAATCTGGCCAGCGCCAGGCGCCAAGGGATCGCCTTTGACTCCAGCTTCCTCGCCATCACGCGGGTGGTCCAGTGAACCGGAAGATACTCCTCGCTCTGACCTGCGTCGCGCTCGGGATGCATGCCCCCTCGGCGAACGCCGACAGCGAGCTCGACGCGCTCCTGTCCGAATCGATCGAGTCGACGGCTAACAAGTCGGCGGGCACGGCGGCAGACGCACCCGCGCTTTCGCTCAGCATCACCGCGGAAGACTTGCGTCGCTATGGCCTACGTACGCTCGCCGAGGCCTATCAGTTCTTGAGCATGGGGATGGTGTCACAGGACCCACTCGGGGAGCCGGAGGTCGGCTCTCGCGCCGTGTTGTTTGCAGCGGACCACGGCCGGCATGTGCTCCTGCTCTTGGACGGGCACACGCTCAATGATCAGGAGAGCGGGACCTCACTGCACGGACACGGGCTCGGCTTGCCCATCGAGCTCATCGATCACGTAGAGATCGTGCTCGGACCCGGCTCCGTCCTGTACGGGGCAAACGCCATGTTCGGTGTGATCAACGTGGTCACGCGCCGGGCGAGAGACTTGGCCGGCGCGCACGTCTTCGCCGAAGCCACGTTCGCACCGCCGCTAGACCGTGCGCATGATCCCATCGGCCCGGGGGGCATCTCGCCCTACCTGAGTCACCTCGGGCAGGCCTATCGCGTCGGCGCCACCGCCGGCTACGAGTTTCGCCTGGCGGACTCTCCCGCGGAGGTCACCCTGGGCGTCGAGTACTACTCCATGGTCGGCCCGACCCTGACCTGGGGGCCTCAATCGCGCCCGCAAGTGAGCTTTGGACCGCGCGCGCCGCTTGGGATCTGGGGGGGCCAAACCACCCGCAACTACTACGAGCGCACGCCCTCGGCGTATGTGCGACTCGCGGTCGGAGAAGTCGAAGCCGCGGCCCATTGGGTTTCGAGCCGGCGGTCCGAGCCGTACCTGACCCGGCGTGAGCAGCCGCCCGAGGGTGGCGACTTTGACGATCCGGATGCTTATCAAGATCGCTCGCAACTGGGCCTCGAGCTGTCATGGCACCGCAACCTCTCCAGCATCAGCTCGCTGCTCGTGCGCACGTACGCTGACCTCGTCGATCAATCGGCGCGCTGGCAATATCACCCGTATTATAACTGCGGCGGTACGCTCTACGGGTTGTGTGCAAAGACGAACGCTGGCTATGCCAGGTGGATAGGCACCGAGGTACAGACCAACATCGATTGGAACGGGGAGGGCTCCTTGACGACACTGCTGGGAGCTGACGGGCGCGTGCGGCGCGTGGGCTACCAAAATGGGCGCGAGCAGCTCGCCAGCGGCCAGACGGAGACTTACGGCAAGGTCGATCGCACCGAAGCAGCCGCCGCACTATATGCCCAGCAAGTCTATCGTCCGTCAGCGTGGCTCACGCTGAATGCCGGCGCTCGCTGGGACTTCGATCAGGGCTTTGGCAGTCGGATCTCGCCACGAGGCGCGGTCATCGCATCCCCCTGGCCACAGGCCACCGTCAAAGGCATCTACTCAGAGGCGCTGCGCGGCCCGACCACGGACGAGAAGACCTTTCGTGACCCCGAGTGGGCGCTGCTCCCGGAGAAGTTGCGCCCCGAAACGGTGCGCTCGGTAGAGCTCATCCTGCAACAACGCTTTGGCGCGCACAACCTGGTGTTTGGCCTGTTTCTCTCCAGGTGGAGGGACATGATCATCGCGCGTGAGATGCAAGACAACTTCGTGAATGTCGACGAAGGAGGAGTAGTGGTTCGGGAGGCCAAGCGCGCCGGCCTGCTCGCAAATACGGCGCGGAACGTCTCTCAATTTCAAAATGTCGCGTCCATCGAGAACTTCGGCTTCAACGGCGGGTACGACTCGGCCTCGCTCTTGGGTCGATTGACCTATGGCTTCAACCTGACGAGCGCCTACAGCCGGATCAACACGCCCGCGGGGCCACGCTTGATCACCGTCACCCCATCCATCTATGGCAACGCCCACATCTCTTACGACTTGCAGCAGCCGCTGCCGGTATTGGGCCTGGCCGCGCACTTCAGCGGGGAGCGGCTAGCTGACGCGGGCGAGGACGCCGGGTTCGAGCGCCTGCCGTTGGCTCCTCCGGAGCTCGGTCTGCGATTGACCGCTACCGGGCGTATCATCGCGGGGCTCTCGTACCGCGTGATGGGCGACTACTCTTTTGCAGCGAGCAACCCGTACACGGCGGGCCCATTGAAGACCCGCGCACAAGGCACGGCCCCAGAGCTCATCCCGAGCCAACGAGCGAGCGTGATGCTCGGCTTGCAATACGACCTGCCGCTGGGCGGCGCTGCCGAGGGCGAGCCCTCGAGCTCGAGCGTGCCGTGACCTGACGCTGCCGTGAGCCTCGGACGAGCCTCCGACGCAGAGCACGCTTTTGAGCTAGGTCTGCGTCAGAGCACGTGCCGCGAGCCTCTCACCCGCGGCACGGCCACGCTCGGGATCAACCCCGGCGCTTGCCCTTCTTCTTGGCTTTTTTGGCGGCCTTTTTGCTGGCCGCCGGCTTGCTAGCGGCCTTTTTCGAGGCCTTTTTCTTGCCGGCAGCTTTTTTGGCGGCCTTTTTGGACGTTTTTTTGCCCGCTGCTTTCTTCTTGCCAGCGGTCTTCTTGCCAGCGGTCTTCTTGCCGGCAGCTTTTTTGGCGACCTTTTTCGAGGCCTTCTTTTTGCTGGGAGCCTTTTTAGCGGCCTTCTTGGCAGCCTTCTTGCTGGCGGCTTTCTTGCCTGCCTTCTTCCCGGCCTTTTTGCTGGCCCGTACTTCGGCCTGCGCCGCTTGGATGACGTCGGCCTCGCTGCCCAAGTCGCCGTCTTCGGACGCTGCCGCGGCGCGGCTGGCCTTCTTCTTGGCTTTCTTGCCCAAGGCTGTCTTCGCGAGGCGCTGGGTCACGGGGTCCTCCTCGTCCGTGCCGCCTCGCTTGGGACGCGGTGACGGGCGCTCGTCCTCGTCCTCGTCGTCTTCCTCGTCATCTTCATCCGAGTCGTCGTCATCGTCATCGTCCGACGCGGCTTTGGATTTGGCCTTGGTCTTGGCTTTCCCTTTGCCCTTTGCCTTGGGGGCATCGTCACCATCATCGTCAGAGTCGTCGCTGTCGTCGTCCTCGTTCTCCTCGTCGGAGTCGTCATCGTCGTCGCTACCGGCGTCGGGACGGCCGAGCGCGCCGTCGCGGCGGCGTTCCAGCGTCTCTTTGATGCGCGCCTCGAGCTCGGCAAATTCGAACGGCTTGTCGATGTAAGCGTCCGCTCCATACAGCGGCGACGTGAGCTCGTTCAGGCTCTCCCCAATCCCGGTGAGCATGACCACACCGGTGTGGGCCAGCGAGACTGACTCGCGGATCTTCTTGCACACTTCCCAGCCGCTCATGCCGGGCATCATCACGTCGAGCACGACGGCATGCGGCAGGTGTTCGCGAGCCAACTGCCAAGCCATGTCACCATCGGACGCCTCGAGCACTCGATAGCCCTTGGAACGGATGTACGCGCTGAGTAGCGCGAGCATGCTTGGCTCGTCGTCGGCGACGAGCACCAGAGTGTCTTCGTTTTTTGACATGATCCTACTTTCGGAGAAGGCGGGGCGTATTCGAAACCAGGTCGCTTTTGCGGTCAAGCACTGTGTTGGGCGCTTGCGCCGCGATCCCAGGTTTCACGTGGTGAGCATTGCCGAGAGGTGACGGTTATCGCGGCGTCGACCTCGCCGACCATTGACGTGGGCGTTGGCTGCTCGAGAAGCACCGTGGCAGACGGCATAGACTCTCGCTTTGGAAGTTACAATCGCGTCGTGACCCAGCGTGCACCTCTCTCGTCTTCCTCGACGGCGCGCTCGCGAGGTTTCCCCGAGTGTCTTCGTTGCGCGATCACGGCCCCCCACGTATGCGCCGGGGCGGTTTGTCGGTCTCTGTTTCGACGTCGAGAGCTCCCCGCCGTTCTCGATCTTGAAATGTGCGGATTTTTCTGCGAAACGAGAAATCACGGGTACAGGAGGCCAATCAGGCTACCCTTAGCTCATGAGCAATGGGCCGAGATCAGGGCAATTGCCGCGTCTCTCACATGCCGCCCGCGCTGCGGCTCGCCGGCAGCGCCTCAATGCTGCCCTGCGTCGCCTCGCACGCCTGCTGCCCGTGCCCCTCGCGTATGCCGTGGTGGGGCTCGCCGTCGCCAAATGGGCGCAGCCCGGGCCCGCCCTGCTGGCGTGGCTGCGCTACGGTTTCGTCGCGGCATGCCTCGTCCCTGTCGTCGGGGTCGCGTCGTCTTGGCTGCTTCGCAGGTCGCCTCACACCGGCGCCCTGGCGTTGGACCGGCATCACGGTAGCGCCGATCGCATCACCAACGCGCTCGCATTCTCCAAATTGGCAAAAGCGGAGCGCAGCCCCTTCATGGAGGCCGCCATCGCCGACGCGCTGCTCGCCGTCGAGCGGCCCAATCCTGCCCGGGCGGTCCCGGTACGGTTGCCTCGCGCGGCTTGGCTGAGTGTGTTGCTCGCCCTCGCCGCCGTCGCCGTGAGCTTCATTCAGACCCGCCCGCCTGCGCCCGAGGTGGTGCTCCCCGTCGCCTTGCCGATGGATCCGGTGGCGCTGGGGGCGGACGATTTGGCCTTTCTGCGCGAATCGATCGAGCCTTTTCAGGCTTCAGAGAGCAGCCCCGAGCTCACCCGCGCGGTCTCCGACTTCAATCAATTGGTCGAAGACATGGCGGAACGGCGTCTGGATCGGCGAGAGCTGTTTCGGCGTCTCGCGGACATCGAACGGTCGCTGAGCGCAGGGTCTGAGGCCGATGCAGCGCTCGAAACCGGCTTGCGCGAGCTCGCCGACCAGCTCGAGAAGAGCCCGCTCTCGCGCCCCATCGCGGACGCGCTGAAGGCCAACCAGCTAGAGGACGCCGATCAGGCGCTGCGCCAGTTGGCCAAGAGGCTGGCAGCGCAGGAAAAGGTCGATCCGGCGGAGCTCGAGCGCTTGCGCAAGGCGCTCGACGCAGCGGCATCCCAAGCCAACGGTCGGGTGGAGCGGCTGGAGCAGGCGCGCCGTGAGGCCGAGGCGCAACAGCGCCGCTTGTTACAGAAGAAGAACGAGAAGCAGGCGGCGTCCCCCGAGCAGAGCGCCGAGCAAGAGAAACAAAAAAGGCGGCTGGAGCGGCTCGATCGGGACCTGACGGATGCGAAGAAGGCGCGTGAGGAGATGAGCGGCCTGGATCGCGAGCTCGCCAAGGCGGCAGAGGAGCTGATGCGCGAGCTCGGCAAGAGCGCGGAGCACCTGCAAGCGGGGGCGGAAGACGTCAACCGCATGGCCCGGCAGCAGCTGTCTCAAAAAGAGAAGCAGGAGCTCAAGCGCCAGCTCGAAGAGCTGCGGGAGCTGCTTCGTCAAGGCGGCCCGGGGCGTGAGCAGCACTTGCGCCGCTTGCAACAATTCGCGGAACGAGCGCGCGGTAAAAAGGGCCAGCCCTCGCCCGGGGATCAAGCGGGTAAGCAGAACCAGCCAGGAGGGCAGAAAGGTCAGCCTCGCCTGACTCTCGGTCCGGGAGGCCAACCGATCCCCATGCCAGGTCCCGGCGGCTCGAGCCCAGGGGGTGAGCAACGGGGGCAAAGTGATGGCCCTGCCGGCGGGCAAGAGCCGGGCTCGGGCGGCGGCCCCGACCCCAAGGGCCCGCCCACCGATCTCGCCGGCAAGACCGAGGACGTCACGGCGGCGGCCGTCGACACGGGCCAAGGCGTGGCGGCCAGCGAGGTCGTGTATGGCGCGGCCGAGCGGGGATTTACGGGCAGCCGGTACCAGAAGGTATACACACAGTATCGTACCGTTGCGGAGGACGTGCTCGAGCAAGATACCATTCCGGCAGGTTACGAGTTCTACGTGCGCCGTTACTTTCAGCTGATTCGCCCGCGGCAGGGTGAATAGGTCCGCCCATGAGCGGCACTCGAGCAGACCCAGCGCTCGAGCCGCGCCGGCACCGGCGCTTGGCCCGGGTGCTCGCGAGATTGGCGCCTTGGAAATATAGCAGTCTGGAGAAGCGTCGTAGGCATCATCATGAGTGACACACGAGAGGTCGAGCGCGAGGCGGAGCGGTTCCGGAACAAGCTCGGGGTGCTGCGCGAGGAAATCGGGCGGGTCATAGTGGGGCAACGCCAGGTGATTGATGGGGTCATCACCTGCATGTTGGCGGGCTCGCACGCGCTGCTCGAGGGCGTGCCCGGCCTCGGCAAGACCATGTTGGTGCGCACGCTCTCGAAGGCCCTCGGCCTCAGCTTCGCGCGCATCCAGTTCACGCCCGACCTCATGCCCGCGGACGTGATCGGCACCACGGTGATCGACGAGGCGCAGAGCGGCGGCAAGGTCTTCGAGTTTCGTCCTGGCCCGATCTTCGCCAACATCGTGCTCGCCGACGAGATCAACCGCGCTACCCCCAAGACGCAGAGCGCGCTGCTCGAGGCGATGCAAGAGCGCAGCGTGACCGTGGGGCGGAAGACCCACGAGCTCGAGCGGCCGCACCTGGTGCTGGCCACGCAGAACCCGCTGGAGATGGAAGGCACGTACCCCTTGCCGGAAGCGCAGCTCGATCGCTTCTTCTTCAAGCTGCACGTGCCCTTCCCCGATCGGGAGGAGCTGCACCAAATTTTGGCGCGCACCACCACCGAGCATTCCGCCGAGGCGCGCACGTGCCTCTCGCGGCAAGAGCTGCTCGATTTCCAGTCGCTGGTGCGCAAGGTCCCGGTCGCCGAGCACGTGCAGGATTACGCGGTCCGCCTGTTGCTCGCCACACGGCCGCAGTCGCCAGACGCGCCGCCGGGCGTGCGGCGCTTCGTGCGTGAAGGGGCCTCTCCGCGCGGCGCCCAGGCCGTGCTCTTGGCCGCGAAGATCCGCGCGCTGATGGCGGGGCGTTTTGCCGCGGCGCTCGAAGACGTACGCGCCTCCGCGCTGCCGGCGCTGCGCCACCGCGTGCTCCTCAACTTCGAAGGTGAGGCCGAGGGCGTGAAGACGGACGCCGTGATCGAAGAGATTTTGAAGGCGCTTCCCGAAGGCTGAGCTCAGCTCCTCATGTTTGAAGCGCTGAAAAAGACGTTCGGCGGTAAGGGGCGTGCCCCGGCGCCCCAGCGGGACGCTCGCGAACGGCGGGCGAAGAGCAAGAGCACTTTACTCTTCGACGACGAGTTTCAGCGCAAGCTCGAGACCCTCGCTCTGGTCAGCCGTCGGGTGTTTGCCGGGCGCATGCGCGCGGAGCGCCGCTCCAAAAAGCAGGGCAGCGGCGTCGAGTTCGCCGACCACCGCGCGTACGTGCCGGGCGACGACTTCCGCTTCGTGGATTGGAACGTCTATCAACGCTTTGGGCGCTTGCTCGTGCGCCTGTACGAAGAGGAAGAAGATCTGAGCATCTACCTGATCGTGGATTGCTCGGCCTCCATGGCCTTCGGCTCGCCCAGCAAGTTCGACCAGGCGCGCCGCCTGTGCGCGGCGCTGGCCTACGTGGGCCTGGCCAACCTGGACCGCGTCACCGTCGCCGCGGCCAGTGATCATAAGGGCCTGCTCATGCCGGCCACGCGCGGCAAGAACCGCATCTTCAAGGTGTTCCACTACCTCGAGCAGCTGGAGGCGACGGGCGTCACCGATTTGCAGGCCAGCCTCAAGACGTTCGTGGCGCAGCACAAGCGCCGCGGCCTCGCTATCTTGCTCAGCGACCTGTACGACCCAGCGGGCTTCGAAGCGGGCATCAACGTGCTGCGCTACAACAAGTTCGAGCCCTACGTGCTGCACCTGGTCGAGCCGGGTGGGGGCTTCGCCGGGCAAGAGGGCATCGTGGGCGACATCAACGTCTACGACATCGAGACGGGTGAAGAGCGCGAGGTCACCGTCACCGAACAGGTGCTGAAGAACGTGCGCGCCGCTCACAAGGACTACGACGCCGCCATCCAGCGCTTCTGCACGCGCTCGCACGTGCCCTACTTCGCGGCACCCGCCGACGTCCCCTTCGACGAGCTGGTGCTCTCCGTGCTGCGGCGCGGTGGGGTGCTGCGCTGATGTTCTTCGCCGGCTTCCCCCTCGGCGCCTTGCTCGGCGTGTTCGCCGCGGCGGCGTTCGGGGCGGTGCTGCTCTATATTCTGAAGCTGCGCCGGCGGCCGGTGCCCGTGGTGTTCTCGCCGATCTGGAAGCGGGTGCTCGGCGATCGCGAGAGCTCGCGGCTGTTCTCACAGCTCAAGCGCTGGCTGTCCTTGCTCCTGCAGTTGCTCTTGCTCGCGCTGCTGGTGCTGGCGCTCGGTGATCCACGCCTCCGCGCCGGGTCGGTCGACGCGCGCCACCTGGTCGTTCTGATCGACGCCAGCGCCTCGATGCAAGCGACCGACGTCGCTCCGCGCCGGCTCGACAAGGCGCGCGAGGTCGCCTCCGGCTTTCTGTCGGGGCTCGGCACGAGCGACCACCTGTTGATCGCGCAGATGGACGCCAACGTCACTCCGCTCTCCACCATGACCCAGGACGTGGCGGAGCTCGAGCTCGGCCTCACGCGCCTGCGGGCCACGGATACGCGCGTCGATCTCTCACTCGCGCTGAGCTTTGCGCTCGATAGCCTGCGAGGGCGCACCCACCCGGAGATCATCGTGGTGAGCGACGGCGCGTTTTCGGAGGACGTCACGCGCCACGTGCCCGCCCTCGGTGACGTCGCGCTCAGCTTCGTGCCCATCGGCAGCGCCTCGGAGAACGTCGCCATCACCGCCTTCTCCGTGCGCCGCTACCCGCTCGACCGCTCGCGCTACGAGGTGATGCTCGAGGTGTTCAACACCAACCCAGCGCCCGTCGAGGTCGAGCTCTCGCTCTTCGGCGACGGCCAGGTCGTGCAGACGGGCCACCTCTCGCTCGGCGCGAAAGAGCGCCGCGCCCAGTTCTATCCCAACCTGGCGGGGGCCGACCGCACGCTCGAAGCCAGCATCGAAATGCCCGCCGGGCAGGACTACCTGCCGAGCGACAACCGCGCCTACGCCCTGATGCCGGAGCGGCACCGCACGCGCGTGCTCGTGGTGACCTCGAGCAACACCTACCTCGAAGCGGCGCTCCTGCTCGACGAGTACCTGGAAGTGACCACGGTGTCCCCTGCCGATGCGTTGCCGGAGGGTCGCTTCGATGTCACGATCCTGGACGGCGTGAGCGTCCCGCCCGAGGCGCGCCTGGGCGGGCTCTTGTATTTGAACGTTCCAGAGGCGGGCGGCCCCGTCGGCCACCGCCGCAGCATTCAAGACTTCGGCTTCGATCGCTGGGACGACAAGAGCGCCATCCTGCGCTGGATCGCCCCCGAGAACATCCAGGTCAAGGCGGGCCACGCGCTCGAGCCCGAAGCGCGCGACCAGGTCGTCGGCTCGAGCGAGCTCGGCCCGATCCTGGTGGCAGGTCGACGCAACGGGCAAGCCTTCGTCGCGCTCGGCTTCGATCCCAGAAACAGCGACCTGGTGCTGCGCGTGGCCTGGCCGCTGTTCGTGCTCAACAGCATCAACTTCTTCGTGGAGGAAGACACCGGCTACATCTCGTCGTTCCGCACCGGCGAGGTCTGGCAGATCCCGGCGCCCGCCGCCGGCGACCTCGGTTGGATCAGCGAGCCCGACGGAGCTCGCTACAGGGTCGCGATCAAAGAAGGCCGCGCCGCGTACGCGGGCATGTTCAATGGCTTCTACGAGCTCGCCATCGACGGCAGCGAGGGCCCGCCGGCGCGCTTCGCCGCCAACTCGGCGGACCTGGACGAGAGCCAGATCACCCCGTCAAAAACGCTGAGCCTGGGGCAGGCCCAGGCCGGCGAGGCGCGCGGCTTCGAGGCCCGGGCGCGCCATCAGATCTGGGGTTACCTCGTCATCGCCGTGCTGTTCTTGTCGGCCATCGAGTGGCTCACCTATCACCGCCGGCTGACGGTGTGACGGACTCTGGCATGAGGGACGATGCCCGGGCCTAGATCCATTCCGCGCTGGCTGAGCGTGCTCGCCCTCGGGCTGTGCACGATCCTGCTCGTGTTCGGCTACGTGCGCTTCATCCTGCCCATCACGGGGCCCATCGGCTTCGACTACGCCGGCAGCCGCTACGAGCTGCTCGAGCCGCGCGCCCTCGGTTACGCGCTGATCGCGCCGCTGCTCCTGTTCGTGCTCTACAGGTCGCTCGCCGACCTGCCCTGGCAACAGCGCCTGCTGTCCTCGTTCTTCCGGCTCGGCTTCGTCACGCTGCTCGCGCTGTGTGTGTCGCGCCTCGTGCAGAGCGTCGAGACGCGGCGCATCGCCACCGTGTTTTTGATCGACGTGAGCGACTCCGTCTCCGACGCCGCTCTCGACGACGCCACGGCGCTCGTCAACGGCGCCTGGAAGCAGAAGGGCGCTGAAGATTCGCTGGCCGTGATCCGCTTCGGGCGCCGACCCGAGCTCGTGCAGCTCGGCCCCGAAGGCCAGCTGCCGCCGTGGCGAGAGCGTAAGGGCACTGGGGCGACCTCTGGGGCCAATGGCGGCAGCTCCAGCGACCTCTACTCCGAGAGCAACCTGCAAGCCGCCCTGCGCCTCGCGTACGGCGTCTTCCCGCCCGGTTACTTGCGCCGCGCCGTCCTCGTCTCAGACGGCATCGAGACGCGCGGCGACGTGCTCGCCGAGGCCCACCGCGCGGCCCAATTCGGTGTCAAACTCTTCACCCTGCCCTTCGAGCAACCGGTACCCGCCGAGGTCGCCGTCCAGAGCCTGAACATCCCGAGCGGCGTCAAGGTCGGAGAGCCCTTCTTCGTCACCGCCGACATCTACGCGAGCCGCCCCAGCACGGCGCGCGCGCGGCTCTACCAGGGCGACGTGCTCAACGGCCTCGACGCCGTGCGCAGCGTCCAGCTCGACGCCGGCCGCAACGAGGTCAAGTTCCGCTCCGTGGTGCGCGTGGGCGGCCCCGTCAGCTACAAGCTCGAGCTCGACGAGCTCGGCGCCGACCAGTTCGCCGAGAACAACCAGTTCGTCACCAGCTTAGACGTCCCAGGCCGCCCGACGGTGCTCTACGTCGAAGGCCAGGCCGGGCGTGCCACCTACCTCGCCAGCGCGCTCGGCGCGCAACAGTTCGACGTCGACGTGCGCAGCCCCACCGCCCTGCCGCGCTCGCTCGGCGAGCTCGAACGCTACGATTTTTTCATCCTCAGCGACGTGCCCGCCGAGAACGTCGACACCGGCGTCCAAGACCTCACCGAACGCTACGTGCGCGACCTCGGCGGCGGCTTCCTCTTCGCCGGTGGCGAAGCGGGCTACGGCCTCGGCGGCTGGAACCACACCACCATCGAACGCCTCCTGCCCGTCAGCATGGACAGCGAACGCCAGAAAGACATGCCCGGCGTCGCCATGGCCCTCGTCATCGACCGCTCCGGATCCATGACGGGCCTCCCGATCGAAATGGCCAAAGCCGCCTGCCGCGCCACCGTGGAAACACTGGGCCCCGACGACCTGGTCGAAATCATCGCCTTCGACTCCCAACCCAAACGCTTCGTCAAGCTCCAGCCCGCCCGCTACAGGAGCCGCATCCAGAACGAGATCGCCACCATCCAACCCGGCGGCGGCACCGCCATCTTCCCCGCCCTCGACGCCGCCTACCAGGACATCTCGGTGGCCCAGGCGCGCAAAAAACACGTCATACTCCTCACTGACGGCCGCGCCGACGCCGACGGCATCCGCGACCTCGTCGGCGCCATGATCGCCGAAGGCATCACCGTCACCACCGTCGGCCTGGGCGACGGCTCCGACGCCGACTTCCTCCGCATGATCGCCGACGCCGGCGGCGGCCGCTACCACCACGTCCCCGACCCCAACAGCCTGCCCCGCATCTTCACGCGCGAGACCGAAATGCTCACGCGCCAATCCGCCGTCCAAGAGTGGTTCCCCGTCCGCCAGACCTCGAACGCCGACTTCCTGCGCGGCCTCGCCATCCAGAGCGCCCCCCTCCTTCACGGCTACGTCGCCACCCAGCTCAAGCCGCCCCCCGCCCAACAAATCCTCGCCAGCGACCAAGGCGAGCCCATCCTCGCGCGCTGGCGCGTCGGCCTCGGCTGGTCCCTCGCCTGGACCAGCGACCTCAAAAACAACTGGGCCGTTGACTGGCTCCGCTGGCCCGAATTCGGCCGCTTCTGGGGCCAACTCGTACGCGAGCACATGCGCACCAAACACCGCCGCGAGCTCGACATGAACACCCGCGTCGCCGGCGGCCACCTCTACGCCAGCGTCGACGCCTTCGCCCCCGACGGCAGCTTCGACAACTCCATGCAGTCCCGCCTCATCGCCACGGGCCCCTTGCCGGGCGGCGACCGCCGCGAAGTCCCCATGCGCCAGACCGCCCCCGGCCGCTACCAAGCCGACTTCCAGCTCGACGCCTACGGCTCCTTCCTCCTCAAAGCCGAACACTTCAAGACCGACGAAGACGGACGCAAAATCCCCGTCGCCGTCAGCTTCGGCCAAGTCTCCCAACCCTACCCCGGCGAATACCAAACCCTCGCCCCCGACCGCGCCCTCCTCGAACGCGCCGCCCAAGCCTCCGGCGGCCAGTTCCAGCCCAGCATTGCCTCCCTCTTCGACCCCGCGGGCGAAGTCGTCACGTACGAACAGCCGCTGTGGCAACGCTTCATCCTGATCGCGATCGTGTTCTTCCTGCTCGATTTGCTGATGCGGAGAGTGCGCCTGTTCGACCGGGGGTTTCAGCGCGGGCCGAGGCGCGTGCGGGCGGGGTGAATTTTGGATTTGGGGTGCCCCCGCAACTAACGGACAACATACGACCCGGGGTGCTTGGCTTAGCCTCCGCGCGCCGGGCGCCCCCAAACGCGGGCGCGGATGCCCACGTGGGGGCGCAGACGCTTCCAACGGATGCAATCCCCTTGCACGAACGAGCACGTCGACTGAGCCCACGTCCCCTTCAGAACCCGAGAGTAGGCGAACAGAACGGATATCCGTGAGCGCTGCGGCGATGCCCATCATCCAGTTGAGGCGACTCGCCATCAACCAGCGTGCGCGGCAACAGTCACCCGATCCTTCTGACCCTTGCCCCGGCGTACCAAGACCTGCCCCGTTGAGAAGTCGACATCCTTCACGCGCAGCGCCGCACACTCCATCAGCCGCATCCCCGAACCGTAGAGCAACGAAGCCATGAGGTGCCACGTGCCCGAAAGCTGGCCGAGCACTGCCTTCACCTCCTCTCGACTCATGACTACTGGCAGCCGAACGGGCCGCTTTCCATGCACCACCCCACCCACGAACTCCAGAGGCCGGTGCAGCACCTCGCTGTACAGGAACAGCAACGCGGCCAACGCCTGATTCTGCGTCGACGCGCTGACATTTCCGCGCGTCGCCAGATCCGACAGGAACGCCGACACGTCTGGGGCGCCCATCGAATTGGGATGGCGCCGATGATGAAAGATCACGAAGCGCCGCACCCAACCGACGTACGCCTCCCGCGTCTTCGCGCTGTAGTGGCGGAGAACCAGCGCCTCGCTCACGCTCTCGAGCAGTAAGCCCTTCCCCCTCGGTGGTGCGGCAGTGGAAGACACGGCATCCGACGCGCGAGCACGAATCGTACCCGTCAAAAAGCGCCGACCAGGCCCTTCGAGTAGCACCCCGTGCAGTCTTTCCCCCACGCGAAACCTGGCGGGCGCCAGGCGCTCGCCGGGTCAACCGGGCGCGGCCAAGTCCTTCGCGCCGCGCCTCTCGCCCCCGCTGAAAGACCGCGAGACGCACTGCTTGCGGGCGGTGTTGCGAACAAAATACTTACCGACTGTCGGCCTCTGCGAGGTTACGCCGGCAAATCCGGGGAAATGCAGATCGGCAAAATCCCGGCGCGCAAGGAGCGCTTGCTGGGCTTTGGTGGAGTGGCGATCGGGGTTATCCGGCGATAGTCTGGCAGCGCGAATGGTGGCGGGGGATGCGGTCTAATGGAGAGTTAGCCAGGCGGAGCATGCACGAACCTGCCGAATCCAGTTAGAGACGAACGTGCTCGTCGGGCGAGTAAAACCCTAAAGCCATCAACCCCATGGTCGTAGTCCACAGTAGTGCGCACCACGACATGTGCGTCGCCGGGAGGCGTCTAATATGCGGTTGGCCGAGATTGCATGGGGCGATGACAGCCCCCCGTGCCAACGTCGTTTGAGACAGCTCCCCCTGGAAACCTAAGTACCAATGGGCGGAGAATGGACCGAAGATCGTGCCCAAACCATTCCGTGT
>JAYTOL010000263.1:0-21364 GCA_043747815.1 Deltaproteobacteria bacterium
CGGAGCCTCATTCCATCGATCAGCGCGATCTCCACGTCACCACAAGCATTGGTGTGAGCGTCTATCCCGACGACGGCCTGGACGCGGAGGCGCTCATCAAGAACGCGGACACAGCGATGTACCAGGCAAAGGAAAATGGGCGTCAGAGCTATCGGTTTTTCAAGCCAGCTATGAACATCCGCGCCGTGGAGCGGCAATCCATCGAGGAGAGTCTGCGGCGCGCTTTGGAACGGCAGGAATTCGCGCTGCACTATCAGCCGAAGATCAACCTGAAGACCGGAGTGATTACCGGCGCGGAAGCGTTGATACGCTGGACGCATCCCACTCGAGGATCGGTCTCGCCGGCGCAGTTTATTCCCATCGCGGAAGACTGCGGCCTCATTCTGGCGATCGGCCGCTGGGTCCTTCGTGAAGCGTGCGAGCAAGCGCGAGCCTGGGTGGATGCGGGCCTGCCTATGGCGACCATGGCGGTGAACGTCTCCGCGATGGAGTTTCGGGACGAGAATTTTCTGGACGGGTTGTTCGCAATTCTCAACGAAACAGGCCTGGATCCGAGATCTCTCGAGCTGGAACTGACCGAGAGTGTCCTTATGAAGCATGCCGAGGCCGCGGCATCTATCCTTCAAACCCTCAGGGAAAGAGGGGTGCAGGTGGCGGTCGATGACTTCGGCACGGGTTACTCCAGCTTGAGCTACCTGAGGAAATTTCCCATCGACGCGCTCAAGATCGACCAATCCTTCGTGCGTCAGATCACGACCAGCCCCGAAGAGACGACCATCGTGAGCGCAGTGATCAGCATGGGTCGGAGCCTCGAGCTGCGCGTCATTGCCGAGGGCGTAGAGACGGCAGAGGAGCTCGCTTTTCTCGAAGCGCACCAGTGCGAGGAGGCGCAGGGCTATTACTTCAGCCGGCCCGTGCTCGCCGACCAGTTCGCCCGGCTACTCGAGCTAGGGACGTTGAAGAGCGACGTCTCGGCAGCGCCTCCGCGCGCCTAGGATGAGCGTCCCGCGCGACATCGAGGTGCATGTTTTGCTGTCGCATTCTTGCACCGCGCTGGTGCACAGAAGACCCACCAGGTCGCGTGCTACCCAATAAAGCCTCGAGTCGCGAAGCCCCCAGCCGCGATTAGATTTGAAATTCGCTAAATGCGGGTTAAAAGATCGGGCGGGGTATGGCACGCGGGCGTCGGCCCTCGAACAGTCGCGGAACGCGACGGGGAGGGTGGCGGATGAAATCGAGCAAAATTCTAGTTGTCGAAGACAATTCGGCGACGCGCGCGATGCTGCGCGTCACGCTAGAGAGCGACGGGTACACGGTGATCGAGGCCGCCGACGGCCGCGCAGCGTTGGCTGCCGTGGATGAGGAAATGCCAGCGCTCGTGCTGCAAGACGTGTTCTTGCCTGACATGGACGGTTTCGAGCTGGTGCGCCAGCTGCGGGTCATGGGCGGCGCAGCGACGCCGATCATCGCCCTGTCCGGCTTTTTGCACCGCGTGGCAGATGCTGCGGCCTGCGCGGAGGCCGGCTTTAGCGCGTCGTTGGTCAAGCCGATTGAACCTACCCGCTTGCTCAAGGTCATCAGACCCTACCTGCCGCATCCAGCGACGCCCACCGGCAAAGGCCATCGTGTGCTCCTCGTGGAGGACGATCTCGTGCAGGGCGAGCTCACGCGCGTGCATCTCACCCGGCTTGGCTTCAGCGTGACGGCGGCCGCTTCCGCCACAGAGGCACTGCGTTTGGCGCGAGCCCATCCGCCCGATATCGTGCTGTCCAACGTGCTGATGCCCGATCTGGACGGCTTTCAACTCTGCTTCGCCCTTCGCAGTGACCCCAAGCTCGCAGGCGTGCCGGTAATTTTGGCATCGGCTTGGCACGAGGCGGCATCCCACCGGGAGCTCGCGGCGCATGTCGGTGCGAGCGCTCTCGTGCTCAAGACGCCCGAGCTCAACGGCGTGTCCGAGGCACTGCTCGCGGCCCTGGAACGGGGCGCTCCAAGTATTGCTCTGGAACCAGCCCTCGAAGCCAGGCTAGCGCACTCCCAAGCCGTCGTCCGCCAGCTCCAGCGCCAGGTGTCCTCGAGCGCGGACCTCATACGTGCGTGCACGCTGCGGACGGCGCAAATCTCTCTCCTGAGCGGGGTCGCCGACGCGCTGGCGCGGAACGTGGACGCAGAGGCGGCCGTGCGGGACCTGCTTGCGGCCGCCTTGGATGCCGCTGGTATCTCCAAGGGGGCTCTGTATCTCTACCTGCACGATGGCTCGCTCGGCTTGCGTCACGTGCTCGGTTTTGCCCCGACCGAACGTGCTGGCCTCCTCAGCTTCTTCGGGCAGGTCGCCCTTTTGGAGGAGTGCATCCAGCGTCGGGCGCCGCTCTCCATCCCGTCCCCCCTATTTCCCGGGGACACGGGCAGTGCGCTCTTGGCGCGGATGGATGCCGTGTCGGCCCAGATCGTCCCATTGCTCTCGGAGCAACAGGGGATGGGCGCCATACTGCTTTGCGCCAAAGACACCGACGTGACCAGCGAAGACTCAATCGCGTTCGCGCGAGCCATGGGCAATCAGCTCGAGCAGTCGCTCGCCTTGGCCAAAGCCTTCACGCAGCTGACGGCCTCCGAGCGGCGGTATCGCGCGGTCACGGAGGGGGCCCCCGAGGCCGTCTGGATTCTCTCGCCCGAGGGCGCCATCCTGGAGGTAAATTCCAGCGTCGAGTCCACGCTGGGTCTGCCACGCGATCGCATCGTCGGTCGGCGCATTCACGATTTCATCCCTGCGGGGCACGCCGCTCTCGAGTTCGTTCAATCACTCCAGACCGGCGTAGGTGGCCGCGGCGGCACCTCTCCGATCTCGCTCCTTCGATCGGACGGGTCATCCCTGCTGATGGAGTTCACCAGCAGCGCGGTCGATGTGGGTGAAGAACGGCTCATCATCGTCTCGATTGGACGGGACGTGACCGATCGCATGAAGACGCAGGCACAACAAATGTTCTCTGATCGGATGGCCGCGATCGGCGCGATTGCCGCGGGTGTGGCGCACGAGATCAATAACCCGCTCACGGCGACCGTCGCGAACTTGGAGTTTGCCCTCGACCACGCGAAATCTCTCTCGGCACGCTTCGACCATGCCGAATTCTCCACCCTCCAAGAGGTGCTCCGGGACGCGGCAGAGGGGGTAGACTGTGTCCGCACCATCGTGCGTGACCTCAAGATATTCTCTCGGGCTGAAGAAGATAATCGGGCGCCCGTAAACGTGGAGAGCGTGCTCGAGTCCTCGCTGCGCTTGGCACGTCACGAGATTCGGAGCCGTGCCCAGGTCGTTCGGCACTACGGGGATATTTACTGTGTCGAAGCCAACGAGTCACGCCTCGGCCAAGTGTTCTTGAACCTGCTGGTGAATGCGGCCCAGGCGTTGCCCGAGGACCACGCGGCCACAAATCAGATCAGCATCCGAACGCGGATGGACGCCTCGGGCCGAGTCGTCGTAGAAATTGAGGACAACGGACCGGGGATTTCGGAGGAGGTCTTGTCGCACCTCTTCACTCCGTTCTTCACGACCAAGCCGCGAAGCGTCGGGACCGGGCTTGGGCTGTCCATCTGCCGGCGTATCGTCACGAGCTTTGGCGGTGAGATTGAGGTGGAGAGCGTCGTCGCGCGTGGAACCGTGTTTCGGGTCTTCCTGCAACCGACGGGGACCAGGCAGGTCCAGAAGCACGGGTCCACGTTTCCACCCGCCGCAGTGGTCCCCCCGCGGCGCGGTCGACTTCTCATCGTGGATGACGACGAGATGAGCGCCGCAGCTATCTCTCGCGCGTTGTCCTCCGATCACCAGGTCTCGATAGCCGGCAGCGTCGACTCGGCGCTGGCTTTCGTCGCACGGGGCGACTGCTTCGACGTCATCATCTGTGATCTGATGATGCCCGTGAAGACGGGTGTCGAATTTTTTGACGAGCTATCGGTTCACTCGCCGGAGACGGCGAAGCACGTCATCTTCCTCACGGGTGGTGCGTTCACCGTAAAGGCGCGCCAATTTTTGGATCGAGTTCCAAATCCTCGCCTGGAAAAACCCTTCAGAATTCAAGCTTTGCGAGCGTTGGTGAGCTCGCAGCTGGCGTCGATGACGGTGAGCCAAGCAGGCTGAAAGGCGCGTCCCATCGTCAGAGCGCGAGCACGCAGCGGATCCTGCTTAACATTGACGTATTTCGCACCGTTGGCAGCTCTTCAGTTGACGCCCTGACGGCGGCGAAGTTCAATCACGGCGCCGCCGAAGCCGCCGAAGCAGAGACCCGGCTTGCTTTCGAGCCTATTGGGGGAAACGTGGGGTGGGGGACAACCTTGGCATGGGGGCGGCTCAAAAGGTTAGGTCAGCACGGACTGTGGGGTCTGAGGCGGTTTCAACAATGTGTCCGAGGTAGGCTTGACGAAGAACGCAAAGGAGCCAAACCCAGAGGTGGCAGCCCCGGTCGAAGCTGCGCGCTTTCCGATCGTCGGTATCGGTGCGTCCGCGGGCGGGCTCGCGGCATTCGAAGCGTTCTTCTCCGGCATGCCGGCGGAGGGCTCGTGCGGCCTGGCCTTTGTTCTGGTCCAGCACCTCGCGCCGGACCACAAGAGCATCCTGACCGAGCTCGTTCGGCGTTACACGCGCATGGACGTGTTCGAGGTCGAGGACGGCATGGTCGTCCAGCCCGACTGCGCGTACATCATCCCGCCGAACCGTGACATGGCCTTTCTGAACGGGACGCTCCAGCTGCTGGAACCTGTCGCGCCGCGCGGGCAGCGCCTGCCGATCGACTTCTTCTTCCGCTCCCTGGCGCAGGACCAGCGAGAGCGGGCGATTTGCATCGTGCTCTCGGGCTCCGGGAGCGACGGGACACGAGGCTTGCGCGCGATCAAGGCCGAAGGCGGCATGGCCATGGCCCAAAACCCCGAGTCGACTGAATACGACTCGATGCCACGCAGCGCGATCGCAACGGGGTTGGTCGATTACGTGCTGCCGCCCGCTGAAATGGCCGAGCGGCTCATCGCGTATGCCGCTCGGGCCATGGCGGGCCGGACGGAACGTCCCTCGGTGCCCCCGCCGAAAGAAGCCGAGGGCGCGCTGAAGAAGATCTTCATCCTGCTCCGCGCGCACACGGGTCACGACTTTTCCCAATACAAGCCCAACACCATCCACCGCCGCGTCACGCGGCGCATGGCCGTCCAAAAAATCGAGCAGCTCGACGAGTACCTTCGCTATTTGCAAGAGACGCCAGCAGAGATCGAGGCCCTGTTCCGCGATCTGCTGATCGGAGTGACGCAGTTCTTTCGCGACCACGAGGCGTTCGAGGCCCTCGGGCGTCAGCTCGTGCCTCTGATCGCCAGCAAACCTCCAGGCTCGACCCTGCGGGTCTGGGCCGCGGGCTGCTCCAGCGGGGAGGAAGCGTACTCCCTCGCGATGCTGATTCGCGAGCAGATCGCGGAGAAGCGGCGGGACTTGAAGCTGCAAATCTTCGCCAGCGACATCGACAGCCGGGCGGTGGATGCGGCCCGCACCGCGCTCTATCCCGCGAGCATCGGCGCGGACGTCACGCCCGAACGGCTCGCGCGCTTTTTCACCCCAGATGACGGCTGTTACCGCATCCAGAAGGGCATCCGTGATCTCCTCGTCTTCTCCGAGCACGACGTGATCAAAGACCCGCCGTTTTCCAAGCTCGATTTGATCAGCTGCCGTAATCTGCTCATCTACATGGGGCCAGAGCTGCAGCGGAAGCTCTTCCCGGTCTTCCGGTATGCGCTGAACCCGGGCGGGCTGCTCTTCCTCGGCTCGTCGGAGAGCGTCGGTGACGGGGTGGAGCTTTTTGAGCCGCTGGATCGCAAGGGCAAGGTTTATCGACGCAAGGAAGACGTGTACGGCACCTCTCCCCCCGCCCTCGGCGTCTTTCTGCCGCGGGCCGCCGATGGCCCTGCTGCCCCTCCCGCGCCTCATGGCTCGCGGAAGGTGGCGCGCGCGGAGGCCGACGCCTCATTGCGTGAGCTCACCGAACAGGTCCTGCTCGAGCATGGCCCTGTGGCCGCGTTGGTGAACGAAACCGGCGAGATCATGTATCTCCACGGCCTCACGGGTAAGTACCTCGAGCCCGCACCGGGCGTGGCCGGCCTCAACATCGTTAAAATGGCACGCCCCGGCCTGCGCCACGATTTGGCCAGCGCCCTCGCAGAAGCCGGGGCGGGGAAAGAGCGCGTCTTTTTGCCCGGACTGAAGGTCAAGACGAACGGCAATTATTCCGTCGTCGACGTGACCGTGCTGCGTGCGCCCCTGGTCCCACCCGTCGCGGGTGAGTCGCGCTGGTTTGTGGTGGCCTTCGAGGATGCTGGCCCCGTAAAGCAAGCGCCATCGTCGTCCAGTGCAGTCCCCGCCGCCCGAGGGGCGAGCGCGGAAGCAGCTGGGGCGCCGGCTTTCGCGGAGGCTCGCGCGCGTATCGGGGCGCTCGAGCGCGAGCTGCGGTCCAAGGACGAGCGCCTGCAGAGCCTGCATGAGCAAATGCAAACCTCGAACGAAGAGCTGCGGTCCTCCAACGAGGAGCTCCAGTCGACGAACGAAGAGCTGCAATCCACGAACGAAGAGCTCGAGACCTCGAAGGAGGAGCTGCAATCGGTCAACGAGGAGCTGGCGACCGTCAACTCGGAGCTCAACACCAAGGTCGTCGACCTCTCGCGGGCCAACAGCGACATGAACAACCTGCTGGCAGGTACGGGTGTAGGGACCATCTTCGTCGACCACCAACTGCACATTCAACGCTTTACGCCCGGCGCTGCGCAACTCGTGAACTTGATCCGAACCGACGTGGGGCGGCCACTGGGTCACATCGCCTCGAACCTGATCGGTTATGACCGCTTGGCTGCGGATGTGCAGAGCGTGCTCGACACGCTGTTGCCGAGGGAGGTCGAGGTCAAAATCAGCTCGGGCGCCTGGTACCTCCTCGGGATCCGCCCGTATCGTACGTTGGAGAACGTGATCGAAGGCGCGGTGATCACCTTCACGGAGATCACGGTGCTCAAGACTGCACAGGCCGCCCTGCGCGAGTCCGAGGGTTTGCGCAAAATGGCCGCGGTAGTGCGAGACGCGCACGACGCCATCACGGTGCAGGACCTGGAGGGGCATATCCTGGCCTGGAACCAGGGCGCGGTTAGGCTGTATGGCTATACCGAGGCGGAGGCCTTGACCATGAACATTCGCAGCCTGGTCCCGGAGGCTGGGCAGGAAGAAGCGCTGGCGGTGGTTCGCCGATTGATTGACGCCACGGTCTTGGAACCCTTCGTCATGCAGCGCCTCACCAAGGACGCGCGCATCGTCGAGGTGTCGCTGACCGCGACCGCCTTGGTGAACGAGCTCGGGGACGTCTACGCCGTTTCCACCACGGAGCGGAAATTAAAGGAGGCGACAGGTGCCTGACCAAAAGCTAAAGGTCGGCCCACAGCGTCCGGAGTCGGGCATGTTCGGGACGGCCACGGCGGTCGCCGCCGCGAAAGGCCTGCGTCAGCGCGCCGAAGCCAGGCTCGCAAGAACGCCCGGCCTCTCCAGCAGCTCGCCACCGGAGGCGGTGGAGGAGGCACTGTACGAGCTCCACGTGCACCAGATCGAGCTCGAGCTACAGAACGAGGAGCTGCGCCGAACGCACGCCGAGCTCGAGCTCTCGCGGGCGCGTTATTTCGACCTGTATGAGCTGGCGCCCGTTGGCTACGTCACCATCGGCCCGGAGGGGCGGGTGCTAGAGGCAAACCTCAGCGCTGCCGGGCTGCTCGGCGTGCCGCGGAGCGCGCTCATCAAGCAGCCCTGGACGCGCTTCGTGCTGCCGGCGGATCAGGACATTTATCGCCGGCACATGCAGCGGCTGCTGCCGAGCGACGCACGCGCCGTGTGCGAGCTACGGCTCTTGAAGAAGGACTCCGAACCGTTCTGGGCGCGGCTCGAAGCGCGCGTGGCTCACGCGGCGGACGGCGCGCCGGCGTCGCTGACGATGGTGAGCGACATCACCGAACGCAAGCGCGCGGAAGAGGCGCTGCTGCAAAGCGAGGCCCGGCACCGCACTCTGTTCGAAAAGTCGCACGACGCGCTGATGACGCTGGCGCCGCCTGCCCGCCAGTTCACCTCGGGCAATGCCGCCGCGATCGCGATGTTCGGAGCGCGGGACGAAGCGGACTTCACCTCCCGCTCGGTCGGAGACTACTCGCCCTTGCGGCAGCCCGACGGGCGCCTGTCTGAAGAAAAAGCCGCCGCGATGATCGCGCTCGCCATGCGCAGCGGGGCTCACTCTTTCGATTGGACGTACCTGAGGGCTGGGGGGCAGGAGTTCTACTCGTCGGTCGTCTTGACGCGCATGGAGGCGGACGGCGCGCCGTTGATCGAGGCGACGGTGCGCGACGAGACCGAAGCGCAGCGGCAACAGGGCATCTTCGCGCAGACGGAGCGCCTGGCGAACATGGGCCTGTTGGCTGCCAGCGTGGGGCATGAGATCAATAATCCGCTGGCGTATGTGCTGTTCAACTCGGAGAGCCTGGCGGAGTACTTGCCCAGGCTCGCTGTCGCGGTGCAACGCTGCCACTCCGCGCTCAGGCAGGCCCTGGGTGACCTGGCGTTCGAGGACCTGCTGGGGGAAGGCGCCGAGCTCCTCGAGCCCATGCGGCTGGACGAGGCGAGCGAGCAGGCGCGAGACGCGCTCGACGGCACCCAACGCATCACCCGCATCTCCCGGGTCCTCACCACCTTTGCTCGGGTCGACAACGGCGATTTGTCGAACGTCGACCTCGCCTACGCCATCGACTGCGCCATCACCATCGCCTTCAACGCGATCAGGTTCCGAGCCAAGCTGGTGAAGGATTTCGGCGTCGTGCCGGCGGTGTGGGCGTCTGAAGGCAAGCTCTCGCAGGTGTTTTTGAACCTTCTAATCAATGCCTCCCACTCGATGGACGAGCGTGACCTCGCAGACCGCTGCATCAGCGTCCGCACCTGGGCCGAGGGCGCGAATGCGTTCGTGGAGATCAAAGACACCGGCAAGGGCATCGCGCCGGAGAACCTCAAACGCGTCTTCGAGCCCTTCTTCAGCACCAAGAGCATCGGTGTGGGCTCGGGGCTCGGGCTCTCGATCTGTCGGAACATCGTGCTCGAGTTTGGCGGCGACATTCGGGTGGAGAGCGAGCTGGGCAAAGGCACGCGCTTTATCGTCCGCTTGCCGGTGCGAGCCGATGTGGTGCCCGCGCGGCCAGCTCCGAAAGTCGAGGCCGTCGAGCTCGAAGAGCTGCCCGCGCTCGGGCGCATTCTGGTGGTGGATGACGAAGAGCCAGTGGGGACCATGATGAAGCGCTTGCTCTCCGAGCACGAGGTGGTCACCACCACCTCGGGCAGCGCGGCCCTCGCGCTTTTGGAAAAGGAGCAAGACTTCGACCTGATCCTGTGCGACGTGATGATGCCGGGCGTCAGCGGTATCGACGTGCACAAGTGGCTCGTCGAGCGCCATCCGAGCCTCGCGCGCCGGCTGGTGTTCATCACGGGCGGCGCATTCGGGCCGGTCGGTGCCGAGTATCTCTCCGTGTGCGGTAACCAAAAGATCGACAAACCCATCGACCACCAAGCGCTCAAGCGCCTGGTGTCTGAGAGGATACGCCTGGCGCAGCGGGCGTAGAGCGCGCTAGGTTTTGAGGCCCAGCAACTGACAGTAAGGAGGGCCTGATGGCCTACATAGACGGATTCGTTCTGCCGCTCCCCAAAGACAACGTGGAAAAATATCGCGCCGTGGCCAGCAAGGCGGGCGCCGTCTGGCGTGAACACGGTGCCCTGGCCTACCACGAGTGCATCGCGGATGACGTGAAGCCCGGCAAGGTCACGTCATTTCCGCAAAGCGTGCAGCTCCAGCCCGATGAGCTCGTGGTCTTCGCGTGGATCGTCTTCGAGTCGCGTGAGCACCGCGACCAGGTGAACGCCAAGGTGATGAGCGACCCGCGCATCAAGGACATGGGGCCCGACGGCATGCCGTTCGACGGCAAACGCATGATCTATGGCGGGTTCAAGTCGCTGGTCGATCTCTGAGAGCCGAGCTCTGGCCGCGTCCCGTGGCGGGGGGGCGGCGCCCGGTGGCACGGCGCGCCTACGTCCCCCAACCGGCGGCTTGGCTGCCGTCGGGCTGGATGTCGCCGACGACCCTGCCGGTGCCGCCCTCGAACACGCGGGCTTGGACGCCGTAGCGGTGGCAAATGAGCTGGATGTCGACGATCGAATGCAGGTTGTCTTTGAGGCGTTTGAGCTCGGAGTCGACGCGGTCGTCGCCGGTCCGGCTGAACTCCGCTCGGAACAGGGGCTGGGGGCTCACCCAGGCGAGTGTAGCGGGCCCGGCGCGTGCGCGCTGAATAAGACGCGCCCTGCCAGAACTGGCTCGGGGCGAAAATGCGCACCAGCGCAGCGAGCCTGGGCCGAGGGCGCCTGAAACTCAGCCATGGCGGCTTGGGCCTCGGCGCTCCCGCGAGCGCAACGGACGGTGCATCCGTTGTTTGGGGTGCAAACAACTCCCTGGCGCGCGGCACCCCCTCACGGTGAGCGTGCGGCTTCCGGCACGAGCGCTGGCGTGTGAATGGGCGCGGCCGCCAGGGCCTGGGAGTGGGCCCGCAAGCGGGCGAGGGTCGAGGCGTCGACGTCGAAGATGGAGTTCAGGCCTTGCGGTTCTTGGGGTGGGTCGCCGGTGTAAGCCGTGTCACCGGCGCGCCACTGCCCGTCGGGGCGGGCGGCGCGGCCCTGGCCACCCCACGACCAGACGTTGGAGCCGATGAAGGGGCCGCCGCGCTGGATGTCGCGTTCGATGCTGTCGAACACGAGTTGGCAAAAGCGATCGCGATACGTGGTGGGCGACCCCGGCTCGAGCGAGCCGCCGTCACGCGAGAGGCCGAATTCTTCGAGCACGATCGGTTTGTCGAGCCTGGTTGCGTGCTCGATGTGGCGAGCCATGTATCTGGTGGCGTTGGCCAGGGTCGCCTCGATCGTGCCGGGCATGTCTTCGTCGAGGAGCCAGCCCCAGTTCTTGGGCCAGATGTGGAAGGTGAGGTAGTCGACGTTGGGGGTGGCGTGCGCGGCCTCGAAGCAAGGGTCGTGATCTGCGCAGCCTGCGAGCCCTTCGTTGCCGGTGGAGACGAGGTGGTGGGGGTCCAGAGACTTGATAAAGCCGGCGGTCTCGTCGATCCAACGATAGAACGCGGGCAGGACGTTGTGGCCTGGCCTGGCGTCGGAGCCGGGGCGCGGCTCGTTGGCGAGCTGCCACGCCATGATGGTGGCGTCGTCTGCGTAGGCGGCTCCCGTGACCGAGTTGGTGCGCCCCAACAGGGCTCTGACGTAGTCGCGATACAGGGCGTTGGCGGGCTCGCTCTCGTAAAACTTCATGGTGAACAGCGGATAGGCGGGCCAGGGCTTTTCTGGATCACCGAGGTCGACGAACTCCCCGCCGTTGACCCAGGAGAGGTACGTGCCCATGCCGCCGGACCACTCCCAGAAGTTGTTCAGGTAGATGACCGCCTTCATGTCCCGCTGGGCCATCTCCGAGAGGAGCACGTCGAGCCCGCGCAGCAGTTCTTCGTTGTAGTCGGGGGTCGGGCCCCGAAAGGCGGGCTTGATGGACTTCTTCATCGGCCCGGCCTCGGACGCGCCCATGACTCGTAAGTTAGCGACCCCCAGGCTCTTCAAAAGGTCGAGCTCCGCTCGCAGGCGCTCGACGTCGCCGAGCTCTCCTCCTGCTCCGAGGTAGGCTCCGTACCAGAGGTTCGCGCCGACAAAGCGATAGGGCTGGCCATCCAGCAGCAGTTGCGGGCCTGCGACGCCCACGAACCCCGGCCGCACCGCGTCGCGTGGGGGGAGCTCGGGTTTATCGGCGGGCAGGGTCGCTCGGGTACAGCCGAGGAGCGACATCCAACACGCGAGACCGAGAGACGACGGGAGGGCGTTCACCGACGGGATTGTTACGCCGCTGAGACGACAGATCACCGGAAAATAGTTGGACGCGGCGTGTTGCACGTACCGGCCGCGCCTGGGACGCACGAACGCTACAGTGGCACAGTGAGCTGGGAAGAGGAGCAGGCCGCCTCGCCGCCCGATGAGCTTGAAAGGCGCTCCCTGACCCCCTAAATGAGAAACTCGGCGTTCGACGAACCCCTGGTAGAAAAACACACGATGGCCCGAGCCCACCCCACCAGCGACGCGCAGAACTCTGCTCCAGGTCCGGGCCCTTCCAACCTGATTGACGATATCTTCTCTGGCGGCGGGGAGACGGGCGCGCTCATGCGCTCGATCGATTGGTCCCGGAGCGCGCTCGGCCCAGCGGAGCGCTGGCCGCAAAGTCTGCGGACCGCTCTCAGCATCCTGCTCGAGTCGCGTTTCCCCATGTACATCGCTTGGGGGCCGAGCTTCACCCAGTTCTACAATGACGGTTATCGCCCTATTCTGGGCTCTACCAAGCACCCGCTGGCCATGGGCGGTCCCGCTGCCGTCACCTTTGCAGAGAGCTGGCACATCATCGAGCCCATGTTCGAGGGCGTGCGCGAGGGGAGCGCGGTCGGCTCTGAAAATTGGATGCTCCCTCTGGACCGGCACGGCTACCTCGAGGAGTGCTACTTCACCTATTCCTACAGCCCGATTCGAGACGAGAGTCGCGGCGTCGGCGGCGTGCTCGTCACCGTCTTTGAGACGACCGAGCGCGTCCTCGGGGAGCGCCGCCTGCGTACGCTGCGCGACCTCGCCGACCGCGCCAGCACGGCGAAGCGCGAGCAAGAGGTCTGGAAGGAAGCAGCGGCAGCGCTCGCGGGCAACGCCCTCGATCTCCCCTTTGCCCTGCTGTACCGCTCGGGTGGCGTCGGCGCGCCGCCCAGCTTGATGGAGTCCGTCGGCTGGAGCGCTGACCGATCCCACGAGGCGTCGCGTCTCGCCAGCTCGAGCTTCACGTGGCCTTTTCAGGACGCGCCACAGAGCGGACAGCTCGTCGCCGATCTCGGCGCGCTGCTCGGCGCGCTTCCGGGTGGCAAGTGGCCGGAGGCGGCTCACTCGGCGCTGGTCCTGCCCATTGCGCGGCCTGGCAGCGCGCAGCCTTACGGGTTCATGGTCGCCGGTGTGAGCCCGCGCCGGGCCCTGGATGACGACTATCGCGGGTTCTTGGAGCTCTGCGCCGACCGCCTGTCCACGGCGGTGACGAACGCGCGCGCGTTCGATGACGAGCGGCGGCGAGCCGAGGCTCTGGCCGAGATCGATCGCGCCAAGACCACGTTTTTCAGCAATGTCAGCCACGAGTTTAGAACTCCGCTCACGCTCATGCTGGCGCCCGTCGAGGACATCCTCGTCGACCCCGCCGAGCCACTGTCCAAGGCCCAGCGCGAGCGCCTGGATCTGATCCGCCGCAACGGCCTGCGGCTCCAGAAGCTCGTCAATTCGCTGCTCGATTTTGCCCGGATCGAGGCCGGGCGTGCGCAGGCGTCCTTTGTGCCGACGGACCTCGGTGCGCTCACTCGGGACCTCGTCAGCAGCTTTGACTCGGCGATGAGGAGCGCCGGGCTCACGCTCTCGGTGGACTGCCCCCCGCTGCACGACGCCGTGTATGTCGACCCGGCGATGTGGGAGAAGATCGTCCTGAACCTGCTCTCCAATGCGCTGAAGTTTACCTTCAAGGGCAGCATCGACGTCGGCCTGCGCTTGCGGGGCGAGCGGGTCGAGCTGACGGTGCGAGACAGCGGTATCGGGGTTTCCGCCTCTGAGTTGCCCCGCATCTTCGAGCGCTTCTACCGCGTCGAAGGCGCCCACGGGCGTAGCCACGAGGGGTCAGGCATAGGGCTATCGCTGGTGCAAGAGCTGGTCAAGCTGCACGGCGGGCAGGTCAGCGTCGAAAGCGAGCTCGGAAAGGGGACCACGTTCACGGTGAGCTTGCTGTCGGGCTCGGCTCATTTGTCGACAGAGCACGTGGGGAAGGCTCGCACGCTCCACTCGACGGGCATCAGTCCAAGCTCTTTCCTGGCCGAAGTCGCTCAATGGAACGGGGCCGAATCGGCGTCGGTCAATCCGGGCGCAGCCTCCGGTGGCCTCGCTGGGTCGGCGTCGGTCCCGCCGCCCCAGGCTCGCATTCTGGTGGCGGATGACAACGCGGACATGCGTAGCTACCTGTGTCGCCTGCTCTCCACCCACTGGCAGGTCGAGGCCGTCGCGGACGGGAGGCAAGCGTTCCTCCGCGCACAGGCTGCGCCCCCCGACTTGATCCTGTCCGACGTGATGATGCCCGTCATGGGCGGGCTGGAGCTGGCGCGGGCGCTGCGCGAGACCGACGCCACGAAGACCGTGCCGCTGCTGCTGCTCTCGGCGCGCGCGGGGGAAGAAGCCACGATTGTCGGGCTCGAGAGCGGCGCCGACGAGTACCTGATCAAGCCCTTCTCCGCGAAGGAGCTGCTCGCGCGCGTCAACGCGCAGCTCACGGTGTCGCGCCTCCGGCAAGTGGCGCTGCGCACGGCTCGCGAGCACGCCGAGGTCGCCGCCCGGCTGGCCTCGGAGGCAGAACGCGCCACTCGCTCGCGCGAAGAGACGCTCGGCATCGTCAGCCACGACCTGCGCAGCCCGTTGTCGGCCATCCTCACCGCCGCGGAGCTGCTGCTCAGTACTGCTGCGAGCGAGGATGCCGAAGCGCGCCGGCGCAAGCACGCGGAGGTGATCCGCCGATCGGCTCAGCGCATGAACCGGCTCGTCGACGATCTGCTGGACCTGGCCAGCATCGATACAGGGCGGCTTTCGCTCACGCCGGTGGCGGTCACCGCCGGCGAGCTCGTGAGCGAGACTCGAGATAGCTTCGAGACGCAGGCGCGGGGCAAGGGCGTCGCGCTTCGTGCCGACGTCGCCTCGGGGCTCCCTCTCCTCCGTTGTGACCGGGAGCGGGTCTGCCAGGCCTTGTCGAACCTGATCTCGAACGCGCTCAGGTTTACTCCGAATGGCGGGACGATCACGCTCTCTGCGGGTTCCGGCCGGGGTGGCGAGGCGATTCGTTTCACGGTCTCCGATACAGGCACGGGCATCCCGCCCGAGACGCTTCCGCACATCTTCGACCGCCACTGGCACGCCAAGCAGAAAAATCGCAGCGGCCACGGCCTCGGGCTCTCGATCGCGAAGGGTATCGTGGAGAGCCACGGCGGAGAAATCTCGGTCGAGAGCACGCCGGGAGTCGGCAGCACCTTCTCGGTGTCGATCCCGCTCGAGCCAGGCAAGCCCGCGTCCGTGGCCTCGTTCGTGGCTTCGCTGCCGAATGTCGCGGACGCTCGAGCAGCCGCCAGCCCGGCGCCCCTCACTGCTGCGGAGAGGCGCCCGAGCGGCAGCGACAACTTCATCCAGGGCGGCGGAGAGATGGGCGCGCTGATGCGCTCGATCGATTGGAGCCCGAGCCCGCTTGGCCCGACCGAAAGTTGGCCTCAGTCGCTGCGCACCTCCGTCAGCACGATGCTGCGCTCGCCCTATCCCATCATCCTCTTCTGGGGTCCGGAGCGGTGCATGCTGTATAACGACCCGTTCCGTCCCATCCTGGGCGAGAAGCACCCCGCGAGCATGGGAGCGCGCGGGCACGAAGCGCTCGCCGAAGAATGGGCCCTGCTGGGCCCCTTGATGCAGGGCGTGCTCGACACGGGGGAGCCGGTCTTCATCGAGAACGGCAACGTCAACTTCGCGCGCAGGCAAGGCGGCCTGCGGGAAGAAGCGTATTTTACCTGGTCCTATAACCCGACCATCGGCGAGGCGGGGGAGATCGTCGGCCTGTTCGCCATAGCGAGCGAGACCACGCGCCAGGTCGTCGGCGATCGTCAGCTCAGGATCCTTCGTGAGCTCTCGATTGGAACCGCGCTCGACCAGCGCGTCGAGGAGATTTTTCAATCACTGTCGCGGGTCCTGTCCGAGGCCGGCCACGACCTGCCGTTTGCGCTCCTGTACGTCGTGAGCGGCGACAAGGCGCGGCTCGTCAGCTGCGCGGGCCTCGGGCAAGGGTCGCTTGCGGCGCCCCTGGAGCTCGTGCTGGGCGACACCCACTCGTGGCCGCTCGCGCACATCGCCGAGTCCAGGCAAGAGCAGTTGCTCGAGCACCTCGACTCGAATTCTGCGCACTTCGGGCGCCTCCCCGGCGGGCCGTGGCCCGAGCCGGCGACGCGGGCGCTGCTGCTGCCGATCCCGATGGGCACCGAGGCAGAGGCCTTCGGCGTGCTCGTGGCGGGGCTCAGCCCGCTGCGCGCCCTCGACGAGGAATACCGGAGCTTCTTGCAGCTCCTCGGGCGGCAGCTCAGCGCGAGCATCGCGAGCGCGCGGGCTTACGAACAGGAGAAGCAACGCGCAGAGGACCTGGCCGAGCTCGATCAGGCAAAGACGGCGTTCTTCAGCAACGTGAGCCACGAGTTCCGCACGCCGCTCACGCTCATCCTCGGGCCCGTGGAAGACGCGCTCTCCCGAAGTCAGCCGCTCCAAAGCGAGGCGCTCGAGATGGTGCGCCGAAACGCCCTGCGGCTGTTCAAGATGGTCAACACGCTGCTCGATTTTTCGAGGATGGAGGCGGGGCGCGCGCAGGCGACCTACGTGCCCACAGATCTCGCGACCTTCACCAAGAGCCTGGCCAGCGCCTTTCAATCCGCCGTCGAAAGCGCCGGCCTCAGCTTCGTGGTCGATTGCGCACCGCTGTCGGAGGCCATCTACGTCGATCCCGAGATGTGGGAGAAGATCGTCCTGAATCTGCTCTCTAACGCGGTCAAGTACACCTATCGAGGCGAGATCCGGGTGGAGCTCGGCTGGGACGGGGAGGCGGCGGTGCTCAGCGTCCGGGACACCGGCACTGGCATCCCAGAGGCGGAGCTGCCGCGCGTCTTCGAGCGCTTCTATCGCGTGCGCGCGACGCAGGGCCGCAGCCACGAGGGCACGGGCATTGGGCTCGCGCTGGTGCAGGAGCTCGTGAAGCTCCACGGCGGGCGGGTGGCGGTGTCGAGCACGCTGGGCGAAGGCAGCACCTTTACGGTCCGGATGCCGCGCGGCTCCGCCCATCTTCCCACGGAGCGCGTCGAGCGCACGCCGCGGCCACGCACGACCGCGGCCGGCGCCGCGCCGTTCGTCGAAGAGGCGCAGCGTTGGTTCTCAGGCGCTGCGCACGCAGGCGAGGTACTGGCTCAATCGTTGGACGCAGAGCAGCGAGAAGCGTCGCCTGCGCTCTCGCGCGCGCGTATTCTGCTGGTCGACGACAACTCGGACCTGCGCGCCTACGTGGCTGGCCTGCTGCGCGAGCTGTACTCCAATGTCGCGACGGCGACGAACGGGAGCGAAGCCCTGGCGCTGGTTCGGCAAGAGCGGCCCGACCTCGTCCTCTCCGACGTGATGATGCCGGGGCTGGACGGCTTCGGCTTGGTGCGGGAGCTGCGGGCAGACGAGCGGACCCGTGGCACGCCGATCATCCTGCTCTCGGCGCGGGCCGGCGACGAGGCGACGGTCGAGGGCCTGCAAAGCGGCGCCGACGACTACCTGGTCAAGCCCTTCTCTGCGCGGGAGCTCCTGGCGCGCGTGCGCATCCAGCTGGAGATGACGCGCGTTCGGCGCGAGCTCAGTGAGCGAGCGCTGGCCGAGGAGCGGTTGCTCGAGACTTTGCGGGCGCGCGACGAGTGGCTGATGGTGGTCAGTCACGAGCTGCGCACCCCCGTGAGCGCCCTGTCGCTCAGCGTGCAACTGTTGATCGCCGGGCTCGAGTCGAAACAGCTGAATCCGAAGGCGCAGGCGGCACAGAAGCAACTGCAGCGCGTCGTCCGGCAGGTCGAGCACTTGATCGACGTGGCGGAGCTGGCCTCTGGCAACCCCCTGGAGCTGTCGGCGGAGGAGCTGGATCTGTGCGACGTGGCGCGAGACGTGATCGCCGACGAGGGCGAGAAGGCGGCCCGCCTGGGCTGCAGCATCAGCCTGGACGCGAGCGTGCCCGTGCTCGGCCTCTACGACGGCGCGCGCCTGCGCCAGCTGCTGCATCATTTGCTCGACAACGCGCTCAAGTTTGGCGCGGGCAAGCCCGTGGACATCAGCGTGGGAAATGACGCCGAACAGCGCTGCATCCGCGTCGTCGACCACGGCAGCGGCATCGAGGCGCGCGATCAGGAGCGGGTGTTTGGTCGCTTCGAGCGCGCGGCTCCCGTGCGCAAATATGGTGGCTTCGGGCTCGGGTTGTGGATGGCTCGAGAAATTGCGACCGCGCACGGCGGAAGCATCTCCGTCTCGACCACCGAGGGTGGCGGGACGACGGCGACCGTGCTGTTACCCGCCGGCATCGGCGCTCCTCGGGTTTTCGTGCCGGAGCGCGCTGGGCCCTGAGCGCTGCGGGACGCTGCCCCGAGGACGCGCTGGACGGATGCTAGCGGCTTTCTCTACCCGTGGCGGGCGCGGGGTGCTACCCACCGGGGTCACCACGCGCGACGCCGTGGAGAAAGACCTCTCATCCATGACGAACACACACAAGGCGGCGCTCGGGTTGACGGGCGCGTATGGGCTCATCGCATTGGTCGGCGGCATCATCGGCTTCGTAAAGGCGGGCAGCGTCGCGTCCCTGATCGCGGGTGGCGGCTCCGGTATCATCCTGATCGCCAGCGCCATCATCGCTCGGCAACGCCCTCGAGGTGGGCTGATAACGGCGCTCGTCGTCAGCTTGATCTTGATCGGGCGCTTCATCAAGTCATCCATCGATCATCAAGGGGTCGCGCCCGTCGCCGCCGTGATGATCCTCGGAGGCGTGGCGGTCGTGGTGAGCGCGGCGCTCGCCTTGAAAGAGCCGCGCGCCTCGGGCGTGTAGGCGCAGCGTCGGCCGACTCCCGACCCCGCAGCGAGCACCGCGCTCGGCGCGGGTGGTGGCACGGCTCACCCGCGCTGAGAACCACCCGCACTGCGCTACTCGAGGCGGCTTCAGCTCCGGGTGCACGGGCCGTTCAGGGAAAAGCACCCGGAGCCCTCCGTACTCCCTCCGCGGGTCGAGCCTCGACACGGCATGTTGTGGAACAAGCGCAAGACGCCAGAGATGGCCGAGTCGCGCGAGCCCCAGGGGGTCGATGAGCTCACCGGCTCGTTCAATCGCGCTGCCTTCGATCAACAGCTGGAACAGCTGGCGGGCATCGGAATGCTGCTCGGCGAGCGGCCCTGGTTGATCTTGATCGAGCTCGACGGCTTCGACGACGCCGTCACGCGCCACGGCCAAGAATACGAGCTGTCACCGGGCTAGGGCCGAGCGGGATCGAGCGGGATCGAGGGAGCGGGATCGAGGGAGCGGGATCGAGCGAGCGGCCGCCAGGGCGGGGCACGTTGCCCCTGTGCTCCCCAGAACGACGCACGCGATTTGAAATGGCATGAGGCGCTCGAGTGAGCCGAGACGGCGCGTGGCCGTCGTGCGCCTCGCCGTGTGGCTTGGACGCCTCGATATTGCTCAACAGGAGCCGTATTCATCCACGAGGACGAAGGCATGCGTCTTGCTGAAGGCCGGGGGATGACGACCCTCGACACAGCCATGCATGAACCCCGCAATCTCTCCGAAGACGCTCCCAGCGGCCCCCGGCACGCCGAGCTCGCGACTCGCGCCCGGAGGATGCGTCTCGCGGGGCGCTTATCGCTGGCGGTGCCCGTGATCGGCGCGGCCGCCGGGGCCTGGCTCCTGTCGCGCGGGGCCGAGCGGCGCTCCGCGGGCCTCGGAGCGCTCGGCGCCTCGCTCGGTTTCGCGCTCGTGCGCTGGCAGCTCCAGCGCCTCGTCACCGAGAGTGTCCCGTACCAGGTCCAAGCCACCCTGGGCGATATCGAGTTCCGCCGCTACCCGCCTCAGGTGTGGGCCGAGACCCTCGTGGAGCAAGCGACCTGGAATGGGGCGCTCGAAGAGGGCTTCCGCCGCCTCGCCGGCTACATCTTTGGCGACAACTCCGCCACGGCGCACCTCAGCATGACCGCGCCGGTGCTGAGCTCCGTCTCCCCCGCCGCGCCGCCCAGAGAAGGCGAGCCCATCGCGATGACGTCCCCGGTGCTCGCCACCCTGGGTGATGACGGTCAGGCGTCAGACCGCACCGTCACCTTCGTCATGCCGGCGGACCGCGCGCTCGGCGACCTCCCCGCCCCGCGCGACTCCCGCGTCCGCCTACGCCCCGTCCCGCCGCGCCTCGTCGCCGCCCTGGCCTTCAGCGGCAACTACAAGAGCAGCCTCCCCCAGCGCAAGCAAGACGAGCTGCTGCGTCGCCTGCGCGAAGCGGGCATCACCAGTCGCGGCCAGGTCACGTTCGCCGGCTACGACCCCCCCACGACCTTGCCGGCCCTGCGTCGCAACGAGGTGCTGGTCGAGATCGCCGAGCCGCTCCACTCGAGCGAACACGCCTCACGCGCGACCGCCGCAGGCGAGCCGCGCCGGGTTCGCTTGCCGTCCTAACCGACGGGCTCGGGGCTGCACATGACCTTGTGGCAGCGGCGTAAGCGTGCGGACGCTCTGCCCGGGTTCGTGCCCGTCGCCCCGCCTCCAGCATGAGCCAGTTCTAGCAGAAGCGCTCGCCGCCCTCGGATCAGCCGGCGGCCCAAAACGTCGGCTAGGATTTCCAAAAAGACCATACTCGAGGTCACCATGGCCAATGCACTCAAATTTCACGCCGTCGTTCGGGGCAAGACTTTGCCGCTGCCCGACCTGGCCGCATTCGAAGGCAAGCGCGTCGAGGTCATCGTCGTCGAAGACGAGACGCCCGAGGCACAGCAACCCGCTCGCCGGCAGAGAGCGCCGCGACCGCTAGGGCAGCTCCGCGGCCAAGTCACTGTGCCAGACGACTTCAACGACCCCCTCCCACCCGAGATTCAGAAGTACTTCGACGGCGAGGGAGACGAGTGAGGTTCCTGCTCGACTCCCACGCCTGGCTCTGGATGCTGGCCGAGCCCGAGCGGCTCAATGACCCCCGCGGCATCCGCCCTCGCGGATATTGGTAACGAAGGCTTCGTCTCGGTCGTCAGCATCTGGGAGATCGGCATCAAACACGCATTGGGCAAGCTCACTCTGCCCGTACCGCTCGACGCGCTGGTCGCCGCTTCATGTGAGCGCTTCGACCTGGAGGTGCTCCCGGTCGGAGCCAAGCATGCGCTCCTGGCACCCACACTGCCGCCACACCACAAGGACCCTTTTGATCGCATGCTCGTTGCCCAGGCTCTGGTTGAAGGCTTGACCCTCATAACGGCAGATGCGGCCCTTCGAGCGTACAACTGCCCACTCCTTTGGGCGAGCGGAACATGAGCACCCCCCCGTGCCAACGTCGTTTGAGACAGCTCCCCCTGGAAACCTAAGTACCAATGGGCGGAGAATGGACGACAGATCGTGCCCAAACCATTCCGTGT
>JAYTOL010000264.1:0-22822 GCA_043747815.1 Deltaproteobacteria bacterium
CCGTCACAGCCCGTCTGGCGCATCATGCGCAGCGCGTCCGACGCTTCCCAAATGTCACCGTTGCCCAGCACCGGAATGCGCAGGCGCTGCTTGAGCTCAGCGATGGCGGCCCAGCACGCCTGGCCGTCGTACAGTTGAGCGGCGGTGCGCGCATGCAGGCCGACAGCTACGCAGCCCTCCGCCTCGGCGATCATGCCGGCCGCGAGGTCCGTGCGCAGGTTTTCATCGATGCCCATGCGGAACTTGAGCGTGACGGGTACTTTGCCCGCAGCGCCGACCGCGGCACGCACGATGCGCGCGAGCAGCTTGGGCCGCGCGGGCACTGCGGCGCCCCCCCCCTTGCGCGTGACCTTGCGCACGGGGCAGCCAAAGTTCATGTCGATGTGGTCGACCTTGCCCTCCCCCACCAGCCGCCGCACAGCCTCGCCCACGTAGTGGGGGTCGACCCCGTAGATCTGCAGGCTGCGGGGCGTTTCTTCGGGGCCGAAGTCGGCGAGCTTCAGCGTCTTCTGCTGCTCTTCGACCAGGGCACGCGCCGTGATCATTTCGCTGACGTAGAGCCCCGCGCCAAACGAGCGACACAGGCGCCGAAACGGGTAGTTGGTGATGCCCGCCATCGGCGCCAGCACCACCGGCGGCCACACCTCGATGGGTCCGATGAACACGGGCGCAAATTCGCCGGGCCGCGCGGGAGGCTCGGGCTCGAGCGGCAGATGGGCCGAGCCCCGGGACGCTACAGACTCACCCAACATGCTCGGACCAATGATCGCTACGACCGGTTGCCGCCGCGGCTGAGGCGATTGCGAACCAACGCGCCGGCGGCTCGCCCTAACATGAACGGGGTCGAAAGCAAATTGCTGGCGAGGGACGCGGCGAGTTGGATGGGGCTGCCCCCGCTGGCCTCTATCTTCACGCGTTCGCCCGTGACGATGTCTTCGAGCGCGCCGCGCGCCACGGTTCGCGTTCCGTCCGAGCGGATCTCGATGATCATGCGCGCCACCACGGGCGGCTCTTCGTAGTTGGCGGGGACCTGTGCCCGTTCGGTATGAGCGAGCGGACCGCCCGCTGCTCCATGACCGTCGCGGATCGGCACGCGCGCGTCAGCCACGCGCTGCGCGGTGGCCTCCACGGCCTGTTTCACGTCCTGCACGCGCTCACGGAGCGACTCGGTCCATGCTTTTTTCAAGCCTTCCATCTAGCGCCGGGGGCCACGTCACGCAATGCGTGGACCGTGCGGGGAGCCGGCCGTCCCGCGGCTACCAAACAATACTCAGCGCCGCGGTGTGCCATTCGTGACCTGCTCCGGAGCGTCGCCGGGCAACTGCTGGCGGGGTTTTTTGCCGCGCCACACGCCCCAGCCGAGGGCAGGCTGGCCGCCGAGAGCCGAATCGCAAGCGAGCTCCACGGGCGCCTGTACTGGCTCGTTGCCGAGGCGCGCGGCGCGCTCGGGCAGGGTCCCGACCCAGATGTTCTCGTCCTGATCCAGGAAGAACACTTCGTCGAACGCCTCTGGCATTTCGGGCCAGGCGTACGCGACGAAGTGGCGCTCGGCCTTCTCCTCGTCGATGACGGGGCCCGGCTGCGCCGTCCAGGCGCCTTCCCGAGTGGGTAAACACACGCTGTACAGGTAAGCGCCCGTGCGCGCGGCGGGTCCGAGGGGCGACGCGACGAGCTCACCGCAATCGAGCACCGGCAAGGCTCTCGCGGGCTGACCTCTGAGCGGCGGACCTCCGCACAATTCGCTCAGGAACGCCGCCGAGCCCACGCCGTCGCCGTCGGCGTCGATCCAACCTGCCCGGCGCATCGCGTCCTCCGCAAACAGCACGTCTCGAAGCCGTGACACCGCCCGTTGTTCGACGGCGCGACGGCCACCGCCCACGATGCCTGGCATGGCTTCAAACGCCACGAAGCGCACGACGCCCACGCCGGCGCCGAGCGCAGCCAGCCCCACTGCCCAGCGCACGCCACGCCTGGCGCTCGCGGACGCGGGCAGCGACAGCACCCCGATGAAGCTCGCGAACGCCGCCGGTAGCCCCAACAGAGGCCAAACGGCGGACGCGGCTCCGAAGAGCAAGAGCGCCCAGGGCCAAAGCCGCTGCCAATGGCCGCTGGATGAGGACGTGTCGAGCGCGCGCGTCACCCGCACGCCCGTACTCTCGTCCACCGCAGCGGGTAACCTAAATCGGAGCTGTCGGAGCAACGGAAAGGAAGCCGCGGCCTTCTGGCCAGGACGGTTCGTTCCGCCGCCGTTCGCGCCGCGCCCGTATCGAGGCGAGCCCCGGCGAGGACAAGGCACGCTATACTCTTGTCCAAATACGTCGTACGCCCACCGCCGCGGGGCGACCGGACGCGAGAACATGGGACTCCCAGCAGAATTATCGCCGCTACCCGTCGAGGACATCGATCGCAAGGTCTGGCAACTGCGTGAAGCGGCCGAGCGCTTCGCCCGCGAGCCCGTGCTGAAAAAGCTAGGTTGGCTGTATCAGGTGCGCGAGCGCGTCTCTCGCTCGGCAGAGCGTTGGGTGCGCGCGACCTGTCAACACACCGGCGTCAACTTCGACTCACCCGGTGCGGGTGAGGCGTGGTTTAACGGCCCGGTCGCGACGCTGCGTATGTTGCGCCTGCTGTCGCTCTCCCTGTCCGACATCCAGCGCCACGGCTTGCCCCAGCTCCCAGGCAAGCCTCACCGGCTCGACAACGGTCAGCTCGTCGTGCCGGCCTTTCCGAGCACGCTCTACGATCGTGGGATGTTGCCGGGCGTGCACGCCGAGGTGCGCCTGGGCGCGAGCCTGTCGGGAGACGAGGTCCCGCGGGCGAGCTTCTACCAGCAGTCACGGCCGGAGGGGCGCGTCGCGCTGGTGCTCGGCGCCGGTAACGTGAGCAGCATCCCCGCGCTCGACGTCCTGCACAAGTTGTTCGTCGAAGGCCAGGTGGTGATCCTGAAGATGAACCCGGTCAACGACTACGTCGGGCCCATCCTCGAAGAGGTGATGAAGCCGCTCATCGACCAGGGTTATCTCGCGATCGTCTACGGAGGCGCGGAGCTCGGCAGCCAGCTGTGCGAGCACGAGCAGGTGGACGAGGTGCACATCACCGGGTCCGACCGCACCCACGACGCCATCGTTTGGGGGCAAGACAAAGCCGAACGCGATCGTCGGCGGCAGCGCGGCGAGCCCAAGCTCAGCAAGCGCATCACGAGCGAGCTGGGCAACGTGACCCCCGTGGCCATCGTGCCGGGCCCGTATACCGACCGCCAGCTCTCGGCGATGGCGGAGAGCATCGCCGGCATGGTCACGCAGAACGCCTCATTCAACTGCGTCGCCGCCAAGATGCTCGTGCTGCCGCGCGGTTGGGCGGGCGGGCACAAGCTCTTGGCCGCGCTCGGCGCCATCTTCGAGGCGGTGCCGCCGCGGCTGGCGTATTATCCCGGCGCTCAGGAGCGCTACCAGGTCCTCACGCGCGAGACGGCAAACGTGCAGACGTTCGGCACGGGCCCTGACGGTACGTTGCCCTGGACGTTGATCCGCGGGCTCGACGAGCACGACAAGTCGACCCTGCAGTTTCGAATGGAGCCGTTCTGTTCGATCCTGAGCGTGGTCGAGATCGGCGAGGCGGACGCGAGCGGTTTCTTGCAGCGCGCCACCGAGTTCATGAACGAGACCTTGTGGGGCACGCTCAACGCGATGTTGTTCGTGCACCCGTCGATGCTCAAGGACGCGACGCTCTCGACCGAGGTCGAAGCGGCCGTGCGCCGCCTGCGTTACGGCGCCGTGGCGATCAATCAATGGTCAGCCGTCGCGTACTCGCTCGGGTCGACCCCCTGGGGGGGCCACCCTTCCGCGACCTTGGCCGACATTCAGAGCGGACAGGGTTGGGCCCACAACGCCTCGATGATCGAGTCGGTCGAGAAGTGCGTGCTCACCGGCCCCATCGAATCACCCTTCAAGCCGCTGTGGTCTCCGCTGCACCGCACCTGCCACACGGTGGGCCGGAGGCTCTGCACGTTCGAATCCGAGCCCGACGCCTGGCGGTTATCGAAGCTCGGCGTCAGCGCGTTTCGGGGTTAAAAGCCGCAGGCGGGTCAAGCGCCGCTCCATGCTAGGAGGCCAAAAGCGCTTTTGTTGTCGTCAGCGATTAACCGGACCATTGGCCGGCTCGCTACCCTTGTTATAACCAGCGCCCGGAAGGGGTGCCGCACAGCGGTTCGATGCCGCAGCGTGCGGCAAGTGCAGATGTTCCGTATTAGCTCGATCGCCATCGCCAGGCCCTCAGGGGACAGATGATAGAAGGGGGAGACAAGGCGCGCGCGGAGTTTCTCTCCGAAGCGCAGGAGCTCGTCGAAACCCTCTCGCGCAATCTGCTCTCGCTCGAACAGGGCCGAGCGGGTGGAGGGCGGGTCGACCCCGAACACCTGAACGAAGCCTTCCGCAGCGTGCATACGCTCAAGAGCCTGTCGGGGCTGTTCGGCGACAAGCACATGAGCCAGCTGTCGCATCGGCTGGAAGACGTGCTCGACGATCTGCGCCTCGGGCGCCAAATGCTCACCGACGCGGTGCTGGACCTGCTCTTCACCTCGGTGGACGTGTATTGGCAGATCCTCACGACGAGCGACGCTCAAGAGGTCCGCGGCGTCCAGGAGATCCTCGGGCGGCTGGATAAGCTGGCTCCGACCGCGACCACCGAGTCCGCGGACCTCGAGAACTTCGAGATCGATCCCTCGCTCTTGGCGGTGCTCACCGAGTACGAGGAGCACCGCTTACTCGTCAGCGTGAAGCAGGGCCTCGAGCTGTTCTTGGTGCGCGTCCAGTTCGAGCTCGCGACGCTCGACAAGGCGCTCACGGAGATCAAGGACAGGGCCAAGCCTTTTGGGGAAGTGATCACGTATCTGCCCGCGGGTGAAGCGGCCAGCCCCGATCTGATCGAGCTGGATCTGTTGCTGGCGTCGGGCTCCGACCTCGCCACCATCGAAGCCACGCTGGCGGGAGAGCGGATCAGCGTTCGGCAGATTCAGCGTCAAAAGAAGCCGGCGCGATCCATCAAGGCGCCGGTCAAGACCAACATTCCGCGCGGCCGCCCCCCGACCGGCATTCCGCAGGACCACGGGCACGTGCGGCAGCTGTCCGAGGCGGCGCCCGAGGATGGACCGGCGGTCGATCCGATGCAGGCCGGCGCGGGCCTCCTGCGCTCGGTGAGTCAGACCGTGCGCGTCGACATTCACAAGCTCGACGAGCTGATGAACGTCGTCGGCAAACTGTCGGTGCTGCGTGGCGGGCTCAGCGATCTGACAGAGAGAGCGCGCTCCGATGGCCACAAGAAGCTCGGCACTCAGCTCGGGCAACTCGCGCACAAGTTCGAGCGCAGCCTGCGCGAGCTCCAGAGCGGAATCCTGGAAGTCCGCATGGTGCCGCTGACGCAGGTCTTCGAGCGGCTGACCCGCATCGTGCGCAAGACCGGGCGCGATCTCAACAAGGACGTGCGCCTGGTGGTGACGGGCGCCGAAACCGAGATCGACAAGTTGATCGTGGAAGAGCTGAGCGACCCGCTCATGCACATCATCCGCAACGCTATCGATCACGGCATCGAGGACGCGGAGGAGCGTCAGCGCATCGGCAAGCCCGCGGTCGGCACCATCGCCTTGAACGCCTTTCAAAAAGGCAACCACGTCGTGATCGAAGCCGAGGACGACGGCCGTGGGTTGAACAGCGATTCGCTGCTCGACCGCGCCATCGCTCTCGGCGCCATCGCCGAGCAGGACGCCAAGGAGCTATCGCGCGCGGACGCGCTGAACCTGGTCTTTTTGCCCGGGCTGAGCACGCGCGAGAAGGCGTCGGCAGTGAGCGGGCGCGGGGTCGGCATGGACGTGGTCAAGACCAACATCGCCAAGCTCGGCGGCTCGATCGAGCTCGAGAGCGAGCCGGTGATCGGCACCAAGATCACGTTGACGCTGCCGCTCACGCGGGCCATCGTCACGGCGCTCCTGGTGCAGGTGGCGGACGGCATGTTCGCCATCCCGCTGACCAGCATCACCGAGGTCAACGCGCTGGAAGAGGCCAATATACGCCTCATCGACCGGACCGAGGTGTTGAGCCGCCGGGGCTCCAGCCTCGAGCTGTGTCGCTTGCGCAACCTGTTTGGGCTGACCACGGAGGCCGATCCACCCCGGCAGTTCGTGGTGGAGGTCATGGCCGGCACGCGGCACCTGGGCCTCGTGGTGGATACGCTCCAAGGGCAACAGGACATCATCATCAGGCCGCTCGGGCGCTCGCTCAATTCCGTGCGTGGCTTCTCGGGGGCGTCGGAGCTCGCCGACGAGCGCATCGCGTTGGTGCTCGATCCAGGGGCGTTGATCGAAGAAGCGGGCATGAGCAGCGGCCGTGAGCGCGGCGGGCGGTTTTTCTCCAATGGCTGAAGCACGAGATCAGGTCACCGAAACTCCCCTGCGCCTGAGCACGAGTGACGAGCCGGTCCGGGAGATCCTGACGTTCTCGCTGGCAGGCGAGACCTTTGGCGTGCCGCTCACTCAGGTGCTGGAGATCCTGGGCGTACGCAACATCACCCGTGTGCCGAGGTCGCCGTCAGACGTGATCGGGGTGTGCACGGTGCGCGGCGAGCTGGTGACGGTGATCGATACCCGTCAGCGCCTCCAGCCGAGCGCGCCGCGCGCGCATAACCGTGGTCGGATCTTACTCACTAGCACCTGGGATGGAGAAAAAGTCGGGCTCTTCGTGGACGAGGTGCTCGGCGTGCAGCGCTTCTCCCAGGCTCAGATTGAGCTGACCGCCGGGGTGCTGGTCGGCGACATTTCCTCGCATATCGAGAGCATCGCCCGAAAGGGCAACCAGGTGACGGTGCTCGTCAACCTGGCATCGCTCACGAGCTGACGGTGCGCTGAGTTAAATCAGATGGGCTCTCACATGCACCAAACTAACGCGTCCTGCTCCGCCGGGGCTCATGGACCCGGAGGTCGGCGTTGACCACCGAGCGGCTCCGGCGCGACCAATACCGAAGCCTGGTGGGGTTCGTGGTGGGCGAAGTCGCCTACGCGGTGCCCACCGCCTGCGTTCGAGAAATCACCACGCCCTCCCGCGTCACCGAGCTGCCGCACCTACCCCGCGGGGTGATTGGGGTATTCGAACACCGCGGACAGGTCGTTCCCGTCATCGACCTGCGCACCTGTTTTGATGTCCGAGCCCAGGTCAACGAAGGTCGGACGCAGTGGATTATCGTGGAAGTGAACAATCATAAGATCGGGCTCTGCGTCAACCGAGTCACGGGCGTGTTCGAGGTCGGCTTTGGCGGGTTGAAGCCCGTCCCCGAGCTCGGCAAGACCATCGACCCGCGTAGCCTGGTCGGCGTCGCCACCCAGGCGGATCGGCTGACGTTCGTGCTCGATATCGGCGCCTTTCGAAACTACACGCTGGACGTGCCGTTGCCCGAGCTACCGGCAGGTTGAGCCCTATGGAGAGCCAGAAGCCGATGTCCCGGGTGCCACGGCTCTCCGTCTTCGAATTTCAGGAGCTGCTCAGCCTGTTCAATCAGGCGGCGGGCTTGCATTTCGATGACTCGGCGCGTCCGCTGTTCCAAAGCCGCCTGGCGTCCCGATTGCCGCTGCACGAGCTCACGAATTACCGAGACTACTTGCGGCTGTTACAGTTCAGCGCGCAGGGCGCGGAGGAGATGGCGGCGGCCCTCGATCTGTTGACCAGCGGGGAGACCTACTTCTTCCGGCACAAGGAGCAGCTCGCGCTGCTCTCCGGCAGCATCCTGCCGGCGCTGGCCGAAGCCAACGCGAACACGCGGCGGCTGACGATCTGGAGCGCGGGCTGTTCCAGCGGAGAGGAGGCCTACACGGTCGCGATCCTGCTGGCAGAGTCCGGGCTCTTCGAGGGCTGGAGCGTCCGCATCATCGGCAACGACCTGTCGCACGAGCGCATCGAGCACGCTCGCCAGGCGTGCTACTTTCAAGGCGCATTTCGCAGCACGGACGATCACATCCGGAAGCGCTACTTCCAGGAGTCAGGCAAGATCTGGCAGGTAGAGGACGAGATCCGGCGCCTCTGCCATTTTAGCGCGCAGAACCTGCTCGGCCCCGAGATGAGGTCCTTCCTCGGCCGGGTCGACGTCGTCTTGTGCCGCAACGTGCTCATCTATCTGGACGGCAAAGCGCGGGCACGCGTCCTCGAGAGCTTGTATGAGCGGCTCGCGCCCGGAGGGTTCTTGCTACTTGGACACTCGGAATCTCTCAAGTTCGTGGATACCCCGCTCGAGCTCATCAGCATGGAGCAGGATCTGGCCTTCAAAAAGCCCTTGCGCATCACCCGGCGTGGGAGCGACACATGACTCGGCGAGTGCTCCGAGTACTGGTGGTGGATGACTCGCCACTGAATCGCGACGAGATGGTGTCCTCGCTGACGAGCGCCGGCGATACGGAGATCGTGGGCCTGGCCCAGAACGGCAGCGAGGCTTTGCGAATGGCGCCCCTGCTCAAGCCGGACCTGATCACGCTCGACCTCGAGATGCCGAAGATGGACGGCTTCAGCTTCCTCAGGATCGTGCAGAGCGTCTGGGCTTGCCCGGTGATCGTCATCTCGGGTTGCTCTGCCGACAAGAACGTCTTCCGAGCTCTCGAGCTCGGCGCCGTGGACTTCGTCGCAAAGCCGCAGACCAGCGCCGAACGCCTCAGCGTGCTGCCCGCCATCCTGAGAGAGAAGCTAGAGGCGGTGCGTGCCTTGACCCCCGGGATCTGGTCGCGATCCGCGCCCCCGGAATACTCGCGTCACGCGACCCCCGTCACGCCGAGCAAGATCCAGGGCGTGACGCCCCGGCATTTCATCGCGATGGCGGCCTCGACGGGCGGCCCCACGGCGGTGACCAAGGTCCTGTCGCGGCTCAACGCCGACCCGCGCTGCGCGGTGCTGGTCGCGCAGCACATGCCGGACACCTTCACTCGTACCTTCGCCGAGAGGCTCAACCGCCACAGCGCGCTGGACGTGTCGGAGGCGCGCACCAACGCCCCCATCCTGGGCGCCGCAGCGCTGATTTGCCCGGGGCGGCGCTGCCTGGAAGTGCAGTTCGACGGCAACCGCTTCGTGACGGACGTGCGCTTCCCCAGCCCTCAGGACCGCTACGTGCCGAGCGCGGATCGGTTGTTCACCAGCTTGGCCAACGTTGCCGGGCGCAACACCATCGGCGTCGTGCTGACGGGCATGGGCGACGACGGGATGGAGGGCGCCAAGGCCCTGGTGAAGAAGGGGGGCATCGTGATCGCCGAGAGCGAGGAGACCGCCGTCGTTTACGGCATGCCGCAAGCAGCGGTGAGGGCCGGTGTCGTGCGCCGCAGCCTGCCCATCGACGAGATCGCCAACTACTTGAACGATCTGACGCGAGGTTGAGCTGACGCCAGGCTGAGGCGAGATCCCCCGCGGTTCTCGCGCTATTGGAATGGCCGCGTGATGCGCCGTTGCCCGGGGGAATGGAAAGGCGGGCTCGCGGATTTCTCTCGTGCACGGGCGCACCCGACGCCGGAATTTCGCGGCCCTCGCCCGTCAGCGGTGCCCCAATTCCTGTTGCTCCAATGAATTCTGGAGCACTAGACGGCCGGATCGTTCCCGTGTAGTCAGGCCGGAGGCCGGAGAAGAGTCAATGAAATCCAAAAGATTCACACCCATCGCGTTGTTTTTGACTTGGGTTGGTTTGCTGGTCGCGTACTGGCCCTCGGGGTGCGCGCAAACCCTCGCCGGTTCGGGCGGGGCGGTGGCTGCCGTGCCCAGCTCGCCCGAAGCGCTGCACCCGGTGGCCGCCACCCGCCCCACCGCAAGCAACAGCTTCTTGCCGCACCCCGCCTTCGCGTTTGCACAGTCCACGGCTGACGCCAAGCAAGTCACGATCGCCGACATCGCGGAGCGCGCCACCCCCAGCGTGGTGAACGTGGCCTCACGGCGCATGGTAAAAAACCGCAACCAGCAGGAAGAGGTGTTTCGGTACTTCTTCGGCCCGCGCGGCGCCGAGCCGCAGGAGCGCGAGCAACGTGGGCTCGGCTCGGGCGTGATCTTCTCAAAAGATGGCTTGGTGTTGACCAACAATCACGTCATCGAGGGCGCCGACGAGATCAGCGTCCAGACCTCCGATGGTACCGACTACGACGCGCAGGTGGTGGGCACGGACGAGAAGAGCGACGTGGCCGTGCTGCGCCTGAAGGGCACGGTCAAAGACCTGGTCCCCATCTCGCTGGGCGATTCGACGATGCTGCGAGTGGGCGACGTGGTGCTCGCGATCGGCAATCCTTTCGGCTTCTCGCAGACGGTCACCATGGGCATCGTGTCCGCCAAGGGCCGTTCGGAGACCGGCATCGTCGACTACGCGGACTTCATCCAGACTGACGCCGCCATCAACCCGGGCAACTCGGGCGGCGCGCTCGTCAACATGCAGGGTGAGCTGGTCGGGATCAACACCGCCATCATCTCGCGCAGCGGCGGCTACCAGGGGATTGGTTTCGCCATCCCCTCCAACATGGCGCGGCAGATCGCGCAGAGCCTGGTCGACCACGGCAAGGTCGTGCGCGGCTGGCTCGGCATTGGTATCCAGGACGTGGACGCCGACCTCGCCAGCGCCATGAGCTTGCCGACCGCTGACGGTGTCCTCGTCAGTGACGTCGAGCCCGGCGGGCCCGCAGACAAAGGCGGGCTGCTGCGCGGCGACGTCATCCTGACGGTCGAGGGCAAGAAGACCAACTCGAGCACGCAGCTCAGGAATCTGATCGCCGAAGCGGGCGCTAACAAGCGGGTCGAGGTCGCGATCTTGCGCGGAGGGAAGCCACAAACGTTGGCGCTCCTCCTGGGCGAGCTCAAGAGCGACAAGCCTGAAGCCACACCTACCGGCGTGGCGCGTCCGGAGACTCTGGATGGCCTGTCCGTCGATGGCATCACGCCTCGCCTGCGAGACCAGCTGAAGCTGCCGCCCACGTTGAAGCAAGGCGTGGTGGTCACGGGGGTCGCCCCGGGCAGCCTGGCCGCGGAGAGTGGCCTCGCCCCCGGCGACGTCATCCTGGAGCTAAACAAACAACCCATCAACGGCGTGCAGGAGTTCACCAACGTGTACAAAAAGCCCGGCGCCAAGGGCGCGCTGCTGCTCATCTATCGAGAAGGTCGCACACGCTACGTGGTCCTGAACCGCTGACACCAGCGGGCTTGCCAGAGCACACGGGCCTCTCCGGGGCAGCCTTCGAGAGGCTGACGGGTGTAGGCCCGAATGCTTTTGTACGCCTGTGCAGGAGCCGAGCGGAAAGTGCTCCGATGCAGGTACTGCCGCTGGCCAGGGCGACCGCGGCGCTTCTGCCCATCGATCCCAAAGGCTACACCGGCCTGGACGCTGGCTTACAGCGCCGCTCGCGGCAGTTCGTGGCAGATCGTGGCGACACTGCCGTGTTGCACTTCGCCCCTGCGCCGCGGCTGAGCTTTCTGGCCTGAGCGCGATACAAACCGGTGTAGGCGATTTGCCGCTGTTTCGCTCAGGCGGCTCAGCGAAATATCCTGCCATTGAGCGCAACTGGCACGAACGCTGCACCCATGAGGGGCGGAGCTGGTGCCCCAGCTCTTCTTCTCGCTTACCTCAACGGAAAGGGTGGGCTCAATGCATAGAAACCGTCGTAAGTCCCTGGCAGTCATCACCAGCTTGATCGGTCGTCAGACGGGTGCAGGGCGCTTCAAGCTCACGCAGAAATTCGTGGAAGGCATGCAGGCCTACGCGCGAAGCTGGGACGGGGAAGTTTGCGCCTACGTCCACCCCGGTTCGGTCGAGCAAGGCAACCTCGATAACGTGGAGGTGGAGGCGGGCAGCGTCGGCTTCGACATCCGCTCGGTGCCGTTCGATACCTCGGAGCTCTATTCCGAGCTTACGGGGCGAGGCGTCGTGCTCGGGATGCACCACTTGTTGCCGGAGCTCGCCCAGCGCTGCCTGGAGCTCGGGGTCCCGTGTGTCTACAATCCGGAGTACACCCTGCGCACCCGCCTTCAGATCGTGCGGACGGAGCGCAACGGGCTGCTGAGGAAGCTCAAGAGCAGCGTCTGGGAGCTGCGCGAAGAAGCCCGCATCGCCAAACAGATCCGGATCGCCGATGGCGTACAGTGCAACGGGCTACCGAGTTACCTGAAGTACGCGCCGCTGAACCGCGCACCGCTTCTCTATTTCGACAGCCGCGTGCGGGAGCAGGCGCTGGTCACCGACCAGGAGATCGTCCTGGCGAATGCTCGGCGGCTCCAGAGGCAACCCCTGCACCTGGTGTTCTCGGGGCGCCTGATCCGTTCGAAGGGGGCCGATCACCTGATCCGGGTTGCGGCAGCGCTGTGCGAAAGGCAGGTGCCGTTCCGCATGACGATCTGTGGTGACGGGGACCTCAAGCCCAGCATGCTGGCGCAGATTGAGGAAGCCGGTCTGGGCGCGACAGTGCAGCTCCGTGGCGTGCTCGACTTCTCGAGCGCGCTCTTGCCCTTCCTCAAGAGCAAAGCCGACCTTTTCGTGTGTTGCCACCGGCAAGGCGACCCGTCTTGCACGTACGTCGAGACGTTCGCGTCGGGCGTGCCAATCGTCGGCTACGCGAACGAAGCGCTGACCAGCTTGATCAACGCTTCCGACGCCGGAGCCACCGTGGCAGAAGAGAGCCCAGCCGCGCTCGCGGCGCTGATCGCGGAGCTCGATCGGGATCGCGCCCGCCTGAACCAGTGGGCGTATTGCGCACGCACCTTTGCCGCCAAACACACGATGGAGCGGACCTTCGAGCATCGGATCAGCCACTTGCTCGGCGTGAGAAACGGCTTTCTGCGCCATGGCAGGCCAAATCGCAGCCAGGGCACGCTGCGGGTAACGCCCGGAACAGCGCTGATCGTGTGAGGTGCCTGCACGGGTGAGCAGCACCGAACTGGGCCAGTGTCGCGGGCGCGTCAGATGAATCAAACTGCAGAGTGACCGAGGATTTGACCCCGTCTGCCGAGCGAGGCTAACCATTGCCACGCATGCCCGCCCGCCCCCGTCTCGCGCTGTGCGCGGTAGGCATCGCCGTTCACCTGCTGAGCGCGCCAGCGTCGGTCTACGCCAGCCCGGACCTGACCCGTCACGTGCAGGTGGGACCAGGCCGGGGTAGCGGCCAGCGTCAGCTCGAAGCCGTCCCGACCCCTGCCCCGCCATCCGTCGCCGCGACGCCGCTCAGCCCGGAAGCCTCGCGCCCCGAGGTAGAGCGTTCGCACAAGATCGGCAGGCCCCCCAAAGTTCCGCGCCCCACGCTGCCGAGTGACGCCATCAAGGGCTCCATCAATGAGCGTGTGCGCCGCGCGATCGCCGGCGGCGTCACGGCGGATGACCTCGACACTGGGCAAGACGATCCCGAGCTTCTGGCGCTTCGCGAGGCCGAGCGTCGGCTGTTCCCTCGCTCCCTTCAGGCGGGCGCACCCGAGCTGAACGGCGAGCTGCCGATCTCCCTGAGCCCAATGGGCCCTAACCTGAGCCTGACGGGGCTGCCGCTCGCAGCCAGCGGCGTCACCCCCATGCGCGGCGCGCCGGAGCCGTGGGCGCGCGGGCTCAGCCTGCCAAACATCCCCGTGCTACTCGAGCAGCGCACGCTCGACTACGTGAAATTCTATCGTGACTCCGAGCGCGGCCGGGCTATCGCCGGGGCGTGGGCGCGCAAGGCGGGCCGTTACGTGCCCGCTATCGTGGCCGAGCTCGCTCGCGCCGGTCTGCCCACGGATCTGGTGTGGATGTCGTTGATCGAGAGCGGTCATAACCCGACCATCCGCTCACCCGTAGGGGCCGCAGGGCTCTGGCAATTCATGCCCGAGTCCGCGCGCCTGTATGGGCTGACGGTCGATCGTTGGGTGGACGAGCGGCTCGACCCGCTGCGCTCGACGCAGGCCGCTGCCATTTACTTGAGTGACCTCGAACGGCGCTTCGGCAGCTGGGAGCTCGCGATGGCCGCCTACAACATGGGGCACTACGGGCTGACCCGCAGCATCCGTAAATACAACACCAACGACTTCTGGCGCCTGTCGCGGCTCGAAGCCGCCTTGCCCTGGGAGACGGCGTTGTACGTGCCGAAGGTGCTGGCCATCGCGATCGTGATGAATAACAAGCGCGCGTTCGGCCTGGCGGAGATCCCGCCCGATCCGGCGATCAGCTTTGACACCATCTACGTCCCGGGCGGGGTGCCGCTGGCCAGCATCGCCGCGGAGGCGGGCGTGCCGCAGGGCGCGATCGCCAGCCTGAACCCGCAGCTCCTGTCCACGATCACCCCACCTTTGAGCCCCAAGGAGCCCGCGCGGCTCTGGGCGGTGCACGTGCCGCGAGGACGCGGCCAGAGCTCGAGCTCCGGTGTACGCCAGCTCGGGCCGACGTATCGAGCCAGCTACCTGGTTCGAGTGGGAGATAGCTTGGCCAGCGTCGCCGAGCGTCTGCGCGGGTCGGAAGAGGAGCTCGCTCGAGCGAACCAGCTCGCGCCCGGGGTTGCGCTGCAGGCGGGCTCGGCCTTGCTCGTACCTCCGAGCTTTCGCACGCCTGCCGGTCAGCCGCCGCTGCCCCCGCGCGAAGATACGGAGGAGGTGGTGGTGCTGCCGCCGCTGCATTTCACGTATCCCGACCGCGAGCGAGTTTTTTACCGGGTCCTCGCCGGCGACACGCTGCTGACGCTGGCGGAAGCATTTCGCGTGAGCCCTGAGCAGCTCGTGATCTGGAATGGCCTCGACTCGGGCGCTCGCTTGCACTCCGAAATGGTGCTCCAGGCCTTCGTGCCGCGAGGCGCGGAGCTCAGCAACGTGCGCTACGCTCGCGAACGCAACACGGGCAAGCGTCTGGAGGCCGGCAGCCCTGCATTTCTCGCCCACTTCGAGGCCGAGCAGGGGCGCCAGCGCATCCAGATTTTGGCGCGCGAGGGCGACAACCTGCAGCTCATCGGACGGCGCTACGGGCTCAGCGCCGGGATGATGGAGCGCATCAATCACCGCTCTCGAGGTGAACGGCTGGCGCCGGGCACACCCGTCGTGGTGTACGCCAAGTCAGGTCCCGTCGCGACGGAGGTCCTGCTCTCGCGCGCACCGGATCCGCTGCCGCCGGTCGATCCGCCACACCCCGCCGCCCTGCCTGGGGCCTCGCCTCGCTGGTAGCCCCGCGCCCACATCGCCAGATACGTCGGGGCGAGTGCCCTCGGTGCGTGTCAGCCCCCGGCACGGCGGGCCTAACTTGGGCCGCGGCTCGCGGAAGGTTTGTCGCCCGCGTGCTTGTTCCGTAGGCTCAGGACATGAGTGATCTCGCCGCACTGGTCCTGGCTGGGGGCCTCAGCCGCCGCATGCAGAGCCCCTCGAGCAAAATCCTGCATCAGGTCGCGGGCCGCCCGATGGTCTACTATCCGGTGGCCGCTGCGCGCGCGGCGGGCGCGTCGCGCGTGGTGGTGGTCACGAGCTCGAGAGATCGGCAGACCGTAGAGGAGTATTTGATGCTCGCCTTTGGTCGCGAGCTGATCCGCGTCGTCGTGCAAGACCCGCCGCGGGGTACTGGCGATGCAGCGCGTGTGGGCCTCGAGGCGCTCGACGCAAAGGTGCGGCGTACCCTGATCCTATGCGGCGATGTGCCGCTGATCACGGCCACGGATTTGGAGCGCCTCGCAGGGGCGCTGTCCGGTGACGCTGGCCTGTCGGTGGGCACCTGTCGCTTGCAGAACCCCCAGGGCTACGGCCGCATTCTGCGGGACGCGCAGGGCAAAGCCGTCGCCATCCGCGAGCAACGCGATCTGCAGGGTGACGCCGAGCGCTCCATCTCGGAGATCAATGCCGGCCTGTATGCGGCAGAGGTCGAAGCCCTCGACCGCGCCGTGCGCGGCCTGTCGACGAACAACGCCCAGGGCGAGTATTACCTGACAGATATCCTGCCGGTGTTTGTGCGCGCCGGCGGCGTGGCGACGGTCGAGATGTCGCCGGAGGCCGCGGTCGGGGTCAACGATCGCGCGCAGCTGTGTGAGGTGGAAGACCAGATGTTCGCTCGCATCGCCAGGCGCCACCGGCTGGCAGGCTCCAGCATCGCGTCGGGGGTTTGCATCGACGACTCTGTCTCGATCGGCAGCGATGTGCTGATACGCAGCAACGTGCACTTGAGAGGCAAGACCGAGGTCGGTGATGGCTGCGTGATCGACGTCGGTTGCGTGCTCACCGATAGCGTCGTCGGCCGGGGCGTGACGCTCCTACCGTACACGGTCGTGAGCGAAGGGCAAATCGGTGATCGCTGCCAGCTCGGTCCGTTTAGCCACGTGCGGCCCAAGAGCGTGCTCGAGGCCGAGGTCAAGCTCGGCAATTTCGTAGAGACCAAAGCCACGCGCATGCGCCAAGGCGCCAAGGCAAACCACCTCTCGTACCTCGGGGACGGCGACGTGGGGGAGAACAGCAACATCGGAGCCGGCACGATTTTCTGCAACTACGACGGCTTCTCCAAGCACAAAACGACGATCGGGCGCGACGTGTTCATCGGCAGCGATTCGCAGCTGATCGCTCCCGTCAGCGTGGGAGATGGCGCTTACGTGGCGACAGCGAGCAGCGTGACCCTGGACGTGCCAGCAGACGCCCTGGCGATTGGGCGCGCGCGCCAGAGCAACAAGCCAGGCTACGCTCCAAAGCTTCGCGCGCGGCTCAAAGCGGAGAAGCAGGCACGCGCCGCCGCTCTGGGCAAAATAACCGATCCGCACAAATGAGGCTGGGCTGCGCGCGGGGCCGGGGCGCGGCGTGATCAGCGGCAGAAGCCGAGGAGCGCGGTCTCGAGCACGGCCTTTTGCGGCATGCGCGAGCCGCCTTTGAGATCGATGTCCACCTGCGCCAACGCCTCCAGCCAGCGCTCGGCGCGCTCCAGCGGCAATTGCCGCAATTGGTCGCTGATCTCGCGCAGCTTGAACGGTGGCACTCCCGCCTGACGCGCGGCCTCGTCTGCGGACAGCCCCGCGCGCCGCGCCGACCCAAAGCGGATCAACTGCCGCGCGGACCAACAGAGTAGGCCCACCAGGCGCGGGCCTGCGCCGGGCTCGAAGACGCGATCGAGCGCCGCGAGGGCCGCCCCGGCGTCGCGCCGCCCGACGGCAGACACCAAGTCCCAGACCGTAGCGGGCTGCATGTTGGCTACGCACTCGAGCACGGCGGCCTCGCTGAGCTCCGCGCCTTTGCCGGCGAACAACTCGACGCGCGTGAGGGCGTCCTCGAGCGCGCACAGATCCGCGCCGCAGAGCTCCGAGATCAGCTCTGCGGCGCCCGACGTCAGCACGTGGCCGTGCTCGCGCGCGAGCTTTTGCACCCAACCGGGCAAGACATTGCGCGGAGGGCTGGCGCACACCACGAGAAAGCCTTCCTTCTTGGCGACGCTGATCAGGCGCCGCCGATTGTCGAGCTTGTCCGCGATGAGGAGCAAGGTCGTGCTGTCGACCGCCACGGCGGCGTAGTCCGCCAGCTGATCCAGAGGCTTGTGGACGACCTTGCTCTCCTGCGCGTCGGCGTCTTGCTTGTTGTCCCAGCGCTCGACGCTGCGCACCGTCACCAGGCGCCGAGGGCCAAACATGGGGAGCGTCCGCGCCGCAGCCAGCACGACGCGCGGCTCGACCTCGCCGGCGACGTATTGGTCTTCGTTCAGGCTGGCGCCATCGCTACCCACGACCGCCTGACGCATCGCGGCCACGACCTGCTGTCGATAGTACCGCTCCTCTCCCAGGATGAGGTAGACAGGGCGCGGGCGCCCGCTCCGAGCCTCTTCGATGGCTTGCTCCGGCGTCAGCTGCGGCATGGCGTGCTGGCATAGGCAGCCCTCGGCGCCGAATCAAGCCCCGCTGGAAGCTACAGCGACAATGCCCCGCGCGCCGCGCCTCGAATTCGGCGCTGGAGGCCGGCGATCCATAGTAGCGTTCGGCGTCACTCGCCCGGGCGCGCGGGCATCTATTTTCGCTCCTCCGGCGGGCGGGCAAGAGGCTACCCTTCGCCGCTACCACGCGCCCCCAAAGGTTCTGCCCTTGCCTCAACTCATCAAACGCCCGAGCCGCGGCACCTCGCCAACGTTGGCGTTCCTCATCGGCGCGCTCATGCTGGGCGTAATTTTGATGGACATGCTGAGCCCGCTCGGGCTGGCCGTGTGGGTGTTTTACATGGTGCCGCTCGGCGCCTGCTCGTTCTCTCGGTCGCCGCTCTTGCCGCTGTATTTGGCCGTCGTCATCACGGCCTGCATTGCCCTGCTCGTGGTCAAGCCGTTCAGCCCGGATCCGCTCGTCGAGCGCTGGATAGCGTTCGGCAACCGCAGCATGTTCGTCGCCATGCTCTGGCCCGTGGCGTTCATGATTCGAACGCTCGTGCTCCGCCGCGTAGCGGACGAGCGTGAGGGCTGGCTGAAAGGCATGCGGGCCAACCTCGTCACGACCTTGCAAGGCGAGCTCTCGACGGCGGAGGTGGGCAAACGTGCCCTCGCTGGCTTGCTGGAGGGCGTCGCGGCTCAGGTCGGCGCGCTCTACGTCAGAACGGCTGCGGGGCTCGAGCGCCTCGCGGGGCATGCGCTGGAAGAACAGGCTACGCCAAGGGCGGTGAAGAGCGGCGAGGGGCTGCTCGGGCAAGCGCTGCTCACGGCGACTACGCTCGTGCTCGACGACGTCCCGGCGGGTTTTCTGCGCATCCAGGCCGGAATCGGCGCCGGCGATCCGCGCCAGGTGATCATTCTGCCGCTGGTCGCTGAGGGTCAGGCCGCTGCGCTGGCCGCGCTCGGCTCGATGAGCCGCATCGGTGAGATCGAGCGAGGGTTGCTCGAGCGCGTGTCGGAGCCGATCGCCGTTGCGTTGATCGCGGCGCAGCGCAAGGAACGCTTGCGCGAGCTGCTCGCGGAGAGCCAACGCCAGACCGAGGCGCTCCAGAGCCAGCAGGCGGAGCTCGAAACGCAACAGGCGGAGCTCGAGGCCGCTAACGAAGAGCTGAGCCAGACCAACGCCTTGATGGAGGTTCAGACCGAGGCGCTCCAGCAACAACGGAAGGAGCTCGTGGTCCAGCGAGAGGCCGCCGAGCGCGCCAGCCGCTACAAATCGGAGTTCCTCGCGAACATGTCGCACGAGCTGCGCACGCCGCTCAATAGCTCCCTGATCCTGGCCCGGCTGCTGGCCGACAACCGCGAAGGCAACCTGAGCAGCGACCAGATCCGATCGGCAGAGACGATCTACAGCGCCGGCAACGAGCTCTTGGTGTTGATCAACGACATCCTCGATCTGGCAAAAATCGAGGCAGGCCGCGCCGATGTCGTGCTCTTGCCCCTGATGCTCACCGCCTTCAGCGAGCGGCTTTCTCGAGTCTTCGGCCCCGTCGCGACGGACAAGCACCTCGGCTTCCGTATCAGCCTGGACCCGGCCTGCCCCGAGCGCATCGTGACGGACGAGCGGCGGCTCGAGCAGGTCTTGAAGAATCTGCTCTCGAACGCCTTCAAGTTCACCGAGCGGGGGGAAGTCGAGCTCGCGCTCCGGCCCGGTCCCTCGGGCTTCCTGAGCTTCTCCGTGCGGGACACGGGCATCGGGGTCGAGCCGGCGCAGCAGGAGCTCATCTTCGAGGCGTTTCGCCAGGCAGACGGAACCACCAGCCGCAAATACGGCGGCACCGGGCTGGGGTTGTCCATTTCGCGGGAGCTGTCGCGGTTATTGGGCGGCCGCCTCGACCTGTCGAGCACTCCCGGGGTTGGCAGCACCTTCACGCTGCTCGTGCCGCTCGAGCCGTCGGAGGGCGCGCTGCTGCAGGCGTCGCAATCCGCACGCTCTGTCGCCGCACCGGACCCTAACGCCAAGGCCGAGCTGCTCGCCTGCCCGCCGCCCGTGCCTGCCATCCCGGACGATCGCGATCACCTGAAGCGGCGCGGGCGGCTGATTCTGGCCGTGGAGGACGACCTCGCCTTCGCGAGGATCCTGTATGAGCTGGCGCACGAGCTCGATTTCGACTGCGTGGTGGCCAACACGGCGGACGGCGGCGTGACCCTGACTCGCGAGCTGCAGCCCTGCGGCGTGCTGCTCGACGTGGGTCTGCCCGACGCCTCGGGCCTGACCGTGCTGGAGCGTCTGAAGCGCGACCCGGCGACGCGGCACATCCCCATTCACATGGTGGCCGCTTCGGACAACGTGCATACGGCGCTCGAGCTCGGCGCCATCGGTTACGCGCTGAAGCCGGTGGCGCGAGAACAGCTGCTCCAAGCGCTCAGGAAGCTGGACGCGGAGAACGCCCGCGAAATACGCCGCGTGTTGATCGTCGACGACGACCTGGATCAGCAGGCCAGCCTGCGCAAGCTGCTGCAAGCGGACGGTGTGCAGCTGATCACGGCGGGCGGCGTCGAAGAGGCGCTGACGCAGCTGGAGCAGCTGAGCGTCGACTGCATGGTGCTGGATCTGACCCTGCCGGACGGCTCCGGGTATGACCTGCTCGAGAAGATGGCCGGAGGCACCCGTTACTCCTTTCCGCCCGTGATCGTGTACACGGGTCGAGAGCTCGAGCGAGCCGATGAGGAGCGTTTGCGCCGCTACTCGCGCACCATCATCGTCAAGGGGGCGCGGTCACCCGAGCGCTTGCTCGATGAGGTGACGCTGTTTCTCCACCAAGTGGAGGCGGCGCTGCCGGCGGAGCAGCGGCGCATGCTGGCTGACGCACGCCAGCGCGACGCCGCGTTCGAAGGCCGGCGCATCCTCGTCGTCGACGACGACGTTCGCAACGTGTTTGCGCTCTCCAAGGTGCTCGAGCCGCGCGGAGCCAAAGTCGAGATCGCGCGCAACGGGCGTGAGGCGCTCGAGCTGCTCGCGCAGAAGAGCGACATCGACCTGGTGCTCATGGACTTGATGATGCCCGAGATGGACGGGCTGACGGCCATGCGCGAGATCAGGAAAAATCCCGCGCTCCGTCGCTTGCCCATCATTGCGCTGACGGCCAAAGCCATGCCCAATGATCGCGAGCAGGCGCTCAGCGCGGGCGCCAACGACTACGTGGCCAAGCCCTTCGAGGTCGACAAGCTCGTCTCGCTCTGCCGCGTGTGGCTCCCGAGGCCATGACATGAGCCCCACCCCTGACCTGTTCGAGCTCGAAATGGGGCTGCTCCTCGAGGCGATTTATCAGCACTACGGCCATGATTTCCGCGCCTACGCCCGCCCGACCTTGCGCCGCCGCCTGACCCAGGCGCTGCGCCGCTTCGACTGCGAGAGCCTGTCCTTACTGCAACACCGAGTGCTGCGCGATGGCGCCTTCCTGGCCCAGGTCCTGGCCTACCTGACGGTGCAGGTCAGCGACATCTTTCGCGACCCACCCTTCTACGCTTCGCTCTCGCAGCGCGTCCTGCCCGTGCTGGCCACGTATCCGTCGCTCAAGATCTGGGTGGCGGGTTGCGGCACTGGCGAGGAGGTCTATTCTCTCGCCATCTTGCTGGAGGAGGCCAGGCTGCTCGAGCGCGCCATCATCTATGCGACCGACGTCAGCGCGGATGCCCTGCGCAAGGCCGAGATCGGCGTGTACGACATCCAGCGCGCTCAGGACTTCTCTAGAAATTACCAGCACGCGGGCGGCGCCCGCTCGCTCAGCGACTATTATACGGCAGCGTACGAGAAGATCGTGTTCGATCGGCGCCTGCGCGCGAACGTGGTGTTCTCTGATCACAGCCTCGCGACCGATCACGTCTTCGCAGAGGTCCAGCTCGTCACCTGCCGCAACGTGCTCATCTACTTTGACGGGGCGCTGAGGGATCGCGCGCTCGGTCTGTTTCACGCCTCGCTGGTCCGCAAGGGCTGCTTGGGGCTTGGGGCAAAGGAGAGCCTGCGCTCCTCCGTGCATCGCGAGTCGTTCGCAGACTTGGACCCGGATAATCGCCTGTACGAGCGCAAATGATACCGAACACCGTGCCAGCTTCCGCTTTCTGCTCGCGCACCCTGCGCGCCCTGGTCGTGGGTGCGTCGGCTGGCGGGATCGAGGCCGTGGGCACGTTGCTCAGCGCTCTGCCGCGCCCGCTCAGCGTCCCCGTGCTCGTGGTGCTGCACGTCGCCAAGGGGAGCAAGACGGCGTGGCCGCTGCTCTTCCCGCGCTCGACCGCCCCGATCTTCGAGGCCGAAGACAAGGAGGTGGCAGAGCCGGGCTCGGTCCACATCGCTCCTCCCGACTATCATCTGCTCGTGGACACGGCCGGTCAGCTCAGCTTGTCCGTGGACGAACGGGTCAATTTCGCGCGGCCCTCCATCGATGTCTTGTTCGAGTCCGCCGCGTTGGCCTACGGTACGGGGCTATTGGGGATCGTGCTCACGGGGGCCAACTCGGACGGCGCACAGGGCCTCTTGGCGATCCACGAGCGAGGTGGGCTGTGTTGGGTGCAAGCGCCGGACACGGCAGCCGCCAAGGCGATGCCGCGAGCGGCCGCCCTCGCCGTGCCCGAGGCCCGGGTGTTGCCGCTGCTCGAGATGGCCGAGGCCTTACGCGCGGTGCTCCGGTAACGAGGGACTCGCATGCTGGATAAAGTCAACGTGCTCGCAGTGGACGACATCGAGGAGAACCTCGTGGCGCTCGCCACCCTGCTCAATCGAGCAGGCATTGCGCTGATCTGGGCTCGCTCCGGCACAGAGGCGCTGGAGGCCTTGCTCGCGCACGACATCGCGCTCGCGCTGCTCGACGTCAACATGCCCGGCATGGACGGCTTCTCGACCGCACGCCAGCTCGGCGCCGACCCGACGACCAAGGGCATTCCGGTCGTCTTCGTCACCAGCAAGGACCAAAAGGCCGATCGCGTGTTCGCGCAGATGCTCGGCGCCAAAGGCTACGTCACCAAGCCCTACGCC
>JAYTOL010000265.1:0-34762 GCA_043747815.1 Deltaproteobacteria bacterium
GGCTGGGCTGCGCGCGCGCGGACTTGCGCAGGCGGACCGGACTTGCGCACGCGGACTTGCGCAGGCGGACCGGACTTGCGCACGCGGACTTGCGCAGGCGGACCGGACTTGCGCGCGCGGACTTGCGCAGGCGGACCGGACTTGCGCAGGCGGACCGGACTTGCGCGCGCGGACTTGCGCAGGCAGACCGGAGTTGGGCGCACGCGGACTTGCGCTTGCGGGTTGGGGTTTAGGGGAGCTCGATGTTGGGGGGGAGCTTGGGCTTGGGGAGTTTTTGACGGGTGGTGAGCAGGTCGCGGGCGATGGTGACTTCGACGAGTTGGATGGCTTCGCTGAGGGCGACTTCTTTCAGCTTCTCCAGGGCGCGTTCGTCGGTGGGGCCCGACATGGCGGTGTAGAAGGTGGCTTCCACTCGTTCGATGCGGTTGTCGGCTTGGCCGAGTAGCTCTTTTGCCGTGAGCTTGCCGCGGCCCCAGGCGGTGAGCTTGGCGATCCAACCGTTTGTGGTGTCGATGGAGGCGAGGGCTTCGTCGGCGGTGCCGTCGCTGGTCACCCGGAGGCGTTGTTCGAGCAGCTTGAGCCAGAGGGCGGCGTACACTGTGTCTTCGTCCGGGAGGTCTGCGGAGACGGCGCGGCGCACGGAGTCTCGGGCGGCTCGCAGGTCGCCCAAGGTCAGGGCGCGCCTGGAGCTGTCGAGCACCGTCTCCGTCATTTGACGGATGTCGTTGCGCGAGGCCTCATAGGCGCGCTTGGATGCGCGTCGCGCTGCGTCGCGGGCGTCGTAGTGTTCGAGCACCCGCCCGAGCACGCGCTCGGCGACGGCCTGCTCCTGCCCCGTTTGCGCGGACGTGCGGGCGCTCAAGCCCAGCATCAGCGCGGATTCCAGGCTCTCTTCGGAGCGTGCGCGCTCACCCATCTCCCGCAGCACCTCGAAGCGAAGCAGGTGCGTCTCCGCCTGCGCGGCAGCGTCCCCGGTCCCTTTTGCAATTTCGATGACGCGGTCCAGGGACGAGAGCGCACGTTTGAAGTCTCGGCGCTGGCGATCGATGGAGGCCAGTAGGCGCAGCGCGTCCGCGGTGGGCTCTAGCTTGACCGCTTGCTCGAGCAGCGGGTGTGCTCGCGAGAGCTCGCCGGCCCCGGCCTCGATCGCGCCCATGAAATAGTGCAGGCGACTCGACGAAGGCGTCACCCGCCCGCCGTAGACTGGACGCTCGGATAACGCGATCAGCGCCTGTGCGTGCTGGAACGTGCGCCGCGCCGCGGGCAAATCCCCGAGCGCTTCCGCTTGACGAATGCCTTCCAGCACGAAGCGCAACGCCCAGCTCGCTTCGCGAGTCTGATCGGATTGCTCGAGCGCCTGCTCCAATATCAGCGGAGCCACCTCTCCCATCCCATGCGCGAGCAGCAAGCTGCAGATCGGCATGGCCGCCCGGAACGACTGCGGCTCCGCACGGAACAGCTCGAGCGCGGCCCCCCACGCGGCGGCGCGCGCTAGATCGGGGTCGATGGTCATGCCCGCCTCCTCGGCCTCGTCGGCGGACTCGAACAACCGAAACAGCTCAGCCCACGCCTCGGGGTCGTTTTCCACCGCGGCGCTCTCCACCCGCTGCCGGAGGCTCGGCGCGGTGATGCGTGCGACGTTCTCGTCGTCGAGCGCGGCCAGCGCGCCCTCCGCATCCCCTTGACGCAAATAAATAGCCACAAAGGTCAAGGGGGCGGTGCGGATGGCCCGGAAGGCCTCGATCGTTTCGTCCTGCTCAAAGTGGCTCTGGGGTGGCAGCTGCTCCGCTCCGAAGGTGAGGGCCTGCTCGGTCCACTGCAGGCTCTCCTTGTGGGCTCGCAAAAGGGCCGCGGCGGACGGATCGAGCAGCGCCTGCTGGAGCGCCGCCTGCTGGGCCGCGGCGCGCGCCTGCATCGACCCAGGGCGGCGAGTGTCCTCTTGCCAGCGCCGCAGGGCGGTGAGGTGTTGGGTGGCGTCGTCCCGCTCGGCGCCGGGGGGTAGACGCTCGACCAGCAGGGAATACAAGGCGTCCGCCTGACCCTCGTTGCCGAGGCGGGCAAAGGCAGCGGCGGCATAGCTCAATGCGGCGCTCCGGCCGGCCAACATCTCGGAGCGCAGCTCACCGGCGCGTACGAGGTAGAGGGCGCCCCGCAGAGCGGCCAGCCCCATCTCTTCTTGCCCGTGTTCGAAGTGTTGGGTGGCCCGCTCGAGTTGGCGCTGAACGACGGCGACCAACATTCCGAGCCGCCGCGGGCTCGCTGCTTCGTTTTGGAGCACGGTCAAGGTCGCCGCGGCAAACCCATCATCGTCCACCACCACCGCTTCGATGGGTGTGGCTTCGGGCGAGGCCGCGCTGCGCGGGGGCGCAACACTTTTGGCACAACCCAACTGCGCGGCAAGAGCGACGATGATCAATGACAACAACAACCGCATGCAGTGCTCCAAGCCGATCCCGATGCTCGACCAAACGGCAGCGCCGAAACCCAAATATCTCCCGAGCTCCGGGCTCGGCCAACGCGCCCACCCGAGCGGACTGCTCGGCAGTGAACCCCAGTTTTTTAATACCCGACGTCAACAATGTCGATCAGACAATGTCGATCGACGCGCTGGGGTCGAGGAAAGCCTTCGAAAGCTTCCGAGGAAGGGCCAGGCCCCCCGGTGGCGTGTGCTGCCAAGTGAGGCTCGTTAGTCCGAGAATCTTAGAACTCTAGCGATTCTGTGCCAGAGTGCGAAGACTGGGCACGAGCATGAACGACTCCGCCGCCAGCATCCCGCGGCACCTTGCCGATTTCGAGTTGGTGAGGCGCCTCGGTGCAGGCGGCATGGCGGAGGTCTTCCTCGCCAAACGCCGCGGCGCCGAGGCCACCTATAAGCTGCTCGTCGTCAAGCGCATTCTGCCACAGCACGTCTCGTCGGACAGCTTCCGCGCCATGTTCGCGGAGGAAGCGCGCCTCGCCACCCGCTTGAACCACCCCAACATCGTGCAGGTGTACGATTTTCAGGATGCAGGCGAGGCGGGGCAGCTGCTCAGCATGGAATATGTCGAGGGCCCCGACCTCGGCAAGGTCCTGCGTCGGGCGCGCAAGGGGGAGGAGCGGCTGCCAGCTTATGTCGCGGCCTATATCGTGAGCGAGGTCGCGCGCGGCTTGCACTACGCGCACGAGCGCACGGACGATCGCGGGCACCCGCTCGAGATCGTGCATCGCGACGTGTCCCCGCAGAACATATTGGTGAGCTTTGATGGGGCCGTCAAAGTCGCGGACTTCGGCATCGCGACCGCCAACGTGTTTCGCGAGGAGCAAGGCGTGCTCAAGGGCAAGGTCGGCTACATGTCGCCTGAACAGGCGCGCGCCGAAAAGGTCGACCGCCGCTCCGACATCTTCTCCCTCGGCATCATCTTGCACGAGCTCCTGACCGGTCGGCAATTGTACGCGCGCGAGGAGGGGAAGGAGATGCTGGACGTGGTACGCGCGGCGGCCATTGAAGCGCCTAGCGTGTTCGTCCGCGGGGTGCCCGCCGAGCTCGAGGCCATCGCCATGCGCGCGTTGTCGAAGGATCCGGACAATCGTTTCCAGACCGCCCGGGATTTTGCCGGTGCCATCACGCGCGTGCTGCTGGAAAAGCAGGTGCTGGTCGACTCCGACGTGCTCGGCGACGTGATTGAGCGCTTCGTCCCGCGCGAGCCCGCGCCCGTCGACAGTGAAGGGCTCGGCGACCTGGAGAAGCTCCGCCCGCAGGACGCCTCGTCCACGGGCGATGCCGGCTCCGAGCCATCGGAGGGCGGTACCAGCCGCTCGCTGGGGCGCCAACGCCTGCGCGACCGGGCCGGGCGAGAAGTGCGCCACGTGGCCATCGTCGCGCTGCGCCTGCACCAATTGCCTGAGCTGCGTGAGGCACTCGGCGTGGCGCGTACGACTCGGCTGGTCGAGCGGCTGCGTTCCACGCTGGGAGAGATCGCCTTCAAGCGCGGTAGCACCTGGACGTGGAGTCGGCTCGACGTGGGAGGGGAGGCGGTCGAGACGGCGCAGGCGGTGATCGGTCTCATGGCAAATCCTTCCGGAGCCGCTGCCAACGCGGCGTGGCTCGCGGTGGACGTGCACGAGGCCATCCATGGCGCCTGTGACGGCTTGCCGGTGCATCTGCAGGCCAGCGTGGGCATCGTGCGCGGCATCGCCGCAGGCCAGCGCGACGACGCGGGCCATCTCATCCGGCACACGCTGCAAGGGCCCGGCACCCGCCTCGCGGGCTTGTTGGCGGAAAAAGCGCCGCCGCGCCAGACCTGGGTTGCTGGCGGCTTGTATCGGCTGGTCCGCCGCGACTTCGTGTGGGGCGACGTGCCGAGCGTCGAGTTCGAGGTGCCCCAGTGGTCGCGTCTGCCGCGCAACATGCACACCTATGCGCTGCGCCGTCCGCTCACGCGCGAGGAGAAGCAGCAGCAACACGCCCTTGCGCTGCGCGAGCTCATCGGTCGCGACGCCGAGCTCGCCGATCTGCACGCCGCCTATCATCAATCCGTGAGCCAGTCCGAGGGTCAAGGCGTCGTCGTCTCGCGGGTGATCACTGGCGAGATGGGGATCGGCAAGACGGCTCTGGCCAACGCCTTCCTCGCAGAGCTGCCGCCCGACGCTCGCGTCTTGCGCGTGGAGTGCTCGCCCGCTCGGCGCGAGCTGCCGTTCTCGAACGCAGGGCAGTGGCTGAGGGAGCTGACCGGCACGCGCCTCGATCAACCGCTCGAGGAAGCTATCGCGCTCGTCGAGCACGCTCTCGGTGACGCGCTCGAAGGCACCAACCGCGCCGAAATCATCGCCTACATGAGCGAGCTCGCCACCGGCAGGTTGGCGCGTGCCGACGACGAAGCGGACGTGGCTCGTCACCGGCGCTTGCTCGCCACCGGCATTCGTCGCGCGTTCACGCGCCTCGCGCAACAAGCGCCGCTCGTGGTGCTGCTCGACGGGATCCACTGGGCTGACGTGCAAAGCTTGGAGCTGGTCTCCAGCCTGACGCGCCGGGTGGACGCGCTCCCGATCCTGGCCGTGCTGGTGACGCGCCCCGACGAACACGTGTCCCAGGTGATCGAGGGCATCGTGACCATCGAGCTCGGCGGGCTCAGCCACGACAACCAGCTGCGGCTCGTGCAGGAGCACCTGGGCGTGACCTCGGGCGTCGCGGAGGTGTGCGCCGATCTCGTGCCACGCGCGGCGGGCAATCCATTTTTTCTCCTGGAGATGGTCGATGCGTTGCTCGAGCGAGGCACCGTCGAATTCAGTGAAGGGCCAGACGGGCAGGCTCGCCTCCAGCGCGTCGAGGGTGAGGGCCCCACGGCTCAATCCTTGCCCTCCACGCTCGAGCAGCTGATCGCCGATCGTTTGAACGAGCTACCCCCCGAAGAGCACCGCATCATCGCCTGGCTTGCGGTGGCGGGCGGGCCACTCGCCGTCTCGGAGCTCGACGCTCTGGTCGGACCCGAGGCGGAAGAGGCCGTGGCGCGGCTCTGCGCGCGCGGCCTGTGTGATGCCCGGGTGGACGCGGTCGATCTGCGCCATCCGCTCACGCGGGACGTCGCCTACCTGGGCCTGGAGGACAGCGAGCGGCAGCAGATGCATTGCACGCTCGGTGATCGTATCGCGGGCGCTCCGGTCGCGAGCGGCCTGGGCGCTGCGATCGTGGCCCGCCACTTCGCACGCGGCGGCGACCGTGAAAAGGCCGGGCTGTTCTATCTCGAGGCCGCCAACGCCGCCTGGCAGAGCTACCAGCTGCCGCTCGCGACGCGCTACTTCAACCGCGCGCTCACGGTCTTACCCGAGTCCAACGTGGAGCGGATGCACGCGCTCTCCGCCATGGAGACCATCTGCCGCATTCAAGGTCGCTGGAACGAGCGTCGCGCACACCTGACGGAGCTCAGGCGCTTCGCGCGTCAGAACCAGCACGCCACCTGGGGCGCGACGGCGCTGATCCGCAGCGCGCGTTTCGACCTCGACACGGGCCGGCTCGCCCGGGGCCTGATGCTGGCGCAGAAAGGCGAGCAAGCGGCGCGGCAGATCGGCTCGGCGCCGCTCGAGGTCGAAGCGCAGGCCTTGATGGCGGACATGCTCCGCGACCTCGGGGACATGCAAGGGGCGCTCGCCGCGTGTGATCGCGCGCTTGAGACCGCCCGACGCGCCGGCACGGCGCTGCGCCTGCGCGCCGAGGTGCTGCGCACGCGGGGTGCGCTGCTCTTGCGAGTGGGGCGCGTGCAAGAAGCCGTGGACGCACACGCCGAAGCGATCGCGGTGTTCCGGCACGGCGGCGCGCGGCGCCCAGAAGCTCGCGCCAAAAATTCGCTGGCGCTGGCCATGTTCGTGCTCGGCCGGTTCGAAGACGCGATCGCGCTCGCGCTCGAGGCCATCCGCATCGACCTGAGCATTGGCGGGCGTTTTCAGATCGCCAAGACGCTGAGCAACATCGGCCAGTGTTACTGGCGGCTCGGTGACTCCGACCGCGCCAAGAGCTACATGCAGCGCGCCCGCGACGCGCACGAGCGTTACGGCGATCAGGATGGCCGCGCGGCGACCCTGCTCGCGAGCGCGGAGATCTTCGTGGAGACGGGCGAGTACGAGCAGGCCGAGGCGTTGATCTCGGATGCGGCGGCGTTGAGCGCCGCCACCGGCAACGCTTACGACTCCGTGCACGAGAAGATCCTGCGCGCTTTGCTGTCGCGCAAGCGCCGTGACCCCGGCAGCGCCGTGATGCACGCCTTCGACGCGCGGCAGGTGGCGGAGGCTCAGGCGTACGTCGCCTTTCATTTTTATGCGATGGCGATCGAAGCCGCCGCGCGCGTGGACATCGGCGAGCAGCATACGGGCATCCTGCTCGCCACTACGGCCATGGGGGCGATCGAGACAATCCAGGGCTCCGAGTACGGGCTCGAGACGCGCACCCTGTGTTGCGCCGCGCTGGCCACGGCCGGCTCGCCGCAGGCGACGGAGCTGCGGCGCCGCGCCGGCAGCTACGCCCGTGAGCTGCACGACCTGATTCGCGACCCGCAGCTCCGCTACACCTTCGGCGCGCGTGCGCTCGTGGCGCCGTTGCTCGCCGAAGATCTGGAAGCCTCGAGCGGGAGCTGACTACTCGCTTTCTTCCAGCACGAACTGGGAGAAGACGTGGCTCACGTTGATGCGCTTGGCCTCGAGCAGCACCGGGCTCGACGTGTCCCTGTTCGCTGGGATACCGCGCGAGGTGACGGCCTGCGTATTGTGGCAACTGAAACAGTTGGGGAAGGACGTCGGCCCCTGGGTGAAGGACTCCATCGCCGTGCTCGACAAGCGATCTTCTCCCGCGAGAATCGAGAAATCGCTGTCGCCGCCGTTCTCGCGCAGGTCCGCCAGGGCCTCCTGCTGCCGGGTTCGGTCGCCGCCGCGTGCTACGAGCGGGCTGCTGAGGTCATTAGCCAGCGGGCTATTGTTGGTAAAGAACGCCGGCTTATCCATCCAGACCGAGCCGATCTGGCGATAGAACCTGCGCTTGTCGACGCTGCTCAATACGCTCTTTTTTGCCTCGAACAGCTGGCCCACGTTGAAGTTGAGCGAGCTCAGCGCCGCGTCGGGGTCGATGCTGTGTGATTTCGAGGCGGGGAACATGCGGTAGATCGACGTCTGCTGCCCGGGGAAGCTCTGTGTCGCTTCGTCCAGGCGCAGCTCGGCTTCCGCAAACGCCTGGTTGGCGCGGTTCGCTGGCGTGCCCCCGCGATACAGCTTAGAGCTCCCGCGGCTGACGACCTGGCTCACGTTGAGGTTATCGGGATCGCTATCGGCGGGATTTCTATCGAAGAAGGTGGGCGCGACGTCGCGTTTGCCGTCCGCGGCGCTGATGTCCGGTGACTCCGTGCTGTGTTCGAAGCTGCCCCAGATGAACTCCGGGTGCCCCGGCAGCGTATAGACGACGTGCAGCGCCAGGAGCGCCACCGGGATCTCCCGGGGGTCGTCCTTATTTTCGACGATGCTACCGTCCGCACCTTGGCTCAGGCGAGGCACCAGCGCCGTCGTCGTGATGTAGTTTTCGTAGTCCGCAGCAGGCAGCCCGCTGATGTCTTGCCACGCGGACTTCAGCTCGACGACCCCGGCGGGGAAGAACAGCCGGGGATCGACGCTTTTTATACCGTCCACCGTCTGGAGGCCATTGTCGAAGACGAACCGGGCATAGGCTCCATTGAAGTGAATGCCGTAGTACAGGGAACGGTCATTCTGATCGATCAACACCTGGCGCCCGCCGGCTTGACGGATGTCTCCCAGCTGCGCGCGGCGTGGCCCCTTGGGCTTCGAGCTCGAGAACACGCTGTCGATGTTCGGCCAAGATAGAAAATCCGGCCGACCCTCCGCGTCCGGCTGGGTGGCGACCAGGAAATTCTGCCAGCTGCCGCGGTAGAACGGGCACTCCGTGGCGGGGTGGGGCAGCGGCAGGAACAGATCGAGCGGCGGCGTGTTGGGGAGCCACTCCTCGCTCGACGCGCAGATTTCCTCCTCCTCTGGCTCTTCTCCGCCTTGCAGCTGTGCGACGTTTTGCGCCGTCGTGTCGAAGCTAAAAGGATCGGCGCAAGCCCAGAGGACGAGGAGGACAGCGTGTGCGCTCGCCGCGCCGAAGCGCCTCGAAAGATTCGCTTTCATAAAGACCGGTGTTTCATCGTGAATGAGTAGGAGCTCGAGAGCCTCATTGGCCGGCGTCCGGGAGCGTCGGGGGTCGAAGCGCCGGAGGCGGCGGGGCGGCAATGCAATTTTGAATCCAGGCGCGCAGCACCGAGACGTCGCTGATGCTCGGTCGCGGTCGAGGCGCGAGCGCTGGGTCCCCCATCGGGGGCATCTCGTTGCCCGCGACGCGCCGATACACCCTCGACTCGTCGGGTTTGCCCGGCACGAGCAGCCGAACCGGCTGCCCCGTGACCACGTCACGCTGAGTGCTCGAAGCCAGCGTGACGAGCACCGGCAGATCCAAGATGGAGCGGAAGCCGCCCATGCCCGCCGGGGGCGCGTGGCAGGGAGCACAATTGGTCTCCAGGATGGCTCGCGCCTGCTGACTGGTGGCCACGCAGGGATCGTTTGTGGTGTCCGGCTCGCCATTCACCAGAATCTCGATCGGTGGCGTGTCGAGCGCGGTCGTAAAGCCAGCGTCGGACTCACTCACGCCGGCGTCGGCCGCGGGCCGGAGCGCGCCTGCGGCCTTTGCCTCCAGCTCATCGTGGTCGAGCGTGGCGTAGAAGCAGCCGAGCGCGTTGGACGCGCACAGCGCTAACAGCAGCCCCCGGCGCTTCAAAACGCCCCCCGGACCGATGCGTAGCCGCCCGATGGGGTGGGTCTGAGGTCGAAGCTGTAAGCCTGCTCGCTCGGGGATTTCTCGTCCCCCCCGGAGTCCGCCAAGTACAGCCAGGTCGCGGCGCCCAAGGCCAGCACGCCCACGCCGAGCGTGACGTCGGCGACGATAAACATATTGCCCACGTGATCCACGCTTTCCTGCTTACAATTGGGTGCGCATCGATCGAGCAAGAGGTTGTCCTCCCGGCCCCAATGAGCGAAAAGGAAAGAGGTCCCAACGGCCGCGACCCCCGCGCCGCCGATGATGTATGGCCAGACGGAACGCCCGGACCGCGCGTGCATCGAGGCGTCGCTTGGGTCCGCGCGCCGCGCTGACGGAAGGACCTTTGGCGATGGCGCCTGCGCTGCATCCGCAGCGGGTGCTGCCGGTGCTGCCACGGGCGGAGCGCCGAGTGGCAAAGCTGCCCCCGAAGGCGGGAGCTGCGACGCCACGCTGATCAACCGATTACGCTGGCCTTCCACGATCATCAGCTTCTCGGTGTGAAACACGCCGCGATCGGTGCTGAAGGTGAGCTCGCGCAGCCCTGGATCCACCGTCAGGCCGCGCCCGTCCAAGAGCGACGTCAACGCCTGGCCGTCCACGGCCACTTGCACGTCGATGAGATGACCCCCGTCACGATCGGTGACGACCGGGATAACGGACGGGATGTCCAATTCGAGTTGCGCTAGCGCCGCCCGGCACTGCTGGGCGACCGCGGCTCCGCACGATTCCTTGACGCAGCTCTGCAGCAGCTCATCCGCTTGCCGCAACTTACCGCTCGTGCGGCTCTCCTGCGCCTGCTGATATGCCGCTACGCAGGCCGTGGCCTCCTTCTTTTTGGGGGTCGGAGCGCTGTTTGCCGGCGGCGCCCAGAAGAGCGCCAGCGCACCTCCGCACAGCAAGCTGAACGAACTACGTTTACTATAGTGGTTATCAAACACTCTCATCTCCGCGCTGCCTCGAACGGCCGGCTCTGGTTACGAGAACTGGCCCGCTCGTAATGGCGGAGATTTCGCTGATTAGGTACCCGTAGCCGCTGCGTTCAGGCAGCTAGGCACGATTAAGTAACTATGGACACTAACTGCTCATGCAAAATTGCGTTGCAACGGCTATATTGCGCGCCCGCCGCTGGGCAGATAGTTTTGTGGCGTAGGTTCAAGGTCTACTGAGGCACCTCGGCTCACTCCGGTCAGGTCGAAGCCATCCCCTCCTGATTGAACGCGCTGCTTCGATCGATCACTGCCTCTGGGGCTGATGCGACGCTGCTCCGGTCGCGGCGGCGATCGAACGCGCCGCAACGCTCGATGACCTGCGCCCCGACACCTCTCAGCGTGTCGGTCGCACGCAGCCCGTTGTCGACGCCCGGCGGTTCAGCGCGCGAAGATCTCGAAGCAAGATGGGGTCTGCAGATTGAGCGCTAGGATTTTCGGCCATCCGCAGGTGTATTGGAGGGCGGCCCTTTCGCCTCGAGGTGACGCACATGGGTTGACTGGCCGTCCTCGCTACATGGTAAGGACGTCGAGCGGGGCGGGGTCTGTCCAGCGGAGCTGTCGGATACGAACGTGTCGGATCGATTACCCAACGCTGACGCTCCCGAGGTGACAACGCCCGAGTCAGGGCGGGGTGTCGCGCTCGGTCGGGCCACGGCGCAGCGAGAAGCCATGCCGTGTAGCCCAACGGTGGCGCTCGAAGGCGCCGCGACGCGCGAGGCATTGCTCAGCGAGGTCGAGCGCATCGCTCACTTGGGCGGGTTCGTGTGGACTCGTGGTGAGCCACATCCGATCTGGTCCGACGAGCTCTTCCGCATTCTTGGCTACGAGCCCGGCGCAGTCACCCCAGGCATCGAGGCCTTCTTGCTCGCCGTCCATCCGGAAGATGTCGAGCGCGTCAGCGCCCAGTGGGATGCCGCGCAGCTCGGCCAGATGGAGGACACCGAATATCGGATCATCCACCGCGCCTCCGAAGAGATCCGGTACGTGCGTGGCTCGGGTCGTGTGTATCGAGACGGCGCGCGCATCACGCAGATCATCGGCGCCTTGCAGGACATCACCGAGTCGAAGCGGAGCGCCGTCGCTCTGGAAGAGACGCTGGCGATCGCTCGGGCCGCGGAGCGCGTAGCAGGGCTCGGCAGCTTCGTCGTGCGCCTCGAGGCGATGGAGATGGTTTGGACCGAGGGGCTCAAGGTCCTGACGGGGCTGGACGAGCCGAACGCGGACGCCGCAACCCACCTGGAACGCCTGCACCCTGACGATCGGGAGAAGCAGACGCGCTGGTGGGATCGCCTGGTGCGGGAGCGTTCGGTCGAGCCGCTGACGGTACGCGTGATGCGCCCCGACGGCAGCATGCGCCACCTGTTTACGCAGGCCGCAGTGATGCGCCTGGCCGACGGCGTAGAGCGCGTCGTCGGGACGACCATGGACGTCACCGAACGTGTGCAAATGGAGGAGCAGCTCCGGCACGCCGCCAAGATGGAAGCAACCGGCACGCTCTCTGCCGGACTGGCCCACGACTTCAACAACTATCTGATGGTCATGGAATCCAGCCTGTGCATGCTCGCGGACAGCACGGATCTGGCGGAGCGGGACGAGCTAGTGGACGCGGGTCGGCTCGCGCTGAGCCGCTGCATGGAGCTCACGAGGCAGCTGATGGCGTTCGCGCGGCGCCAGTCGTTCCGCCCCGAGTCGATCGACTTGACCGAGGTGGTGACCAGGTTTCAGGACCTCTTGAATCGAGCCGTGGGACGGCGCGCGAGCTTGCGCATGGAGCGGAGCGGGCTGCCATTGCACTCGCGCGTGGACCCGCGCCACGTCGAGCGCATGCTCACCAACCTGGTCGTCAACGCCGCCGACGCGATCGAGGACGTGGGCATACGTTCCGGTCGCATCACGGTGCGGGTCGAGGCAGTGCACTTGTCCGCGCCGCGCCGCGCGATCCCGAGCGACGTGCCTCCCGGGTCGTACGTCTGCGTGGTCGTGGAGGACAACGGCGGCGGGATCGATCCGGCGCGATTGCCGCGCATCTTCGACCCGTACTTCACCACCAAACCTCAAGGCCGAGGCACCGGGCTCGGCTTGGCCTCGGTCTACGGCATGGCTCGTCAGAACGACGGCCACGTGACGGTCGGAAATTTGGATACCGGTACGTGTTTCACGCTGTGGTTTCCCCGCATCGATAGCGACGGGGTGACCGCGAGCGAACCGGAGAGCCTGAACGAGGTTGGGCCCGAGGAGGCGCTAGGGCAGATTCTGATCGTCGAAGACGTCGAGCAGGTCCGCAACATCGCGGCGCGTATCTTGAGCGCGGCCGGCTTTAACACCCTCACGGCGCCGCACGGCGAGAGAGCACTGGAGCTCCTGGACGCTGGCCAGAAGGTGCGCCTGGTGCTGACGGACCTGCAGATGCCCGTGATGGGCGGCAGGGAGCTCGCGCAGCGGCTGCAGGAGCGGAAAGACGCGCCGCCGGTCATCTTCATGACAGGCTATTCGGAGGACACCCACGGCCAAGGCGACGATCCTGGCCTGATGCTGCTCGCCAAGCCCTTCACGCCCGACCGCTTGATTGAGTTCGTAAAGAGCGCTCTCGGTTGAGCGGGGACGCGGGGACGCCCTCGACCGACAGCCGCCCTTCAGTCGCAGCTCTCGAGGGCGCTCGACAGCTCCGCGAGCGCGTGCGTCGCGTTCTGCGCTTCTGCCAGCGCGACGCCCGCCGCGAGCCACTGCCGAGCTTCGTCGTTGCGCCTTTCTTCGAGCAGCGTCTGCCCCGCCATCAGATACATGGGTAGGTAATCAGGGTGCAGGCTGCGCAGCTTCTCGAACGTCTGGAGGGCATCGCCAATCCTGCCGGCGCGCCGATACTCCATCCCGAGCCCATACCAGGCGAACGGATCCGCTTTACCGCTCGCGGTGATGCTCTCTAGCATTGTCAAACGAGTGCTCATTCGGATGTCATACCGCTTCGGTCCTGCAGAGTCAGATACTCTAGCAAAACCTTCTTGGGGCCAAAACCCTTGAAGCGCGCGACCACCTTGTCGGGGCCGTCGCTCTGCTCGACGATGCCGGTGCCAAAACGCCGGTGATAAACCCGGGTTCCACGCGCCAAGCCCGCGGCGGCGACCGCGGTCGCAGGGCGCCGCCCCGGTACCCGCTGCTCCGGGGGCGTGTCGCTAAAGGCCGAGTAGTCCACCACGCGCCCCGGCACCTCGGCGCTCATTCTGCGCGCGCTCTTGGGGGCGAAGCTCGGCGAGGGGCGTGAGGACGGGCGAGCCTCGGGGTCGGGCGCTCGCTGGTCCCAGGCCTCCTCCGTGTTCGGGTCGCTAAACTCCGCCTGGCGCGCGCGCGCGGCTGCCGCATGCACCCGCGTCGCCCAAATGGGAAGGCCGCGGCGCTCCAGCACCTCCTCCGGGATTTGACTGAGGAATCTGCTCGGAGCAAGGTACTTGGTCTGGCCGAAGATGGTGCGGCTCGCGGCGTGGCTGATGTAAAGGCGTTGGCGCGCTCGGGTGATAGCCACGTAAGCCAGGCGCCGCTCTTCCTCGATCTCCTCGTTCGACTCCGAGTCCAGCCCCCGATAGGGGAACGTCTCCTCCTCCATGCCGGTGAGCATGACGGTGTCAAACTCGAGACCTTTGGCGCTGTGAATGGTCATGAGCAGAACCGCAGCGCTCTCCTCCGCCGTGTCGATGTCGCTGACGAGCGCCACCCGCTCCAGGTACTCGTCCAGCGTCGGCTCACGGCCGTTTTGTAGGACCTCGACCTCGTACTCTTTGATCGAGCCGACCAACTCCGCGAGGTTCTCGAGCCGCGCGTCGGCCTCCGCGTCATTCTCGGCGCGCAGCGCCTGTTGGTACCCCGACTTCTCCAACACCTTCTGCGCCAGCTCACTCGGATGGAGCTCGGTCGCGTCCTTCTGCAGCTCGAGCATCAGGCCCATGAACGCCTCGAGCCTCTTTCGGGTGCCGCCGCCCACGTCGCCGTCCGCCAGGCTCGCCTTCAGGGCCTCGAAGACGCTGACGCCGTGGCTCGCTGCGGCAACGAGCAGGCGCTCGAGCGTCTTGTTACCCAGACCCCGCGCCGGCAGGTTGAAGATGCGCACGAGATCGGCGTCGCTCTTGGGGTTGTCCAAGAAGCGCAGATAAGCGAGCAGGTTCTTCACCTCGGCGCGCTCGAAGAAGCGCATGCCCCCGATGATCTGATAGGGCAGGTTCTGCTGACGCAGCGCCTCCTCGATCACGCGGGACTGCGCGTTGATGCGATAAAACACCGCCAGCTCGCGCGGCGAGATGCCCTGGGCGATGCGCTCTCTCAGCGTGCGCGCCACGAACGCTGCTTCTTCTCGCTCGTCCTTCAGCGCACACAGGACGATTTTGTCGCCAGCGCGAGCGTCGGTCCAGAGCGCCTTGTCCTGACGATCCCGCGCGGCGAGAATCACCTGGCGCGCGGCGACGACAATGTTGCCCGTCGAGCGATAGTTCTGCTCCAGCTTGACCACGAGCGCATCGGGGAAGTCGCGGGCAAACTCACGGATGTTGCGAATGTCGGCGCCGCGCCAGGCGTAAATGCTCTGATCGTCGTCGCCCACCACACACAGGTTGCCCGTCCTTTCGGCGAAGGCCCGCACCCAGCGGTATTGGATGGCGTTGGTGTCCTGAAACTCATCGACCAAGACGTAGTCATAGCGGTTGCGCAGCTCCTCGCCGGCGCGGCCGGTGAGCGACCCCGGGCTCGGCCGAGCTTCGAGCAGCCGCACCATGAGCAAGATCAGATCATCGAAGTCCACCGCGTCGGCGGCCCGCAACGCTCGCTCGTACGCCGCATAGATAGTGATCATGGTGGCGTCGAACTCGGGAGCGGGCTCGATCGCCTCCGGGCCGATGCCCTCGCGCTTTTTGTTGTGAATGCGCGATAGACACAGCTTGGGCGTGTAGTCCCGCTCGTCGTAGCCCTCGGCCTTGATGACCCGGTTGATCAGCGCCTTCTGATCGGAGTCATCGTAGATCGTGAAGCGCTGGCTGAGCCCCACGTCGGCCCCGTAGCGGCGCAGCAGCCGCGCGCTGATCGAATGGAACGTGCCGACCCACAGGTCACTCGACATGTCGCCCGCGAGCTTCCCCAGCCGCTCGCGCATTTCCCCAGCCGCCTTGTTGGTGAACGTGACGGCCAAAATGCGGTAGGGCGGCACGCCTTCTTCTGCCAAGAGCCGCGCGATGCGATACGTGATCACCCGCGTCTTGCCGCTGCCCGCGCCAGCAAACACGAGCAGCGGCCCTTCGCCGTGCAGCACCGCTGCGCGCTGCGCGTCGTTCAAATCGGGCATCTCGGTATTTGCGGTACCGCCCCAGAGGGCCGCTCTCAACCGGTTTTGCGCGTAGCGCGACGAAAGAGTCGATTTCGACCGGCCCGCCTCGGCCGTCTGGCAGGATTCGCGTAGGAACGAGACCAGGCGTCCCGCTCGAGGTGCCTTTCGTCCGAGAAGCTCGCGCCCCCGCTCGCGAGAGCCTGCGTCTGTGCCCGCCCACCTGGACGCTTCGTCCCTTCGAGTGGCTTCGAGCCACCGCATACGGCAGGCACGTTGCCACCACACCACCTCAGCTCCCCCGATCCCGCTTTGCGTACGCCTCGGCCGTTGGGCCATAATCCGGCATTCCGAGTTGCGGCGCGGAGCGAGTGGTTATAGTGACCGAGCCAACGTGAAGACCGATAGCGATACCCACCAAGCACCGTCCACGCCGGGAGATGACGAGGCTGTACCCCATGCCTCCGCCGATCCCGCTGCTCCCGCGCGGGCTGCGGACGCGGCCCAAGAGGGTCCGGAAGCAGAGATCGCGCGGCTGCGCGAGCGCCTGCTGAGGATGGCCGCGGATTTCGACAACTACCGCAAGCGTACTCGCAAGGACATCTCGGAGGCAGAGCGGCGCGTCCAGGAGAACTTGCTGCAGGTGTTGGTGCCGCCCTTCGACAACCTCGAACGCGCTGCCTCCCACGCCGAGTCCGCGCAAGACGTCAAAGCTCTTGCGGAGGGGTTGAAGATGGTGCTGCGCCAGTTCGAAGATGCGCTCGGCACGGTGGGCATCGAGCGCATCGTGAGCGTGGGCAAGCCGTTCGATCCCACCGAGCACGAAGCGGTTCAGCACGTTCACACGGACGAGGTGCCTCCGGGCGCGGTGGCGCAGGAGCTGCGCGCCGGTTACCGCTGGCAAGATCGCTTGATCCGGCCGGCGTTGGTCGTCGTCGCCAAAGCGCCGACGAAGCCCGTCTCCGTTGAAGCCGCTGATAGCGAAGCCTGACCCGTTCCTGCTCCGCAGGGCCGTCAGGCAGGCCGCCGAGGCTCATAGGTCGCGTGCTCGCGCGACCTCGAGTCGACCGGCAGACGCCACGTGCGCGGTTTTCGCACATTGGGTGTGAGTGAGCCCGAGGGCACTCGTGGGCGAGGCCAAGGCCCGAGCACGGAAGGGGGCTTCGACGGTTGCTTGCCTCACTTGCTGAGGCCTGAGCGAAACAGGCACAAATTTGGGGTGCCAGGCACTAGCCGAGAGCCGTGTGCGCGCCGTACTGGCGTGGGAGTCCCCCCGGTGGGAGCTGTATGGGTCCCATTTTGAAAAACGGGACCACCCCGGAGCCTCCACTCTGGGGGCAGCGTCGCGCCCCGAGCGGCCGTCTGCGTGATCGCCCTGCACTTCCAGTCTTCACCATAGCAACTACGGCTCCGAGCAGGCCCGGGGGCGAGCTGTCCCCGTCGCGGGGAGTCGGGCGACGACGCATCTGGCCGTTCGCTTTTCGGGGTTCGAGTGAACGAGATGTAATCAATGGTTGTGACGGAGGAGCCGCAGAGCGAAAATGGCGAAGATCATCGGTATCGACCTAGGCACCACCAACTCGTGCGTGGCGGTGATGGAGGGCACTCACGCCGACGGACGCCCCGACATCAAGGTGATTCCCAACGGTGACGGGGCTCGCACCACCCCTTCTGTCGTGGGCTTCTCCAATGCGGGCGAGCGCCTCGTGGGGCAGGTCGCCAAACGCCAAGCCACCGCCAATGCGCTAAATACCATCTTCGCGGTGAAGCGGCTGATGGGTCGCAAGTTCGACGACGAGGACGTGCAAAAGCACGCCGCGTCGGTCTCGTACTCCGTCGCGCGCCATGAAAATGGCGACGCCTGGCTGTCGGTGAACGGGCGACAGATGTCGCCACCCGAGGTGTCGGGGATCGTGCTCGGCATGCTCAAGGAGGTCGCCGAGCAGTTCCTGGGTGAGCCAGTGACCGAGGCTATCATCACCGTCCCCGCCTACTTTGACGACGCCCAGCGGCAGGCGACCAAGGACGCCGGCGCGATCGCGGGCCTCACCGTCAAGCGCATCCTGAATGAGCCCACGGCGGCGGCGCTCGCTTACGGGCTGGATCAGAGCGTCTCCGAGCGCGTCGCGGTGTACGATCTAGGCGGCGGCACCTTCGACATCTCGATCCTCGACATCGACAAAGGGGTGTTCAGCGTCAAAGCGACGGGTGGCGATACTCACCTCGGTGGTGAAGACTTCGACGTGCGCATCATCGACCACCTGGCGGACGAGTTCAAAGCCAAGCACGGGATCGACCTGCGCGTCGATCGCATGAGCCTGCAGCGGCTAAGGGAGGCCGCCGAGCGTGCCAAACACGAGCTGTCCTCTTCGCTCGACACGGAGGTGAACATCCCGTTCATCGCCACTGGCAAGGCGGGTCCTTTACACCTCGAGCGCACGCTCAAGCGCAGCGAGCTCGAGATCTGGACCTCCGACCTCGTGGAGCGCACGATCGAGGCCTGTCGCCGCGTGCTCACCGACGCCGAGGTCACGACCCAAGACGTCGACCAGGTCGTGCTCGTGGGCGGCATGACGCGCATGCCGGCCGTGCAAAAATCGGTGGCGCAGTTCTTCGGCAAGCAGCCGCACAAGGGCGTCAACCCTGACGAGGTCGTCGCCTGCGGGGCCGCGATTCAGGCCGCGGCGCTCTCGGGGGAGATCCAGGAGGTCTTGCTCCTCGACGTCACGCCGCTCTCGATCGGCGTAGAGACGGGGGGCGGGATCTTCACGGTGCTGTTGCCGCGTAACACGACCATTCCGACCGAGCAGAGCGAGATCTTCACGACCAGCATCGACAACCAACCGCAGGTGCCGATCCACGTGTTGCAGGGTGAGCGCGAGATGGCGGCGGACAATCGCAGCCTGGCGCAATTCGACCTGACCGGCATACCGCCGGCGCCGCGCGGCGTGCCCAAGATCAAGGTGACCTTTCGCATCGACGAGAACGGCATCCTCTCCGTTCAGGCCACCGATCTCGGTACCACCAAGTCACAATCCATCCAAGTGCGGCCTACGAGTGGACTCAGCACAGAAGAGATTTCGACGCTGATCGATGAAGGCGAGCGCTTCAAAGAGACCGACCAGCTGCGGCGTGAGCTCGCCGAGCTAAATAACCAAGCTCAAACCTTGATCTATACCTCCGAGCAGGCGCTGGAAGGTTACGCGGACTTGATCGGGCAGGACGCGGCGGACGGGGTCCGGCAGCACGTCGACGTGCTCAAGCAGTCCCTGGAGAGCGGCGTGGACCTGGCCTCGATGCGGCACGCCTACGCGCAGCTCGAGGCAGCGACGTTCGCCATCGCTGAGTCCATGTATGGCACCGAAGCCAGCTGAGCCCGCCTGGAGGTGAGCTGCCCGCGCCCCCGTCAGCCGTCCGAGGCGAGCTTATGCTCGATGGCTTGGAGGTGCGCGTCGACTTGTGGGTCCTGACGGCGCAGAGACTCCACCCGACGGCAGGCGCTCATCACCGTAGTGTGGTCTCGATTGCCGAAGGCACGCCCGAGCTCGGGGAAGCTGCACTTGAGCCGCTGCCGGCAGAGATACATCGCCACTTGCCGGGCGAAGGCGACGCTCTTGTGCCTGTCCTTGCTCAGGAGCTCGGCGTTCGAAAAGCTGAAGTGGCTGCACACCGCGCGCTGGATGTCTTCGACGCTGCTCGGGTCTGGCTTGATCGGGTTTACCATCGCGATTTCGCTTTCGGTAAACTCGAGATCGATCGGACGCCCGAGCAAGGAGGATTTGGCCGCCAGCCGTATCAGCGTACCTTCGAGCTCCCTCACGTTGCTCTTGATGGATTGCGCTAATAGGACCGCGACCTCGTCCGCGAGCAGAATGCCCTCCAGCGCTGCCTTCTTGCGTAGGATGGCGACGCGTGTCTCGAGGGCCGGCGTCTGCACGTCGGCGACGAGACCGGACGTGAAGCGCGAGATCAGGCGCTCTGGCATGCGCTGCAGCTCTTGTGGGTACTTGTCGGACGTGACGACGATGGGCTTGTCGGCGTCGCGCAGCGCATTGAATGTATGAAAGAACTCTTCCTGAGTCTGCTCGCGGCCTGCCAGAAATTGGATGTCGTCGACGAGCAACGCGTCGCAGCTGCGGCGGTAACGAGCCCGAAACTCTTCCATGCGGTGATGCTGGAGCGCCTCGATGAACTCGTTGGTGAAACGCTCCGCTGAGATGTACAGGACGCGCGCGTCCGGCCGGCTCTCGAGCAGACGGTGGGCGATGGAATGAGCGAGGTGAGTTTTCCCCAAGCCGGTGCCGCCGCAGATGAAGAGCGGATTATACCGCGGGCCGTCGGCTCCGGCGGAAGCGACCGCCGCGGCGTACGCGAGCTCGTTCGAGGGCCCGACCACGAAGTTCGGAAACGTATGCTTCGGATTGATCGGATCACCCGTGCGATAGGGAGGCCGCGGCAGAGACCCACGCGACGAGCCCGGTGAGTCTCCCGGCGTGGTCCGGCGTGAGGGACGAGGGGCGTCGGTGTCGCGTTCTGCACTCATCACGTCGAACTTCTGCACAAGAGGTTTGAGGGTGGAGGGCCGCGGGACCGGCGGCGTACCTGCGGCGCGAACGCTGGAAGCTGGCTCTGTGTCTGGGAGGTTGCCGATCGGCGCCGCGAGCTGACTCGAGATCCGCCAGTCGACGCGGATGTTTGCATCCTGACCGCTACCAGTCACCTGCTCCATATCGCCGAGCATCGCCGGCAGGAAGTGCGTCTTGACCCAGTCGCGCACAAATTCGTCGCGAGCTGTCAGGCCCAGAACCCCGTCGCGCAGGCCGTCGAACTGTACGCTCGAAAACCATTGGTCGAAGGATGCCGGGGATCGAAGGCGCGCGTTGTGCAACGCACGCTGCCAAGGATCGATAGCTTCTGAAGATACAATCATTACTTCAAGCAGCCGGACGAGATGGGTGGGTCAAGACGGCCTCAGGAGCGCGGCTGTCAATGCAGCCGCGCTTCTCGGAATAAGGTTTGGACTAAACGAAGAGCTGCTTGTCGCGCGGCAAAGTTCGCTCACGTGACCAGCGCGCGCGGAACGAACCGACACTGCTAATGCTGACACTGCTAATGCTGACACTGCCAACCCCTAGGTTGAGCCGTCGGTTGCCGCTTGAAACAAAAGCGCAAACTAGAGCCCGGTCGGCGCTCGGTCGCAGCGCAGACCCGCGGTGGGAGGACGCCTTCGTGAATTCACAGCGCGGTCGAGAAAGCATCAGGCGAGAGAGCATCGGGCGAGAGAGCATCGGGCGAGAGAGCATCGGGCCAACAATACATCCGGTCAGCACACGTCGAATCATTACAGGCGTCGCGACATTACAGTGGACCATGGTTGAACGAGTACGTGGGTGCCTCCCGAGACCGGCGCTCGACTTGCGGCCGGTCGATCTAGAGTCGTTCGACTTACGGCACTTCGATTCCCGGCGGCTCGCATCCCTAGTCATCCCTGGTTGAGCACTCCGAACGAGAGAGTCACCTAACACCGGCGAGCGACGCGCTTCAATGGACGATTTTTGATCGAGTGACGATCCAGCGTCAAAACCGTTGGATAAAAATCACAGCGGTCACATTGGCGATCCAGAATTGCCGAAGTCGGATCTGAGCATCGCAACTAAGTCATCAAACTCCGAAAGGATTCGGTTCCGAAGTGATTTTTGAGAGCGCGCTCGGCGCGTGAAAATTGGGCTTTCGTACCGTCAAGAGTCTAGATGCCAAAAGCGACTCGTCGCGGGTTGTCACATACGAGAGCGAGCCGCTGCTGATGAGCGCGCGCGCAAGCTTGTGGATCGCCTTTGATCGTCGGCGATGCACGCGACATGACAGACGTCAATGCTCGTTGTCTTGGTGAGCCACAGCAGCGTGCCTTCGGTCCGGTGAAAATCGGATGCAGATGTTGGCGCGCTGGCAGGTCGACTCCGACACTGACTGAAACATCACCCGTTACTCGAGTAGCGACGGTGGCGCCCACGAACCTGGAGGACGATGAGGCTTTTTAGTCCAGCCGGCAGGTTTTGTTGCCAAACGTTCCAAGGTTGGTCTATGGCCCTCGAGGTTGTCATTGCGGTTCGTCAGCATCTGTCGTTCTGGATCATTCGTGGTCGCGGCGCTGTGCGTCGGAGGGCCGCTCGGGGCAGAGCCCAGCCGGCTCCCGCCAGAAGTCGGCTACGACTATTCCGCCGTCGAGACCGCCCGTATCGCAGCGCTTGGCGGCGCACTCCGGGCGTTCAGTAACTCAGTCGATGCTTTGCAGCTCAACCCGGCCAACTTGGCGGCGACTCGCGTCTATCACATCGCGGGTCAAGCGCAGTTCTGGAGCGCGGCGAATCGTCAGTCCTACGGGGTCGCGATCGTCGACTCGGTGGTGAGCCGTTCGCGGCTCGCCGGTGGTGTGTCGGCGAACTGGTTATTCCAGGATCCAGACGGTGTGGATCGCCGCGGGCTCGACTTGCGTTTCGGCTTGGGCTTCCCCGTTTCGGATAAGTTCTTCGTCGGCGCGACGGGCCGTTATCTCGATCTCAAGCAAGCAGGCTATCCGAGAGGTCGCGAGCTGCTACCGCCCAGCATTGCTTCCAGCGGGCTCGACGACGAGAGCGTGGTCAATGACATCACCTTCGACGCGGGCATCAGCATCCGTCCGAGCCCGAACCTCGCGCTCAGCTTCGTGGGCCAGAACCTGACGGACCCCGGTCACGGGCTGTTGCCGTTGTCGTTCGGCGGTGGGGTTGGCTACGGCGTAAACTTGTTTACGATCGAGGCCGATCTGGTGGGGGACTTTACGACCTACGAGCAGACCAAGCTGCGCGGCATGGGCGGCGTCGAGTTCTTGGCAGCCGGCCAGTACCCGCTGCGGCTCGGCTACCGTTACGACGAAGGCCTGGACAGCCACGCGCTCTCCGGGGGCCTGGGCTACACCACCAAAGAGTTCGCGTTCGACTTCAGCCTCCGACGTGTCTTCGGTGACGAAGCTGCTACCGCGTTCTTCTTTGGTCTGAAGTATCACGTCGAGTCGCTGGGCATCGTGGGCGAATGAGCCCGGGCGGAGCGCGCTCCGCCCGCCGCCTTCACTGACTACCCGCCGCCGTCACAGACTCATTGCTTTGAACAGCGCCGTCGAGACATAACGCTCGCCGGCGTCGGGGAACATCACCACGCAGCGCTTGCCCTTCCAGCGCGGCAAGGTCGCCATCTTGATCACCGCAGCCAATGCCGCGCCCGACGAGATGCCGACCAGCACGCCTTCCGCGCGTGCCAGGCGGCGCGCGGCAGCCAGCGCCTCTTCCTCGCTGATCGCGACCACCTGGTCGACGAGCGCGCGATCGAGGACCTTGGGGATAAAGCCGGCGCCGATGCCCTGAATGTGATGCTGACCCGGAGCCGCCCCCGACAGCACCGCCGCGCCGGTGGGCTCGACCCCGACGCAGACCAAGCCGGGCAAGCGCGGCTTGAGCGCACGAGCGACGCCCGTGATGGTGCCGCCCGTCCCGATCCCCGCGACGAACAGGTCGAGCTCTCCCGCCGTGTCGCGCAGGATTTCTGGGCCAGTGGTGGTGGCGTGGACGGCGGGGTTCGCCGGATTATCGAACTGGCGAAGCAACACCGCGCCGGGCGTCTGCACGCCCAAGAGCTCTGCCTGGGCGACCGCCTCTTTCATCAACGTGCCCGGGGTCAAGATCACCTCCGCCCCGTACGCCTTGAGCAACGACACCCGCTCCTGACTCATGGCCTCGGGCATGGTGAGCATGAGCTTGTAGCCGCGCGCCGCGGCGATCATCGCGAGCGCGATGCCCGTGTTGCCGGACGTGGGCTCGATCAAGGTGGCGCCCGGGCGCAGCCGACCCTTGCGCTCCGCGTCGTCGACCATGGAGCGCGCGATGCGGTCTTTCACGCTGCCCGCCGGATTGCCGCCCTCTAGCTTCGCCAGGATGTCGAGACCGCATTCTTCGGAGAGGCGACGGAGCCGGAGCAGCGGCGTATCACCGATCAGATCACTGATGCTTTCAAAGAGAGCCACGGCGCTAGTCTTCCCCGGACGGCGTAGCTTGCAAGAAATTTACGGCTGGCCACGCAATGCCTGTACAAACTCGGGAGCCAAGCGACCCCATGGCCGCGCAAGAAGCGCGTCTCGCTCGAGGGCAGGAGCAGGGGGGGACTGCGGTCGGGGGCACAAGGAACGTCGCTGCGGAGCATCGATCCTGTCGCTGGCAGTGTCCTGGCTGAAGCATCGGCGTGGCTGACGCTGGTTCGAACTCGACGTTCGTCGACGTTCGATGACAAGGTCAGCTTCGCCGTCGAGACTCAGCGCCGTTCTTCCGTCCTGTCATTGGCCGGTGCGGGCGCTGGCGAGAGCCGGCTGAGCCGCTCGCGGAGCTCGGGTGTCATTTTTACCTCCAGCGCCCCGAGGGAGGGCTCGAGCTGCTCGAGGTTGCGCGCGCCCAGGATCGGCGCCGTGATGCCCGGATGGCTGCCGACCCACGCCACCGCTAGGCTCGCCGGGTGGTGCCCGAGCTCCTTCGCGAGGGAGGTGAGCGCCGCGGCGATCTCGAAATTTCCCGGCTCGCCATAGCGCACCTTGTACGCCGCGTTCACCTTGAGTCGGCCCTCTGCGCTCTGACTCTGGTACTTGCCCGTCAGTAGGCCACCTGCGAGCGGGCTATAGGAGCACACCCCCAGGCCCATCTCCTGCGCCATCGGCAGGATCTCCACTTCAGCCTGGCGCTTGGCGAGGTTGTACATCGGCTGCAGGCAGGCGAGCTTGGCCCAACCCCGCCCTTCGGCGATGCCGAGGGCCCGCATGACCTGCCAGGCTCCGAAGTTGCTCGCGGCCGGATACAGAATTTTGCCCTGTTGCACCAGCAGCTCCAAGCTCTTGAGCGTGTCTTCGAGCGCCGTCTGGGCGTCGTAATGGTGGAGGTAGAGGACGTCGATGCGATCGGTGTTCAGGCGCCGCAGGCTCGCTTCGACGGCCCGCACGAGGTGGTAGCGGGAAGAGCCTCGGTCCGTGGGGGCTCCGCCAGTCGGAAAATGCGCTTTGGTGGCGATGACCAGCTCATCGCGCCGGCCCTCGATCAGCTTGCCGAGAATGCTCTCCGACTTGCCGCCGGTGTACACGTCAGCCGTGTCGAAGAAGTTGATGCCGACGTCGCGACAGCGCGAAAACATGGCGCGTGAAGTCGCCTCGTCAGCGTCGCCGCCGAAGGACATGGTGCCGAAGCACAGCTCTGACACCTGAACGCCCGTGCTGCCGAGTGACCTGTACTGCATTCGGCTTCTTTAGGCCGCTGCGCCGCAAAGCGTCAAGGCAGAGACCTGGTCCCTCAAGACATATGGGACCAACCCCCGAAGATCTCGGCCATCTGCTATGTCGTGCTGCGCTTCCGGTCCTCACCGTAGCAACTACGGTTCCGGTCCGGTTCTCGCCCGACTACGCATCTGGCTCGAGCTTTTCGGGGGTTCGTGGGCGACTCTCCCTACGATTCAGGGACGTTTGCCGGTGAGGAGGCAATGCCTGGACTGCGGCCGCGCTCGGCAACTCGCGGCTGCGACGACGCCCTGCGACGACGCGGTGTGCCACCGATGGCTCGAGCGCGGTGGTACACGGCGCTTACGGGTGCTGCGCGCCTTTGGCGTTTACAAACACCGAGTACAGGGAGGTGGTGGCTGTGATGAAGAGCTGATTCCTTTTTCTGCCGCCGAAGGTCAGGTTTGCCACGGCCTCGGGCACGCGGATTTTTCCGAGCAACTGCCCGTTCGATGCGTAGCAACTGACCCCGGCTTTCGTGCTGGTCCAGACGTTGCCATCGGTATCGAAACGAAACCCGTCGAAGCTGCCGGCGTCGCATTCGGCGAAAACGCGGCCACCCGACAGCCGCTTGCCCTCCACCACGTCGAAGACCCGCATATGACGCGGCCGGCCAGAGTCGACCACGAACAGCTGCGCCTCGTCGGGCGAGAACGCTAGCCCATTGGGTTTGTCGAAATCACTCGCCACGATGTCGAGCGCTCCGCTCTCGGGGTCCAGCCGAAAGACGTAGTTTCCATCGAGCTCGCTCGGGCTTTTTTGCCCCTCATAATCGCTCATGATGCCGTACGGCGGATCCGTGAACCAGACGCTGCCGTCAGCCTTGACCACCACGTCGTTGGGGGAGTTGAAGCGTCGGCTCTGATAGCGGTCTGCCAGCACCGTGATCGAGCCGTCCAACTCGGTCCGGGTGACCCGCCGGCTTTCATGTTCGCACGTCACCAATCGCCCCTGCCGGTCGCGTGTGTTGCCGTTGGAACAGTTCGAGGGCTGTCGAAACACGTCTACCCCGAGCCCTTCCACGTATCGCAACATGCGGTTGTTCGGGATGTCGCTCCAGATCAGGACGCCGGTGTCCGCGAAGTAGCAGGGCCCTTCGGCCCAGCGCGTACCGGTATGGAGCTTTTCGAGTCGGCAGTTGCCGAGCACGAGGGAGGCGAAGCTGGGGACAATGATCTCGTAGTCGCTTTGCATGGTGCTCGAGCCCTTCGTGGACTAATCTCGACGTGTGTTCTCCGAAGGGGGCCTTTTAGCATGACTGGCAGGTTGCCTTTGAGCTCGAGTCGGGAGCTGGCGCGGGAGGATCGACGAATTGGAGCCCCGCCTGGCTAGCGCCTCATTCCCTAAATCCGTGCCGCGTTCGACCCGCCCCCGCTGCGCGGGTCTGAGCATTGGTCCCGTTTCGAAAAACGGCACGACCCCCGAAGCCTCTACTGCGGGGACACGCCGCACCCCGAGCGGCATCTGTCTCGAGCTTTTCGGGGTTCGAGTGGCCAGACGCGATGAATGGTCAACTGCGCGGGTGAGGTGCAGGGCGAGCACGGCCAGAGGGGCATCTCTGCATGGAGGGCCTCTGCATGGAGGGCCTCTGCATGGAGGGCCTCTGCATGGAGGGCCTCTGCATGGAGGGCCTCTGCATGCGAGGAAAGCCGGCGCGGACTTCGGGTTTCTCCTGCGAGTCCTTGCCTCGAGCTTTCTTGCCTGGAGCTTTCTTGCCTGGAGCTTTCTTGCCTGGAGCTTTCTTGCCTGGAGCGTGGCGGTTGGGTCAGCGCTCTCACCGATTTGCGCGCGTGGCTTCTTCGATACGAGAGGTCGATGATCGATCTTTCGAGAGGACGACGTCGATGACGACAGTGATGCATTACGAAAAAGTAATTCAATTTTGGTTTTCCGAGCTCAACGCCGCCCAGTGGTGGAAGAAAGATGCGGAGCTCGATCGACAAATCGCCGAGCGCTTTGGCAGCGTGCATGCCGCAGCGGGTCGCGCCGAGCTGTTTGGGTGGCGCCGGACGGCCGAAGGTCGCTTGGCCGAAGTGATCGTATTGGATCAGTTCTCCCGAAATATCTTTCGCCACCGTCCGCAGGCCTTTGCTTCGGACCCGCTCGCGCTGGCGCTGGCGCAAGAGGCCGTCGCGCAGGGGGTGGATGACGCCCTCGAACCGTCGCGGCGGAACTTCCTGTATATGCCGTATATGCACAGTGAATCAGCGGTGATTCACAAGGAAGCGGTCAGGGTCTTCTCCAAGGCGGGTGAGCAACAATACGATTTCGAGCTCCGGCACAAGGCCGTCATCGATCGTTTTGGGCGTTACCCGCACCGAAACGTGATCCTCGGGCGGCAGAGCACACCCGAGGAGGTCGAGTATTTGAAACAGCCGGGCGCCGGCTTCTAGGCTCGAGCGGTCCAGCTCGCTTGTCTAGGCCCGAACCGCCTAGCTCGAGCTGTCTAACCGGCTACGTCGATGAAGACCTTCATTGTCCGATCGCGCTTCGCGTCGATGTAGCGATACGCCTCGAGATAGTCGGCCATGGCGAAGTGCTCGCTCATGAGCGGCTCGGTCACGATGTCACCTGAGGCGATCCAGGCCACTGCCTGTTCATAGTCGGGGCGCTGATACATCAAGGTGCCCACAATACGGAGCTCGCGGTCCTGCACCAGACCGAGATCCATCCTCGGCTTTTCACCGAACACTCCGACCACGATCAGGGTGCCGCCTTTGGCCAGGTTCTCCGTCGCGGCCGTGAGCGTGGACTCGACCCCTACGCACTCGAACGCCAGATCGAAGCCCTGGCCTCCGAAGACTCGCCGCGAGGCCTGGCCGAGGTCCTCGCGCCCCGGATTCGAGGTCGAGGCGAGGCCACACTTTTGGGCGATTTCCAGCCGGTAGTCGCTCAGATCAGTGATCAGCACCTCGGCCCCGGAGGCGCGGGCGGCTTGAGCCACCAAGTTGCCGATGGGACCCGCTCCCAAGACCACCGCCCGCCGCCCCTCGAGCGCGCCGGCGCGTGCCACGGCGTGCACGGCCACGCTGATCGGCTCGACCAAGGCCCCCTGCTCGAAGCTGAAGCTCGCGGGCAGCTTGACGATCTTGTCCGCGGCCGTGACCCATAGCTCCTGAGCGCAGCCGGGCGCCTGGAAGCCCTGCACCTCGAGCACGTCGCAGATGTGTTCGTCTCCACGCCGGCACGGCGGGCACCTACCGCACACGATCTGCGGCATCGCCGTCACTTTGTCACCGGGCGAGATTCCGGAGACGGAGGGGCCCACGGCCTCGACCAGCGCCGAAAACTCGTGCCCCTGGACGACCGGGTAGCTCGTGTACGGGTGTTTGCCGTGGAACACGTGAATGTCCGAGCCGCACACGCCGATGCGCTGGATCCGAAGCAGCACTTCGCCCGGGCCAGGAACGGGCACGCTCGCCTCGCTGATCTCGATCTGGCCTGGCGCCGTCATCGTTGCTCGTTTCATTGCCGTGCTTCTTCCTCCGGATGCCTTGGAACCGGTGCTCATGCGACGCTGTTGAGCCAGCCGCCGTCGACGTAATAGGTGGAACCCACGCAGTAGCTCGCGCAGGGCGAGCACATGAAGACGAAGAATTTGGCCAGCTCCTCGGGGCTGGCAAAGCGCCCGATCGGCGCGTTCTTTTTCGCGATGTCGTCGAGGTAAGCTTCCCAACCTCCGCCGGTCGCAGCGGTGAGCTTCTTGGCCGTGTTCTGCCAGTCCGGTGTGAGCACCAGACCGGGGTTGATGCAATTGACGCGGATGTTGTCCTTGATCACCTCGTTCGACAGGCACTTCGAGAACATCATGAGCGCCGCTTTGGTCACGTTATAAATGGGCTCATAGCCCAACGGTTGTTTGGCGCAGATCGAGGCGTTGTTCAGGATCACGCCCCCGCCGCGACGTTTCATCGACGGAACGAGGCCGCGCGACAGGCGGACAGCGGCCATGGTGTGCAGGTCCCAGTAGTACTGCCACTTCTCGTCGCTGGCGTCGAGGATGGTTTCGTTACTGCCTGTGCCCGCGTTGTTGATCAGAATGTCGGCGCCACCGAACTCCGCCTCCGTGGCCACAATGACGCTCGTCGTGGCCTTGGCGTCGGATACGTCTGCGCCAATACCGAGCGCGCGCACGCCGTGTTTGATCTCAATCTCCTTGGCCCTCTCGATCACGCGGTCGCCGTCCCGCGCGCACAGCACGAGGCTCACGCCTTCTTCCGCGAGCGCATGCGCCACCGCCAGCCCGATGCCCACGCTGCCGCCGCTGATCACCGCTACTTTTCCTCTGAGACCCAGGTCCATGACTACGCTCTCCCGATTCTGCCGTTGGCCCCCGCTAGTGCCTCGGAGGGCCTAGTGGGAGAAACCCGAAGTCCGCGCCGGGTTCGACCAATGTAGAGGAAGTACCGAATGCACGGAAGTCGTTCTGGCCGACTGAGGGCACGAGGTGCTAGTGCCGCGAATCCATCGAAGGGATGTTACCTGCCTAGCCCACTGCTTCGCGGCACTGCCTTTACATTGCCCTCGCTTCGATAGATCTAGATACTAGTGCGAAATAGGCTAGAACGCGCCGCGTTCAGGGGAGCGCGTCGGTGTTTTCTGGCTCTTCCGGTTTGCCCCGCACCCGCGCGCGCCGGGTAAATTCTATGCTCAGCGGGCCCTGCTTCAGCACCAACCGGGTGGCAGGCGATCCGTTTGAATCCAGCTCCACTTCGATTTTCGCTTTACCACCGACCAGCACGAAGCTGCTCCGGCCGGTTGCGATCATCGGCACGGCAGCTTGCCCGATCGGCTTGAAGAGCAGCTTGCCCTGCTCTTCGATGATACGAACCGAGCGCATCGCGGCGAGGGCCTTCTTCGGTACCTTGCGCTGCTTCATTTCCTCGGCGGCCGAGTCGCTCAATCGATAGGTGCCCGTGATGCGCGGCGGGATGTCGGGCTCCAGCGCGACCAACGTGTCTTTGCTGCGCGGCTCCACTTTTTCTCCCAGGGCAGCGCCGAGCGAAGAAAGCAGGACCTGGGCCGTATCGATCGAGGAGTTGTTGAACAGCACCACAGCGGCGAGGTCGAGGTCGGGGATGCGGGCAAAGTGGCTGACGAACCCTTCCACCCCGCCTGCGTGGCTGAGCACGGTGTGACCGAGCTCTTCTCTGACGAACCAACCGTACGCGTAGTGATTGGAGACCGGCTTGGACAAGGCCGCTTGATGCTCCGCGTCGAGGACCTCGCCATTCTGGAGAGCGTCGTGCCAGAGCAGGAGATCGCGCGCTGTGGAGCGGATGCCGCCGCCAGCGTAGAGGATCGAGCTGTGAAATCCCTGAACGGCCTCTAGCCCCCCGCTCTCCGAGGCAGAGTAGCCGCGCGCGCTTTGCTCGTCCGCGGGCCCGTCCCCCACGCGCGTGTGCTCGAGCCCGAAGCGGGAGAAGATCTCGCGCTGCATGAAAGCCTCGTAACTCTGCCCGGAGACCCTCTCGATGATCACGCCGAGCACCGCGTATCCCGAGTCGCTGTAGCGAAAGTCGCTCCCTGGTGTGAACTCCAACGGCTCGTTCCAGAAGAGCTCGAGCAGCTCTTTCGGCGTGAACGCCTGCGCACGGCGTGGGACCAGCGCGGGGTCCAAGAGGTAGTTGGGCAAGCCGCCGGTGTGCGACAGCAGCTGATGCACGGTGATGGCTGCTCCGGGCTCGGGGTACTCTGGCAAGTATTTCTTTATGCTGTCTGTGAGCGCCAGCTTGCCCGCCTGCGCGAGGCGCAGGACGGCGGTGGCGGTAAATTGCGAGCTGATGCCGCCGATGCGAAATGACGTATCCGCCGTGTTGGGCGTGCCCGCCTGCTGATCGGCCCGCCCGAAGGCGTGCTCGTAGACGTTTTCCCCCGCGGCGGAGACGCTCACGATGCCAGTCGGTTGATAACCTGCGCCGAAGCCGGCGCCGATGCTCTCGATATATGGCGTGAGCCGCGCGCGAAGGTTGTCGACCGTGATGCGTGGATCGAGGCGTCGCTCTTTGCGCGGCGGCCGCGGGAGCTCCTCCTCGGGCTCGGCCGAGTCGGCTGCCTTTGAGCTCGGCGGCGAGCTCGGGCTGCAACCTAGAGCCGAGCTGACGAGCGAGCAGGTGAGCAGGAGCCACGCGGGAAAGGTCGGCGTACGCATCGCCTCCAGCCTAACACGGCCCGAGCATCGAACCCGGCCGCAACACGAATTTGGAGTGCGAGGTCCTAGTGCCGCGAATCCATCGAAGCGATGGGTAACTTCCGCCGCCCCTGACGGGGCGAGGGCGGCGTAAGTTACCTGCCTAGCCCCCGATCTGATTCGCGGCACTGCCTTTACATTGCCCTCGATTCAATAGAATCGAGGTCCTAGGCGACTTCGGCGCGCCGCTGCTCGAGGAAGGCTAAGATCCGCTCGGCGCGCGCGTCCCAAGTCAGCCCTGCAGCGGTTTTCTTGGCCTCCGCTCCGAGGCGCTCACCGAGGCCCGGCTCTTCGATGATGCGCGCCACCGCCTCCGCTGCGGCCGCCGTGTCCCCCGGCGGGACGAGCAGCGCGTTACCGTCGTGCGTGAGGACTTCGCGCATGTCGGGCAGATCGGGCGCCACGATCGGGCGCCCTGCTGCCAGGTATAGAAACAGTTTCATCGGCAGCACGGTGTTGCCGACGAGCTTCAAAGGCACGTGACTCGGGGGTTGGAGCAAGACGTCCGCCGCCATCAAGTAACGCGCGACGCGAGCGAAGGGCTGCCAGGCCACGATGCTCACATTCTCGTGGCGCCGAGCCAGCGCTTCAACGAGCCCGTTGCCTTCGGACCCGACCAACACGAACGAGACACGAGGCAACCGCCGGGCCATGCCGAGCACGGTGTCGAGCCCCTTGGTCAGGTTGATATGGCCGGTGTAAAGCACCACCTTGCGATCGAGCGGCAGGTTCAGCTCGGCGCGCAGCTCCGCCTGCGCGGGCCGTGTCAGAAATTGTGAAGGGTCGTGACCGTTGTGTGCGACCAAGAGCCGCCCCGGGTCGACCCCGAGCGCAGCGTAGCGATCGCGGGCGAACCGAGAGTGCAAGACCGCCCCAAGGAAGCTCGGCTTGGCCATGGCGCTCCTGAAGAACGGCCGCAGCGCTGGGAATTGATCGGGCCAAGGGCGGTAGGTCTCGTACGCGAACTTCTGCCGGCTGCGCGCGAGCGCGAAGAGCGCCGGGAAGTTGCGCGTGTAGACCACGTCCGCGGTCGCCACGACCGGCAGCTCTAGCGCGCGGCGTGCGTGCCAATATTTCCGCGTCAGCGCAGGGTCGAAGCGTGGGCCTGCCACACGCTCGAGCTCGAAATCACCCGAGACGTGATAATGCTTGGCGAGCTCTGCGGAGCTACTGGCCTCTGAGCGGTCTGGCAGCACCAGACACACCTCTGCGCCTTGGCGCGCGAAAGCGGCGAGGGTCTGCATGGCCTGCTCGGAGTCCGTTTCCCGAGCCGGTAACGGGCGATCAAATACGTACGCGATCTTCATCGGAGCCGATTGTCCTCGCCCAGTGCGCGCCCCCCGTACCATCAGTCGCGACCAGCGACCAGCGCCTGGCCGCAGGCGGGGCGTAGTATGGCGCCTCGACTGCGGGGCCGGGCCTTCCGCAGCACGAGAGAGCTGCTCCAGCTCTCGATACCTTGGGCCCCTCGAGCTGCATCCCAATGGCGGAAGATTGCGGATTGGCGCTGCGTAATGTCGAGGACGGGCCGTGTCGATCGCACTCGCGCTCGAGCTCGATCGCAACCTGCGACGCGCGAGGCACGTGATGCGAGGCGTTATGGGCGGCGAGGCGTGGCAGGCGTGCCAGAGCCTTTGTCATCAATGACGATTTGTGTCTATGCTGCTTTTGGCTTCCGACCTTTCTCCATAACCTTAAGGTGCGATAGATGAAACGAGTGACCACAGTGAATCGATGTTGTGTGCTTTTCGCCGCTGCGGCGTTGCTGAGCGTGGGAGCTTGTGTCGATGAAGGGCCCGACGCACCGCCGCTGCCGGGCATTCTCGGTCCGACGGCGCCCATCGTCGACGGCGGAGCTGCTGGAGCTGCTGGAGCTGCTGGAGCGGGCGGGGCAGGCGGGGCAGGCGGCGGGGCGGCAGGCGCCGCGGGTACGGCAGGGGTCAGCGGCGGAGCGGGCGCGGCCGGCACTGCAGGTGCTCTGACCGACGCGGGCGCCGACGCCAGCGACGCCGGCGACGCGGGCTGAGCTCGCTTGCCCTTGTAAGGCTCTCCCAGGTTCCGCTGCCCGTGCCGCGGAACCTCAGGTTTTCCGTTACCAGCTGACGGACATGGGGAGGCGCTCGGGTCGAGCGAACAGGTACCCCTGCAACAAGTCGCAGTCTAGCGTGAGCAGGGTGTCGCGCTCTTCGAGCGTCTCGATACCCTCGCAGATGACGCTCATGTCGAGCTGGCCGCACAGGTGAGCGAGGCTCGACAGTAACTTCTGCTTCGTGCGGTCCGAGCCGATGTCTTGAACCAGCGAGCGGTCGACCTTGACGACGTCCGGCTCGAGGTGCGCAAAGCTCGTCAGCCCAGCATAACCAGCACCCAGGTCGTCTATGGCAATGCGGTACCCCAACGCCCGCAAGGCCGCGACGCGTTGCCGAACATCGTGCATGCCCTCGAGCGTGGCCCGCTCGGTAATCTCGAGCACAACGCGACGCGAATGTCGCGTGAGTGGGCAGGTCCCTCCGACGAGGTCTTCATCCAACAGGTCCATCGGGTGCAAGTTGACGAACACCTGCGTCGCGTCCGGAAAGGTAGAGATGTCGCGTGCGACCTCGCGGCGAATCATCCGCCCGAGATCGTGGACGCGGTCCAGGCGATCGGCGGCGTCGAGCACGGCCATCGGTGTGGGTAGGGTCGGCTCGCGACTGCGCAGCAGCGCTTCATAAGCGAAGACCTTCTGCTCAGACCAGAGCACGATGGGCTGGTACGCCATCCACAACGAGGACAAGCAGCGATTGAAGCCTGCGTCGAGCCCCGCCAGATCGCCGAGCTGGCGATCGAGCATACCGAGCTCCGCGAGCGCCTCCCGCTTCACCTTGGCCAACCGGTGCAGCCGGATGGCTCTCTGCGCGACTCGCTGCAGCTCGCGACCGTCCACCGGTTTTGTGAGATAGCGAAGGGCACCCTGCGCCACGGCCTCCGTCGCGCTCTCGATCTGCGGGTTGCCAGTCATCAGAATCACCGGCACATCGAGATCTTTGCCGCGCAGCGCTTTGAGCAGATCCACGCCATTCATGCCGGGCATGCCGATGTCGCTCACGACTAGATCGATGAGCTCTCGCTCGAAGACCTGTGAGGCTTCGATGCCGTTAGAAACAGGAAAGACCTTAAAGCCGTCGCGCTTCAACAAGCGACTATAAACTTGTCGAACGGCTTCGTCGTCTTCGACCAGAAGTATGTTTCCTTCGTCCACTGGCGCGATTCCCCCCAAAGTCTCTCGGCCCGGATCTGGGCCCCATTGGGCATTCGGCGCGAGAGGTGGTCGCCTTAAGCTGAATCCGAGCACGTGAGCGATAGATCCTCTGGATGGAGAGTCGAGAGCCCCGATCAGGTCCACATCGGGCGCCTAACGGCTGTGTGTGGACGGACGCCGGTGTGCGCCCGAAGCCTCGAGGGGCATGCGCTCGCCACCTTGACAGTCGACAACGAATCGGTCAGTTGGGAGTCACCGGGGTCCACTTGGAAGCTGCTTCGCTAGGGAGTGTTTTCAAACCCCTTTCCATTCTCCGGAAAATGTGTTCCATCCTGGCTGATGGAACGCTTGGTTCGACTGACGGACGCGCAGTGGGCG
>JAYTOL010000266.1:0-125509 GCA_043747815.1 Deltaproteobacteria bacterium
GTCTTCCCCTGTTGCACGAGCGTGCGTTCGAGCCTCAGGTAGCTCTCGGTGTCCCCTGGCGCTCGGGCGATGATGGCGCGCAGCGTCGCCTCCGCCGCATCCAGCCGGCGCAGCCGGAGCTCGGTCTCCGCCAAGAGGCGCCCCGCGTCCAGGTCCGGCGGAGTGTCCTCGAAGCGCCGCGTGAGTGGCCCCACGCGCTCCGATAGCGTGCCCGTCAGGCTCCACAGGGTGACGATGTGCTGGCGGGACTCGCGCGCCAGGTTTTCGTCGCGCTCGGTCGCCGCGCGCGATAGCATTTGCTCCCAGAGCTGCTGGGCCTCGCGATAATAGCGGGCGCGCGTGCTCGGGCTCGGAGCGCCGGCTCCGGCACGCTCCAGCGCGAGCCCGTACGACTTCGCAAACTGCACGCGGCCCGGCGCCAGCTTCATGGCCTGGCCGAGCGCCACGATGGCCTGATCCGGCAGGTCGTGATCGAGATACACCTCACCAAGGGTGTGCAGCGCCGCGGCGTCGCTCGGATCCTTGGCGAGGCGCTGCCAGATCTTCATGGCGCGTTCCGTTTCCCCGCGCGCGAAATGGCGGTCGCCGAGCTCGACCAGGTGCCTGGGTCCGTCGCCGCGAGCCAGCCGCTCGAGCAACGCCATGGCCCGATCAGCCTCACCCACCCGCTCATAGAAATCCACTAACGCGGCGAGCGTGTCTTCGTCGCCTCGAGAGCGCGCCTCGAGCTCGGTGAGCACGCGCAAGGCCTCAGCCTGCTCTCCGCGCGTGAGGTAAGCCTCGGCCAAGCGAAAAGCGAAGTCCGGGTTCTGAGGCGCGACGGCGATCAGCTTTTGATAATGCTCGATGACTTTGTCGAGCTCGCCCGACAGCTCGAGCAGCTGCACCACCTTGAGCCGCACCTCGATCGACTGCGGGTTCTGCCGCAGCGCCGTCTCGTAGGTCTGCCGGGCCCGCTCCACCTGGCCTGTCTCCTCGTATAGGCCGCCGAGCAAGACCAGCTGAGCCGCGTCGCCCTTGCCTTCTTTCTCCAAGCGCGCCACGAGCTCGGGCAGCCGATCGGCGGCGCGGTGGGCTTCGACCAGGAGCTCGAGCACCTCCAGGCGTAGACCCGATTGCTTGCCCAGGCGTTGCTCCGCCTCGTTCAGCGTCTTCAGCGCTTCATCGTGTTTGCCGAGCGCGGTCAGGGCCTGGCCGAGGTCGCGCAGGGCAGGACCGAGCGTGCGGCTGTCGCCGCGCGCTGCCTCGACCAGGCGGCGATACTCCTCTTCCGCGGGCGCGAACAGCCGCCGCTCCATCAGCAGGCGCCCGAGCTCGGCGCGCACGAAGAAGCTCCCTTGCGCGTTCTGCACCAGCTCTGCATGGAACTTGCGCGCGCCCTCTAGGTCTCCGAGATCGAGCGACCAGTCGATGAGCGAGCGCAGGCTCTGTTCGCGCACCACGTCCGGCTGTTTGGCTTTCAGCGTCGGCTCGAGCCGCGCGCGCGCTCCGGCCTTGTCCCCGCGCGCGGCGAGCAAGTAGGCGAGCTTGCGCGCGGCGAGCTCGTCCTTGGCATCGGTGGCCAGCACCTCATCGTAGAGTGCTTCGGCTTTGGCCGCGTCGCCGGCGTGGACAAACGCGCCCGCGAGTGAGAGCTTGGCGCGCAGGCCCGTGGTACCGCCCTGCGCCGAGCGTTCCTCGTAGTGCCGGATCAGTGCATCGATGTTCCCGTCGCGCTGGCGGTACAAGGCCACCAGCCGTTCCAGAGGGAAGTCGGCGCCGGGCTCGTTGTCCAAGATCGCCAGGTAACGCTGGATGAGCGCGGCGGGGTTCGCGTCGCCCGCTTGGGGGGCGGGCGTTTCGCCGCTGGCTTTGGGCGTGGGTTGGGCTCCCGGCTTCGTCGCTGGCTTGTTTGCGGGCTTGCCGGTAGCGGACGGGGCGCGCCGACGACGCCCCTCCGGATTGAAATCGTCCGCCCTGGCGTCGGGTGCTCGCGTGGCGTCGAGGAGCGCAAGAGCCAAAATTCCTGACCACTTGCGCCCACGCCAGCGACTGCGAGCCCGTGTAGACGCCACGCCACAAGACTACGTCGCAGGGTCCCGGACCGCCAACGTTCCCTGCAACCGAGCTTGGCCAGGCGACCTGGAATCCGGGTCCCCGCGCCGGCGTGGCGCGGCGGTGGCGTGGCGGCGAAGCTGCCTGGGCGCTACCGATTGGCATCGATTCGATAGGATCGATGCACTAAAGCCTGGTCCGTGAACTCGAAGGCCGAAACACAAAGTCGCTCCTCGCGGAACCCGCGCCTCGTGCGCATCGGCGTGGTGCAAATGTCGGCTGGCGACGCGCGTGAGGTGAACGTGGAGCGCGCGGTGGCTGGCGTGCACGAAGCGGCGGCTCGCGGGGCGGAGCTGATCTGCCTGCAGGAGCTGTTCGCGACGCCGTATTTTTGCCAGGTCGAGTCGGCGGAGCTGTTCGATCTCGCCGAGCCGGTCGATGGCCCCACCAACACCGCCATCGCGCGGGCGGCGAAGGAAGCCAAGGTCAGCGTGCTGTCGAGCTTCTTCGAGCGCCGCGCGCCGGGGCTGTACCACAACACGGCGCTGCTCTATGGGCCCGGCGGCGAGTCCATCGGAATGTACCGCAAGATGCACATCCCCGACGACCCGCAGTACTACGAGAAGTTCTACTTCACGCCGGGTGACCTCGGCTTCGTCAGCTTGCAGACGGGGCAGCTGCGCGTCGGGCCGCTCGTGTGTTGGGACCAATGGTATCCCGAGGCGGCCCGCTTGACCGCGCTCGCGGGCGCCGAGCTCTTGCTCTATCCGACCGCGATCGGCTGGCTGCCGGAGGACAAAGCCGGCTTCGGCAGCGACCAGTTGAGCGCGTGGCAGACCATCCAGCGCTCCCACGCCATCGCCAACGGCGTGTTCGTCGTGGTCGCCAACCGCGTGGGGGTCGAGAAGAGCGGCGACCAGTCGATCGAGTTCTGGGGGCGCTCTTTCATCTGTGACCCGTACGGTCGCGTGATCGCGGAGGCTGGGCATGACGCCGAAGTGCTGATCGCCGACTGCGATTTGGGTCTGATCGAGCAGGCGCGGCGCGGTTGGCCCTTCTTGCGCGACCGGCGCATCGACGCCTACGGCGGCATCGAGCGCCGCTTCGGTAAATCGTCGTGACCGAGCCGACGCCCAGAGAGCAGGGCTTTCGCTGGCCCGCGGAGTGGGAGCCCCAGCGCGCGACCTGGCTCGCCTGGCCTCACAACGAAAGCGACTGGCCCGGCAAGTTCTCCGGCATCCATTGGGTGTTCTGCGAGATCGTGCATCGGCTCGTCTCGACCCAGCGTGTTGGTTTGCTGGTCGAGTCGGAGGCCGCGGCCCAGGGCGCGCGGCAATACCTCGAGCTCTCGGGCGTCGATCTGGAGCGCGTCGACGTGCTCGTCGTACGGACGAATCGCTCCTGGACGCGAGACTACTTGCCGACGTGGCTGACGCGTTCGCCCGTGCCCGCCGCGACGAGTGCGGCGCACAGCCCCCACGCGCCGACGCTTGGGGCCGTGAAATGGCAGTTTAACGGCTGGGCTCGTTACGATAACCACGCGCTCGATGAAGCCGCTGGGCGGCGCGTGGCCGAGCAGCGCACCGAGCTCATCTGGACGCCACGTCACGACGCGCGCGAGGTATCACCGCGCTTTGTGCTGGAGGGCGGCGCGATCGACACCGACGGCGAAGGCACCGTGCTCACCACGAGCGATTGCCTGCTCGGCACGGAGTTCCCGCGCAACCCCGGCCTCGATCGCGCGGCCATCGAGCGCGTGCTCGGTGACTACCTGGTGGCGGACAAAGTGATCTTTCTACCGGCGGGCGTCGCGGGCGACGACACCTCGGGCCACATTGACGACGTCGGGCGCTTCGTCAGCCCGGGCCGAGTGGTGCTCGCTCGGGAGAGCAACCCGAAGGACGAAAACTACGCGCCGCTGGAGCGCGCCCGAGAGTACCTCGCGGCCGAGCGCGATGCGCGCGGCCGGCGACTCGAGGTGATCGCCCTGCCAATGCCAGCGCCGCGTTTCTACGACGGTGAGCGCCTGCCGGCGAGCTACGCGAACTTCTTGCTCGCCAATGGCCTGGTGCTGGTCCCGACCTTCAACGACCCGCAGGATCGCGAGGCGCTTGGCCTGCTCGGTGAGCTCTTCCCCGATCGCACCGTAATGGGTATCCACTCGCTCGATCTGGTTCTGGGGCTCGGCTCGGTGCACTGCAGCACCCACCACGAGCCTTTGTAGCAGTCACGGTATGGACGATGCGACGACCCCCGAAGATCTCGGCCATCTGCTATGTCGGCCTGCGCTTCCGGTCCTCACCGTAGCAACTACGGTTCCGGGCACGCCCGGGGTGCGGGGCGTCCCCGCAGTAAGAGCCGGGCGACTACGCACCTGGCTCGAGCTTTTCGGGGGTTCGCTTGGGTGCGTTTTCGGGCGTTGATGTGACCGATGAACATGGGCGGCGCAAAGCCACTCGGGCGCTGCAGGTTGCCGTGTGGTGCGCGTTCGGCTCCCCTCCAAAAATCTCTCCTCGTAGGCTCACATGAGGGTTTTGCGCACGGCTCTGACTTGTTCTTCGGCGCAGCGTTGGCTGAGCTCTTTGGCTTCGAGCAGGTCGGACTCGGTCTTTTCTAGCTGCTGCTTTGTGTCGCGAGAGCTGCCGCCGTCGTGACTGGCTTGGCGCCTTAGCTCTGCGATGGTGTCGAGCGCGCTCTGGTGGAGCTGATAGGCGCGTACGCACAGGTCCTTCAGCGCGCAGGCCTCCCCGCCCTCGCACTCGGCCTGGATCAGCGCGGCGAGCAGCGGGCGTTTGTCGGCGTTGTCGGCGCCGCGCAGGCGATCGACGTGCTCGACCAGGCGCGCGATCCTGGCCTGCTCCCGGCGACGGGCGTCGGAGGTGCAGGCGAGGGCCGAAAGGCAGAGCGCGAAGAGGAGCTGACGCGGCTTGGGCGACACGCCTGAGGCTACGCGGCTTTGGCCCGGACAGAAAGGCGCGAGGAGCTACTGGTGCTGAGGGTTGTTCGGCGTTGGCCCGACTTGAATGCGCTCGCCCACGTACGAGCCGATCAGCGAAAACAAGACCCCGAGCGCGCTCATCAGCACGTACATGAAGGCGGGCATGACCTTCACCGTCTGCCCGGTGAACAGCAGAAACGCCGTAGGCATGGCCACGAGAAAGGTAGCGACGACCGGCTCCAAGACGGTCCGACCGGGCGAGATGAGCCCGACCAGCATCCCTGACACGAACCAGACCGGGATCGCGAGCATCATGCCGGCGGAGCCTTCGAAATCGAACGCGGGCACGACCATGGGCAGGCCCACGACGACCGCCGCGGTGAGGATGCCGACGACGCCAAGCGAGATGCCGCACCACGGCCCCGAGAAGCCCTCCTGATGATGATGGCTGCGGTCGAGCTCCTCATGGCGGGCGGGACGATTCGAGTCCGAGAGCCTGGCGCCGCAGGATTGGCAGCGTTGGCCCGGGGCCGCCGTGGCGCTGGGAGCGCCGCACATCGGGCAGGCGTGGGTGCTTTTCGATTCGGCCATTTGCGTTACTCTACTTGGAGAAGGGCGCGTCCGGGGAGTCGAGACACTGAACGTCTCGAGCGCGCGTCGGGCTAAGGGACGACGTCGTCAACCTTACTGGGCCGGCCATACGGTTCCTTCGCGCGCCGGCGTTGGCTCGGGTGGCATCCCGAAACAACCTGATAGAAGGCCCCGGTGCCTGCTGCCCGTTCGCGCGTGACGCTGCGTCACTTCGACGTGGTGGTGATCGGTCGCTCGCTCGGCTGCCTCAGCGCGGCTGCGCTGCTCGCGCGGCGGGATTTTCGCGTGCTGGTGCTGGGGCAGGGCGAGCTGCCGGCGAGCTACGCCTGGCAGGGACGCCGCATCGGGCGGCGCGCTTTTAGTCTTCTTTTCGGTGAGACACCGGTTTGGCGGAGAGTGTTGCAGGACCTGGCTCAGAGCCAGACCTTCCGGCGGCGGACTCGGCGCGTGGAGCCGAGCTTCAGCCTCCTCGTGCCGCAGCGGCGCCTGCAGGTGTCCGGCGATCGCGCGCTGTTTGCGGGCGAGGTGCGGCGCGAGTTCCCAGAAGTGCAGCCGGTGGTGGACGAGCTCTGGTCGGCGATGATCATGGCCAACCGGGCGCTCGAAGTCGGGCTCAGTCGCGACGCGCCGTGGCCGCCCGTCGGGTTCATCGAGCGGCTGCGGGCGCGCCGCTGGCTGTCGAGCTTGCCCTGGGCAAACGAGCCGCTCTCGGTATTGCTCGACAAGTTGCCTGTGGGGCACGTCTACCGGGAGGCGGCGTTTTTGCCGGCCGCCTTCGCGTGTGACTGGGCGCATGCACCGTCGGAGCTGCCGGTGCTGGCCGCCGCGCGCTTGCAGCAAAATTTCGTGCGCCACGGCCTCTCGTTTGAGGGCGGCGAGGACGCGTTCGAGGATTTCCTGGTGCAACGCATCCGCGCTCATGGAGGCACCTGCGAGCTCTCGGAGCGAGCGGACGGCTTCTTGTTCAGGCGCGGGCGGGTCGCGGGCGTGGTCATGGGGGGCGGCGAGGAGACCATCGGCGCAGACTGCGTGGTGACGGGGCTCGACGGGCGTGCGCTCGTCGAGCTCTCGGAGGGGCGCGGCCTCAGCCCGAGCTACGCGCGCTGGCCGGAGCTCAAACCCACCCTGGGCCGCTTCGTCGTGAGTTGTTGGGTGGCACGGCTCGGCTTGCCCGAGCCCCTCGGCCTCGAGTCCATCGTGGTCTCCGGGCGTGACCTGCGCGGAGGAGAACGCCCGGCGCTTCACGTTCAGAGCCTGCCGCTCGACGGCCCGCCCGGCCAGCCCTTGCAAGAGCTGCTCGTGGAGGTGCTGGTGCCGCTCGGGCAAGTGCGGCGCGGGACCGAGCTGCGGGCGGTGGTGATGCAGTGCTTGCGTGAACAGTTCCCGTTCCTCGACCGGCACCTGGTCCTGAGCGACTCGCCGCACGATGGTCTGCCGTTGCATGTGTACGAAAATGGGCAGCGCCGTGACGTGGAGCGGGTGCACCTCGCCGGTGCGTCGGCGCGTCCGGAGGCGATGCAGCCGTTGTGGCGCGCCGAGCCGACGGGCTTCTTGGGCCTGGCCGGTGAACCGATAATTGGTCCTGTGCGCGGCACGTTCTTGGTGGGGAAGACGGTTTTCCCCGGTCTCGGCCAGGAAGGGGAGCTGCTCGCAGCCTGGAGCGCTGCCCAGCGGGTGACACGAAGCGATCGCGCTTGGCAGAAGCGCCGTCGGCAAATGTGGAGCAAGGTCGATACCGATCCGAGCTGATCGCCGCCGGCCGCGGCACGAGCGTGGATTTCGCGGGCTTTAGCGACTACAAGCGCGCGGCGTGCGCATCATCGCGGGGAAATTTCGCGGGCGGAGGCTGGAGTGTCCCAAGCTCGTGACCCGGCCAACGCTCGACAGAGTTCGAGAAGCGTTGTTTTCGATCCTCGGCGACCTCAGCGACGCGAGCGTCGTCGACTTCTACGCGGGCAGCGGCGCCCTGGGCCTGGAGGCCTTATCGCGCGGTGCCCGCCACGTCACCGTGGTGGAGTCCGATCGCCAGGCGGCGCAGGTGATCCGCAAGAACGTGGCCGCCTGGGACGTCGGCAAGGCGTTTCGTGTGGTCGAGTGTGCCGTGGAGAGGTCGCGCAGCGCACTCGCCGCGATTGCGCCCATCGATCTGGTCCTGGCCGACCCACCCTGGAAGATTTCCCTCGAAGCTGCCGTTATCGTACCCGAGGTGGTGAAAGGGCTACTCGCTCCGTCGGCGACGGTCGTGATCGGGCACGCTTCTCGGGACGAGCTCGTGCTCGCCGAGGGAAGCGGCCTGAAACTCGAAGACCGTCGCTCCTGGGGTGACTCGGCCTTGTCCTTCCTCGTTCGATCTGAGTAGGTTTCGCGAACGCCGCGAGGGAGAAATTACGCCAAGTGTCCATGCCGAGCCCATCCCTGCCGCCCAAACAAGAGCCCCGGGGTCGTTCATTTGTGGTGGTAGCCCTCGTCGCCGTGGCGCTCGGGGGTGCGTTCTTGGTGTGGAAGTCATCGACGTCGTCGGTGGTCGAGCGGGTGGAGTCGAGCCCAGTGGCAACCGCCACTCCAGCGCAGCAGGCCGTCGAGGCCCCGCCGCCGCCGCCGGAAGAAGCGCCGCCCGTGCCCGAGCCGATCGAGGTGAAGCCCGAGCCCGCCAAGCCGGGCGCGCCCCGCCGCGACACGAGCTGTGAAGACCCCTGCACCGGCAACGAGACCCCGGAACTGCTCAGCGCCCTGCGCGGCAAGGCGGGTCAGGCGCGCGGCTGTTACGAGCGCGCGCTCTCGCATAACAGCTCGCTCTCCGGCAGCGTCGTCGTCAACGTGCGCGTCAGCCCGACCGGCACGGCCTGCTCCGTCTCGGCGGGCAAGGACACGCTCGGCGACGCCGCGGTCAGCAACTGCGTGCTCCAACGTTTCAAGAGCGGCAAGTTTCCGAAGCCGAAGGGCGGCTGCGTCGACGTGGCTCTCCCCATCAACTTCGTGCCCGCTCAGCACTGACTCGCTTTGGGGCCTCTCATCACGTCGCCTGACCGCGAGGGCGTGCTCCTGACGCTGGCTTACGACGGATCGAGCTTCTCCGGATTCGCTCCGCAGAGCACTGGGCGTACCGTGGCCGGTGTACTAGGGCAGGCCATCGCCGCGATGGATCCCACCGCGGGCAAGCTTCGAGTGGCGAGCCGCACGGACGCTGGGGTGCATGCGCGCGGGCAGGTGGCTTGTTTCGATGCGACGCTGCGCATCGAGTCGCGCGGCTGGTTGCTCGGGCTGAGCGGGCACTTGCCGCCGCAAGTTGCAGTGCAACGCGTGGCGCGCGTCGCCGTGGGCTTCAACCCGAGCCAGGCCGCGCTCGCCAAGACCTATCACTATCTGATCCTGCGCGGCACGGTTCGCGATCCGTTCCTGCACGGTCGAGCCTGGCGAGTGCATGAGCGGCTGGATCTGGCCGCGATGCAACAGGAGGCCCAGTCGCTGCTCGGGACGCATGATTTTGCGGCCTTTCGCGGCGCTCGGGACCGGCGTACCACGACGCTTCGCACGATCAGCGTCGCAAAAATATCAGAGGTGCCCGGCCAGCCGCGCTGCCTGATTTTCGAGATTCGCGGTGATCGCTTCCTCTATCACATGGTGCGAATCGTGGTGGGCACGCTCGTCGACGTCGGGCGCGGTACGTGTGCAAGCGGAGCGGTGGAACGAGCGATAAAATCAGGAGAGCGCACCGACCTCGGCATGACGGCGCCGCCCGACGGGCTGTGTCTCGATCGCATCGAGCTTGCCGATTGGGGGCACCAAGAGTGGCCCAACCACTGGTGATTCGGTGCGAATCGCGTTACGCGCTTCACGCGCGAGGCATGATCTCAGCGGGTTGATCGGCTTTTTTACAGCGCACCGAATCTCCTTTGACCGTGCTACACCCTCCCCGGACTAAGGCGTCCGAAGGAGTGACTTATGGGTCTGAGAAGCCGAATCGTGGATCGTGGCAAACAGCTGGTGCAAACCCCCACCGTGATGCGATGGGTGTCTGACGATCGCGTGATGAAGGCAGCCGAAGGCGTTCTCGACGCCCGGACCCGGTTCAAGTTGGCGTGGCACATGTTGAAAAACGGCCATGCGCTGCCTGCGGTGGATCCCGCTTTGGATGATTCACTGGGTGAGACAATTGATCACGGACTCGACAACGGAGATAGCGGAGGGGGTGACCTGCGTGACAGTAACCTCCGGAGCCGCAGCAACGGCCATGCTTCTGGCAGTGGCTCCCGAAATGGCCGCGCTTCGGGCAATGGCTCCCGAAATGGTTTTGCCAACGGCTCTCACGCGCACGCCGCCAATGGCTCGACGAATGGAACGTCGCATCCGGCGGAGAACGGCTCCCTCGGCATTTCGGGCGTAGCGGAGGTCGAGGGCGACGCCTTGCACGCCAAACCGACCACGGCCCGAGGTGAGTTCCGGAACCGCTCGGCGAGCGGAGGCGGCAACGGCGCGGCGCTGACGAGCATGGACCACGGGATGGAAGCCGCGCTCAAGGAGCGCACGGGTCTGGCCAATATCGGCGGCCACGACGTGTTCGAGAAGTGTTACCAGTTCACGACCGCCGACAACGCCCGCAAGGCAGGCCTCTACCCGTTCTTTCGCCCGCTCGATTTCAACGATGGGCCTGAAGCGGTGCTCGATGGCCGGCGCGTCTTGATGTTCGGCTCCAATAACTACCTGGGGCTGACGACGCACCCCAGGGTTCGGGAAGCCGCCAAGGCGGCGATCGATCGTTTCGGCACGAGCATGACGGGCTCGCGCCTGGTCAATGGCTCGATGAAGCTGCACAACGAGTTCGAGGAGAAGCTGGCGGCGTTCTTCGGTAAGGAGTCCGCGCTGGTCTTCACCACGGGCTACCAGGTCAACCTGGCGACGTGCGCGGCGATTTTGTCCAACAAGACCAGCGTCGCGGTGATTGACCGCAACGTGCATGCGTCGCTCTACGACGGGGTGCGCCTCGGGCAATCCGCCGGCACGCGCCTGACTCGCTTCAAGCACTCTGATCCGGACTCGCTCGAGCGTGCTCTGCAAAGGGTGGAGCCGGGTGAAGGCGCGCTGGTCATCACCGACGGCGTGTTCAGCGCCGAGGGCGAGATCGCCAAGCTGGATCAGATCGTGCCGATCGTGAAAAAATATGGCGCGCGGCTGCTGGTCGACGACGCGCACGCCCTCGGCGTGATCGGTCCCGGCGGACGCGGCACCCCCTATCATTTCGGGCTGCAAAACGACGTGGATTTGATCGGCGGGACCTTCAGCAAATCCATGGCCAGCATTGGCGGTTGGCTCGTGGGAGAGCGCAAGGTGCTCGAATACATCCAGCACTTCGCCCCCTCGTTCATGTTTGCTGCGAGCGCAGCGCCTCCGTGTGTGGCGGCAGCCATGGCCGCCTTCGACATCATGCAGGAGGAGCCGTGGCGCATCGATCGGCTGCGCGAGAACTTCACGTACATGCGTGACGAGCTAACCAAGATGGGCTTCGAGCTCGGACACACCGAGACCGCGGTCATCCCCATCTACATTCGCCAGGACTTGCGCACGCTGATGATGTGGCGCGAGCTCTTGGAGGAACACGGCGTGTACACCAACCCGTTCATCTCGCCGGGCGTGCCCCCCAAGAGCGCCATGTTGCGCACGAGCTATATGGCGACGCACACGCGTGAGCACTTGGACCGTGGGCTCGAGGCGCTGTACAAGGCCGGCAAGAAGTACGGCGTCATTTGATCCGTTTAGTGGGATCGGAGCAGTAGGGTGTCGTCCGTCGAAATTCGAGAACTCTCCAAGGGCGGCAAGCTCACGGATTTCCTCGGCATGGTGGATTACGTCTACCGCGATGATCCGAGATACGTGCGTCCCCTCGATTTAGAGGTGAAGTCGCGCATCAGCCGATCGAGCCCCTTCTTCGAGCACGCCGAGGCGGCTTTCTTTCTGGCGTACCGCAACGGTTGGTGCGTGGGGCGTTGCAGCGCGCAGATAGACCACGAGCACCTGCAGCGTCACAAAGACGAGACGGGTTTTTTTGGCTTCTTCGATACGGCAAACGACCCGGAGGTGGCCAGCGCGCTGATGGCGGCGGCCCGGCGCTGGCTCTCCGATCGCGGCATGAAGCGGATCTGCGGGCCCTTCTCGCTCAACATCAATGACGAGACCGGGTGTTTGGTGGAAGGCTTCGACACGCCCCCCATGGTCATGATGCCGCATCACCGCAGCTATCAGGGCGGATTGATCGAGCAAGCGGGGCTCACCAAGCATAAGGATCTCTACGCTTGGCGCTATTCAACGGGCGACGTGCCGCCGCGCGTTCAGAAGGCTCACGACGACATCGAGGCCCTGCCTGAAGTCTACAGCCGGCACGTCGACACCAAGGAGGTCGAGCGCGACACGCGGCTGGTGATGGACGTCTTCAACGACGCCTGGAGCGACAACTGGAACTTCCTGCCGTACACGGAGCACGAGCTCAACAAGCTAGCCAAAGACCTGAAGCTCATCCTGGACCCGTCCATCACGTACATCGCGTACGTACGAGGTGAGCCGGCGGCCGTCGCGGTAGCTTTGCCGAACGTCAACGAGGCCATCGGCGATCTCAACGGCAGGCTGTTCCCAACTGGGGCGGCCAAGCTCTACTACCGGATCAAGGTGCGCGGCATACACAGCGCTCGCCTGGCCATCCTGGGCATCCGCAAGAAGTTCCGCAGCGAGCGAAAATACGCTGGGCTCAGCCTGTACCTGTACCACAAGCTGAACGAATCGGGCCGTCGCAACGGGTACGCCTGGGGCGAGCTGAGCTGGACCGCGGAGGACAACGGGCCCGTGAACGCCGGCATCCGAGTGATGGGTGGCAAGGTCTACAAGAAGTACCGTGTGTACGAGGGCGCGCTGAGCTAGCTGGTTGCTCGCGGAGCCGGTCGCTCCTTTTTGGAGCAGCGTTTCGGCGCAGCGTTTCAGTGCTGTTTCAGACCAGCTCTCGACGTCGCGCACCACCAAACATGTTCGCGCGCGCCGAGCTCGCGATCGTTTGCACGACGTATGACCGCAGTGTCATAGCCAGCACACTCGGTGTTGCCCGTCGGCACGTCAGCGTGCTTCGCGAGCCCCTCGCGCCACGAGCGCCGTTGCTCTCCGGATGTCGCGTCGTCACCTACACGTCGATCCGAAGTCGAAGCCAAATCTAGGGCGAACGTAGATTTCTACGAAACGGCCTACGCTCGCGCTCGCTGCGTCCGTTTCCCTAACTGAGAGCATCAGCCGTTTTGGCATGTTTGATGCTCAGGGATAACTTCTATGTTGTGGAGACCAGAGAATCGAGCGCTACGAGCGCTGCTTTGGCTCGTCATTATCTTCGTGCCGGGTGGGTTGCTTCTGTTCGCGCTGCTCGCGGCGGACGCAGTCCAACGCCGTGCCCGTGCGACGGCCCCGCTGAACGAGCCCGACCTCTCAGAGGCCGCGCTTTCCTCGGCGATAAGCTCGCGCAGCTGATTCAGCTTCAAGCGCCTGATTTAGATCAAAACGTCTGATCTAGCTCGAGGCGCCCGCCCCCAGCACTGCGGTTAGGCAAGCGGTAGGTTCTTGATCTCAATCGCGTCGGGAGCATCCGCGGGCTCGATGCCGAAGATGCGGCAATAGAAGTAGAGCTCGCCGTCCAACGTGCGGCGGATAGTCTCGGCATGACGAAAGCCGTGGCCCTCGTCCGGGAACGAGAGAAAGGCGACCGGGACGCCCTTTTCCTCCAGCGCTTTGACCATGTCGGTCGCCTGGTTCGGCGGAGTGACCTTGTCCTGCAGGCCATGGAAGAACGCGACCGGACGTTTCAGACGATCGAGGTGGGCCAGGGGCGAGCGTTCGGCATATACGTCCGCCATCTCCGGGTAAGGGCCCACCAGGCCGTCGAGGTAGCGGGACTCGAACTTGTGGGTGTCGCGTGCGAGCGCCGACAGGTCGCTCACGCCGTAGTAGATAGCGCCTGCCGCGAAGGCGTCGTGAAACGTGAGCGCTGCGAGTGAGGTGTAGCCTCCAGCGCTGCCGCCGCTGATACACAGGCGCTGCTCGTCCACGAGGCCTCGCTGCGCGAGCGAGTTGGCGCCGGCGATGCAATCGAGCACCTCCCCCTTGCCCCACTGGCCCCGCAGAGCGTCGCGGTACGCGCGGCCATAGCCGCTCGAGCCGCGATAGTTCACCTCCAGCACGGCGAACCCCCGGCTCGTCCAAAACTGCGTACGCAGGTTCAGCCCCGTGGCGGCTTGAGACGTCGGCCCGCCGTGGCAGCGCACGAGCAGGGGCGGGTGCTCCGCTGCGGGCGCTTCGTACAGGGGGTTTGTCGGAGGGTAAAACAGCCCATGCGCTTTCACGCCGTCGTCGCTCAGGTACTCCACGGGAGACGGTTGGCTGAACCGCGACACGTCAGAGTCTGCTGGCGATGTGTCGCTCGCGCTGCTCTCCGAGCCATATCGACGCAAGCTCGACAGCTGCTCCGTCTGGGTGTCGAAGTGCATGAGGCTCGTGCTGAGGGTCGGTGACGCCACGAGCAGCGCCGCTCCACCCGGGGCCGAGCGCAAGGTCCCGTATTCCGTGTGCGGCAGGTCGAGCAAGCGCAGATCCCCCGTGCTCGAGCTGCGGCGGCCGAGACGCCACGTGCCCCCTTCGGTCAGCGTGCACAGGAGATCGCCGTCCGGCAGGCTGCAGTAGGTGGACATGCCGAACACCCACTGCGGGGCCCCGAAGTCGGCAGGGCGTGGGCAGAGCGGCTTCACGGCTTTGCCGTCCCAGCCATAGAGGTTCCAGAAGCCGGTCGCGTCCGCGATGAAGGTCAAGCCTCCCTGTGGGTCCCACTCCGGCTGGAAGATGCTCTGTGTGGCGCTGCCCGCCACGAGCCGAGGCACCTTCGGCACGCCGCGGCCGTCGAGCTCGGCGACCCAGAGCTCGGTACCGTCCCAGGGCATGCGCGGGTGACGCCAGGAGAGCCAGGCCAGCCGCTTGCCGTCGGGGCTCAGGCGCAGGGACGAATAGAAATGCTGACCGGAGAGTAGGATGTCGAAGCGCCCCGTGCGGCTGCCATAACCCACTGCCGCCACGGCGTTTTGAGGCTCGAGGCCCGCGGCAGTGTGCTCTTCTACGATGGCCAGGATGCGTTCGCGGCTGGTGTCGAAAATTGGCTCTGCGAAGCGCCGTTGGCCGTCGGCGAGCAACGGCGAAAGGCGCCGCGGCCGCTCCCCAGGGCCCTTGGAGTACAGCGCCTGGTCTGTGTCGTTGACGAAGACCAGGTTGTTGCCCCGCACGTTGAACGCGCCGCCCCCATATTCGTGCACGCGACTGCGCGCGCTGAAGGGGGCAGGCAGCACGTCCTCCGGCGGAGCCGGTTCGCCCGTGTGGGGGAGCTTGACGATCGCGGCTCGCCCCCCCTCCTCGGGGCGGGACTCGCTGATGTAGATGTCCAGGCCATCGACCACCACGTCGCCCGGGCGGCTTGCGGCTCGGGCCACGCTCGCCGCGGTGATCGACGAGCGCCAAGCGCCGTAGGGGGCGGTCACTCTCATCAGATGGCTTTCGCGGAGCGCGGCGCCCGCAAACCGGCCCGGGGCTCCACGTCGGCGAGGATCGGCATGCGCGCGTAGGCTAGCGCCTCGAAAGTATCGAATCGAGGCCAATGTCACTCCCGACCCAGGAATGAGCGGGAGGCTCGAGCCACACCGGCTGAATGCGCAATCATGGTCACCGGGTGCTTGGCGGGATACGCTCCCACCTGCACGATGATGCCATCGAGGCCAACGAGGTGGTTTTTTGCGGCGGGCGTGACCCTGCTGGTGGGGTGTGCCGCATCCCCCGCGCAGCCGCCGGCGGGATCCTCTCCGCCACCGCCGCGGGCGAAGGCCCCGCTCGCGGCACCCGCGCCACTGCCCATCACGTCGCGGGTCGTCGAGGCGGAGCGCGCCCTAGCGGAGAGCCGTTACGCGGACGCCGAGGCCGGGTTTCGGCAGCTCCTCGATTCGGGCGACCGCGCGGCGGCACGTCGCGGGCTTGCCCGGGTGCTCGGCGTGACGGGTCGCGACGCGGAGGCGCAGGCGTTGCTCGAGCCCGCCGTGACCGAGCCCGTCGACATCGAAGCGGTCACGCTGCTCGCGGAGAGCCTCTGGCACAGCGGTAATAGCGCGCGCGCCCAGAGCCTGCTCGAGGCATTGACGAGCCAGCCCGAGGCCCGCCGTGCGCGGCTTTTGCTCGGGGAGATCCGGCTCGATCACGGCCGCCGCGGCGACGCCGAGAGCGTGCTGATGACGTTGATCCAGGACTACAACGATGATCGCATCGGCCCCGAGGACGGCGTCGGCCTCGCCATGGTGGGGCGTGCCGCGCACCTCTTGCGCAGCCCACACGACGCCAACGACGCGTTCAATGCCGCCGAGCGCGCAGCGCCCGGTGACGCTCAAACCTTGCTCTGGCGGGCCGAGCTGTTTCTCGAGAAGCACGACCCGGGTCACGCCGAAGAGGTGATCGCAGAGCTCCTGGAGCGGGCGCCCAATCATCCGCAGGCCCTGGTCTGGTTGGCGCACGTCAAGCTCGAGCAGGCGCTCGATTTCGACGCGGCTCGCGCGCTCTGCGAACGCGCGCTCGCGATCAATCCGCGCCTGCCACACGCCTATTTCGTGCTCGCCGGGCTCGCGCTGCGCGACCTCGAGTACAAGAGCGCGCTCGAGCTACTGGATCGCGGCCTCGCCGCCGACCCGGGGCAGCTCGAGCTCTTGAGCTTGCGGGCGGCGGTCGGTTTCTTGTCGGAGGACAAGGCGCTGCTCGAGAGCGCCCGCCAGAAGGTGTTCACGAAGAACCCGAGCTACTCGCGGTTCTACTCGATCGTAGGCGAGTATGCCGAGTGGGAGCACCGCTACGACCGCATCGTGGAGATGATGCGGGACGCAGTGGCCATCGATGATGAAGACGCCGAGGCGCACGCGGCGCTCGGCTTGAATTTGATCCGGGCCGGCCAAGAGCTAGCCGGGGTCCAATCGCTACGGCGGGCGGGGGCGAAGGACCCGTTCAACGTGCGCGTGTACAACACGTTGAACCTGTTCGAGCAGATCATCCCCGAGGGCTACGTCAGCCGTAAGCAGGGGCGATTTCTGATCCGCTATCCCAAGGGCGAAGCGGCGTTGCTCGAGCGCTATGTGCCCGCCCTGCTCGACCGCGCCTTTCGTAAATTCGTCAACGCCTACGGCTTTACGCCGAGCGAGCCCATCGGCATCGAGCTGTACGCGCTGCGCGAGCACTTCGCGGTGCGCACCAGCGGGCTACCGCAGACCGCGATTCAAGGCGTCTGTTTCGGCAAGACGCTGGCCAGCCTGACCCCGCACAGCGAGTCCTTCAACTTGGGCATGACCTTGTGGCACGAGCTCGCTCACGTGTTCCACATCCAGATGTCTGAGAGCCACGTGCCACGCTGGTTGACGGAGGGCCTCGCCGAGTACGAGACCTTGGTCGAGCGCGACGAGTGGAGGCGCTACAGCGACCCCGATTTATTCGTGGCGTCGCGCATGGCTCGCTTGCCACGAGTAGCCGGGATGAACCGGGCCTTCTCGCACGCGGAGCACATGCAGGACATGGCCACCGCGTACTACGCCTCGAGCCAGATCGTGGTGATGCTGGTCGAACGATTTGGGCGGGCCCGGGTCAACCAGGTGCTGCGGTTGCATGCGCGTGGCATGAGCACCGAAGCAGCGCTCGCCGCCGGGCTGGGGACCGACGCGGCCGCTCTCGATCGAGAATTTGCCGCTTACCTCGACAAGAGCTTGCAACGTTATCGGCAGCAGTTCGTGCCCATCGACGCGCGGGGGGAGCTCAGCGAGCTCGTGGCGGCGGCGGCGGCGGCGCCCGCCGACGTGGACGCTAAGCTCCGGGTCGTGCTCACGGCGCTCCGCGAAAAGCAGCTGCCGCTCGCCAAGGCCAGCTGGGCGGAGGCGGCCAAGCTCGACCCCAGCTCGCCGGACGTGTCCTTTCTCTCGGCGCGGTTAGCGGCGGTCGAAGGCCAGGACGCTCGCGCTCGCGCGGAGCTCACGCGTCTGGCGGCGGCAGGCCACGATGGCTACTCGGTGCAGATGTCGCTGGTCGAGTTGACCAATGGCAAGCAGGATCCGAACGCGCTGCGAGCCGCGTTGAACAAAGCGCACGAGCACGACCCGACGCAGTCCGAGCCGCTAAAAGGGCTGCTCACGTTGGCCGAGGAGGCGGGCGACCACGCCGAGGAGCTGCGAGTCTTGAGGCAGCTCGCGCCGCTCGAAGCGCATGAGCCCGCCGTGTATCGGCGTTTGCTCGAGCTGCTGGTGGCGGGAAAGGCCTACCCTGAAGCGCTGAAGGTGGGTGAAGCGGCGGTGTACGCGGACATGGAAGGCGCGAAGACCCACGTGCTGTACGCCCAGGCGCTGGCCGGTGCCGGCCGCGTCACGGACGCGACCTTTGAGTTCGAGAGCGCCTTGCTCGCTCCGGTGCGTCCAGCTGAGCTCGCCGAGGCGCACCTGGCTTACGCGGCGTTCTTACGCACTCAGGGCCAAGTCCAACGCGCCGATGCCGAGCTCGCGCGCGCCAGAGAGCTGGGCCCCGATCCGGCGGCGCAGAGACCGCCCGTCACGCCGTGAGCCAGCCTTCGACGCTGCGTGTGCCGGGGCCGCCCGCGGTGCCGGTCCTCGGCGCCATCGCCAACGTCGGCCGCTTCATTTGGAACCCGATCGCCTACCTGGACGCGCTGTTTCGCGACTACGGACCTGTCGCCGCGTTGGTCTTTGGCCGCTCCACGCGCCTCGTGTCGACCGCCGCGCACCCGCCGGGCACCGTGTTTGTCTATGGCCCAGAGCTCAATCGGCAGCTCTCGACCGAGCACGGCACCTTCCACAAGAGCGCGCTCTCGGGACCTTTGTATCCACAGGGCGAGCCCACCGAACGCACGAGGCCGCTGGCGCGTACGCTGACCGGCCTGTTCGGCGTCAACGGCGACGAGCACCGGCAGCAGCGACGCCTGCTCATGCCGGCATTCCACAAGAAGCGCATCGAGGGGTATCGAGATGACATGGTCGCCATCACCCGCTCGGTGCTGGATGCGTTTCGCCCAGGCGAGACGCGCGATCTGCGCCATGACATGAGCGAGCTGACCTTGCGCGTGGCGACCCAGACGCTGTTCGGCGCGGATCTCGGCCAACTCGGCACGCAGATCGGGCGAGACCTGCAGCGCTGGCTCGCGCTCTTCAAATACGCCGCCGCCGTGCCGTTCGACGTCTTGGGGACGCCCTACCGCCGTTGGCTCGATTTGACCCACGCCCTGGACCGCCAGATGCTTCGCCTGCTCAGCGAGAAGCGCGCCTCAGGCGCCTCGGGTAGCGACATTCTCTCGGCGCTGCTCTCGGCCACGGACGGCGACGGCGCCCCGCTCAGCGAAGACGAGCTGATCGGCCACGCGGGCGTCTTGTTCGCGGCGGGCCACGAAACCAGCTCCAACGCTCTGTGTTGGACGCTCGCCCTCCTCTCCCAGCATCCGAGCGTGAGCGCCGCCCTCGACGATGAGCTCGACGCGGAGCTGCACGGAGAGGCACCCGATGTGGCACAGCTCGCCAAGCTGACTCTGCTCGACCGAGTGGTGAAGGAGAGCTTGCGGCTGTTGCCGCCAGCGCCGCTCAATCATCGAATCGCCTCGAGAGACACCGAGCTCGGGGGACACCACATCCCTGCCGGGACGGAGCTCATCAGCAGCGTGTACCACACGCAGCGCATGCCCGACCTCTACCCGAGCCCGAACCGGTTTCTGCCGGAGCGCTGGCAAGGCCTCGACCCGGGGCCGTACGCCTACAGCCCCTTCGGTGCCGGCCCGCGCATGTGCATCGGCTCGAGCTTTGCGCTGATGGAGATCAAGATCGTGCTCTCCATGCTGCTCTCGCGCTTTCGTTTGGCGCTGCCGCCTAAGCAAATTATCGATCGCGATATCACCATCACGATGCGGCCGAAGGGACAATTGCCGATGATCGTTCGGCGGCGAGACGGCAACTTTGCTGACAGCGCGCGCGGAGTACGCGGCGACTTCCGAGACATGGTCGAGCTCGGCGGATAGGAGAAACCAAAAAGTCCGCGCCTGCCTCTACGAGGGCATGCCCGAACGTGAGTGGTGTGTTGGGTGGTAAGGTGGTGCCGACGCATACCTGCGCCCGGCAGGGCGCTGCCCGGCGTTTGGGGGGACGTGGATACAGCGCGGCCCTCAGCCGCGAGTGAAGCGGCCATCGATTGTTGGCTCGCTCACGCGACCGCCTGCTACGCTTTCAAAACATGGATCAGCGGGGTTGAGAGCAGCGTGACGAAGCCGACCGCCACCGGTACCCTGGCCAGCACTCCGTTCTGCGAGCTACTCGTCTACGCCTTGACCCAGTGCTTGACGGGTTCGCTGGTGCTCGAGTGCCCAGACCACACGAAGCACGCGCTGCTTCTCAACCGGGGCGCACCGGTCAAGTCCCGAGTCGATAACCCCGGCATGCGGCTCGGCGAAGTGCTCCTCGCGCGTGGCTGCATCGATGTGGCAGCGCGTCGGGCAGCCGAGGCGGGGCCCGAAGGGCAGCTGTTTGGCCAGCGCCTGTTTTCCAACGGCGCGCTTGACGCCGCCACTTTATCCCTCGGCCTCACGGAGCAGCTGCTCGAACAACTCAGCTGGCTCTCGCGCGCGCCGCCGCCGACCGGGTTTGCGTATTACGCCGACACCGACCTGCTTCAAAGCTGGGGGGGGGAGCACCTGCAGATAGATCCCTTGGCAGGTATCTGGCGCGCCGTGCGTGCCAGCGCGTCAGGCGAGCGACTTGCTCGAGCCTTGGCTGGGCTCGGTGGCAAGACGTTGCGTTTGCATCCAGCATCTCGCATCGGCCGCTTCGGTTTCACGAGCCGCGAGCGCTCCGTTCTGGATGTGCTCAGGGTCAAGCCGCAGACCCTGGCCGAGCTCCAAGGCACGGGCCTGTGCGAGCTGCCCACGTTGCACAAGTTGCTGTACGTGCTGGTGTTGACCCGGCACCTCGACACGGGCGAGTTGCCCCTCGGCGTCAGCGCTGGGACGCAACCTGTCATCAGCACACTAACTACGCCTCGCCGCTACGCGCCACCGTCGTCGGCAAAGCGCCCTGCTGTCGCCGCGGTCAAGGCGACGGTCCCGAAGCCTAGCCACGCCGGCGCGCGAGAGCTGGTGCAGACGGGACGCTTCTTGAGCCGGGAGGAGATCGATAAAAAACATCAAAGCCTCGAGCAGCTGGATTTCTATGCCCTGCTCGAGGTCCCCCGAGCGGCGTCGGCGGAGGAGCTCGCCGCAGCGTTCCCGATGCTGGCGCGGCGTTGGCACCCCGACCGCTTGAGCCCTGAGCTGACGGACCTCAAGGATTCGCTGACCCGGGTGTTCGCGCGGATGACCGAGGCACATCGCGTGTTGGGCCAAGTGAATAGCCGCCAGGAGTACGATGGCGCGCTCTTGGGGATGAGTGAGCAAGAGGCCGAACAAGCCGAAGTCGTCAAAGTGTTGCGCGCCGCCGAAGCCTTTCAGAAAGCCGAAATCCTGCTCAGGAAGCGCGATCTGGACGGCGCCGAGAAATTCGCGGCGGTGGCCTTCGCGGGTGACAACGATCAGCCCGAATACGCGGCTCTCTACGCCTGGATCCGCGCTCGGCGGCCCGCAGCGTTGCCGGAGGACATCAATGAGTCGCTCAACGTGCTCAGGGGCGCGGTCGGCAAGCAAGGCGATAACGTCAAGATCCGCTACTACCTTGCCTGCGTGCTCAAGCTCGCGGGTCAGGACCAGCTCGCGCTGCGCGAGTTTCGCTTCGTGGCCGAGCGCGACCCTTCGAACCTGGACGCGGTCCGCGAGCTTCGGTTGCACGACATGCGCAAACAGAATCAACCGGTGGCGTCCGATAACAGCGGCCTGTTCGGGCGCCTGTTCAAGCGCTGAGCGCGGGAGCTACTCCGCCGAGCGCCGGACGAAAATGCGCGTGAGCTGGCTAGTCCCGCCCGGGGTTCCTACCAATCGAAGCCCGACGCGCTCGGGGAGAGAGCGTTGACACGGCGCCCTCTGCGAGTTCCCCTTGCCGTTGCTCGAGAGCTCGAGCCGGACCAGACCCGCGGCCCGCTGCACCCGGAGGCGCACCAACGTCGCAGGGTTCGACCCGTCGGGCAGCTCGAAGTCGGGCCACGGGCACTCTAGCCCACCAAACGACGCCCGCGCGTCTGCGTGAACGCCGGTCCCAAACAGCTCGAGCAGCGGAGGTGGACCGGAGGCGAGGCTCAGCTCTAGCGTGAAGTCGGCATAGTCGGTGTCCGCGACGCTGACCACCGCAGCGGATCCCGACAGCTCCAACCCACGCGCGGCGCTGTACCGCAGCGTGGCGTCGCCTGTCTCCGACGCGGCGGGCGGTCGATGCGGCACGATGCCCTGTGCGCTGCCCAGGAGCAGCGGCGCGACATCCTCGGTGAACGCACTCCTTTGGCTATGGTAAAAGCCGACCGCTTGCATGCCGGTCGCGTCGGCGCGCAACCACGCGAACGAGCCCGGTCCGAGCGCAACGGGCTCCCCGACCACACCCACTCGGGCACCCGCGCCAGCGGCATCCAGCACCTCGAAGCGAGCGAGCCACGGGTCGAAATGCCCGAGCTGCTCTTCCGCCAGGAGCCAAGGCGCACCTCCCGCCCCGGGCACTAGCTTGGGCGCTGCCGTGCTGAGCGGCAGGGGCAATGGCTCGAGCGGGTGGGGAGCGCCCTCGGCGTCGATCCACCAGACCGCGCGTGAGACGCAACCGAGCCCTTGCTCACAGGGCACGCAATCGGCGGCCCCCCGGGCCTCGCAACCCCCCACGGCGAGCGCCCCGCCCGCGCCGACCGCCACGAAGGCGCGATCGAGCGCGGCGGGTTCGAGGTGGATCGACTCGAGCGGGACTTGTGCGAGGTCCAGGCTCAAGAACTCCACGCTCGCCACCGGCTCACGATAGCCTCGGTCGCTGCCGTTCGACTCGCCGCTCCAGACAAACCCGCCGCCCACGAGGATCCTATTTTCTCCTAGCAGCAGGGCTCGGGGCTCCACGCGCGGCGTGGCGAGCAGCTCCAGCACACGCGAGAACCGCGGCGCGTTGGTCGACAGGATCTCGACGCTACCGAGCGCCTGTCCCGTGTCTGACTCACCACCGATCAAAAGGCTGCTGCCGAACGGCGCGTTGAGCGCCGCATGCCGCGCGCGCGGACCGCCGAGCAGTACCGGCTGCGGGTCGAAGCGTTCGAGCACCGGATCGAAAATCTCTGCGTCTGCTCGCACCCGCCCGGTGTCGGGGTCGATGCCTCCGGCGACGATCAAGCGATCGCCGAGCTCGCTCACCGAAGCATGGGCTCGGCGCTCGCGCAAATCCCGGTCCGGAGCGAGCTCCGTGACGGTCGCGTCCGACAAATCGACAAACAGCGTGGGCTCCGCAGACGCAGGTCCGCTCGCAGCTGCCCCCACCTGCGTGTCCACAGCACCTAGCATGAGCAGCGTCTCGAGCCGCGCCGATGCGCCGAGCCGAACGTCGGCACGCGCCGAGAGCGCAGCCCCATCGCGGCGCGCGAGCGCACAATATTGGTTCTTTGGCCACAGCAGGATGGAGAGTTGGTTGTGAGCGTTCAGCGTACCTGTGCCCCAGTAGCCGCTGTCGCCGAGCGTGTTGAGCTCGGCGGCGCGAGTCCCCTCGGGCAACGCCACGTCTTCTGAGGCTGCATCGCTCGCCAGGATCGAGACGCTCTCATTGGAACGCTCGAAATCTCCGAGCGCGATCAGCTCCAGCTGCCTCGGTGTGCTGCCGACCGGTGGTGCACATGCGGGTACATAGTGGGCGGCTATCTCCACGCGCTCCACACGTGCAGAATCACACGCGGTAAAGAGCGCCAGCCCGAGCGCCACGGTAATATGACAGGACAGCATGTTTCCGCAGATCTTCGGCAAGTACGTGCTCGACCGTGAGATCGCGTCGGGCGGCATGGCGCGGGTCTTTCTAGCCACGTTGCGGGGTGCGGGAGGCTTTGAAAAGCGCCTCGTCGTCAAGCAGATACGACCCGAGTTGGCCTCTGACCAATCCTTCATCGGTCGTTTCGTCGCCGAGGCCAAGACCACGGTCGAGCTGAGCCACGGCAACATCGTCCCCGTCTACGAGCTCGGCGCCGAGCAGGGCACCTACTACATCGCCATGGAATACTGCGAAGGCGTGGCGCTCAGCCAGCTGCTCACGGCGGGGGCGCTGAGCCCAGAGGAGGGCGCCTACATCGGGGTCGAGATCTGTCGCGCGCTCGACTATGCGCACCGTAAAGCGGGCATAGTGCATAGAGACGTCACGCCGCGCAACGTCATGATCGACCCCGAGGGCATGGTGCGGCTCATCGATTTTGGTATCGCTGCCACCACCAGCGCGGAGCTCGCGGGTAGCGGGCCTTTGTTTGGCTCGCCCGGTCACATGCCGCCCGAGCAGCTGCGGCCCGGGCCGCTCACCCCCGCGGCCGATGTTTTTGCCGTCGCGGTGCTGCTCATCGAGACGTGGAGCGGGCGCGCTCCGTTCCGGCGCGAGTCGTTCGAAGCCAGCGCGCGCGCGCTGCTGCACGGCCCGATTCCAGACGTCGCGGCCATCGATGCGCGGCTCGCGCCGCTCTCGGCGCTGATGGCGTCTGCGCTGGCGCTGGCGCCATCCAAGCGGCCACAGACAGCCGAGGAGTTTAGCCGGCCGCTTCGAGAATTTCTGCGTCAGTCCGATCTCGGTGACATCGCCCGCCGCCTCGGCCAGCGCGTGAGCGAACCCCTGCCGCGTCTTTCAGCTGCGCCACCCGATCCGAGCTCGCGCTGCGGCGTGAGCCTAGCGGCAGGCCCCCGGGCGACTCAGACGTTTGCCGCACGGGAGGCGGTTCTGGAATGGACCGCGAAGATCGAGTCCAGCGCCACGGCGAGGTCCTTTCGAGCCGCGTGCACCTCGGAGGCACCGCGGCGCAGGCTCACTGCGCTCCGCGTCGCCGTCGCCGCGGGCCTGCTCGCGGTGGCTGGCCTGGGCAGCCTGCGCTCCTTCTCGGGTAGCCCGGAGTCGAGCGGCGGAGCGAGGGCAACCGAGCTCGATTTACCCGGGTTGAGCCCGGTGCTCGCGGCTGCCGAAGGCGACGCGCCCGAGCTGACTCCGAAGTCTGCTTCCAAGCCCGCTGACGCGCAGTCTGCGCCGGAGCTCGCTGCCGCGCCCCGCGCAGCCAGCTCCTCTGTCGTAGGCCCGGGCTCCACGCTTGGCAGCCGTGCTCCTGTGCTGCTGACGCGAGTCGCGGCTCATCCCCCTGCGCCGCCCCTCGGCCCTGCGCCGCCGGGTCGCGTCGCCTCCGAGCTGCGCGGTGCGAAGGCTGGCGCTGCCGCTCTAACCCCGAGCGGGCGAGGTCAGCTGACGGCGGAGCCCCTGGCCTGGGTCGAGGTGGACGGGGCGCGCGTCGGTCGTACCCCGCTCTCGAGCTTCACCCTGAGCGCGGGGCGGCACGAGATAGTGTTCGTGAGCGAGCTCCTGGGCGAGCGGCTCCAGGCGACCATCAGCGTCCAGCGGGGCGCGGCGTGGCGCGTTCACGCCGACTTCACCAGCGCCACGCCGCAGATCTACGTGCGCTGAGGGCGGCTCGGGCTCGACATCCTCGCCAGTTTACTCGAGCCGCGCTCCGTCGAGCTCGCCGATCTGGCGCAGCGCCTCGTAGAGCGCGATACCGACGGCGTTAGCGAGGTTGAGCGAGCGCACGGGACCGAGCGTCGGGATCCCCACCAGCTCGCTCGCATAGGCGCTGAGCAGCGCCTCGGGCAGGCCCTGGCTTTCTTTCCCGAAGACCAGCGCATCGCCCGGGCGAAACTCGACATCGAGATAGCTGCGCTCTGCCTTCCCGCTGAAAAGAAAATGACGCGCGCTCGGGTTGGCTTCGCCGATTTGCTGGCGCGCTGCCGCATAGCTCGAGTGAGTGTGCAGCTGCACGAGCGGCCAATAGTCGAGCCCCGCGCGCCGGACCGCGTGCTCATCGATGCGAAAACCGAGCGGCTCGACCAAATGCAGGTGAGCGTGCGTCGCCGCGCAGAGCCGCGCGATATTGCCGGTGTTGGGCGGGATTTCAGGCTCGACCAGCACTATCCGAAAGGGAAGCTGCCCGCGGCCCGCGCGCAGACGCGCGCTATCTCCGGGCACGCCGCCCTTCACGGCGTCAGGTCCATTCCAAAATACATGACCAGGCCGCGCGTCGGGTGGCTCTTCGTGTAGTATTGCTTCTCGAGCTTTAGCCCGGAGGCCTTCACGAGCTCCACGTACTCGGCACCCGTGCGGCAAAAACGCCCGCGGTCGAAGCGTGCGAGCAGATTATTGTAGTAGCGGCGGGGCAAGTACACGATGTCCAGGGTCGTCACGCGGACCAAGGTCGGGCACTTCCGCATCACCGCCAGCAACTCGATCGCTTCGTCATCGCTCAGGTGATGCAAGAGCCCCACCATGCTGACATGCGTGATGGGCGCCGAGGTCAGATCCTCCGGCGTGCAGCGCCTGCACTCGAAACGCACGTTGGGCCGATCGGCGTACAGCTGGCTCGCGTGCTGGATCGCCGTGGGATCGGTGTCTAGCCCGAGGTAGCTCGCGAACTCGTGCAGGTGCGTCAGCGCGTTGCCGGTGCCGCAGCCGACGTCGAGCACGACGGAATCGGCGTTGGTCCGGAGCTCGCGAAAGGCGGGCGACATGTCGATGCCGCCGACGACCAGGGGCCGCACGTGATCGAAGACCCAGGGGTGGCCTAGAAAACGTTCCAGGAGGCGCATCAGAGGCCTCTTTGTCAGCAGCTTCCGCGCGCGTCAACCACGCGGGGGGCGAAAACGGAGAACGCCGTGCTGCCAATCGCAAAAGGGGGTGTTAAGCTCGAGAGGTGGCTCTCGAGCGCGTCTCCGAAGTCGAAAAATTCGATCACTATGCCCAGACTTATGAGCAGGCACACGCCCAGAGCGTGAAGCTGAGCGGGGAGGGGCCAGAGTTCTTCGCCGAGCACAAGCTCGGGTGTTTGCTGCGCATGGGCGTGTCGGGGAAGCACAGCGTGCTCGACTACGGCTGCGGAACCGGCGGGTTGACGCGGCTGTCGAGCGAGCGCTTTGGCTTCGTCGCCGGCTACGACCCTTCGGAGCGCTCGCTCGAGGTGGCGCGTGAGCGGGCGCCGCGCGCCACGTTTTATTCCGCCGAGGCCTCGATCCCCGATGCGCGCTTCGATGCCGCGATCCTCTCGGGGGTGCTCCACCACGTCTCTCCGCCCGAACGCCGGGGCGTCGTGGCAACGGTGGCGAGCAAGCTCAAGCCCGGAGGGCGCTTGTTCGTCTTCGAGCACAACCCCTACAACCCGCTGACGCAACGGGCCGTGCGCGCTTGCCCGTTTGACGACGACGCGATCCTGCTCTCGCCGCGAGAACTGCGCCGGCTGCTCGCGGCGGCGGCGTTCACCAGCGTGCGTCAGGACTACGTTTTGTTCTTCCCGCGTCGCCTCGCGCTCTTACGCCCGCTCGAGACCCTATTGAGAGCGTTCCCGCTCGGTGCTCAGACGCTGACGATCGGGGCTCGCCCGTAGCGGCCCCGCGCTGCCCGGCGCGTTTTCGCCCACGCGGCTGCTGCCCGGCACACTCAGCAATTCCGGGCCGCCCACCCTCTGACCCAGGTTGTGCGTGTCGTCCACGAGGTAGAGCGGGCGCCGTTTGACCTCGTCATAAATGCGCCCCAGGTACTCACCCAGGATGCCGATCATGAGCAGCTGGGCGCTCGACGCGAGGCTGACCGCTAGCATCAACGTGGCCCAGCCCGGGACGATGTACGCGCCCGACACCACCGCGACCAGGACCCAGAGCGCGACCGAGAGAGCGATCGCACCCGAGAGCACACCCAGAAAGGTTGCCAAGCGCAGGGGCAGCGTCGAGAACGACACGATGCCGTCGCTCGCAAAACGCAGCATCTTGTGCAGCGGGTAGTGGGTTTCGCCTGCGAAGCGCGCGCTGCGATCGTAATAGACCGCGGTCTGGCGGAAACCGATCCAGGCCACCAGCCCGCGCACGAAGCGGTTGGCTTCGCGCAGCCCACGCAACGCCATGATGGCGCGCCGGCTCATCAAGCGGAAATCCCCCGTGTCCGTCGGGATATCGACCCCGACCACGCGCTTCAGGGTGCGGTAGAAAACGGCGGCGCTGGCTCGCTTGAACCAACTCTCGCCGTGCCGCCGCCGCCGGACGGCGTACACGACGTCGTAACCTTCGGCGAAGCGCTGCAGCATCTCCGAGATCACCTCCGGGGGGTCTTGCAGGTCGGCATCCATGATCACCACGGCGTCTCCCTCCGCGCGGTCCATGCCCGCGGTGATGGCGATCTGGTGGCCGAAGTTGCGCGACAGGTTGATGAGCTTGAAGCGCGGCTCCTCCAGGCAAGCGGCCTCGAGCAGCGCGCGCGAGTTGTCTTTCGAGCCGTCGTTGACGAAAATGACCTCCCACCTACCGCTTGGATCGGACTCGCCGAGCAACTGCCGGAGCCTCTTCAGGAGCTCGCTCATGACAGGCTCCTCGTTGTACACGGGGAGCACGAGAGATATGCCGAAGCTCTTGGCGTCGTTCATGCAAAAAACAGCGGTATCCTGCTGGCGATTTCGCGTCAACACCGGAGAGGGGCTCCGGGTGCCGCCAGCGGGCGAGCTCGCGTGCCGAGCGCCGGCTGCGGAATGGTGCAGCGCCGGCCAGCGCCGGTTGCTTCTCTGACGGTGGCCGGCTAACTTTTGCGGGTCATCACGCAGAACCGAAGAGAGGCGTATCGTTGCAGCGGAGCGTGTCCATCGTCAGCGCCTTAGTGCTCGGGCTCGGCGCATCTCGGGCCGCCAACGCCCGCCCCATGGATCCCGCTCTATCGCGCTTGGTGGTGGACCCCGGCTGCGCTTCGAGCCCAGCGCCGGCGTGCCTGCCGGACCGGGCCGCCTACCACAAGCTGATCAGTCAATGGGGCTTCGCGCTCGCACCCCAGCCGCTGCATGCCGCCCGCACCACGGGCCTCGCCGGCTTCAATGTCGCGCTGCTCGCTGCGCTGACCGGTATCGATGACACTGCCGACTATTGGCGTCGCGGTACCGAAGGCGAGGGCGAGCTCGCCGCTCAGGCCATGCCGGGCAATCCAGACCCGAGCGCCTACCTGCAGCTGTATTCGCTCGAGATCCGCAAAGGCTTCGGCTTCGGCATCGAGGCCGCGGCGAGCGTGGGAGTGATGCCCGACACGAGCCTCGTCGCGTGGGGCGCCGAGCTGCGCGTCGCAGTGCTGGAGGGCATGCGTCGGGGCGTCTGGCGCTTCCTTCCCGACACTTCGCTCGGCGTCGCGCTCCGCCAAGCCACGGGTCTGGGTGAGCTGGCTCTGGGCACGCTCGCGCTCGACGCGAGGTTTTCCAAGCCGCTCGTGTCGCCGAGCGGCTTCGTGCTGACCCCGTGGCTCGGCTACCAGTGGCTAGGCATCGCCGCGGACTCGACGCAGGTGGATCTCACCCCCGGCATCGATCCGCTCGCCAGCTGCGGCTTTGCCGGCAGCAACGTGCCCGCGGGCTCCCCCGACGCGCTCGCCGGTGACGCGCTCGCCGGCGACTCCAGCGCTGCCGACTCGAGCGCTGGCGACTCGAGCGCGGTGGCAGCGAGCCCCTTCGATGGCTCGCCGCTGTGTCGAACGGGCAACGCCGCCGACTTTGCCAACAGCGTTTCCTTCGGCGAAGCCGACGTGCAGAGGCAGCGTGTGCTGCTCGGCGTGAGCTATCGGCAGGAGTTGCTCGAGCTCGGCGCAGAGCTCATTACCGACCTGTTGCGGCCCGACGCGGCTCAGCCGGATGGGGCGGTGCGAAGGGCGCTGCGTTGCGATGCTGCCGGCGCAAATTGCCGGCCGACCCCGCGCCAGTGGTCGCTGGTGCTGCAGGTCGGCACCGTCTTCTGATGCCGTGCCGTTCATGAGGGCACTGAGTCAGTGCATGACGCGGGGTTGCTCTGGTTCCGACGGCGCCGGAGTCGACCCGTGGGGCGGCGGAGCCAGCGCCCCGCCGAAGCGCGCCGCAACACCGACACCCGCGATGCTCAGGGCGAGTGACACATACGAGCCCCACGCCCACTCGTACGCGGTCTGCACCGCGCGCGCGCCATCGGGGCGCAGCGCCAGGAGCATCACGATTTCACTCCCCGTCAGCGCGGCAAACAACATGACGATGGCTCGCACGCCTCGCATCTGACGGACCGTGCGGCGGCTCGCCACGAGAGCCAGGCTGACGAACCAAGCGACGGCGCCGCCCCACAACCAGCCGAGGGGTCCCCGCGCCAGCGAATAGCCCGTTCGCTGCTCCGCATGTGGTGACGTGATGTCCAGCCACGGCGCGAGCCAGAAGGAGAGCAAGCTCGCGAGCGCGATGCCGAGCAATAGACCGCGCCCGTGCCGCACGTCGTACCAGGGCAGCGGCTGGTCCTCTGGAGGATTGCGCTCCCAGCCGGCGGCCTCCTCCTCGATCACCGCATACGACGGCGGCAACTGGTGCAGCGGCGAGAGCGGGATGTCGCAGTCCGGGCAGTGTTCAGTCTCCGTTCGATCGAACAACTCGCGGCAGAACGGGCAGGCAAGGAGCTGGCTCACGGGGTCAGGCTTACAGTAGCGGCCAAGGGGGCGCGCAACGTTCGGGTGGCAGCGAAACTCTCGTCAGAAACACTCTCCGTCGTCTCTCGCTGCCCCGTCCTCTGCTCAAGTGTCGGCCGGCCGAAGGTTTTACGATGCAAACGCAGCCCTGGAGCGGGGCCGGTTCGCCGGAATATAACCCTGCGACGCGCACTCCTAAATCCGTTCGAGAGATGTCCACCAAAATTGCCGAGCTGTTTGGCATCGCCCCTGATGCACCGCACGTGCGTGAGGCTCTGACGCATCCGAGCTACGCCAACGAGCAGGGGCTCGGCCGTCACAACCAGCGGCTCGAGTTCCTGGGCGACGCCGTGCTCGGCCTGTGTGTCACCGAGCTTTTGTTCGAGCGCTTTCCCGACGCAGACGAGGGTGTGCTCACGAGCATGCGCGCTCAGCTGGTCAATACCGACGCTCTCGCCGACTGGGCGCGCGAGCAGCAAATTTCCGAAGCGTTGCTCCTGGGTCGCGGCGCAGAGGGCAGTAACTTGCGAGCCAGCAACAACGTCCTCGCCGACTTCGTAGAGGCGTTGATCGCAGCCACCTACCTCGATGCGGGGCTGGACGCCGCGCGGACCGCCTGCTCGCGAGTGGTCGAGCCGCGCCTCGAAGTGCTCGCCACCACTCGCGCCCGCCTCGATCCCAAAACCGAGCTTCAGCAGCGCTTCCAGGCCCTCGGCGGCAGCGCTCCCACCTATTCGGTGATCGAATCCGGAGGCCCTGCCCACGACCGCTGGTTCGTGGTCCGTGTGCGGCTCGGCGACAACTGGGGCGCCGAGGGACGCGGGCGCTCCAAAAGGCTCGCCGAGCGCGAAGCCGCGCGCCTCACCCTGGCCGAGGACAGCTGGCATGAGCCCATGACCAAAACGGAGAGCGAGCTCGAGCCTAAAGGCGCTCCGCTCGAGGAGGGCTAATGCCTAAAGCGCGGGGCCGACACAGCCCAGCGAAGGCGCAGCGTCTCTTGCGCCGAGCCATGTTAGCGCTGATCGTGGCCGCCTGTCTGAGCGCCCTTGCGGCGCCGGCGGCCGCGGGCAGCTACATGGATCGCGCCTGGCTGCTCATCGCCGAAGGCAGCCGAGCCAACGAATTTCTGGGCAAGCGCCTCTATGATCGCGAGCTGGCTCGAGTGGTGGGGCAAGCCGCTGAAGGGCGCTTGCAGGCGGCCAAAGTCACGCAGGTGCCTCGAGAGGTAGAGCTGGCGCACCCGCACCTGCTCTTGATGCTGGAGCACTACGAGCGGGCCGCGGCCGCCGCCGCGCTCGGAGAGTTGCCGCGCTACTTCGAACACTCGCGCGCGGCGCAAGACGAAGAACAGCTGTTTCGTAGCATCCTGCGCCAGCTCGGCTGGACGTTACCGTCGGGCAAGAGTTAAAGGCTTCGCGCCGTGATGCAGCACGCTCGGGTTGGACGTCGGCGCGTCACCGGTCGCACGCTCTCCGTGAGGCGCGGTCTCCAGCTCTCGTTACTCCTGCTCGCCCCGCTTGGGCGAGCCGACACGGCGCTGCTCGCCAGCGTGGGAGGCGTCGACATCGATGTGCCCTTCTTTACGCGGCGAGCCAGCCTGGTCGCGCCCTTCCAGTGGGCGCAGCTCGGCGATCACTGGCCGGAGCGCCGCCGGCGCTTTCTGGAAGAGGTCCTCATCCCCGAGGCGCTGCTCAGCCTCGCCGCCGAGCATACCCTCTCCGGCGTGCCGGCGGCGGCCGACCTGGCGTTGACCGAGGCGCTCTACGCGGACCTTCAGGCCCAGGTCGCAGCGGAGAAGCTCTCACCCGACAGCGTCGCCGAATTCTACGCGCAGAACCAAGCGCACTACGCGACGCCCCGAACCCTCTACCTCTGGCGCATCCTCGTGCGCACCGAGCCTGAAGCGCGAGCCTTGCTCGAGAAGCTGGGCGCGCCTACCGACGCCATGTGGAGCCAGCTGGCACGAGACAGCTCCATCGACGAAGCCACCAACATGCGCGCTGGCAGCCTCGGGTACGTCGCGTCCGACGGACAGACCCACATGCCCGAGGTGCGCGTGTCACCGCTGTTGTTTGCCGCGGCTGACGCCGTCAAAGATGGCCAGCTCGTGCCGCAGCCCATCGCTGAGGGCCGGGGCTTCGCGGTCATCTGGCGTCGCGCGAGCCGTCCGGCAATGCTACGGAGCTTGGCCGACGTGGCGCAGGGCATCAGCATGCGCCTCTTGGACCAACGCCTCGCCAGCGAGTCGAGCGCGCTCATCGAACGCCTGCGCAGCGCCCACCTGCGCGATCACCAGCCCGAACGCGCAGCGAGCTACGAGCCGGTGGTCACCGACCCGCCGCGGCGCCGCCTGCCGCGCGTCGCTGCGCCACTGGAGCCAAAGCCCGTAAAGCTCATCCCTGAACCCACCGATCGGGGCCTGCGTTAGTCGGGTGAGGGCGCGTCAGCTGGCCTTGGCCTGGGAACGGCTCGGCAGGCTCGGCTCCACGCACACGCGCTCCTCCAGCGCCTCGATGCCGGCGCCGCGGAGCCGCTGTCGAATCACGTCGAGCGCTTCGGGGCTGCTGTCGATACCGAGCACGCGCCGGCCCAGACGCGTCGCCACCACGAGCGCGGTTCCGCTGCCCGCATAGGGATCGAGCACCAAGTCGTCCGGCCCCGTACACGTTTGGATCAGCCGCTCGAGCAGCGCTTCTGGCTTTTGCGTTGGGTAACCGGTGCGCTCGCGCGCGACTGGCCCGATGATGCCAATCTCCCAGACGTCTCCCAGCGGGGTGCCCGGGCTCTCGTCTGCGGTTCGGCTCGAGTGCGTACGCGTCCCAGACGCTCCCACGACGGCCCGCTGCCGCTGCGTGCCCCAGGTGGCCACGGTCGACGCGGCGAGCGGCTCGTAAATCTGACAGAACCTCGGCGTGACGCGCGCATTCTTGACGAAGCGCAGGAGCACGTCGTGGACACGCTGAAAGTTTTTCGTCTTGGATGGCCAGCGACGATAACGCCAAATGATCTCGCTCGCGAAGCAGCGTTGGCCAAACACCTCGTCGCAGATGATTTTGGCGTAGTGGCTCGTCTTTGGGTCCACGTGCAGGACCAACGAACCGTGCTCAGCGAGCAGCTCTCGAGCCGCGGCGATGCGATCCCGCAAGGCTTGCAAGTAAGCAGGCAAGCTCTCCCAGCGATCGTCAAAGGCAGGCGACGTCGAGCGCAGGATTTTGCCGCGACCTTCACGCTTGCGGGTCACACGCACATGGGCCTTGCCCGTAAAAAACGGCGGATCGAGGTACGCGAGCGTGACATGACCCGCGCCTCGCGCAGCGAGCGCTCGCATCGCGGCCAGGTTGTCACCGTGGACCAACGTGCAGGAGCCATCCCCGTCGTGAAGCGGCTCCAGCCGAGCCGTGCCCGATTCGATAGACTCCTGCTTGCCCGGCCAAACCAGCCGAATCTGCGGCGCGTCGCTAGCATCGATCACGCCACAAACCCTAAAGGGTGAGCGGGGATGGGGCCAAGATAGTGACCCGAAACGAGGCCTGGCGCAGGTGCGCACAGCCTCGCGCGCCGGTCGACACCCGGCCCTCGCGGGCACTTTCGGCAGTGATCGCGCCGCCTTTTGCAGTAAACACGTACTCGATGCAGCGCCGAGCCATATGTCGCAGCGCCCTCGGCCGTGCCTGCCACTGGCTTGCCGCGTTGCACGTCCTCGGGTGCGTCGCTTGTGCCCAGCGCTCCGAAGAGGACAGCCCCGAGCGAGCCGTGCAGGAGTTCATCGATCGCATGCAGCGCGTCCATGGAGACGCGCAGAAGTCGAAAGCGGCCTACGACCTATTGGCGGCGGAAGCGCGAGACAACCTCGCCGAGCGCGCCGCGCGTGCGAGCGACGCCGTAGGCCGCGTCGTCAAGCCGGAGGAGATGCTCGCCCCATCGCGGTTCTACCTGAGCTTTCAACCCCGCGCTTGGTCCGCGGAGCAGGGGCCCGATTGGGCTATCGTCACGGCCGAGGGCGAGTCCCCGCGTGAGCGGCAGCAGATCCGGTGCGTGCGCGAGGGCGGCCAGTGGAAAGTCGTGCTGGACCTGCCGGGGTTGCCAGCCGTCCAGCGCCGCACCATCGGAGCCGCCGCAGCGCCCTGAGCGAATCCTTCTCTGGCGAGCGCTGCTCGGCTCAGCACCCGCGCTGAGCGCGATACAAAACGAATCATGGCCAGCACCTCCGTCCGAGGGCTGGCCACAAGTGCGCATCGGGAGCCGACGCGCGTCAAATTCGCTGATGCTCAGCACCGATCCCGCGTTAACGACGACTCGCGCCGTTAACGCCGTGTGTCTGAGCTGAAGTCATCAGCACTGCCGTCCTCGCTCTATCGAGTCGAGAGGACGCTCAATTCGAGAAGAAGATCGCTTCGATCTCGTCGCGAACCTGCACTTCGGTCTGCTCGCGAGCGATCGCAATTTCCTTGACGATCAACGAACGGGCCGTGTCGAGCATGCGCCGTTCGCCGAAAGACAGCTGCTTGCTGGCCTTCAACCGATACAGATCGCGCAACACTTCTGCGACGTCATAGATCGAGCCCGTCTTGATCTTGTCCATGAAGCCACGATACCGGCGGTTCCAGGTCTGCGTGTCGAACCCGATGGTCCGCTCCTTCAGGATGTCAAAAATCTCCCGAATTTCCTGCTCGCTGATGACCTGACGAAGACCCACTGCATTGGCATTAGATACCGGCACCATAATCTTACGGTCGGTATCGAGAATGCGCAGGACGTAGAACCGCTGTCGCGATCCCGCGATGTCGCGTTCGTCGATACTGATGACTTCAGCAACGCCCTGTGCGGGGTAGACTGCCTTGTCACCGACTTTGAACTCAACTTCTGCGCTTGCCTGCATGTTTTCTCCTTGTCGCGGACCTCACGTGAGCGAGGAGCCGCGCTTTTCGCATTTGCCTTGGCGAGCCTATCCAGCGCGCTTCGGCCAAGAGCTGCCACCTAAGACGAGCTAGGTGACGAAATTATTCCTGAGGAAACCCTACTCTGGTGCCATCGACCGGCGATCGATCCGTCAAATCGAGCCGTCAATTTGCACCGAACGCGAGTGTCTGGATCGCATTCGCTGCTGACACGACATTCCTTACGAGCCGACCATCCATCGCTCGAGACCTGCGAAAAGCGACTGCTTTCCGGCGCGCAGAAAGTCTCGCGGCGGTCATTTTCGACGCTGTCGTCATTTCCGATGCAGCTGACCTCGAGCCAGCTGACCTCGAGCCAACTTTCTCCGATCGAACGGGCTTGCATTGACGTGGCTTGCATTGACGTGGCGCGAATCCAACTTGGTCGGAGCTAACTGTCTTGCCGCCACCTGAGCCGTGGCCGAGTATCCTGCGGTCAACTAACTTGCATCCAACTACGCTCACGTTGTTCTGCTTTCCCGCCGAAGGCGTCCGAACGTGTCGAGGAGTGCACAGGTCACCGCTTGGCGCGGCACTGTAGTTAGATGAGCATCTCGTGTCAACGTTGTCCGTTCTTCCGGAAATTTTCTGGCCCGCTGGCCCCGCTGTTCTCATAGGTCTGGTCCAGCTCATGGGCTCAGGCCGAGGCGAGCGGCTGGGCTATTCCGACCCGCCACCGCTCGCGTGTCGTTGCAGGGTCCGCAAAGCGGGATCGGACCGAGAAATCGGGCGCACCATGTCAGGTCGCCCTCGACTCGCCGGTGGTGTGGGCCGGCTCTAGGTTGCGGGTTGTCGGGCCATCGAGTTGTCCGCATCCGCTCTGGGAGACACCGCGGGTCACACTCCGACTTCAGCTCCTTTTTCGAACCACGTTATCCGGCTACCTTCTCCGGCTACCTTCTCCGGAAGGTTGGTCCGGGAGTGTGTTGCTCCGGAACGAGCAGTCCGGAATGCCCGGCAGCCTGCGCGGCGTATGCCGAGCCGCGCCGACGTCTTGAATAGTAGCAGATCCGGGCCTCACGTCGAGGTGGGAGCCGCATCTTTACCGGGCGATCCCGCGGATCGCGGCCCGTTTTCGCCTGGCGCGACGCGTCTGCGTCATCTAGTGCGCAAAAAACGACGCTCGCGAAAAGCGCTCGGAACGCGCTCGAAACTGCAGACTTCAGCTGAAGTCGCACGGCGACGGAGAGGGAGCCCCAGTCCCCCCTGGGGCTGCGCTAGGCTCTGACCATTGGTCGCATGCTTGCAACTCGAACACCCGAAACGCTCGAGCCAGGTAGTCGCACGGCCTCTATTGCGGGGTGTCCCCGCAATAGAGGCGTCTGGGTCGTCGCGATGTTCGAAATGGACCAATGCTCAGGCGCGAGGCTCCCCCCACGGGGTGACGTTTCAGCGAATGGCGAGGCTCTTCAGGTTCAGCATCTCCTCCACGTTGGGCAGGACGACCAGCTCCACGCGGCGGTTCTGCTCTCGACCCTCCTCGGTGTCATTGGTTGCGACCGGATCGGTCTCCGCGTACCCGGCGGCGCTCCAGTGGCTCGGATCGAGGCCACCACCTTTAGCGCCGGACGCAGTGAGGTAGGCCAGCACCGAGCGCGCCCGCATGGCTGAAAGGCCCCAATTGTCCTTGTAGGGACTGGAGACCAGGGGCTTGTTGTCGGTGTGCCCAGCGACCTGAAACTCTCGCTGCGAGAGGTCCGGGTCCGCGCGCAGCACTGCAGCCACTTGGCTCAGAATCTCTAGACCGCTTGCCTTCAAGGTGTCTTTCCCCGAGTCGAACAGCACGTTGCCGGGCAGCTGGATCAGCATGCGGTTGTCTCGCACCTGCACCTTCAACCCGAGCTCCGTCAGCTTTTTCAGCTTCTGCTGCAGGATCTCGAAGCGTTGCCTGATCTGCTCGAGCTGCTCGGCCCGCTTTCGATACTCCTCGTTCGCCTGCCGCTGCTGCTCGAGGTCCTGCGTCGCGGCGTCAAGGCTGTCCCCGCGCTGCTGGAACTGTTGCTTTACCGCGTCGAGTTGCTCGCTGGCCGCGGCGAAATCCGCCGTGCACTTGTTGCCTGTCTGCTGTTGCGCGCGCAGCTCCTCGGTCAGCGCCGCGTTCTCACGGACCTTCTGATCCCACTCCTCCTGAGAGTACCCACACCCACTTAAATAAAAAATCGCCCCTCCGATGAGGATGCCCATCCCGATTTTGGTTGATGCTGCCATTTCCGCCTCCCGCATTTTTTGCCTGTTCCTAAGTCCGTCAGAAAAGCGCCCGCTTAGCCATCACGGATGCGCCCTCGTGTCGCGTGTGAAATCGTCGGTGCCGCATGATTTACGCACTTTCGGCGGGATTCGTTCAGTACCGCCCGACCGGCGGCAGGTGATGATAGTCTTGCCAGTCGGCCTGCCGTCGTCCACTAGACAGCTGCCTAGCGCGCAAAGTTTGCAGAGTCTTAACCGCTAGGATTTGCCTTTGCAAGGCAGCCCATTGCATTTTTTTCGTTGACAGGTCGCAATAGGTGGCAATATACGTCGTGCAACATACCTCGGGTTCGTTCGTCGGACCCAGGTTCGCAGGAGGCATGCTCATGGCCGCAAAGAAGACTAAGAAAACTGGAAAGAGAACCGCTAAGAAGCGGGCCGGCAAGAAGGCCGGTAAGAAGCGCGCCGCGAAGAAGGGCGGAAAGAAGCGCTCAGGCAAGAAGAAGCGCTCGGGCAAAAAGAAGCGCTCCGGTAAGAAGAAGCGCTCCAAAGTGACGCCGCCGGTCGAATAGTCGGGGCTTCTTCGCTCAGTTCGAGTGGCCACAGCGCCTCGGCGCCAGCAGCACGTCTGGCGCCGAGGTTGCCACTCTTCACCGAGCTTTGCGCTCGGTGCCCAGCGATGCTCTTGGCCCCCTCGCCTACAGGGAAATGATGCCAAGAACGAGCAGGAGCGTCTGAGCGATGGAGGGGCTCGTGACCAAGGGGGGGGCGTTGGCGCGACGCTCGAGAGTTGCGTGGTAAGCGCAGGACTGTCGAGCGGGTGTGGCGGCGCCAAAGCCCTAGGCTTAGGGCGCAAGATATTTTAGGGCCTCTGGTAGAGAGGCCTAGTGCTTGGCCGCAGGGGCCTCTGGCGGTGGCGGGTTGAAGTTGAAGGGGTAATTCACCTTCGACTCGAGACCACGCGATGACGCGGGGAACTTGAAGGTCTTGACGGCATCGACGGTGCACGTGTCGAGCTCAGGAATGTGCAGGTCGCTCTCGGACCAGTTCACTTCGGCCTGTTTGACGTCGCCGTCCGGGGCGATGACGAAGCTAACGACCAGATCCCCCACGATTCCGGGGTTTTTCTCGAGAGCAGCATCGTAGCAGGCCCGGACTTTCTGCCGGTTATCGGCGATGACCTGCTGGATCTGCTCTTTCCCGCGCGTGTCGCGCGGCTCGCTCGACGCTGGCTGCGCCTCAGGCAAAGTCGGAGCGGGCTCCGACGAGTCGATGGGCGCTGCCTCCGGGGCAGCCACGGGTGCCTCCGTCGCACCCGGGCTGGCGCTCTCGGCGGGGTCGTTGGGGCCTCGCGGGGGCCGATCGTGGCTACAGGCGGCAGCGACGAGGGCGGACCCGAGGAGCGGAGCTAAACGAAGGCGTCGAAAGTGGAGCATGTTCGGGCCATCGTAGGTCCGACCTTGCAGAGCGTCCAACATCCTGACCCTCGTCGGGAGGCGCGCCCATTCGAGACCGGTTTCGGCGGCTGGAGCGCGGCCAGCACGCCGCCTTTTTCGCGCTGCGGCGCTCGACCTGGGCCGGCGGATGCACTAATCCCGCCTGCATGACCATTCCCCGCATCAGGCTCGCAGCAGTAGCCGCCTGCCTGGCGCTCGCATGCTGGAGCTGTTCGGGCGCGGTGTCGGGCGGCGCGGAGCGGGAGCCTGAATGGCCAGCGGTGGCCAAGAAGTGGTTCGACCGAGCCGAAGCCAGCTTCAACGTGCTCGATATCGCAGACGCCGAAGTGTCGGTAAAAAACGCGCTCCAGCTCGAGCCCGAGCGGCCCTCCGTCAAGCTGTTGGCAGCCAGCATCGCCTTGTCACAGATGCGTTATGACGAGGCCTTGTCGTTCCTCGAAGGCAATGCTTCGACTGAAGCCAAGGGCCTGCGCGCCCGGGCCTTGTGGTACTCGGGCCAGCTGGGTGCCGCGGCTGACGAGCTCGATCGCCTGCTGGATGACCCCGAGGTGAAGGATCCCTGGGCCGCGGGCGTAGCCCAACTCGCGCGCAGCGGCGCCGGCCGCGAGCCCTTCCGAGTGACGGGGGCGCTGCTGGCGGTCGTGGAAATGCCGCGCGTGCCGGTGCCGACCTTGATCGTCCCGCTGGAGCTCAATGGTGAGCCGGTCTTGGCGATGGTTGCTACCGGAACGCCCGAGGTCGTGATCGATTCGGTGCAACAGAAGCCGAGCTGGGTGTCGCTCCGCTTTGGACGGCGCCTGGAAGTCAAAGACGTGCCGGCGCTGAGCCGTGACTTGTCGAGCCTTTCGCGCCGGGTGGGCGCCCCTATCAAGCTCTTGCTCGGAGTCAATCTGCTCAGGCGCTTGAACGTGACCTTCGACTTTTACGCAAACCAGTTCGTCGTGCGTTCCTTCGCTCCGCCGCCGCCACCCGACGCGACGGCGATCGAGCTCAGCTATATCAAGGGCGGTGGCATGGTCATGCGTGGTCGCTTCGGGACCGAGTCGACGGCCGCCTCGGGTTCGTTCTTGGTGGACACGGGCGTGCTGTTTCCGGTGGCCATGGGCGACTCGGGCTGGCAGAAAGCCGGCGTCGATCCGAAGGGCTTCGCGACGGTACCCGGGGAGGCCAACTTGAAGCAGGGCCTGGTGCCACGCTTGACTCTCGGCTCGTTCGATTTGCCGCGCGTGCCGGCCGTTTATGGGCTGCCGCTGGGCGAGCTCGAACAGGGTGGCGGCATCCATCTGGACGGCGTGATCGGGTCGGCGCTCGTGGCAGAATTTCGGGCCAGCTTGGTCGATCAAGGGCGTACCCTGTGGCTCGAAGAGATGCCGGTCGCGAGTCGAAGTCAGGAGCCCGACCTTTCGGCGCCTGCGCCGGCACCCGCGCCCGAGCTCCCGCCAGGGCCGCCCGCGGGCGGCAGCGCGCCTTCGACCAAGCCGAAGAGCACGGACGTGCCGCTATCTTCACGTCAGCTCGACCCCCCCCGCTAGGCGGTCGCTCTCATGACCCATACGCAAGTCGCGATCTACGCCGGAAGCTTCGACCCTCCCACCAACGGCCATCTCGATCTCGTGGAGCGCGCCGCGGCGCTCTTTCCGCGCGTGATCGTGGCCGCAGGTCGTCATCCGACGCGTGCGCTGCTGTTCGATACGGCGGAGCGCGTGGCCTTGCTGCGCGTGGTGTGCGCGAGCTTTCCCAACGTCGAGGTCGACCAGTTCGATGGTCTGCTCGTCGACTACGCTCGCAGCCGTGGGGCCCGCGTGCTGGTGCGAGGGCTGCGAGCGCAGACGGACTTCGAATACGAGCTGCAGATAGCGCACGCCAACGCGGACCTCGCGCCCGATCTCGACACGGTATTTTTGCCCACGCGCACCCGCCACGGCTTCGTATCAGCGTCGCTGGTGCGAGAGATTGCGCGTTACCGCGGCGACATCAGCCGTTATGCCCCGCCGGTGGTGTGCGCCGCGCTGCGCGACAAATTCTCGGCGGCGGGCGTGTAGTTGGCGAGCGGGGTCGGCATGAAGAGCAGCACGAACAGCACCAGGCAGCCCATCGCGACGCGGCGCCGCAGCGGGCTCAGCTCGCCCGCTTCGACCGGCGGATGATCGTGCCCCATGGTGCGTCCGAGCAGGCTGAGCAAGCCGAACCACACGAGCCACGTGAGCGAGTTGCCGATGGCCACCGCGAGCGGCATCTGGCTTTGCCCAGCGACGACGGGCCCGACAAAGCTGAACAGGTTGTAAAGGAAGAACGCGAGCACGGCTAAGCGCACCAGCCGAGCGATGCGGTTTTGGACGGGACCGAGCAGCGCGAACGCGATGTGACCTCCATCGAGCTGGCCCCAGGGCAAGAGGTTGATCATCGTGACGAAGAGCCCGACCCAGCCCGCGGTGGCCGTCGGGTGCAGCATCACGTCGTAGCCCGCTGGGATATCGCCTTTGACGAGGTACTTGAGCAGCCAGTACAATACGCTTTGCCCCTCCTGGACGTAGTACCCGGTGGACTGCGCTTGCACCGGGGACAGCGACAGGCCGAGCACGAGCACGGGCAACGCCACCGCCATGCCTGCCAAGGGTCCGGCGGCACCGATGTCGAGCAGCGCGTTGCGCGATCGGATGCGCTCGGGCATGGCGATGACCGCGCCCAGGGTGCCGAAGGGGCTCACCTCCGGCAGCGGCAGAAAGTGGGGCAGTGACGCGGGCACTCCGTGCAGACGCGCGGCGATGTAATGGCCAAATTCATGGCACAGCAGGATGGCCATGAGCGGTACGGCGTAAACCCAGCCGCTGGCGAGCTCTGCCAGCGATTGTGGCGCTTGCCACTCGTTGGTCATGCGCGCGCCCGTCCAGAGAACGCTCGCGCAGGTTGCCACGAAGAGCAGGCAGGGCGTCACGACCCGGTGACGCCGCGCGGGGCGGCCCGGCTGCTCTTCAGCTCGAGTCTGGGGCATGGGCAGTCAGGAGCTTCTTCAGCTGGGCAGCGAGCCGTTCGAGCTGGCCCTCGAGGTCCGCTTCGATCACGCCGAGCTCCGTTTCTACTCGAATGTGACCTCGGGTCAACCTGTCGTCGTCTTCGATGCCGATGCTGTCGAGCAGCGAACCCAGCCCCGAAAGCCCCGCTCGCAGCTCGCTCGCGTCCCGCGGGTGAGCCATGACGATCGCGTGACGCGCGCCGGCGGCCTCTTTCAGGGCCTGCCGAGCCAGCGCACGGATGCGCTCGGGTTGCAGCTCGAGCTCCTCGCCGAGCAGGCGTTCGGCGAGCAAGGTAGCAAAGCCGATGCTGCGATCGAGCGCGTTGCGCGAGAGCTCGGCCTGTCGCTTGCGCAGCTCGAGCGCCTCCCCCACCACCAAACACAGCGCGTCCGCGCGCGCGTGGGCTTGCTGTTGCAGCATCAGATCGTTGGCCGCCGCCTGCGCCCGAGACAGGATATGCTTTGCGTCCGCGCGCGCTCGCTCGAGCAAGGCATCCGCCTGAGCGCGCGCCTCGGCGACGGGTCGCCGCAGGACGCGAGCCCATGCCGGAACCCGTGCAGCGGGCGCCACGAGCGGCGCGCTCGGAGGCAGCGGGTGGAGCGTGGCACCCAACGCCTTCGCGCGCGGAATGACTCTGGCGCGGCTCGTCACTTCAATCTTTGTGCGCTGAGCGAGCGCATCAGACGCCCGACTTCCACCGCCAGCGCGCGCGCGCGCTGCTCTTGCACGCCATGGCTCAGCTGCTCCGCGATCTCGGAGAGCGCCTGGCGCGCCACCGGATCGGAGACGACCATACCGGCGGTCAGCGCCCGTTGGCGCTTGCCGAGCAAGTAGTTCGTAGCGACGAACGCGCGGATGAAGGAGCGCGTGTTTTTGGCTCGAGATACGCTCGCAGAGTCTTCTAGCGCGCTTTCCACAGGCATACGGCCTGCCCTCAGCGCGACAAGCCGAGGTTCCTCACGAGCCTGGGCAGAGCCGCCTCGAGGTCCGGCTTGAACGCCTCCCCAGTGAGGGTCTCGATGGCGTCCAAGTAGCGCTCTGACGCCGTGATTCGGACCTCGTCCGGTACCTCTGGCACGGGGCCGTCCCCCGCGAAGCCTCGTTCGCTCAAGTAACGGCGCACGTTGTCCTTGTCGAAGCTCTCCGGGTTCTGTCCGGCCCGATACCGCTCCTCGTAACTCTTGGCGAGCCAGTAGCGGGAAGAGTCAGGCGTGTGGATCTCATCGATCACGACGACGCGACCGTCACGCGTCTTGCCGAACTCGTACTTTGTATCGACCAGAATCAGCCCGCGCTCGGCGCTCACGTGCTGGCCGAACGCGAACAGCTGCATGGCCATCGCCGCTGCCGCGTCGAAGTCCGCGGGGTTCATCTGAGTCACCTTCAGGATCTCCTCACGGGAGGCCGAGAGATCGTGGTCGCCGTGCGCGGCCTTGGTGCTGGGCGTGAGCAGTGGCTTGGGCAGCTTCTGGTGGCGTTTCATCCCGTCCGCGAGTGGGTGCCCGCAGAAGGTCCGAGCGCCCGCCTCGTAGTGAACCCAAATGCTGGTCGACGTCGTACCCGTCAGATAGCCGCGCACGACCATTTCGACAGGCAGCGGAGTGCACTCGTGAACGCGCATGGCGTTCGGATCGGGCACCGAGATCACGTGATTGGGCGCCAGGTGCTTGGTGCGTTCGAACCACCACGCCGCGATATGATTGAGCATCTGCCCCTTCAAGGGCAGCGTGCCGACATTGCAATCGAACGCGCTGATGCGGTCCGTCACGATGATGGTGCGAACGCCGTCTGGGCCGCTGTAATTGTCTCGGACTTTCCCGCGGTAGTAAGCCCCGAGCTCGGGGAAATCCGTAGCTTCGAGGGGTTGTTTCAGCGCCTTTTGGAATGCAGCTCGGGTCATGGGGCGCTAGAGCATAGGGATTTGGCGCTTTCCGGCAACACGTGATTATGCATCTCGATGCTGCCTCGTCCCGCCCATCGGCCGCAGCCTGGAGCCGCCGAACGGCGCCCGACGGGTCTTCCGCGGCGCTTGCTTGCGCCGCCTGCCGCCGGCACACTCACTAACCCCGCAAATCTCCCAAACATCAGCCCCGGCCGTTTCCAGCGCGTGCTGCTTGGGGTGACCTTTATCCAAGCATGGCCACCCAAGTCGTCTTCTCGACCCCCCGCAAGCTCCCGTCGCCCGCCGACGTTCCAGGTCGCGTTGCAGTGCTGGACATCGCGTTTGCGGGGCAGGGTCGCAGCACCGGCTTCGACAAGGTGACCCTCCCGTTCATCGTGGCCCTCGGGCCGCGGCTCCGTGCCTGGGTGGATCACCACGATCACGACGAGCACGTACGCTACGCGGACGATCCCCGCTTCGTGCTCGCCACGAAGGCCGAGCACGGCGCCTGTCCGGAGATGATTCATCCGGCTCTGGTCGAGCGCATCGGTCCGATCGACACCATCGTCTGTCATACCGATTTCGATGGGCTGGTGAGCGCTGCCAAATGGATGCGCGGCGGTGTCGAGCCCTATCCGGGAGCTGACGCCGACGCTCACGCCATCGATACTCGAATGGGGCAGCCGAGCCGCACCGCCGAGCGCATCGATCACGCGTTGCGCGCGCGGCCTCGCGACATGGGCCTATTTGGGCTGGTGGTCCGTCACCTCGCGGCGGGGCTGGCCGATCCAGCGCTGTGGCAACCCATCGAGGCAGCGGGCGCCGAGTGGCGTAACATCGAGGCGGAGACGCGGCGCGTCGCCAAGCGCTACCGGCGGCTCCCCGCCGGTGTCGCCTATCTGGAAGTCGACAAAGCCGATGGCCGCTTCGACAAGACGCTACTGCTACTGCTCGGGCAGGAGCGCGAGCCTGTCAGCGTCGTGGCGGATCGAGACACGGTCAGCGTGGCGGCGCGCTTCGACAGTGGGTTGAACTTCGTGAAGTTGCTCGGTCTCGCGGGCGGCATGCCCACGCGGGTCGCTGTGCCCCGCAGTCGCCTGCCGGAGTTGCTCTCGGCGCTCGGCGTAGATACCGCGGCGCTCGATTCACTGTAAACGGCAAACCATGCACGGACGTTGGGAAGTGAGCGGCGGACGCTGGGCGAAGCGGGTCGCGCTGCTCGCCGGCCTTGGGCTGCACGCGCCGCGCGGAGCGCTGGCAGCGCCTGAAGCGCCGCACCCTCGATCCGCAGAAGTCCGGGAGGCCGTGGCGTCCGGGCCGCGCAAGTTGCTCGCGCCGGCGGGCCCGGAGCAGCAAGCCCTCGGGGTGGAGCTAGGCCGAGATGGCTTGTGGTATCGCGTCTGTGCCGCTCGCGATTGCGACGCGCGCGCGGGCAAGCGTCTCGAGTTGCCCGCTCTCGCGCTGGAGGCCGCCGAACGCGGCACGCTCGAGATCATCGAGCCATTCCCTGCTCGCCGCCTCGTCCACGCGCGCATTCCTCTTGCCGAGGGCGCCTGGGAGGCGTTGATCGGTGCCGGCATGGGCAGCTCCGAGGCGGTCGTCATCTTCGCGGGCTCGACCGGCTTGCTCGAGGGTGAAGACGGTCAGAAGAGCGGGGCCATGCTCTGGTTGCGCGAAGATGAGAAAGGCCAGCGAGTGCTCGTCGGTCGCGCTCGAGAAGACGTGCAGCTGTGCGGGCGTCCCACTCTGCTCGAGCCTCGGCTGCTCGATCGAGACCTGAGCCTCAAGCCCGCCAGGGTGCAACAGCTGACGCTAGAAGAGCGGCGCGGCGCGCGTGTGCTCGGCGCGAAGCGCGCGGAGCAAGGCCCCACCGCGGGCGGCAATGCGCTGCGTGCCGTGGTGGCGAGCAGCGCACTGAGCGATCCGCGGGGGCTGACGGACGGGCGCGCGGAGACGAGCTGGTCCGAAGCCCGTGGCGGCGAAGGCCGCGGCGAGTTCGTCGTGCTGCGCCAGATCGCAGGAGGAAAGCTCATCGCGCTCGAGTTCCTAGTGCGTCCGGCGGGTGATGTGGCAGAGGCGGGCGCGGCGCCTCGTTCATTGTGGCTCGCGACCAGGCATGGCCTGTACCGTGTAGATTGGCAAGAGGACGCCTGGCAGGCGCCAGGGGTTTGGTTCCGCGTGCAGCTGCCGGAGCCGCTCGAGGAGGACTGCCTCGCGCTGGTGCTCGAACAGGCCTACGTGGATGCCCCCGAGGCTCAAGTGACGTTGGCCGAGTTGCGGGGGGTGAGCGAATTCCAATTGCTCGAGCCGGCGCAGCTGGTCGCGCGCCTTTCCGCTCCGGGGGAGGCAGGAGCTGCGGCGGTCCCGGCGTTGCTGCAATCCGGCAGCCCTGGCGTCGAGGCTCTGGTGGGCGCCTTCGGGGCCTTGGACTCGATCGGTCGCGCGCGCGCTCTCGACGTGCTCGAGGCCGCGCCGTGCGAGGTCACCGCCAAGGTTTACGTCGATCTGCTGGACGACGACGCTGAGCGAAATCGTCGACGCGCAGCGCAGCGCCTGCGCAGCTGCGGCTCCGCGGGGGCGGCCCATCTGCGCCGAGCGTTCGAGCTCGTTTCGGGCGAAGCCGGCGTGCGGCTGGCGAAAGAGATAGCCGTCATCAGCCCCGCGTTGGCGGTCGAGTTGCTCGGCCCGCGGCTGGCCGTGGCTGCACCGGAGCAGCGCGCCGGATATCGCGACGCGCTCGGTCGAGCCGCCAGGGACCCGGAAGCGGAGGCGGGGCTCCGCCGCCTGCTGGGTGGCAGCGGGCTCGGCGTCGCGGCGGAGGTGGAGGTGTTGCGGGCGATCGGTGATCGGCTACCGCGCTTTCAGCCCCAAGCGTCGCTCACTTTGGCGCGGGCCATCGCGGCCGCTCGCTCATTTCCTCAGCGCTTTTTGCTGCTCGCGCCGGCGAGTCGACTGGCGCCTACGGATGTCGCCGCCGCGGAGTTCTCGCGGGCCGCCCTGGCCGATCCCGATCCCTACTTGAGAGCGGCCGGCGCTCGGTTGGCGCCCGACCTGCCGAGCTTGCGAGCGCCGCTGCTGGCCGCGACGCGAGACAGCGGTGTTCGAGTGCGCGAGGCCAGCGTCGCGCGCCTCGGCGAGCTCTCGGTGCCTGGCGCAGCGCCCGCGCTCGTGGCGCGCCTCGATGAAGATGCGTGGCCGTTGGTGCGGACGGTGGCCGCGCGCTCACTCGCCAGCGTGGGGCCGTCGGTTGAAGTGGACGCTGCGTTGGCAGTGACGCTACGAGACGAGGCTCCCGGCGTTCGCGTCGCCGGGCTGCGGGCTCTGGGCCAACGGGGGGCGCGCGCGCACGTTCCTGCGATCGTGGCTCGCTTCCGTGATGAGGCCGAAGCGCCAGAGGTGCGAGCCGCGGCGATCCGCGCCCTGGCGGCCCTGTGCGACACGAGCCAGCTCGAGGAGCTGACGCGCGCCGCGTGGAAGCTTGTCGCCGAACGACCATCGCCGCCAGACGTCGCGCTCGGTGGCGCGGCGTTGGCGGCCCTTGGGCGGCTCCACCCGCCCGATCTGGACCGCCGCTTGGCGCCTCTCGATCGGGACGACACGCATCCCAACTTGAAACAAATGCTGACCGCCGCTCGCCATTTCCCCGAACGCTGCGCTGCGTCGCGGCCGAGCCACTGAGGCGTGCGGATGGACGCTTCGAAAAATTGCGACTGGGATGGCATGCTCAACGGCGGCGATGCTCACGTGTCATCGCAGATCGCGTCCAGGCGTTCCTGTAAGCACGAGGCTTCGGGGCGCCCGCCGCGGTGCTGTAGCTCACGGTAGGCGCGGACCTGGTCCGGCGCGGAGCGACGCACAGCTCGCATAACGGGTCATTGTCGCCCTTTTTGTGCGCCGTACGCCCACCAAGCGTGCTAGCTGCTACATTCACTCCGACGCGCGACTGGGAGATCGTTTGATGCCACTCGGCTCATACCGCTTTGGCTACCCAGACCCAACTCTTCTTCCCGGGCTCATTCCCCGGACGTCCGCGAGAAGGACTGCGAGGCGACTAGACATGAGACACGGAAATGCGTGTGCCCTTTGGATTCTGCTGCTGAGTTGCTCGCCGAGTGGCGACGACGGCGCGGAGAGCGTCATTGCTCCGAATCAATTCCAGAATCCATCGACACCGGGGGGTGGGGGAGCCAGCCCGGGCGGGGTGACGGGCGGGACGTCTGGGGACATCTTCGGCGGTGACGTCGGTTGCACGAGCGGTTGCGCCTTCGGCCGCGAGCCCCTGCTCGAGGCCGGCATCACGCCCGCCGAGATCACGGTGTTTGATGATCCCGAGGCGTTTCAAGCCGGCAGCCTGTGCGTGATCGAGCCGCAGCTGTCCACCGCTCCGGGAGAGCCCGGCACCCTATTTCCAAATAATTGGCTGCGTCCCCGCTTTCGCTGGGAGAGCACCGGTAACGAAACGCTGTGGGAAGTTCGCCTTCAGAACGAATCCCAACCCGATGATCTGAGGGCCTACACCCGCGACACTCAGTGGATCTTGCCCAAGGACATCTGGGCCAAGATGGCCAGCATCAGCACACCGATCACGGTCACCGTGCGCGGCTTGCGTGCAGGCGGCGTGCTCACGGGGGCGCGTGGCACGTTCGAGATCGCGCCCGTCCCCGCGGGCGGCAGCATGGTGTTCTGGGCCACCACTTCCTCTCTCGTCACCCAGAACTCGAGCAAGCTCCAAGGTTTCTCGGTCGGCGACGAGGGTGTCGTGCAGACGCTGAGCGCACTGGACGTGAAGACGGGCAACATCCCCGGTGAAGACGGCGCTCTGGCGCGCGGCTACTACGCCTGCGGCGGCGCGGTGCCGCGTCCCACGTGCGAAGCGGAGCCCAATAACCCGGCGTGCTGCGTGCCCACGGGTTTTGCTTTTGGCCAAGTGGAGTGCGTCGGCTGCCACGTCTCGACTCCCGACGGCAAAGCGGTGCTCTTTACCGATAATTGGCCCTGGAACAAGGTGGCGGCTTCGATCGAGCCGGGGAAGACCGGCGCGCTGCCGGCGACGGTCACGCCGTACGCCTCCAATTTGATGAAGCAGCCCTGGTTGGGCATGCAAGCGCTCAGCCCCGCGCACTTCTCGACCGAGCCCGGCGGGGAACGGATCTTGATCACGAGCTACGGCGTGCGCGCGGCACCGGCGACGAAACCCTTCGACGCAGTGCAGCCCACGCGCCACGAGCTCGCCTGGTTCGATCTGGCGGCGGAAGACCCGACGCCGTTGACGCCCATTCCCGAGGTGTTCCCGCTGGACAATCCGTACGGCGAAGTGCTCAACCTGCGGCAAGCCAAGGTGGGCGCGGCGCGCGGCATCGCCTGGGGCGCGGTCACCACCATCGGCGAAAATCGCAATGCCGTTACTCCGACCTGGAGCAGCGACGGTGCTGACATCGCCTACGTCTCGACGGACGTGTCCTCCACCGACGGGCACCCGGATTGGACCGCGAACGTGGCTGACATCCGAGTCGTCCCGTACGCGAATCGCGCCGGCGGGACGTCCGTGCCGCTGGCAGGTGCGTCTGACCCGGCGTTTCTCGAGTATTATCCCGAATACTCGGCGAACGACGCGTTTCTCGCGTTCGCTCGTGCGCCCGCGCCGACCATCGCCACCCGCTGTGTGCCTCGGCAGGACGCGAACGGCTCGGTGACGCCATGTCCCCAGCAAGATCTGGGAGCGAACCCGGACGGCCCCTACTACAACCGCAACGGGGAGATTTACATCGTGCCGCGCGCCGGGGGCACGCCGATTCGCCTGGTGGCCAACGATCCCGTGAGTTGTTCCGGTCAGGTCTCGCGCGGCAGCATCAACAGCTGGCCGCGTTGGTCTCCGCGCGCCGAGCCCAAGGGCGGCAAGACCTACTACTTTTTGATCTTCTCCTCGGCGCGGCAATACCCGGGCTCTTTCGAGCTGACGAAAGCGCGGCTCACGCCGGCGATTTCGAACAAGAGCTCGCAGCTCTACATGGCTCCCATTGTCGTAGACGACGCCTCGGGCGTGGTGACGACCTACCCGGCGGTGTATCTCTGGAACCAGAACATCGTGGTGGACGCTTCCGGCAATGCGACCATCCAGAACACGAGTAACCTCACCCCGGCTTGGGATGACTTCACGATTCCACCGGTCCCGCCGATCTTCCAAGTCCCGCGCTGACGCGCCGTGAGCAGCGGAGCTTCGCTCGAGGTCGGCCCACGTGGGCTCGCCGAAGGACGTGCGCTGGCGTGTCTCTTCGGTGCCCTGCTGTGGGCCGCGCCGCGCGCGTTGTGGCCGGCGCAAGCTGGCAATGATGCCTTTTCACCGATCAACATAGGCGGTTACGTCGCGCTAGTGGGCTGTGGCTCATTCAGCTTGGCCTTGGTCGCTCTCGCTTGGCGCCCAATGCAGCGTTCCGGCGGTGCGAGCTCGGGGCTAGCGGCGCTGACCTTGGGCTTCGGGTTAGCGTTGCTCCCTTGGGCCGCGTTTGCATTCTGGCTCAGCGTCGCCACCCACCATCGCCCGCTCGGCGCGGTCACGTTCGCGGTGGCAGCGGCGGCGATCGGTGTCGTGTGCCTGCTCGCAGCACGCTGGTTACTGGAGCGTCAGCTCCAGGGTAGGCGCGCAGGCGTTGCCGCGCTACGCGCCGCCAGCTGCATCGCAGTCTTGGCTGCAGGATCTCTGATAGTCGTGCTGGCGCGTGCGGCGTTCCTCGCGGCGGAGTTACGCTCGCCGCTCTGGGAAGGCGTGTTGGGGCTCCTCATCGCGGGTTTGGTCGTCGCGCTGCCCTTTTCGCGCTGGTCCGCAGCGACGAAGCGTTGGTGGCTGCCCCTCTGCGTCGGCGTGTGGGTGCTGACGGCAGGGTTGCTCCAATCGAGCTCAGACGTTCGCGCCACAGTGAAATCTGCGCCCACGATTGCAGGCGTCGTCGGGCTCGTTCTGCGTTAGCGCCTGGCTGCCGGCTGGAGCGGAGGCGGGCTCTGGCCGCGTTAACGTGCCAACTTTGGGACCGTTGACAGGCGGCGACGAAATCTTAGGTTGTTCAGGTCGCCCACGCAGGGCTTTCCTGCTTCACTTGAGAGTCAGTAGCTAGGAGTTCTCGTTGAATCGCCGCCATTCGGCCGAAATGTCCTCGGGCTGCTCCTACGGGTGGCTGGATTCGCTGAGGCGATTTGTATTTGGGCTTTGCCGTATCGCGCTGCGCGGTCCCTCGACCCCGCCGTCCTTCAAAGGGGCTTGCCTCGCGGGCGCTGGGTGGCGTGGCGAGTGGGTTCGGCGCTTGGGCGTGACTGCCCTGCTGTTCGTCGTGGCGGCGGTGCCTGCGGCAGCCTACGCACGAGCGCCAACCGCGGCGGGGGAAGTGCCAGGGCTCGAAGCTCGGATTCTACCCAAGGATGCGGTCGATCCCGGCGCGGGTGCGGAGCTTCCCTCGCCACCCGAGGGGTTCAATACCTACGACGGCGGTTGGCTGCGCTTGGCTTTTCCACCGTCGAAGCGTCACCGCGTGCAGCCGCTGATCCACGAGGCGGACGCCTTTCGCGAGCGCCTGCGAGATCTGTTTGGCTATCCCGTTCTCAACCACGTGTCGGTGCACGTGGCTCGAACGCCGGGAGAAATGGCGACGCTCGCTCCCGTGGGGAGCCCATTCCCGAATTACGCCGAGGGCGTGGCTTACCCCGGGTTGGGCTTGATTCTGCTCACGATCGACCCGAAGCACCCGAATTCCGCTCACGACCTAAGCGAGGTCTTCCGCCACGAGCTGGCGCACCTCGCGCTGCACGAAGCGCTCGAAGGGCATCACGTCCCGCTCTGGCTGAACGAAGGCTTTGCGATTCACCTCTCCGGTGAGAGCTCCCTGGCACGCCTTCAAACGCTGTGGACCGCCACGCTAGCCGAGACGTTGATGCCGCTCTCCCAGCTCGATCGGCAATTTCCGGATGACATCGTCCAGACGCCCATCGCCTACGCTCAGTCTGCAGATGTGGTGAGGCACTTGCTGCGCACGCGCTATAACCAGCGTTTCGTGGCGATGTTGCACCGCGTGCGCGGCGGGCAGCCCTTTGCCAAGGCCATGACGGACGCCTATGGCTTCGACGTGTATGGGGTGGGGGAGAACAGTCTGGAAGACGAATGGCGTCGCGACGTGGCCAAGCGTTACAGCTTCTGGCCTGTGCTCTTCAGCGGCAGCATGGTCTGGATCGGTGCGCTCGGGCTGTTTGTCGTGGGCTACTACCGTCGTCGCAAGCGCCAGCGCCTCACGCTCGATCGCTGGGCGGTGGAAGAAGCAGCTGAAATCGCGCCGGCGGTAGCGCAGTTACCGGCGGGGCGAATGCACATCGTGCTCGCCCCGAAAGACGGCTCGCCCGACCCGTTGCTGCCCGAGTTCAAGAAGCCGACGCGCGACATGGAGGTGCCCAAGGTGGAGCACGAGGGGAGCTGGCACACGTTGCACTAGACGGTATGGGACGACCGGCTCGCCTCGCAGGCCGTGACTGCTCTGACGAGAGCTACCCGGCGCGGACTTCCGGTTTCTCCTAATAGCGCGCCTCGGGGCGGGCACATTGACTGCCCCCCCCTCGCTCGGCGGCACGGGCGACCGCAGCTTGAGCGCAGGGGCGCTCAGGCCTTGCTGCTCCCGGATAGCTCCGCGACGTGGCGCTGCTCCAGGTTACGCGACTCCTGGATGATGCATTGGAAGATGCGCTGAGCCATCGGCGCCGTGAGCGGCTCGGGCGCGGCGCTCGCGACACGGTCGAGAAGGTCGCGCTCGCGCGTTGGATCGTACACGGTCAACCCCTGACTGCGTTTCTCCTCGCCAACTTTCATGACGAGCCGCAAACGCGCCGCGAGGAGCTCCACGATCTCACGATCAATCTGGTCGATCGCTTCGCGCAGTTTCGGGATGCCGGAGGCCATGCGCCAATCTAGCCGGCGCTCTCGACCAGCGGCAACTCGGATATGCTCGCGGAGCTGCTTCTGCCGTACCAAAATTGCACGGGCGCTCCGCGAACATCCGCGCACAGGCGCTGCCTGCCGCCGGGTGGTCCTGCCGCCGGTGCCTTCGCGACAGCAGCGCGGTTTCGGGCGGAGCCCGCTGGTGGGCGAGCGCCGCCGAGTAGAGGTAAGACCAACCCGGCTCCAGCACCGCTTCCGGCGAATGACGCGTTGAAGCACGCGGTGGCCGGAGACTTGCCAGAGATCGCGCGCCGTGCTCGAGTGCTCGGCGCAGTCATGAGACAGTCGATTTCCGAGGTGTTTGCCGGGCGCTTCAAGCTGGGTGAGCGGGTAGAGGTGGGCGGCTGGGTCCGGACCCGGCGCGACTCGAAGGCTGGGCTTTCGTTCATCCATTTGTCCGATGGGTCGTGCTTCGACGCGCTCCAGCTGGTGGCGCCGAGCAGTCTACCCAACTACGAGACCGAGGTGCAGAAGCTCACCACGGGCTGTTCTGCTCGCGTGGTGGGGACGCTCGCGGCGAGTCAGGGCAAGGGGCAAAGCGTCGAGCTGCAAGTGGAGAATTTGGTTGTGACGGGCTGGGTGGAGGATCCAGAACACTACCCGCTCGCCCCCAAGCGCCATTCCAACGAGTTCCTGCGCGAGGTGGCGCACTTGCGTCCCCGCACCAACACCTTTGGAGCGGTGGCCCGCGTGCGTCACGTGCTCAGCCAGGCCGTCCACCGGTTCTTCCATGAGCGCGGCTTCCTTTGGGTCCACACGCCGATCATCACCTCGAGCGATTGCGAGGGGGCAGGAGAGATGTTTCGCGTGTCGACCTTGGAGAAAGTCAATCGTCAGGGTGACGCGGAGAAGCATCGCGACTTCTTTGGGCAGCCCACCTTCCTCACGGTCTCGGGCCAACTGGCGCTGGAGACGTATTGCTGCGCCCTGTCGAAGGTTTACACCTTTGGCCCCACCTTCCGCGCGGAGAACTCCAATACCAGCCGCCATTTGGCCGAGTTCTGGATGATCGAGCCTGAGCTGGCATTTGCCGAGCTGGCTGATGACGTCGACCTCGCCGAAGGCTTCCTGAAGTACATCTTCCGCGCAGTACTGAACGAGTGCCCGAGCGACCTGGCGTTCTTCAAGGAACGCGTCGATCCGCTCGTGATCACGCGCCTGGAGTCCTTCGTCGAGAGCAGCTTCGAACGCATCGAGTACACCGAGGCGATCGAGCTCCTCGAACGAAAGGGGGGCGCGGAAAAATTCGAATTTCCGGTCCGCTGGGGCATGGACCTGCAAGCCGAGCACGAGCGTTTCTTGACCGAGAAGCTGTTTCAGAAGCCCGTCGTCGTGCTGAACTACCCCAAGGATATCAAGGCTTTCTACATGCGGCTCAATGCGGACGGGCGCACCGTGGCCGCGATGGATGTGCTCGCGCCGGGCATCGGTGAAATCATCGGCGGAGCGCAGCGCGAGGAACGCCTGAGCGTCCTCGATCAGCGGATGGCCGACTTGAAGATCGACGTGTCTCACTACGCTTGGTATCGCGACCTGAGGCGCTATGGCACCGTGCCTCACGCGGGATTTGGCCTCGGCCTCGAGCGCACGTTGATTTATGCCACTGGGCTCGGAAACGTTCGAGACGTGATCCCGTTTCCGCGGACGCCGGGCTCGGCGGATTTTTAGGCGCCGCGCGCTCGCGAGCGTCAGGAGCCGCACGCACGAGCCGTGCGTGACGCTTGCCGCAAGGACGGACGATACTCTGTCGATGACAGCGCGGCTATCGGTCGCTATGGTCCGCGCACAAACCCGCACCTCGCCTGGGGTGAGGTGCTTGCGGTCCCTTACCTGTTTCACGAGAGAAGGTCCATGCGACTCGTTCCACGTTACACGTTGCGGTTGCTTGCCGTTGCACTCTGTGCCTCCACCCTGACTCATTCGTTGAGCGCGAGCGCGCAGCAGGCGCCTGCGCCTGCGGCTCCATACGCTGCCGACCCCGCTGTCGCAGCCCCCGTCATCAGACCGTATGCCTGGATCAAGCCCACGCTCATCGTCGCATCCGGTCCCGTCGAGTCCTTCGGTCAGTCCAACTCCAGTGCGATAACGGCAGCTGGTAACCCTGTGCTCGCCGCGATTCAGGACGAAGCAAGCCTGACGTTTCAGGTGGCGCAGTCCCGCTTGGGTTTCTGGTTCAACGAAAAAGCTCCGGTCCGGGGGCAGATCGAGTTCGACTTCGCCGATTTCGCCAAGTCGTCACCGACGGCGGCATCGTTCCCTCGCTTGCGCCTGGCCAAAATTGAGTGGCAACTGACCGACCCGCTGCTCTTGATCGCAGGTCAAGACTGGGACCTGTTCCAGCCCATGAACCCGCATTGCTTCAACATCACCGCGGTCGCCTTTCTGTCCGGCAACACCGCCTTCGTGCGTCAGCAGGCCAAGTTCATCTACCACAACGACAGCCTGGAGCTGGGCGGCGCAGTGGGCATGGCGGGCGTCAACAACGGCGCGAAGGCGCTCGTCCCGGAGTACGGACGAATTCCGACGCTGGCCGCGCGCGCTGCGCTGTTGTTTGGGGCTGCGGGGCGCGTGGGGGTCTCGGCCATCGGTACCAGCTGGCGTTTTGCCCCGGATACACCGACCGAACGCAAAGCACTCGCCGGCGCTGTCGGGGCGTACGGGGACGTCACACCCTTCCCGGGCTTCAACTTGCGCTTCGAGGCGTACGGTGGGCAGAACCTGGCGAACCTGGGATCGCTCAGCCTCGGTCTCGGCAACGCAACGAACGACTTGAAGGAAATCGGCGGCTGGTTGTCGGCGAAATACAGCCTCACCGAAGCGCACGCGCTGACGGTGTTGGGCGGGACCGCGAAGGTGCTCAACGACGAAGACGTTGTTGCTTCGTATGTTTACCCGGCCCAAATGGCCGGGGCAATGCCGCCTCCGGAATCCGCGGCGACGATATCCCCTACTGGGCCGGGCATCGCATCGAACCTCACCGCTCGCCTAGGCTACGAATACCGCTACGACAAGACGATTGCCTTCGTGGCAGAGGGCTTCATGTTCAAGACCAAGCACGTGCTCAATGCCGAGTTTGACGCCGACATCGACGCCGACGTCAGCGCATTCGGAGCTGAGCTCGGGCTCTTCTTCACGCTCTGACGGGGTCTCCAGCGCGCGATCCGCAATAAGGTGCAACTGACGCGCAGCCTCCGAAGCTGCTGCTCTTACCTCTCGCCCCAGACGTTCATGCGACTCCCCGTACAGCGCGGGGCGAGAGTTACGTCAGAGTGGACGGCCTGCAGATTTTCTGCTGGTTAGGGCTCCTCACGCGATCCTCGTGGGCTGCGATCTGGTAGTTCTCTATGCGCCGTGCTGCACGAGCGGCCGCCAGGATGCAGCATCCACACGGAGCGGTCGCTGAGATGCAGCATCCACGAGGAGACACAGCATGCCCCCACCACTGCTCAGCAAGGAACGCATCGTAGCGGCGCCGCATTTCAATCGCTGGCTCATCCCGCCGTGCGCGCTCGCCACGCACCTCTGCATCGGCCAAGCCTATGCCATCAGCGTGTTCAATCTGCCGCTCACGCAGCAGCTCGGGATCGACAAATCAGCCCCCGGCGATTGGAAGCTGACCCAGCTCGGGTGGATCTTCACCATCGCGATCTTCTTCCTCGGCGCGTCTGCGGCAGTGTTTGGCAAATGGGTCCAGGCGCAGGGCCCGCGCAAATCCGGGTTGGTCTCCGCGGCGTGCTGGGGCTTCGGGTTCCTCATCGGCGCGCTTGGCATCTACCTGCACCAGATATGGCTCGTCTACTTCGGGTATGGCGTGCTAGGCGGGTGCGGTCTGGGCATCGGCTACATCACGCCCGTGTCCACCTTAATCTCCTGGTTCCCCGATCGCCGCGGCATGGCCACCGGCATGGCCATCATGGGGTTCGGCGGCGGTGCGCTGGTGGCGTCCCCCCTCTCGGTGTTGCTGATGAAACAGTTCGCGTCCCCGACGTCGACCGGCGTCGCAGAGACGTGGGTCGTGCTCGGGCTCGTCTACCTGGTGTGCATGTCGCTCGGAGCCTTCGGTTACCGGCTGCCGGCTGCGGGCTGGAAGCCCCAGGGCTGGGTCCCCGCCGCCGCCAAGGCGAACTCGATGATATCGAAGTTCGATGTCACTCCGGGGCAAGCCATCCAGACTCCGCAGTTTTGGTTCTTATGGGTCGTGCTCTGCTTCAACGTGACGGCTGGCATCGGTGTGCTGGGCCAGGCCTCGGCCATGATTCAAGAGGTGTTCAAGGGCACGATCACCGCGGGCGCCGCCGCTGGGTTCGTCGGGCTGCTCAGCCTGTTCAACATGGGCGGCCGCTTCCTCTGGGCGTCGCTCTCGGATCGAATCGGCCGCAAGGCGACCTATAGCTGCTTTTTCGTCCTCGGTCCGGCGATGTACGCCCTGGTTCCGCTCGCCGGGCAGCTGGGCTCGGTCGTGCTCTTCGTCGCCTGTTTCTGCGTCATCCTGACCATGTACGGCGGGGGCTTCGCGACGATCCCGGCCTACCTCGCCGACATCTTCGGCGCAAAGTACGTGAGCGCGGTGCACGGGAGGTTACTCACTGCCTGGGCCGCCGCGGGGATCTTGGGCCCCGTGCTCGTCAACTATATCCGCGAGTTTCAGATTGAGAGCGGCGTCCCCAAGTATCAAGCCTACAACGTGACCATGTACATCATGGCCGGGCTGCTCGTGGTCGCCTTCTTTGCGAACCTAGCGGTCAAGCCCGTGGCAGAGAAGCATATCGAGCGCGAGCCGCACGGGGGCAGCAGGCCTGCGGCACCGACTGGGCAAGGCCCCAAGCAGGGAGTTTTGACATGAACGTAGCCTCCACCTCTTCGTCTCGAGGGCACTCCTCCGACAGCGCTCCTCCGCCGTCAGCGGCCCCGCAGCGTTCAGATCAGCTCCTCGGCTTGGTCGTTTCGTGGACCGCCGTCGGTCTACCCCTCGCGTGGGGTGTGCTCGAGACGTTGCGCAAGGCGTTGGCGTTGTTTCAATAGCAGGTGGAGGCGCCGTGGCGCTGTTCACCACGGCCTTGTAGGCCACGGGCTCAAGCTCCTGTCGGCGCCGTGGTTCGGGCACCAGCGCCTTGGCCTCCGGAAAATGGGCGGCTGCGGACCTCCGGGGTCTAGTCGTAGGCTAGCCGCCGAGCGCCTTGTAATCGCCCCGACGCTTTCGCCCAACGTCGCCTGCAGCCTGCCGATGAGCTGAGCCTCCAACAGCAGGGCTTCGGATGCGGGCGGCAGCACACCACGCGAGGCATGCGCCGAGCTCATGAAATATTCGACGCTGACGAACCCGGCTTCCGCATCCGGCTCAGTGCGACCGTGGCAAACCAGAATGAGCGCGCTCTCCCGCCGTGACGAGGTTGGCGCGATTCAGCTTGGTCGAGACAGACATGCATCGCGAGTTTGCAGCGAAGCATTGCGTCTGCCGTGAGCTCGGCGTCCGGGCCGCCGAGAGGAAGTTGCCGTCCAACCCTAAAAACACCCCCACTCGCCCTTCGCGCCTGGCTCCGACCGGGTCCAGCGCACCACCGGTCACCGCCCGCCCCGCGGAACATGGGTGGGTCGAGCGCCCGCGAGCACATGCTGCTCTACGGCGCGGTCGCTACCACCTCCGGCCCGCCCCCTGCAGCGAGCTCCGCAGATGCGGCCTTCGACTGCTTCGGGGTCGAGCGCCCCGAAGCACGTGAACCGGCGCGGGGTCCGCGGAGCTGGCGCCCAGGCCTACCCGCGCTCTGGGGCGTGGGCTTCCATGTCGATGCGGTGGCCCTGGGTCTCGCGAATGTAGAGGCTGCCGACCACGATGGTGATGATGCAAACCGCGATGGGGTAGGCCAGCCCCATGTAGATCGCGTTGCTACCGAGCGACTCCTTCGCCCAAGCCGAGGTCGTGACGGCCGTGGCGATCAGCGGCAGGAAACCGCCGAACCAGCCGTTGCCGAGGTGGTACGGCACGGACATTGACGTGTAACGAACCTGCGTCGGAAACAGCTCCACGAGGAAGGCCGCGATGGGCCCGTACACCATGCACACGTAGACCATCATTATCGCGACGATCAGCACCAGCATGGGCACGTTAATCAATGCCGGGTCGGCTACGGGCAGACCCCCTGGATTGCCGAAGTGCTTGAGCCCCATGAAGAGCGGCACGTAGGTGAGCGCGCCGAGAGCGCAACCCCAGAGCATGATCTTCTTCCGCCCGATGCGGTCGGAAAGGTGGCCAAAGAACACGAACAGGGGTGTGGTGATCGCCAACGCGAGGGCCATCACGATGTACGCCTTCTGCCAGGGCAGCTTGAGCGTCGCCTGCAGGAAGGTGAGAGCGTAGAATTGGCCCGTGTACCACACGACGCCCTGACCCGCCGTCGCGCCGAAGAGCGCGATTAACACATAACGACGATTGCGCTTGTTCGCGAAGGACTCGACGAGCGGATTGCGCGAGGTCTTGCCTTCGCGCTTGAGCTTGGCAAAAAGCGGCGACTCCCGCATTTTTACGCGCATGTACATCGAGACCGCGAGCAGTACGAACGACAGCAAGAAGGGGATTCGCCAGCCGAAATCGTTGAACTGTTGCTCGCCGAACGACGAGCGGCTCACACCGATCACCAGCATGCTGACGAAGAAGCCCGCCGTGGCCGTGGTTTGAATGAAGCTCGTGTAATACCCGCGTCGGGCATCGGGGACGTGCTCGGCCACATAAGTGGCGGCACCGCCGTATTCACCACCGAGGGCGAGGCCCTGGAGCAGTCGGAGCAACACGAGCAAGGCGGTCGCGCCCAGGCCCCAGCTTGCGTAAGTCGGCAATAGGCCGATCAGTGCCGTGCTCAAGCCCATCGTCGCCATCGTGATCAGGAACGTGTACTTTCGGCCGATCCGATCGCCGAGATATCCGAAGACGACGGCGCCCAAAGGCCGTACCCCGAAGCCCGCTCCGAAGGTGGCCAAGCTCGCGAGCAGCTGTGCCGTGTCATTTCCCGGCGGAAAAAACTTGCTGCCGAAAAACACGGCCAGGCTGCCGTATAGATAGAAGTCGTACCACTCGAACATCGTCCCGAGCGACGAGGCCACGATGACCCTGCGCAGGGTGGAAGGGTCAGTGACCTTGGAAGCGGAGTCGGGCAATGGGGGCTCGCTTCCGGGTCGAGCGGAACCAAGGCTATGCGTGGCTATGTTCATGAGTTCCTCACGTGTGCTGCTCGGTGGCCATGTTCTATGATCATCGTCGTCAGCCACCTCGCGGGGCGCCGATCGCGACTCGGATCCGAGTGTGCTCGTCGCGGGTTTAACACGCGCGGCGCAAGAACTACAGGTCCTTCGCCTTGCGGCATCGGTGCCAGGCGTCAGAGCTGCGATTAGGTAATCGCGGCAAATTGGCACCGTGGGGTATTCCAACAATACTCGATACTTCTGGCCTATAACGCAGCCCGCTGGCAACCCGCGCCTCACGCTGAGTGCGTTGACGCGCCCGGTCGGTGTGGCGCGGCGTTTATCGAATCACGATCGGGCAACCAGCGATGATATCGGCCTGGAGCACTTGCCCGGTTTGCATCAGCTCGCAGGCAGTGCCCAGGACTTGGATGCTGCGAGCGTCGCTGAAGATCCAACCATTGTCGGGGTCCGCCAGTACCAACTCGCCGTCGAAGAAGAGGTTGACGAGCGCTGGATCCGGCGGGGGCTCGGCGAGCTGGATGTTGCAGCTCAGGGCGACCTGCAATCCGAGCGCGCCCACCGTGTCCGTGAGCTCGTCGGCGTCGGCGACGCGATAGTAGCGCGGAGTGTCGGGACGCGCGAGCCCGCCCGCCACCGCGAGGTCATCGAGCACGTCCGCAAACACATCACTGCCCGGAATGCCGATCACGAACGTGCGCACACCGGCGCTAGCGAGCGCTTCGACAGCGCGCCGACTGCCGTTCGAGTCCAGACAATTTTCCGGACCGAAGGCGCTCGGATCACAGCAGTTGAGAGATTCGTCGCAGACGAGCTCTTCGCTCAAGCGCACGCGCTCCAGGTTCGGAATGCAAGCCTCGGGTCCGCAGCGCGCTGCCGCATCGCAGTTGGGGCCGCCATCGGTGACGAGGAAGACATACGTCGCCGTGGATTGCTGGCGCAACACGGGTAGCAACCCCTGTAAGGCAAGAGCGACCGGCGTACCGCCCCTCGGGGTGCGCCGGTGGATGTCAAACATGAGCTCTTTCAGCACTGGACCGACGGCTCCGCTGACGGCGAAGCTCACCGTGTCTCCGGGCGTCAGCGGCAGTATCTCCTTGCCGGAATCACACGTGGCATCCGCCGTTGGAAACAACGTGGCGCCGTAGTTGACGCGATGGCCTATGCGCGCGAGGAGCCGCTGAAGGGCGTCAGCCAAGCTATCGTAGCGGTTGGTGGCCGGCGAGCCTCCAGGCTGCGCCCCGGTCGTCGCCGCTGCGCTCGGGATTCCCTCAGACATGCTGCCGGAGGCGTCGATGGCAAAGTAGAGATTGGGCCGTATGAAATCGAGCGTGACGGTGGCAGCTCCACACAGGCTCATGCTGCTCAGGCTGGGCGCCTCGCTGGGATCGATCAGCGACTCTGGCTCGGGTGGTCGTGGCGTCGGGTCGGCAATGCGGGCAGGGCGGTCCGCCCCCTGGCAGCCGAGCAGCCCAAGGCAGGCCGCCGCCGCCCACCCCGAGAATCCCCGCATCGTCTCAGCCTAGCAGACGGGCTATGTTGGGGCCGGTGCACTTCGATTGGCTCTGGCAACGTTGGCCCGTCTTTTTGGCGGGGCTCGCCTGTATTGCGCTCATCGTCAGTCTGAGCCCGCCACCGGGCAGCCACCGAGCACCGGAGAGCACGGCCGTCGCTGGGGTCGTCGAGAGGGCCGCGCTCGGCGTGATTTGGGTGCACACCAGCAGAGAGCGGAGCCCTTGTGGGTCAGCGGACGCCGGTGCATGTCAGGACCCGCTCGCGCTCTCCACGGTTGACGGCGGGCAGCTCGGAGAACCGATCGCCAGCGCTCGGGTTCGGGTGATCGAAGCCCGCGGCGCCGAGTACCTACTCTGGAGCGAGACCCGCACGGATGCTGCTGGACGCGCTCGTATCCAGGCCCCCGCTGGGCGCTTTTGGTTGTTGGTCGACGCTCCTCTCTATGCACGCCGCTCCGAGTTCGTGGGCTTTGATGGCAACTCCACTCACCTGACCTTTGTCTTGCCAGCCGCCGAGCCATTCCAGGTCAAGGTCCACGACGCCGCGGGGCGGCCTGTCGTCGGTGCCACGGTCCTCGTGCAAACGGACGATGAGCTGCCGCACGCGGTCTTGACCTCCGAGCTCGGATTGGCGAAATTTGAGAGCGTCGGCGAGCACGTCGAGAGTCTGCGCGTGAACGCGCGTGGTTATGACTCCGTCCTGCTCAACCCGACGGCACGCGAGCTCGACGTGAGCCTCAGCGCGCCAGCCGCCCTCGAGGTTCTCGTGCTGGCTCAGGGTGGCGGCGCCGCGAGCGGAGCCGAGCTGTGGGTTGCGGGTATCGACCTCTGGCCACCTCGGCAGGTACGCGCGGACGAAAACGGCGTGGCTCGGCTCGAAGGGCTCTCTCACGGCAGCTATGATCTGCGCGCCCGGCTCGGCACCTTCGTCTCCGCGACCCTGGTCGGCGTGCGGCTCGAGCGCGGCCAGCGCGAGCGCATCACGCTCCAGCTGCTCGCAGGTCGCTCGGTGCTCGTCCGAGTCAGCGCGGGCGAAGGTAACAGCGAGACGCCGGTCTCGGGCGCAGACGTCGTTTTGGTCGAGGACGGGCTGAGCCCGTTCCCGATGCAAGGGCGCACAGGTACCGACGGGCGCGTCAGCCTAGGACCGTTGCCCTTGGCGAGCGCCGTGCTGAACGTGCGCGCCGACGGGTTCATGCCCGAAAGCGGCGTGCCTGTCCCGCGGCAACTCGAGGGCGAAATTCGGATCAACCTCGTCCGAGGGGGCCGCTTGTCGGGCCAAATCGTGGACGCTGAAGGCTTGCCTATCGAAGGCGCGCGGCTCGAGGTGGTCGGCAACGACATCCGTGGCCGCCCCATTGCACGGCAGTCGGGCAGCCTGAACGTTCCGCGCGGGTTCTTCGAGCGCTCGCTCGGCGCACCCTTGCCGCTCGTGCCAATGGGCGAGCTGGGCGTGCTCGCGGGTCCCTTGCCCGTCCCCGGGATGCCTGCCATCGGACCCGCCCCGAGCGCGAATTGGGCGAGCGATCTGGACGGTAGCTTCCGCTTGGACGACGTGCCGCCGGGGCGAGTGCGGGTTCTGGCGCGCCATCCCGATTTCGTGGAATCGCTCAGCGCGGCCGTCACGCTCGATCCCGGCGGCGAAGCACGGCTCTCGGTCGTGCTGTCGCGTGGGGCGGCCCTTTCGGGCAGGCTGCTGGATGAAGTGGGTCAACCCGTGGCGAGGGCGCGTATCGACGCGCTCGCTCCGCACGCCACTCAGCACCAAAGCTTGCTGACGGAGTCTGACGGCAGCTTTGCCTTCGGAGCCGTATCGCCGGAGGTCGATCTGTTCGTCACGCGCCCGGAAGATCGCTACCGCTTCGTGCTGCGCAAATCACTAGAGCTCGAGCCCGGCGAGACGCGCGAGCTCGAGCTCGTCTTGCCCGCCGAGCGCGCCTCCGCGTTGATTGCGGTCATGGGTGATGACGGCAGACCCATCTCGGAAGCCATGGTAGCGCTGCTCTCGCTCGAGCCTGACATCCCACTGCGGCAGACGGGCTACACAGATGCTTCGGGCGAGAGTGAGGTGCCCGAGGGGACCGAGATCCGCGCCACGCTGCGCGTGCAGGCTGCCGGCTGGCTCTCGTTCGAGGCGCAGCTACCGGCCGTGCCGGCGCGCGTGGAAGTGACGCTCGACCGGGGCGTGACCGTTATGGGGAGGATCATCGAGCTGCGAGGCGGGCAAGGCATCGCGGGCGCAGAAGTGGTCTTGTTTCAGGCGGGCGAACGCCGCACGACGGCGTCTGACGCGCAGGGGGAATACGAATTTGTCGACGCTGCCCCCGGTGTTGCCAAGGTCAGCGCGCAGCACCCCGAGTTCTCGTCCATGACGACGGACGTGACCATCGCCGCGACGGGCCGGCAGGAGCGGCCCTTCGAGCTCGCGCCCATCGAGCTCGGCGAAGCGGGATCTGTATCCGGAACGGTGCTCGACCCCGAGGGCAAGCCCGTGCGGGGAGCGCGCGTCGGCTTAGGCTTCGTGCCCGCGTTTTTGCCGGTTGGGCCCCCAGCGCCGGGCATGGTAGTCAGCGGCGCCGACGGCCAGTTCGTGCTGCGCGGGCTGGGCGTTGGCAAGGTGACGGTCTCCGCATTTGCGGCCGGCGTCGGGCGCGGCAGTTTGCGCGATGTCGAGGTCAGGGGTGGAGAGAGCACGACAGGCCTGGTGATCGCGCTCGTCGGTGCGCAGGGTGAGGCTGGGCCGAGCGCGCTCGCCAACGTGGCGGTCACATTGGGGGAGAGGACGCGCGGCGCCGAGCTCGAAGTGGTGATTGTGAACGTTGCCGCGGGCAGTGAAGCAGAGCGCGCAGGCCTTCAGAGCGGCGACGTGCTCTGGGCCGTAGACGGCGAGCTGCCCACGAACATGGCCGATGTGCGCCGGCGATTGGGAGGCAGCGACGGTAGCGACGTCATCATCGACATCGAACGCGACGCGGTGCCGCTCTCCGTCCGAGTGCGGCGCGAACCGGTACATTAGCGGTCGGCGTCGCTTCGCGTCTGATGTTCCCCCACAGCGGCGCATTACGCACACATCGTCCCGTCGCCCGGTCTGCGGAACCGCGGGCTGGCTTACGAGCGCCGAGTGTTCTAAGGCTTTGATTCTAAGGTTGGAAACGATGTCGTGTAGGCCAAGCCTGGAGCCCTGATGCAGTCCACACCCTCTTCGGCCAGCGACGCGCCCGTGCGCGCCATCGAGGATCTCGAACAGATTTTCCGCGAGGCAGAGAAGCCACGCGAGCGCTTCCGTATCGGTGCCGAAGCCGAAAAGTTTGGCGTCGACGCGGCCTCGCTGAGACCGATTCCGTATTCGGGGGAGCGCTCCATTCTCTCGGTCTTCGATCGCTTTCAGGAGCGCCACGGCTGGCTGCCGATCCGCGAAGCAGACAAGGGGCCGATCATCGCGCTCGAGCGCGGCCTCGCATCCATCACGCTCGAGCCGGGCGCGCAGTTCGAGCTGTCCGGCGCTCCCTGGCCCGACGTGCACGGGATCAACGACGAGTTCATTCAGCACTTCACGGAGCTCGGGGCCATCTCGCGTGAGCTCGGGCTGCGCTGGTGGAGCATAGGTTTCCATCCGACGGCGGCACAGGCGGAGCTGCCCTGGGTCCCCAAGGAGCGGTACGCCGTCATGAAGGAGTACCTGCCGACGCGCGGCCGGCGCGGTCGGGACATGATGCAGCGGACGGCGACGGTACAGGCGAACTTCGACTACGAGAGCGAAGATGACGCCATGCAGAAGCTGCTCGTGGTGCTGAAGCTGTCGCCAGTGTTCCAGGCCATGTGCGCGAACTCACCTTTCATCGAGGGTCGGGTGTCGCCGCTCCGCAGCGAGCGCCTCGACGTGTGGCTGAACATGGATCCCCAGCGCTCCGGTCTAATCGAGCGGGTATGGAACGTCGAACGGCCGCGCTACAGAGACTATGTCGAGTGGGCGCTCGACGCGGGGATGTTCTTCGTCAAGCGCGGTCCACGTCTGCTGATGAACACAGGTCAGACGTTTCGCAGCTTCCTCGAACATGGCTTCGAGGGCCAGCGCGCCACCTCGGGAGATTGGTTTCGGCATCTGGCAACCCTGTTTCCCGACGCACGGCTGAAGAGCACCCTAGAGGTCCGCACCTGTGACGCTCTGCCCAATGACTTGACCATGGCGGTGCCCGCCTTGTTCACTGGTTTGCTCTACGACGCTAAAGCGCTCGAAGAAGCCGAAGAGCTGGCGCGCGAAGTCACGCTGGCAGCGGCCTTGCAGAGCCGCGCCGAAGTTCCGCGCCTCGGCCTCGGAGGCCGCTTTGGGGAGCGCCCGCTGCGTGCCGTCGCGGAGCGGCTGCTCGACATCGCGAGCGGTGGGCTCGGGAGGCGCGCGCGGCTCAACGCGCGCGGAGAGGACGAGACGATCTATCTTCGGCCGCTGGCGGAGCTCGTCACGTCGGGTCGGACCCCCGCTGACGCGCTGCGAGGCAAGCGCGAGCCCGGGTCGGCCATCGACACCGGCGTGCTCGCCCGGGTGCAGGTCGCCGAGGCCGGGCCATCCGGGGCCGCGGCGTAGTCCCCGGCCCGGAGAAAAAGTTAGGGTCTGCCTTGACACCCTAGGGGGGGTGGCTAAGTTCCGCGCAATCTCGTTAGCGCCCGCCGTAAAGGCGGGGGTTAACGCGCCAGGTAGCGAGAGAACAGGGTTTCCGAGAGATTCAATGAAGCTCTTTGAGCTTGGATTCGTCTGAGCTCGGGTTCTCCGCGAGAATGTTGTTTCGAAGCAGGGTTGTTTCGGGATACGTCTCGCTGGAGATACCGGTTCTCGAAGGGCTCTGTCCCTCTCGGCTCTGTCCCTCGGACCTGGGTCTGCAAACTCGTTCAGGTTTTCTGAGGCGGGCCCGCCAATATTACTCGGACGTGCCACGGGGCTACCCGGTGTCACGGGGGTGGGGCGAACCGTCAAAACACGGAGACAAATCAGCTATGAAGATTCGACCTCTGCAGGACCGCGTGATCGTGAAACGCGTGCAGGAAGAAGAGAAGACGAAGGGTGGGATTATCATCCCCGACACCGCGAAGGAGAAGCCCATCGAGGGTGAGATCATCGCCGTCGGGAATGGCAAAGTTCAGGACGACGGCACGATTCGCAAACTGGATGTCAAGAAGGGCGATCGCGTCCTCTTCGGCAAGTATGCGGGCACCGAGGTCAAGCTGGACGGCGTCGAGCACCTGATCCTGCGTGAGGATGACATCCTCGGCGTGATCGAGAAGTAAGCGGAGTTAAGGAGAGACCATGGCTGCCAAGGAAATTGCCTACCAAGAGAACGCGCGCAACCTGATCCTGAATGGGGTCAATGCGCTGGCGAACGCCGTTCGTGTCACGCTCGGCCCCAAGGGGCGCAACGTCGTCATCGAGAAGAGCTTCGGTTCCCCGACGATCACCAAAGACGGTGTGACGGTCGCGAAGGAAATCGAGCTCGAGAACCGCTTCGAGAATATGGGCGCACAAATGGTGCGCGAAGTGGCGTCCAAGACCAGCGACGTCGCTGGTGACGGTACCACGACCGCCACGGTGCTCGCCCAAGCCATCTTCCGCGAAGGCTCCAAGCTGGTCGCGGCAGGTCATAACCCGATGGACATCAAGCGCGGCATCGAGAAGGCCGTCGAGGTCGTCGTCGAGTCCATGCGCAAGATCGCCAAGTCGACCAAGGATCCGCAAGAGATCGCCCAGGTCGGTACGGTCAGCGCCAACGGCGACGAGACCGTGGGTCAGTTGCTCAGCGAGGCCATGGAGAAGGTCGGCAAAGAGGGCGTCATCACCGTGGAAGAGGCTAAGAGCGCCGAAACCACGCTGGACGTCGTCGAAGGCATGCAGTTCGACCGCGGCTATCTGTCACCCTACTTCGTGACTGACGCCGAGCGGATGGAAGCGAACCTCGAGGACGGCTACATCCTGTTGAGCGAGAAGAAGATCAGCAACATGAAGGACCTGGTCCCCGTGTTGGAAGCGATCGCCCGGCAGCAGAAGCCCTTGCTCATCATCGCCGAAGACATCGAGGGCGAGGCGCTCGCCACGCTGGTCGTCAACAAGCTGCGCGGCACGCTGCACACCGTCGCCGTCAAGGCTCCGGGTTTCGGTGATCGCCGCAAGGAAATGCTCCGCGACATCGCGGTGCTGACCGGTGGTCAGGTGATCTCGGAGGATCTCGGGCTCAAGCTCGAGAACGTCACGATCAGCGACCTCGGCCGTGCCAAGACCGTCAAGGTGGACAAGGACACCACCACGATCGTCGACGGCGCCGGCAAGAAGGATCAGATCAAGGCCCGTCAGTCCGAGATTCGTACCCAGATCGAGAACACCACGAGCGACTACGATCGCGAGAAGCTCCAGGAGCGCCTCGCCAAGTTGGTCGGTGGCGTTGCCGTGATCAAGGTCGGCGCTGCCACCGAGACCGAGATGAAAGAGCGCAAGGCTCGCGTCGAAGACGCGCTCCATGCTACTCGCGCCGCGGTCGAAGAGGGCATCGTTCCGGGCGGCGGCGTAGCGCTGCTGCGCGCGCAGAAGTCGCTCGACAAGATCGAAGTGACAGAAGAAGAGCGGTTCGGCGTGGCCATCATTCGTCGCGCGCTCGAAGAACCCCTGCGTCAGATCTGCGCCAACGCCGGTGAGGAAGGTTCCATCATCGTGCAGCAGGTTCGCGACGGTAAGGGCGCCTTCGGTTACAACGCTCGAACCAATAAGTTCGGCGATCTGATCGCCATGGGTGTGATCGACCCCGTCAAGGTGGTTCGCTCCGCTCTGCAGAACGCGGCCAGCGTTTCGGGTCTGCTCCTCACGACGGAGGCTCTCGTTGCCGAGAAGCCGAAGGAAGAGAAGCCCCAGGCGGGTGGCGGCGGCGGCCACGGCGGCCCCGACTTCTAAAGTCGATGCGAACGACTCGCGCTAGGCTTTGGGCCTGGCGCGAGCAGGGTGTAGCGGGCTCGGAAGACCATGTCTCCCGGGCCCGTTGCCGTTTGGGGGACGGCAGGCTGGGGCTGGTGGGTCCGCCTGCTGGCGTTCCCAAATGGCTCAGCGCGTGTCTGGCCCTGAGGAGATGGCTCGGTAAGCGGCCCAAAATGCGGATCGGCGCGGCACGCGCGCGCATATAGCCTGAAATGCGGCTCGAGCGTGGCCCGGGCATGGGCAGGCTAGTTCCGCGGAAAGAGCCCTTCCATGCGGGACACCGTACACATCGCGGAGCGAGACAACGTAGTCGTTGCCCTCCGTGACCTGCCCCGAGGCCACGTCACGGCCGGGGAAATCAGCTTGCGAAGTGACGTGCCGGCCGGGCACAAGTTAGCTATCACCCGAATCGCCGCGGGCGAACCCGTCCTCAAGTATGGTTACCCCATCGGCGTGGCCAGTGTCGGGATAGAGCCTGGGGATCACGTGCACAGCCACAACCTGGCCAGCACGCTCCGCGACGATCTCGCCTCGAAGCCCGTTCCGACGCGTCTACACGCGCTGCCCAAGCCGGCGCGCGCGCTCAGCTTTGACGGCTACCGTCGCCCCGATGGGCGCGTGGGTATCCGCAACGAGATCTGGATCATAAACACCGTGGGGTGCGTGAATAACGCCGCCGAGCGCATCGCAGCGGCGGCAACGCGGGAGCTCACCCAGTCGGGCTCGGCTGTCGAAGGCGTCTATGCGTTCAAGCACCCGTACGGCTGCTCGCAGCTCGGCCATGACCTCGGCTACACGCAGCGGATCCTGGCCGGCCTCGTCCGTCATCCGAATGCCGCTGCGGTCTTGATCTTGGGGCTCGGTTGCGAAAACAACCAACTCGCTTCGCTTCTGGAGCAGGTGGGGCCCGTCTCGGCAGAGCGTGTCATGGCCTTCAATGCTCAGGACGTCGGGGACGAGGTCGAAGAGGGCCTGCGTCGAGTGCTGCAGCTCGCAGCGTGGGCCGAGCGTTTCGAACGGGCTCCCGTGCCTGTGTCGGAGCTCATCCTCGGCATGAAATGCGGTGGCAGCGACGGCCTCTCCGGGATCACCGCCAATCCGCTCGTGGGCAGAGTCGCCAATCGGTTGGCAGCCCACGGAGGCAGTGTGCTGTTGACCGAAGTGCCGGAGATGTTTGGAGCGGAGCAGGTGCTGCTCGAGCGCGCCCAAAGCCCGGAGGTGGCCGAGCGCACCATCCGCATGGTGAACGAGTTTCGTGGCTATTTTCGGCGCTATGACGAGCCGATCGATGAAAACCCAGCTCCGGGCAATAAAGCGGGCGGGATCACCACGCTCGCGGAGAAGTCCCTGGGTTGTGTTCAAAAGGCGGGTCAAGCTCCAGTCGCCGCGGTGCTCGAGTACGGGCAGGCCGCTCCGTCCAGGCTGGGGGGCACTGCACTGGTGAACGCTCCCGGTAACGACGGCATCTCGTCGACGGCGCTGGTCGCTGCAGGGGCGCACATGGTGCTGTTTACCACCGGGCGGGGCACACCCATGGGGTTCCCGGCACCGACCATCAAGATCAGCACGAACTCCCCGCTCGCAGAGCGCAAACCGAGTTGGATCGATTTCGACGCTGGCCCGATCGCGCTCGGCACGAGCGACCTCGCCGAGCTCACGGATGGTCTATTCGATCTGGTGGTCGCCGTCGCGAGCGGGGCCCAAACCAAGAGTGAGATGAATGGCTTCCGGGAGATCTCCATCTGGAAGGACGGGGTTACGCTGTGAATGAGCCGAGAGCCCACCTGGCCGAGCTCGAGGCAAACATGTTGTTTGCCGAGCCGCGGCTGAGAGAGAGCGCGCTGTGTCGGGCGCGCGATCTGCCGGAGCGCGTGCTCCAGTTCGGGGAGGGCAACTTCCTGCGCGCTTTCTTCGACTGGATGCTGGAGCGGATGAATCGCCGAGACCTGTTCAATGGCCGCGCCGTGCTCATCCAACCGATCCCGGAGGGAGCTTGCGAGCGCATCAACCGACAGAACGGGCTCTACAACGTGCTGCTCCGCGGCATCGACGCTGGCGTGGAGGTGGAGACGCGTGACCTCGTCACCTCGGTCAGCCGCTGCGTCAACCCGTATCGAGAGGTCGACGAGTTCCTGCGTTGCGCCGAGCTCCCCGACCTGCGCTTCGTCGTATCAAACACGACGGAGGCTGGCATCCGGATTGACCCGAAGGACCGCCTCGACTCGCGACCCGCACCGTCTTTCCCCGGTAAGCTTACCCAGCTGCTGTACGCGCGCTTTCAGCATTTCGGCGGCGATCCGGGCAAAGGTTGGATCATGCTCCCCTGCGAGCTCATCGAGCGGAACGGGGACGCCCTATCTGCCGCGGTCCTGCAGCTCGCCCAGGATTGGAGCTTGCCGGCGGAGTTCTCGGACTGGTTATCGCAGGCGTGCGTCTTCACCAATACGCTCGTGGATCGTATCGTCACCGGCTTCCCCAAGGATGAAGCCGAGCAGCTTACCCTCGAGCTCGGCTATCGCGACGCGCTACTGGTCCTCGGCGAGGTGTTCCACTGCTGGGTGATCGAGTCACCGCGTTCGCTCGAGGAGGAGCTGCCGCTCGTGCGCGCGGGACTGGACGTGACCTGGACCCATGACATGACGCCGTATCGCGAGCGCAAGGTGCGCATCCTGAACGGGTCGCATACCCTGATCGCGCTGTGTGGCTTCTTGTCGGGCAAAGACACGGTGCGCGACTGCATGAACGACGCGCTGTTTCGCACCTATGTAGAGGCGACGTTAGAGCAAGAGATCCTGCCCACGTTGAGCCTGCCCCGCGCCGAGGTCTCGAAGTTTGCGGCGTCGGTGCTGGATCGCTTCGACAACCCGTGCATCCGCCACCGGCTAATCGACATCTCCCTCAACTCTGTCAGCAAGTACAAGGCGCGTCTGCTGGGCACCGTGCTCGACAATCAGCGCAAGTTTGGCAAGCCTTCGCCGCGTATCGCGTTTGCGCTCGCCTCGCTGCTGGCCTTTTACCGAGGGCAGGGCTCGGAAGACAGCGGCTTGGTCGGAAAACGTGCACAGGGCCCCTACCCGATCCGCGACGAGGCGAGCGTTCTTTCGTTCTTTCAGAGCGCCTGGGCGCCCGCCGCTGATGGCCGGTGTAGCGACGCGTTCTGCACGAATCTCGTCACCCAGACGTTGGCTCGCCAGGACTTTTGGGGCTGCGCGATGAACGAGGTTTGCCCTGGGTTCGCCCGTGACGTGGCGGAGCACCTGCACGCGATCTGCAACGTTGGGCCGCGTGCCGCGCTGGAGCGCCTGGTGGGCGCTCTGGCTACGGATTCCTAATGCTTACAGCGTGCTGATGTCGACGTGCGGTCCAAACGACTTGAGCTCGAAGCGCTCCTGTCGCTCGCCGTCGTCTACGCTGAACTTCACGATGCCCACGCCGGGGCAGTAGGTCGTGATGATGGAGCGCGTGCCAGCGCCGGCGCCCTCAGTCGTCTCCAGGCAGCCCACGAAATGACCGGCGATGACGTCGACGGCCTGGTCCATTCGGGTGACGCGCACGCGCCCGGCCGGCCCCGCCCAGTCTGCCCCGAGAGCGAGCGGCGCTCGGAGCAGGTAACCGCCCGTGACCAAGCGCACCCCGTCGGCGACGAACTCGACCCGCTTCACGCTGTTGCCCGACCTCAAGCTGGCGCGCTCCCGCCCGCGCCGCTCCACCTGCAAGATCAGTTGTTGCGGGTCGGGGCTCTCGGGTAGCCAGGCGACGTAGCTGAACACCGTGTGGTCTGCGAGGGGCAAAAAGCGCTCGACCTCGTTCACGTCAGCACGAGGGGCGTCTATGAGAGCTGTTGGCGCATCCGGGGCCGGCGCTGCTGCCGAGCAACCTGCGGCAGCAGCGCAAGCCACGTGCGCTGCCAGCCGAGCGGCGGCAAGGAGCGTTCGACGAAGCGCCTGGCCTCGACTGCGCGCGCTCTTCACGTCACCTCGTATAAACCCAAGCCACCAGGAATATAAATAGAGTTACGGACAATCCCAACAAGACCATGAGCAGCGGATCGGGATCGATGCGCCGACGCAGCTCGAGCGCCGCCCGCCGCACGGCGTCGTCAGAGGTGCGACGCGCGAGCTCCGGCGCGTCCTTCCTGAGCTGGGCGAAGTTGCCCTGTTCAAACAGCGCGATCAACGCCTCGAGCTCCGGGTCATCCGGAAACTGGAGCAGAAACAGCGGCCGCTCCTCGCCCAATGCGTTCAGGCGTGGGCGTGCCGCGGGCGGCGCCTCTTTCGGCGGGGGAGCGTTGCCGTCGGGCTGTTCGGTCATGGCACTCAAAACTGGAAGTACACGAAGGGAACGGTCTCGGCCCCGCTCATGTTCCTGATAACCCAAGCTACGCCGAACAACAGCATTCCCTGAAACAGCAGCGGGCTCCGCACGACCTGACGCTGCAGGCCCTCAAACCAGCGCTCGGGGACGTAGTGGCTCGAGAGCCCTGCGCCGAGCACGGCCAGCACCTCCGCGGGGAGGTTTGCGTGATGCAAAGTCAAGCGCGAGAGCTGATGAAGCATTGCGCGCGCATGATCAAACGTCTCTGCGCGGAAAAAGATCCACGCGAAGCACACCCCGTGAAAGGTCAGGGCCACGCAGGCGAGCCGTTGCCAGCGAGCGCTTGGGCGCGCTCCGCCCGATTCGGCCGCGGGGCGAGCGCGTTGGTAGGCTCGTGTCAGAGCTAGCGCTACACCGTGCATCGCCCCCCAGAGCACGAACGAAGAGCTCGCGCCGTGCCAGAGGCCACCGAGCAGCATCGTCGCGAGCAGATTGAGGGAGGTTCGAGCCGGGCCCTTTCGACTGCCGCCGAGCGGAATGTACAGGTAGTCGCGGAGCCACGTGGATAGCGAAATGTGCCAGCGCCGCCAGAAGTCGACGATATTGGCGGCCTTGTAGGGCGCGTCGAAGTTCTTGGGAAAGCGAACCCCGAGCAACAGCGCGGAGCCTATGGCGACGTCCGTGTAGCCCGAAAAGTCGCAATAGATCTGGATCGCGTAGCCGACCACGGCCGCATAGCACTCGATCGAGGAGAACTGCGAAGGGGCATCAAAAACCCTGTCGACGAGGTTTAGCGCCAGGTAGTCGCCGATCGCGATTTTCTTGAGTAACCCGGAGCCGATCAAGAACAGCCCGCGGCTGCCTTCGTCGCTCTTGAAGCGAGCCATGCGCGAGAGCTGCGGCAGTAGATCGCGAGGCCTGATGATCGGCCCTGCCACGAGGTGAGGGAAGAACGCCACGAAGGTCAGGTACTCGAGGTAGCTGTCGTGAGGAGAGATGTCTCGCCGATACACATCGATGACGTAACTCATCGACTCGAAAGTGAAGAAGCTCACCCCGACGGGCAACGCGATCTCGATGGTCCAGCTTGGCGGATGAAACCCGAGCGCGCCGAGCGCGGCCCGCACGTTCTCGACACCGAACTCGAAATACTTGAAAATGGCGAGCACCCCCAGATTGACGATCAGCGTCAGGGCGAGCAGGCGTTTGCGTCGGCGCGGCTCTTCGCTCTTGCCGATCGCAGCTCCGAGCCAGAAGTCGACACTCGAGGAGGCAAACAGAAGTGGCAAGAATCGCCAATCGTAGTGCGCGTAGAACACGTAGCTTGCGCCCAGGAGGAACGCGAGCCGCACCTTTTTTTCAGGCCGGAGGAGCCATGACACCGCGAAAACCACGGCGAAAAACTTGGCGTAATCCAGCGTATTGAAGAGCACCGGCGGCAGTCTCGAGGAGGGGCCGAGATCTACCGGGTCGGCGCGTTTTCGGCCATGGGGAGCTGCACGATGAAACGCGCGCCGCGCCGTTCTGAGGCCTCCAAGCTCAGCGAACCACCGGCCGCAGCCACCAACCCCTGGCAGACGCTGAGCCCGAGCCCAGTGCCTCTGCCCACTTCCTTGGTCGTGAAAAACGGCTCGAAAATCTGATCAACGAGCGCGGCCGGCACACCCTTGCCGTTGTCCTCGACCGCGATGCACACTCCAGCGTCGCTGGGCTTGGCCACCACCGAAACGGACCCGCCTGCCTGGCCCTGTAGCGCATCTGCCGCGTTCAAAATCAGGTTGAGCAGAACCTGTATCAGCTGTTCGTTGGCAATGGTGACCTTGGGCAGCCCCGGGTAAACGTCAATACACAGCTCCAGCTCGCGCATCGACGCTTGATGCACCACCAGCGCCGCTGTGTCGTGGACGGCGGCTTCGACGTCTCCCGGCGGTGTCGGACGATCTGAGCGTTGACGAGCCGGGCGCGCAAACTCGAGCAGGTCGTTGAGGGTACGATGAATGCGTTCCGTCTCAGCGCGCATGCGCCGGAGGAAGTCATGCTGCTCGTGTGGCTCGAGGTCGCCGTCGAGCAACAGATCCACCATCCCCATCAGCGCTGCCAACGGATTACCAATTTCATGGGCCAAGCCGGCCGCGAGCCGCCCCACGGACGCGAGCCGCTCCGAGCGCACCAGGCTGGTCTGCGCTTTCTCGAGCTCGAGGGTGGCTCGCTCGACCTCGCCAATTTTATTTCTCAGCGACTCTTCTTCGCTGAGCAAGCGGTCCGTCATCCGCTTCAGGCTCGCGCCGAGCTCGCGGAGCTCGCGCACACCCGACACCGGCACCGCCAGCTGGCGCTGCCCCAACATGACGTTCTGCGCGGCCTGAGACAGGTCGTCCAAGGGACGCACGATCAGCCGCGTCAAGGCAAAATACGCCAGGGTGAGCAGGCTTACAGCGATCAAAAAACCATACAGGCCCGACATGCGAATCAGCGCAGCTCCGCGCGTGCTCGAGCGGTCCGCGCTCACGGCCAGCAACGTGACGCCTTTCGTCATCGGAACAGCGAGCGCCAGCAGCCGGCGCTGAGCGACGCGCAGCACGCGCGGCAAGCCACGTTGCCCCTCACCGGCGCGACGCAGCGCAGCGACGACGCTGGCATCGCCGAATTGGGCGATGCTCTCGCCTGCGTCACTCACCGCGACCGCGGCCATGAGCTCCGACTCGCGCGCGTTTCCCTCGAGCTCGAGCATCAATCGCGCCGGCTCGAGCCGGCCTCCGGCGGCCCTGACGTACGCGCTCAGGGTATGGCCGAGGGCCCGAGCCTGAAAATCGTCGAGCTGGCGGAGCGTCACTTGCGTGTAGGTCGCCAGCGCCAGTTGCAGCGGCACGAACGCGAGCGCGAGCAGGCCCCCGAGCAGGAGCAGGAGTTGAAGTCGGAGGCCGGGGGCGCGCATGCGGCGGGCGCCATTGTGGCCAGAATCCGGAACCTTGGCCCAAGTTAACAGCGTCTGCTAGCTCCAAGGCGGTGGTTTCCTCATGAGGCGCGGGTCGCGCGAGCCGTGGACTCTGACCCGGGTATCGCTCGCTCTACGAGAGCTCGGAGGGCGCGCTATGGGCAGCGCCCTGGCCGGCGCGTTCGCAGGCCTGATCGTCTGGAGCGGGCGCTCGACGCTCCCGCTTCTGATAGAGGGGCTGGCCGTCGGGGCGTTTATGGTGGCGCTCTGGGCCGCTGTCGCGCGTCGCCGCCGCCCGCAGCTGACAGAGTCGCTCGCCAGGCTCGATTTCGAGCTGGCCGCGCTCGGCACGCTGGGCGTGGTCCAGTGTGTGTGCTGGACGCCGGGCGGTCTACGCGGCCCCTTCGTGGGCTTGGTGTACATGGGGTTTGCAATTGTGTGCGCCTTTGCGCGGCCTGTGGCCAGCGTCGCGACGTGGGGCCTGTTTGCGGCTCTCGTGGCGTTGCTCGAGAGCACGGCTCGTCCGCCTCGCAGCGGCACTTCCTGGCCGCTCGCGCTGCTCGTCGGCTCCTCGGGCGCCGCGGTTTGGCTGTGTTTGCGTGCTCTGGTACGGAAGACTGAGCGGCGCTCGCGCGAGAGCCTCGAGCGGGAGCTCGCCAACCTGCGCGACACCGCCCGCTCGTATCGGCTCTCGACGCTAGAGAGCCATCCAGCGGTGTCGACGCCCAACGCGTCGGAGGGCGGCGCGAGCCAACCGAACGTCGGCGAGCACCCGCTGCTCAGGTCGAGCGTGGAGGAGATCGGCGCGGCGTTGCGGATGTCTCTGTCCTTGTGCCGGGTGGCGCTCGGCTGTCGTAGCGTGCTCGTCTTGTGGCTCGACGATGGCGGCGCACGGCTCCACGTGCGCGGCGTGTCGAGCACCGAGCCCGATCTCTTACCTGGCCCATTTGCGGCCAAGGAGGGGATCTTCGCAGCGGCGCTGGAGAGCGATTGCCCAGTGGAGCTGGTGGGCCCCCCCGCGGCGCGGCCGCTGCCGTACTATCGAAAACCGTGCGAAGTAGGGCACGTGGTCGCGCTGCCGATCCTGGAGGGTGAGCGTGCGTCGGGGCTGCTCGCGTTCGACCGGCGGGTGGCGCGTGCGCTGTTACCCTCCGAGCTAGAAGTCCTAAAAGAGGCGGGTCGCCTCGTCCAACGCACCATCGACAATGAACGCGTGCTCTTGCAACTGGACCGCGCGAAGGTCGAGCAAGGCAAGTTGTATCGCGCCGTGGAGCGCCTGAACGAAGCGCGTACCGAGCTGCAGGTGATCGAGGCTGGAGTGAGCAGCGCTCGCGAATTTACGGCGTTCCAATTTGCGGCAGTCACCCTGCTCAGGAAGGGCGGGGAGCACGAGATCTGCGCCGTGAGCGGCGAAGGCGCGGACGCCCTGGTCGGCAAGACATTTCACGACGCGACGGGCTTGGTCGGCATGGTGGTCAACAACCGCCACCCCTTGCCGTACCGCGGCCACCACGACGCCGACGTGCAGGTGCTCTTCACCAAAAGTCTTCACCCGCCCAAGCTAGCTTCGATTTTGGTGTTGCCGCTGCTCGTGCACCGTGAAGTCCTCGGTACCCTGGTGCTCGGCTCGAACGAGCGCGGCGGTTTCGGCGCCGACGTGCGCGTGATCCTTCAGGTCTTGGCTGGACACATTGCGGTGTCGCTCGCCAACGCGCGGATGGTAAAACGCCTGGAAGAGCTGGCCACCACCGACGGCTTGACTGGCCTGCTCAACAAGCGGGCGGTCACCGAGATCGCGCGGCAAAAGTTACGCTCCGCGCTGCGCTTCAAAAAGCCCCTCAGCGTGCTCGTCTGCGATCTGGACCATTTCAAGGCCGTCAACGACACCCATGGTCATGACGTGGGAGATCGCGTGATCCGCGGCTTTGCCGACGTGCTCAAGCGCACCAAGCGTGAGACGGACGCGGTGGGTCGCTTCGGCGGCGAAGAGTTCGTGGTCGTTTGTGAACAGACGGATGTCGAGGGCGCGGAGCTGCTCGCGGCGCGGGTTAAGAGCGAGCTCGGTGCGACCACGTTTGTCACCGGCTCTGGCACGCTCCAGGTCACGTGCTCGGTCGGCGTCGCGACGTATCCGCAGGCAGGCAGTAACTGGGAGGAGCTCTTCAAGGCCACCGACGAGGCGCTGTACGCCTCCAAGCGCGGCGGTCGCGACCAGGTCACGGTCTGGACGCCGCGACTGCGAGCCCAGAAGTCAGCTTGAGCTAGTGCCTCATGCTCAGGGGGCCTCGGGCTCGAGCTCTGCGTCACCGGCGTTGGCGTCCACGAGCACTGCATTGCTGCACTGACCCCAGCTCGCGTCCGCGCACACTTGCTGGCCCACGAAGCACGGCTGCACGTCATTGTGGCTCGGCAAGTAAATCCGGCACGCCTGGGTGGCCCCCTCGGTGCAGCCGCCGGTGGCGAACACATCTCGAGAATCCGCCGTGGACGTGTCGTATTGAACCAGTACCGCGCGATCCAACTCACTCTCCGAAGGCGACGGAGGTGGGCGCTCGTCCGGCGAGCCGCAGGCGAAGTAAGGTAGCGCTGCGACAACGATACAGAGCACGAGCATTGGCCTCGGGAATTTGACGTCATCGTTCATCAGAGCTCGCACCTCGCCTTCGAGACCGGCTCTGGCGCACCAGGCTTGAGCCCACCTAGCGCCCGCCGGTTTATTTTAGGCTCCAAAACGAGAGCGAGCGCCCCATTGAGGAGCGCTCGAGCAGCTACCTGTCGAGACCGGCGCCGGGCCGCCTCGAACTCGCCTCACTCGTCGGGGATCGTAAAGCTCTTGATAAAGGTGGGCGGCTCACCCTTGAACGCGGGGATTTTAGCGCGACGGAATACCATCCGAACGCAGCTACCGGTCAGCGTATCCCTGAACTTCGCCGTCAGGATTTCCACCGACTGCACCTCGCCGTCTTGCGAATAAATGACGCGCGCCTTGCCGGCCCCCGAGGGACCGCCGCGCGGGCGGCAAGACGACGCCAGGCTCGCCGAAGTTGCGAGCGCGGCAGCCGCGGCTTCATTCACGCTCGCATTCGCGGCGGGCTGAGTTTCAGCCGCGGGCTCTGCCGGCTTGGGCTTGGCTTTTGGCGCTGCCGCTGGCGCCTCTGCTACGGCAGCAGGAGCCGCGCGTTTGGGCGTCGCCCTCACTGCCGCCCTGGAACGCACCGGCGCTTCTACGCGGGGCTTTTCCGCGACGGACTTCGTCGCCTTCTCTGCGCTTGGCAGAGAAAGCTTCCCGCTCGCCACGGCGGGCTCGTCAGCGGCTTTGGCTTCTGCCTTCAGCTCCGCTTTGGCTTCTGCTGTGGGCGTAGCCTCGTCTTCCTTTTCTTTCGCCTTGGCGCGTGCAGGGTCGCCTCCGGCGACGAACGCAGGGGCTCGTGTGTCTTCATACTTGGCGAGCTGCGCCTCGTTCACCTCGGGCGCTGCTTCATCTGGCTTGGCTTCGTGGGCGGAGGCTGGATCCGCCAGAATCTGTGCGGGTGCGGGTGCGGGCGCGGCGACGGCTGCCGTTTCGCTGGCGGGTGCTTCCGAGGTGCTGGCGGACGCGCTCCAGTTCCCGCGCGCAGCGAGAATTGCGCTGCCCAAGCCGACCAAGCCGACGAGACCGGCGACGAGCAAGAGCCCGTTGCCGCGACCCTGACGAAACGGGGGTATCGAGGACGGCGCCGCTGCCGCGGCGACGCGGGGCTGCACGGACGCTGTCGGAGCCGCCCTCGACGGGCGAGAAGGAGCCGCAGCTAGCCGCGGCCCGGTGCGCGCCGAAGGCCGACCTTGTGGCGGCAGGGGCGCTGCAGCCTGAGGCGGCATCGCTTCCATTCCGGGCAACTCGATGTCCCCAGCCCCGGTCCACATGCGCGTCGGATCGTCGTCAGCTTCTTCGAATTGAGCGAGCTGGCTCGGCTGCGCCCCACCGCCGTAAGCAGCAGGACTCATCTGGAACTGTTCGAAGTTCCCAAGCGCTTGCCAACCTGTCGTGCCCGGTGGCCACAGCGGTGTCCGCACATTGAGCTGACCGGCGTGAAAGGCGTATGCGATCTGTTCGACCGTCATGCTCTCGACCCGGTTGCCGCCCACGGCGACGCGCCACGTCTCATTCGCTGCCGCGACCGAAGACGCCCCGTGGTGTCCCGCCGAAACTGCCCTTCTGTCGCTCATTTAGTTACCTCCGCCCCCAGGCTCACAATCACAGCACGATACATGTAGTTCAGCAAACGCTGTCCAATGATGACTCTCTGGAGCCGAATCGATCGGTTGGCCATGAGCATTCCATCATAGCTGAACGGCGTGCGCCCGGCCCGCCGTAGACGCGATCTTGCCTAGTAAACTGCAACTACAGCCTGGGTACGCAGTTACAGCCCTGCGTGACGGATAGGGCGGCCACCCGACGATCTAGTTCATTTCGGGCGCCATCACACGCGCGCCACGATGCCCAGCTCCTCCAGAAAGAAGCGGACTGTCTGGCGTTGCATCGCGACTCGGCGTTCTTCGTCGAAGCCCTGCCACGTCTCGACGCAAACCCCGATGCAACCGACTCGGTCGACGATCACTTCCGTCGAGGATGTGGCCACCGGGTAGTAGTGGGGAGCCCAAAGCTCGTAGGGCGACTGTTTGACCTCGTTCAAGCGATCCACCACCTGCTGCACGATGGCGGGCATCGGATTCACGCCATAAACCACGGTCTGGCCGAATGACGCGGGGATCGCCGGATGATGCCGTTTGAGGCTCTCATGCAAGGTCATGACCAGCGCCGGTCGTTCCAATTCGACCAGGTCCATGAAGCGACGCGCCAGGCGCGGCTCGAGGGCTTGTGCCGTCGCGTCTCCCGGGAAACAGCGGTTCATGTCCAGCCCTCCGGGAGCTGCTCGTTGGCGCGCTCGGTAGGCGCGCGGGTTCATCACCGGGACGATCAGCAAGCGCCCGCTTTCGGGCCGGAGGCCTTCCTCGAGCAACTCAGACAGCGCGTGCACCCCCGCAACTTCGTCTCCGTGGATACCGGCCTGAACTAAGGCTGTCGGGCCGGTGCGCGACCCCTCGAGGACATGGACGTGGATCGTTGGATGGAGCTGATGGACGCCCGCAGGCCACTTCTGCATGGCCAGCATCGTGCTCGATTCCTGCTCCGGAGCAAGTATTCCTAATGCTGGTCGGCGGACAGGTCGCTGTGGGTTGAGAGGTGCCGCCTCGCGCCTTCCGAACCCCTCCCGCGGCGCGCCGCCTCCAGTTTCTTTCCGGCTCGAACATTGACAGGCCTGGATCCCGATTGTAAGCGTGCCGGCCCGCGTTACCCCATCGTACCCTGTGAGCGACAAGTCCCTCGTTATCGTCGAGTCACCAGCTAAGGCAAAAACGATAGCTGCCTTTCTGGGACCGGACTACATCGTCGAGTCCTCGATTGGTCACATCCGCGATCTGCCCCGCAGGGCGAGCGATGTGCCTCTCAAGTACAAGAAGCAGCCGTGGGCGCGCCTGGGCGTCGACGTCGACAACGATTTCAAGCCCCTATACATCATCGACGCTGACAAGAAAGAGCACATCCAGCGGCTGAAGACGCTGCTGTCGACCGCTCGCCAGCTGTATCTCGCGACTGACGAGGATCGCGAAGGAGAGTCGATCGCGTGGCATTTGTTGGAGGTCTTGGAGCCCAAGGTGCCCGTGCTCCGGATGGCCTTTCACGAAATCACGAAGAAGGCCATCGAGCAGGCCATCCAAAATCCGCGTGAGATCGATCAGCGCCTGGTCAATGCACAGGAGGCGCGTCGAATCCTGGACCGGCTTTACGGCTATGAAGTGTCTCCAGTGCTCTGGAAGAAGGTCATGCCGAAGTTATCGGCGGGCCGTGTCCAGAGCGTTTCCACACGTATGGTGGTCGAGCGCGAGGCCGCGCGGATGCGCTTCGTGCTCGCTCAATACTGGGACATCGACGCAGAGTTCGAGACCGAAGACAAAAGTAAATTTCAGGCCACCTTGGTCTCGGTCGGAGGCCAGCGCGTCGCGACGGGTAAAGACTTCGACGAGGGAGGGCAGCTCGAGCGGAAGAACGCGCTGATCCTCACCGAGGAGGCGGCGCGGGCGCTCGCGCAACAGCTCGCGGCTTCGGCGTTCAAGGTCCAATCCGTCGAACAAAAGCCGAACCGCCGCAGCCCCGCGCCGCCGTTCATGACGTCGACCCTGCAGCAGGAAGCGGGCCGCAAGCTGCGCTTCTCCTCGGCACGCACGATGCGGGCCGCGCAGGATCTGTACGAGGCCGGCTACATCACGTACATGCGTACCGACAGCACCACGCTCTCGGATACGGCTGTCGACGCAGCGCGCGCTCTCATTGCCGAGCTGTATGGCAACGAGTACCTACCGCCCAAACCGCGGCGTTACGCCAACAAGGTGAAGAACGCGCAAGAGGCGCACGAAGCGATTCGACCTGCCGGAGACAGCTTCAGTCATCCGAGCAAGGTCGAGGGCGAGATGGGGGGCGATCGCGGCAAGCTCTACGAGCTCATCTGGAAGCGAACCGTCGCTTGCCAGATGGAAGACTCGCGCGGCCAGAGCGTCAAGCTCGGCATCCAGGCGCAGGTCAACGGGCAAAACGTGGAATTCGCAGTGACCGGCAACACGATCACGTTCCCCGGCTTCTTGCGCGCGTACGTCGAAGGCAGCGACGATCCGACGCAAGAGCTCGAGCAGCGGGAACGCCCCCTGCCGGCGGTGACCGAAGGGCAGAGCCTCGACGGGCGCGGCTTCGAGCCCAAGGGGCACGAGACGCAACCGCCACCGCGCTACACTGAAGCGTCGCTGGTCAAGCGGCTCGAGGAGCTCGGCGTGGGCCGTCCGTCCACTTACGCGTCCATCATCTCGACGATTCAGCAGCGCGGTTACGTCTGGAAGAAGGGCTCCGCGCTCGTGCCTTCGTTCAAGGCATTTGCCGTGGTGCAGCTGCTCGAGAAGCACTTCGCGGACCTGGTCGATTACGCCTTCACGGCGCGCATGGAAGACGAGCTCGACGGCATCGCGGCCGGGCGTGAAGAGGCCGTGCCGTGGCTCAAGCGCTTCTACTTTGGTGAGGCGTCCGAGGGCGCTGCAAAGCCGAATGGCGCCGCCGGCAAAGACGGCGCCCCCACCACTGAGTTGAGCGTCGGCCTGCGCACGCTGGTGGCGGAACGCCTGAACGAGATCGACGCACGCGCCATCAACTCCTTGCCGCTCGGCAAGGACGGCGAAGGTCGCGACATCATCATTCGGGTCGGCCGCTATGGGCCCTACCTGCAGCGCGAAGACTCCACCGCGAGCATTCCCGAGGACCTGCCGCCTGACGAGCTCACGCTCACGAAGGCCATGGAGATGCTGGAGGCGCCGAGCGGAGATCGGCTCCTCGGCACCGAGCCCGAATCCGCGCTGCCGGTGTACGTGCGCTCCGGACGTTTCGGCTCCTACGTGCAGCTCGGCGAAGCCGGCGGCAAAGAGAAGCCGCGGACGGGCTCTCTGCTCAAGTCGATGGTTCCCGCCGAGATGACGCTCGACGACGCGCTCAAGATGCTCAGCTTGCCACGCGTGGTCGGGGAGCATCCTGAGCAGAAGCAGCCGATCACGGCTCAGATCGGGCGCTATGGTCCCTATATTTCGAGCGGCAAAGACAGCCGAAGTCTCGAAAAAGAGGAAGACGTCTTCTCGATTGGCCTCGAGCAAGCGCTGGTCTTGTTCGCTCAGCCCAAGACTCGCGGGCAGCGCAAGGCAGCGGAGCCGATTAAGGAGCTTGGCACGGACGAGTACTCGGGTGGCGTGATCACGCTCCGCGAGGGCCGCTTTGGGCTTTACGTCACCGACGGCGAGACCAATGCGTCGCTGCGCAAGGACGACAGCCCCGACGGCATCGACAACGCGCGCGCCCAAGAGCTCCTGCACCAGCGCCGCGAACGCGCGCCCGTGAAGAAGAAGCGTGCCAAGAAGAAGGCCGTCACGAGCGCCAAGCCCGCCGCTGCCAAGAAGGCGGCAAACAAGAAGGCTCCAAGCAAAGCGAAGAGCACGACGGACGTGGAGGGGCCCGAGGAGGTGCTTTCGGCCGCACCTCGCTCGAAGCCCGCGGCAAAGAAGGCAGCCAGCAAGAAAGCGGCAGAGAAAAAGCCGCTGCAGAAGAAGCTCGTCGCCAAGAAGAACGGCGCGTCCAAGGTGGCCCCGAAGAAGCGCGGCCCGGACAGCGTGCGCGTCGGTAAATCAGCCGAGTGAGTCGTGACAGCGGGGGCGGCCCACGCGATCTCGGCCCGCAGGCTCTTGCGAGCCCAGGCGGCCCGCTTAGTGAACGCGCTGCCCGGGCAATGCGCCGCTGTCCGGAGCGAGCAGGAACACTCGAGTCTCGGTTCCCGCAGCGAGCGCCATGCCCTCGCTGGTGCCGCACTTCATCTGCCGAGGCGCGAGGTTGGCGACGACCACGAAGAGCCGCCCCACGAGCGCCTCGGGCGCATACGACGCGGCAATCCCGGCGAAGATGGTGCGTTCCTCCGTCCCCAGGCTGACGCGAAGACGCAAGAGCTTCTTCGAGCCTTCGACGGCGCTGGCTTGCAGCACCTTGGCCACGCGCAGGTCCACCTTCGCGAAATCTTCGAAGCTGCAGATCGGAGCGATGGGCTCCGGGCCAGCGCTGACCGCGGCTTCGACCGGACGCCGCGCCTTCTCGTCGCGAGGCGCAGGGGCTTTTGTCGTGGCAGGCGCTGCGACATCCCCGCCCGCCGGCGCGCCCTCCACGCTCACGTCGACCATGGCTTTGACCTGCCGGGGATCGACGCGCGTCATCAGGTGTTTGAACGGCTGCAACGCGAGCCCGGTCAGCGGAGTCTGCACGCAGTCCCAGCCCACGAAAGGAGCGCCCAAGAGCTCCGCGCTCTGTTCGGCGAGGTGCGGCAACACAGGGCTCATGTAGGCGACGATCTGGCGATACAGGTTCAGCGCTACGCTGCACACATCCCTGAGCTCCCCCGCTCGTTCGGGTTGCTTGGCGAGCTTCCAGGGCTGCATCCGGTCGACGTATTCATTGGCTCGATCCGCGAGCTTCATCACCATGCGCATGGCCCGGCTGTAATCGCACGACTCGTAGGCCGCCGCGATCTCTTCGGACACCGCCGCCGCGTCGGCGAACAGGCCGCCGTCCTCGGGATAGGCTGCGGACAGCCCGACCTCCTGGATCAAACGCGCCGTGCGGCTCGCCAGGTTGACGACCTTGCCCACCAGGTCTGCGTTGACTCGAGCGACGAAATCTTCGAGATCCAGATCGAGGTCGTCGACCTTGGAGCTCAGGCGGCTCGCGTAGTAGTAGCGCAAATAGCTCGGATTGAGGTGTTCTGCGTAGCTCGCGGCCCGGATGAAGGTGCCACGGCTCTTCGACATCTTCTCCCCGTTGACCGTGAGGAAGCCGTGAACCTGGACGCGATGCGGGAGCTGCAACCCCGCGGCTTCCAGCATCGCGGGCCAAAATAGGGCATGGAAGTAGGTGATGTCTTTGCCGATGAAGTGCACGAGCTCCGTGCCCGGCTCGCGCCAGAATTCGTCGAAGCGCCGCCCGCTCTGGTCGCACCACTCCTGAGTGGCCGCCAGGTAGCCGATGGGCGCGTCAAACCACACGTACCAATAGTTGCCAGGTGAGTCGGGGATCTCGAACCCAAAATACGGAGCTGGGCGCGAAACGTCCCAATCCTGGAGCGGCGCCGACAAGAAATGGCCGCGCAGGTAGTTCGCGACGCTCGGCTGCAGGTGCCCGTCGGTCTGGGTCCAGCGTTCTAGAAAAGCGTGTTGCGACTCGATGGTCACGAACAGGTGGCTCGACAGTCGCGTCTCGGGCACGGCTCCCGAGACGCTGCTCTTCGGGTTCACGAGCTCGGCGGCGCTGTACGTGGAGCCACACGACTCACAGCTATCCCCATACTGATCCGGGGTGCCGCAGCGCGGACACTCGCCTTTGACCAAACGATCGGCGAGGAACAACCCCTCGATGGGGTCATAGAGCTGCGAGACTTGTTTTTCGACGACCAGGCCGCGTTGGCGGAGCGCCTGCCAAATCTCGTGGCAGAAGGCCCGGTTCTGCTCCGAGTTGGTGCTGCCGTAGTGATCAAAGCGAATGCCGAAGGCCTGAAAGTCCGCTTGATGGGCCCGACTCATTCGTTCGATGAGCTCCACCTCGGAGATGCCCTCTTGGCGGGCCCGTAGCATGATGGCGGTGCCGTGAGTGTCGTCGGCGCACATGTAGTGCACGTCATGACCGCGCAGACGTTGGAAGCGAACCCAGATGTCCGTCTGGATGTATTCCACCAGATGTCCGACGTGAATGTGACCGTTGGCGTAGGGTAGGGCGCTCGTGACCAGGATCCTGCGCGGTTTCGACATATGGGGCATGCTGCCTCAGGCTGAGTGAGATCACAATTGCCAATGGGCAGGCCTGGCCTGAAGGTTGCAGCGTGGCATTAAGTCATGCTCGAATCCGAAAGCAACGCCGCTCAGAGGAGGATAGGCGACTCGCGCCTCCGCCCGGCAGGCGCTGCTTTGGCCATCTGCCTCATCACGTGCGGGGTGCAGGGCTGCAGCGAGCAGGCGGAGACGGCTCCAGGCGCTGAACCCACGCCAGTAGCTGCGCGGCAGCGCACGCCCGCCTCCGAGGGCGCCTTGAGCGTGCCTGCGCGAGCAGGCGGTGACGTCGCTTATCCCCTCGACTCTGTAGCGAGGACGTTTGGGGGTGGGGAGCGGCCGTGCCCCGAGGTCGAGCTCAGCGATTTCATCGGCGCTGAGGTCGAGTTTGCACCCTCGCCGCGCGTAGCCGCGCCGTTCCGGACACGGCTCGAGCGCTTTGAAGCGGTCGTCGCCGCCGTGGCCATGCAATTCTATGGGCGAACCCCCAAGAAGATAGTGGTGGCCGCGTCCTATGGGTGCCGTTCGGTGAGCGGTAGAGCGGAACGTATGAGCGAACACGCGCTGGGTAACGCGATCGACGTCGCAGGCTTCGATTTTGCGGCAAGCAGCGCGTGGCCTGACAGCCCTGCAGCGCTGCCATTCGCTTTCGAAGTTCGCGTCGCTCGCCACTGGAAGGGCACGGGTGATGCCGCGCTCGAACGGCACGGCAAGTTCCTCGGGGAGCTCACCCGCAGGCTAGGAGAGGAGCAGGTCTTTCGCACCATGCTCGGGCCCGCTCATCCCGACCATGGCGACCACTTTCACTTCGACATGGCTCCGTCGACGTATGTCGACCTTTGAGGTCGAGGCGAGACGTGGTGCTTCCTGCAACGATGTGGGACGGCGTCGTAAGAATTGCCGAAGCGATCATGCGGCCAGGCCCAGGGGCACATCGCCTCGTCTGTGACAACGCCGTCGCTCTAAAACGTATCTAAATTCAAGCTGGGGACAGGCGGACCGCCATGAACGGATGTTGCACGCTACTGGCACCGGTGTTGCACAGCCTAGCGACAGTCAAATTACGAAGGTCTACGGCTCTTGGCATTTGCTGGAGGAGGTTTTCATGCTGACCGATCCAATTCGCGGTCAAACCATTCGCTGGTCGTTCGATGATGGGCCCATGGCGGGCAAAGTGTTCGAACACAGCTTCGACGCCAGAGGCGGGGTGACCTGGCGCATGCTCGGTGGGGAGGGCGATAGCAATAGGTCGACCCCGAATGCGAAGTACGAGATGAGCGAGGTGGGTGAGGGGGTTTATGCCGTCTCCTACCTCTCCGGCTCGGGCCATACGCTTACTGTCGTGCTCGACTACCGAAGCGGGCACGTCGTGGCGTTCGCCTCAAACGAAAAGGAGCTCAGCTTACAGCACGGGAGCTTTGAGACGATTGGTGGCAAGCCCAGCGAGCAAAGTAGCTCTTTGAGTCGGAATGGAGGCGGGCGCTCGCACGCCTCCAAGGCGCACTGAGCTCCGCGTTCATCAGGCGCTCAGTGCCGCGTGCGGAGCGCCTCGATGCCAGGCAGCCTTCGCCCGCCGAGCAAGGCTTTCGCGGCGGAAGAGCCGGTGCTCACGAGGTCGATGCCATTCTCGATTTCGGGGGGGAGCTGCCGCACGAAGCGGCGGGTATCTCCGCCGAGCACCACGCTCATGATGTCAGGGCTCGCGCACAGGCGTGCGAGCCACTCACTCGCGACGGAGCCCTGCGAGTGCTTCAGGTTACCCATCGGACCCCACCAGAGCAGGTGCCTGGCTTTCGCGAGCACCTCGCCAAAGCGGGACATGGTCTCGGGCCCGACATCGATGAGCCGCGCTCCGGCCGGGACCCGGAGGGGACTCACGAGGCGTGTATCGGCTTCCCCTCTGGCCTGCACCCGCAGATCGACGGGCAGGATCAGCTCGACCCCCAGGTCTCTCGCACGACCCAAGAGTGAGCGCGCCTGCGCTAGGCGGTCGAGCTCTGCGCCGGCATCGCTCGTCGCCTGGCCGGCTGCAGCCAAGAGCGTCATCGCCACGCCGCCTCCCACACACACCTTGTCGACCCGAGGCAGCCAGGCGGTGAGCACGTCAATCTTTTCGGAGAACGTCTGCCCGCCGACGCACAGCGCGACCGAGCCGCGGTTCAGCGCGAAAACGCGGCTCAAGACCGTCAGCTCTCGGCGCGCACGATAGCCGAGAGCTCGCCGCGGCAAGAGCTTCGGTAGTCTCACCAGCGATGCGTATTCGAGGTGGCTCGCTGCGAAGGCATCCGACACATAGGCATCCGCCGCAGTGGCGAGGGCGCGCGCGAACGCCTCGTCGTTGCGTTGTTCCCCGCCGCCGCTGGTGGTGAGCAAATCAGGCAGCACACAGAGCTGCCCCTGGCGCAGCTCCTTGAGGACGCGCGCAGCGGCGTCACCGGCGCACTCATCGGGCATGAGCACCTCGACCTCTAGCCGCTCGCTCAGACGGCTCGCCAAGGCTTCGATGCTGTCCAGGCCCGTTTCGGCAATGGCCTCGGCGCTGAGATGGGTACCCACGATGACCCGCGCCTCGAGCTCCAATAGGCGCCGCAAGCTCGACAGCGGAGATGCGGCTCCTGGCAGGCTCGCCTCCAGGCCGACTTGCGGGCTGGCTGCGGGCCCGAGGCTGGCTGCCGGCGCAACGCCGAGCGAGTCGATCAGGTACGGATCGACGCGCAAAAAGACACGACGACCTCTGCAATCCAGGTCGTCGATGCTCCCAAACACGTCCGTGGGATCCGCGTTGGGCTTAGAGCTACCGACTTCGTTCACGCTCTTCTCGCCTTACTTTCGCGGATGCAGCTCTGCCGAGGAACGAGCTCGCCAGCGAGCCCGCGCCTCGGTCAGTGTCCCCCTCCACACAGGGACGGCAGCTTAGCGTACAGAACGCCGGTCGAGTTACTTCGACGCGACGAGCTTGACCAGATCGACCATGCGCTCGGAGAAGCCCCACTCGTTGTCGTACCAGGCGAACACCTTGGCGAAGCGATCGCCTTGGGTTTTGGTCAGCGTCGCATCGAAGATGCTGGACGCGGGGTGCCCGATAAAGTCGCTCGAGACCAGCGGGATGTCGAGGTAGTGCAGGAAGCCCTTGAACGGGGCGGCGCTGGCTGCCTTCTTCATCGCGTCGTTGATCGACTGCACGCTGACGGGCTTCTCCGTGGTGAGCGTCAAGTCAACCACCGACACGTCGGCGGTGGGGACCCGAATGGCCAGGCCGTCGAACTTGCCTGCGAGCGCGGGGATGACTTCGCTCACGGCTTTGGCGGCGCCCGTAGAGGTGGGGATCATGCTGAGCGCGGCGGCACGGGCGCGACGGAGGTCGCCCTTGCGATGGGGCAGATCGAGCAAGCTCTGGTCGTTCGTGTAGGCGTGCACCGTCGTCATCAAGCCGCGCTCGATGCCGAAGTTGTCGAGCAGCACCTTGGCGATCGGCGCAAGACAGTTGGTCGTGCAGGAGGCGTTCGAGATGATGTGATGCTTGCTCGCGTCATACTCGTTGTGATTGACGCCCATCACGATCGTCTTGTCGTGGTCCGTGGCGGGCGCGCTGATGATCACTTTGTTGGCGCCCGCCGCGAGGTGACCTGAGGCCTTCTCCTTCGAGGTGAAGATCCCGGTGCACTCCAACGCGACGTCGACCTTGAGCTCCTTCCAGGGGAGCTCGCGCGGATCTTTGAGCGCGGTGATGCGGATCTCGTCGTCACCCACCTGGATCCCGTTGGCCGTCGCGCTGACTTCCTTCTCCGTGAAGGTCCGGTGGACCGAATCGTACTTGAGCAGGTGGGCCAACGTCTTTGGATCGGTCAGGTCGTTGATCGCAACCAGTTCGATATCCCCGAGATTTCGCTTGTACAGCGCGCGCAGCACGCAGCGACCGATGCGACCGAAGCCGTTAATAGCAATCCTTGTGGCCATGCTTGTCTCCTGTATCTGACTTTGCGAGCGTTGCCCTCTGCCGCCCTGTTTAAGCTGCCGAGGAGCATGCCGCGGTTCGCCGAGCTGCTTCTCGCAGCCTTCGGCAAAACTGTTGCCGCAGCAATCCCGAGCGGATTCGCACGGGATCTAGCGTCCGTTGCAGCGCCGATCAAGCGAGTTGAGATAGGGTCGGCGGTTTGCGCCCCGGCCGGTGACCCTGAGATGCGCTTTTAGAGTTTCACGAAAGGAACTGTACCATTCCCGAAGCATGTCGGCGAGCGCATCACCCTCGGCCCTGCGGCGATGGGTGCGCTGCGCTTCGAGCATGATTCAGCGCTCTTGCCGCTGCGGCGGACGCGAGGAGGTCGGTGGGGCTACCGCGGTGCTCACGGCGAACTTCGAGCGCTGGATCGCATAGCAACGGAACGGCTTTTCTTTGCCCTTGAGCTGCAGGGGAGGCAGCTCCTGATACTCGAAGCGTGAGCCGAGCTGTTCGATCGTCGACTTGCTCACCAGGATCTCCCCCGGGCCCGCTGCCCCGCACAACCGGGCGCTCGTATTCGCGGTGTCCCCGATGACGGTGTACGAGAGCGCTTTAGAGCTGCCGATATAACCGGCCACGACCGGCCCGGTATGAATGCCAATGCCGATCTCGAGCGCGGGCGCCTGACGCAAACGCCGCCGCGCGTTGAACGCCCTCAGCACCTCCATCTGCTCCAGCGCGCACTCGACCGAGCGGACGGCATCGTCCTTGGTCACCACGGGCGCGCCCCACAACGCCATGATCCCGTCACCCATGAATTTATCGAGGGTGCCTTCGTACTTGAACAGCGTCTCGACCATCAGCTCGAAGTAGTCATTCAGCATCTCGACGAGGGGCTCCGGCGCTGCGCCGTCGCTCATGTGCGTGAAGCCGCGTATGTCGGAGTTGAAGACGGTGCATTCGCTGACGAGCGTGCCGCCCTTTTGGATGACCATCTCGCCGGACAGGACCTTCTCCGCCACGTTCGGCGAGAGCAGGCGGCTGAAGCGCTCGCGGTTCACGATCTCCTGCTCGACCTTGCGTCCCAGGATGTTGATCTCGATGAACATGGCCGCCTGCGCCGCGATCGAGGTGACCATCTCGAGATCGCGCTGCTCGAAGCGCGCCAGCGTCTCGCTATCGAGCCAGAGCACTCCGAGGATGTCCTCCTCGTGCATCAAAGGCGCCACGATCGCCGAGCTGATCCGGTTCAGGATCATGCTGCGGCCCTTCGAGCCGGCAAAATCCATCGCAGCGTCATGCGTGAGCACGCTGGCGCGCTCGCGCATCACGTGATTCATGATGGTCGACGAGACGCTGATCGCCGCCTCTGAGCCGTCCCGCCGCAGGCTCGCCCCCGGCTCCAGCTGACCGTTGTCGCCCACCAGGAAGATCACGCCTCGATCGGCGCGCACGAAGCGGAACATGCTGGCGAGGATCTTATTGAGCAGGCTCGTGAGGTCGCGCTCCAGGCAAATCTCGCGCGAAAGCTCGTGCGACAGCCTCAAGCGCTCGTAGTCGGCTGCGATTTGCGTCGGATTGTTCTGCAGCTCCTGGAACGGGCGAAAGCCCTGCTCCTGGGCCGCGATCTGCGTGCCGATCTCGCGACCTTGCTGGTTGACCTCGACCGCTGGCGGGCTGGCCGCCAGCAGCGTATGACCTGCGCTCGGGCCTCCCCCTAAAGCTGGGCCTCGCGCGGGGGGAGCCGGCTCGAAATTCTCCAGGCCACGTGCGGTCGCGCTAAACGCAGCCGTACGCGGCGCTAACGCCCGCGCGCCCTGCGGCTGCAGGCCGAGCCCGGAGCGGGGCGGAGAGAGCGGGGGCGGGCTAACGGCTGCGACGGCGGTATCGCCGCTGAGCGCCGCGGCGTTCACGTCCAAGTCGAAGCGCGCGCGTGTCGCACCTAGACTGAACTCGTCCCCGTGCGACAGAGGATGTTTGCCCGCGACCCGATTGCCGTTGAGGAAGGTGCCGTTGAGGCTGTCCAGATCTTCGAGCACCCAGGTATCGCCCTCGAGGCAGATGCGGCAGTGCTCCTTCGAAACGATCTTGTCCAGTATCTGGATACTGCTGTCCGGGTGCCGCCCGAGCGAGTTTCGCGGCGCCAGCGTGACGGTCTGCTGACCCTCTGGCGAGGTGAGGATGAGCTTGGCCATCGTGATGTCAGGCTACCGTCCAGGCGACGCGGCGACAAGCGCGGCCCGTTCTGGTAGTGTGGCTCGGGCTCATGACACGCTACTTGTTGGCAATTGATCAAGGGACCACAGGGTCGACGGCGCTGGTCATGGGTATTGACGGACGAACTCTCGGCCGCGAAAGTCAGGAGCTGCCGCAACACTATCCCGCTCCGGCCTGGGTGGAGCACGACCCCGGCGAGATCTGCGGCAGCGTAGAATATGCGGTGTCCGGAGCGCTGCGGCAGGCGGGCGTGCGCGGTGACGAAATCGCCGCCATCGGCATCACTAATCAGCGCGAGACCACACTCGTCTGGGACAGGGCAAGCGGTCGGCCGATTCATCGCGCCATCGTCTGGCAAGATCGTCGAACCACTGACGAGTGTCGGCGGCTCCAAGCAGAGGGCCATGAAGCCGAGGTGCGTGAACGCACCGGGCTCGTCCTCGACCCTTACTTTTCAGCGACGAAGATCGCGTGGCTGCTCGATGCGTGTGGCGTTCGAAAGAAAGCGGAGTCGGGGGCACTGGCGTTTGGGACGGTCGACTCCTATCTCGTTTGGTGGCTTGCAGGCGGCGCCGCGGGCAGAGCTCCGCACGTGATCGAAGTCAGTAACGCCTCGCGCACCAGCTTGATGAACCTCGACACCTCAGCCTGGGATGATCGCTTGTGCGATCTGTTCCGAGTCCCCCAAGCGGTCCTGCCGAGCATCGTTCCGAGCGTCGGTGAGGTCGGCAAGACGCGGGGCTTTGCGCCGCTTCCCGATGGCGTGCCGATCACGGGGATTGCCGGTGACCAACAAGCGGCCCTATTTGGCCAGGCATGTTTCGAGCCAGGTGACGCTAAATGCACCTACGGCACGGGTGCTTTCCTGGTGGTGAACACCGGCGCGGAGCGCGTTCGCAGTCGGCACGGTCTGCTCACGACCATCGCCTGGCAGATCGGCGGGCAAACGGTCTACGCGCTCGAGGGCAGCTGCTTCGTCGCCGGCGCAGCCGTTCAGTGGTTACGCGACGGCCTGGGGCTGATCCGCTCCTCGGCGGAGGTCGAGGCCTTGGCGCTCTCGGTGGCGAGCAGCGAGGGTGTGGTCTTCGTACCCGCTCTCTCCGGTCTGGGTGCCCCCCATTGGGACCCCGGAGCACGTGGCCTCATCACTGGGTTGACCCGAGGGTCGAGCCAGGGGCACATCGCCCGCGCCACGCTCGAAGCCATCGCCTTTCAGGTTGCAGATTTGGTGTCCGCCATCCGCGAAGATCTGGCTGCGAACAATCGCGACGCCGACGGCGTCGCCGCCACGCAATCCGGGAGCGTGCCTGGCCGTATTTCGGAGAGCCGGCTCCGCTTGGGGCGCATTCGAGTTGACGGAGGCGCGGCCCAGAACAATCTTCTCATGCAGTTCCAAAGTGATATCTCTGACTTATACATCGAACGCCCGCTCGATCTCGAGTCGACGGCCCGAGGTGCAGCGATGCTCGCCGGCGTCGGGGTAGGCTTGTTTGGCAGCGTGAGCCAGGCCGCCCAAATGGTGGAGCACCCACAACGTTTCACAGCGCAGATGTCCGAACCTTTGCGCAGAGAGCACCTCTCGCGCTGGTGGGCGGCCGTACGGCGCGCTCGGTCGACGGCACTCGACGGCACGAGCTTGGAGAACGATGTCAACTGACAACAACGCCAGCGCCGCGCAGCCCCCGGTTCCTGTCGAGGTGGCTGTCGACTGGGAGGCGCTCGAGGACGCGTTCGAGAACAACGCGCCCGAGGTCCACAGTTATCTGCACCTCAGTACGGGCGAGGTGCTGCGGGTCGTCGACGGCATTGCCGACCCGCAGATGCACTCCCGCATCGCGGCGGATGCGGCCTACGTGCGGGTCGAGCCAGTGAGCTCGCGCGAGCAGTATCGTTGGATGGAGCGCTTCATCCAGATGCTCGATCCCTCGGATCTGCGCGACGAATTGACGCTCGCCATCGACGGTCGCGGCGCGTTCCGGCGTTTCAAGGACGTGCTGATGGTCAACGCTCCGGAGCGCGAGCGTTGGTTCGCGTTCCGCAGCGAGCGCTTACGCGTATTCATGGAAGCATGGCTCGAGGCGCACGCCCTGAAAGCGGTCCCGCGCGCAGCCGTGCCCCCACCCGTCGCCGAGGCACCCTCGGAGCCGCCGCCGCCTTCTCAAGATCCGCTCGGCGCCCGCCGCACCCGCAACGCGGAATGGCTGCGCCGCCAGCTGCGCGACGTGGCGGCGACGCTGGGCGCGCGTGATCTGGATCGCTTGCTGACTTTCGCCGAGTTCGTCAAAGCACGCCGGGTCGCTCGCAGCTACTCTCAACGCCACGAGTCTTCCGCGCCGGACGATGACGACGGCCCTGCCTCACCCGGGTCCTCCGTAGCGGCGGGTGCGAGCGGCGCGTCTGCTTCCACCTCCGAAGATGCGCATGTCGTCAGCGCCGCCAAAGCGCTCAGCTGAACGCCCGCTCGTGTTGGCCTCGCGCGCGGGGGGTCGCCAGGCGCGCTCTACGTTTTGCACGACGATCTGCGGTTTGGCGTTCTTCGGGGCGCTCTTTCTCCCGCGCGACGCCGCGGGTCAGGCAGAGGCCGGTAGCTTCGTGGATCGAGTGGCCGTGCGGTTCACGGCGCCAGAGACGGGCGGGATCGCCAGGCCGCGCTTCATCTTCGAGCGGGAGCTCGCTTTCGAAGGCCGACTGGAGGCGCTGGCGGACGGCGGCTTCATGCCTACGCCAGACGAGCCCTACCTGGAGCGTCACATCGGGGCCGCGCTCGAACGTCACATGGCGGAGGTCTTGCTGGGTAGCCTCGAGATAAATCCAGAGCCCACGGCGCGCGACGTCGCGGTGCGGGCGAAGTCCGCTCGCTCGAGCTTGCTGCAGCAATTGGGGGGAGAGGGCGCGCTCGAGCAGGCGGCTCGCGCCGAGGGCATGGGGCCCCTGGAGCTCGGCGCGCTTCTCGCGCGCCGTGCGCGCGCCAGCCTGTATCTCGATCGCATGGTCGCGACCATGCTGACGCCAAGCGACACAGAGCTTCGGATCGTTCATCGCACGACGCGCACCCCGTTCTCGAAAGAGCCGTACGAAGCGGTGGCGCCACTCCTCTCACGTTGGTATGTCGCGCAGCGCCTGAACGCTGCAGTGAAGGCCTTCTACGAAGGCGCCAGGTCACGCATCGAGCTCACTGTGCTCACCGGTCGAAGCAAGAGCGAGCGCGCTCCATGACTCCGTCGTGCGCGCCGCGGGCTGCTGCTGCGATATGACGTTACCTCGGCCCACATCGGCGTAGGCGACACAGCGTTAAGGCCGGCGTCTCGGTTAACGGAAGGCTCTGCACCGGACGCGGACGGCCGCTCTGCGTGCAGGCCTCGAGTAGCGTGGAGGCCCTCTGCAAGCTACCTTGTGGAGTCGCGCGAAGGGATTGGAGAGTAATGTCGTCATGCTCAAAGGCCACGTTGTTTTCAAAGGCTGGGCTGCCCATCCTGGCTGTGTTCTCGTGTTTGGCGGTCTGGGACTCGGCTCCGTTGTTTGCCCAAAGTGCCAAGCCCGCCGCGCCATCTGAGGCCGAGGTACGGCCTCTCGTCGAAGTCATCTTCACCGGTTTTGTGCGGCGCTTGGACAAGGGCGCTTCCATCTTCGTGCGCATGACCGGTGAGGTCCCTGTCGCCCTCGAGCGGGTGGGGCGCCGCCTGACCTATCGCTTGACCGGCGCCAAGCTCGGCGTGCGAAATAACGCGAACCCTCTGCCCACCGAGCACTTTGGTCCGCCCGTATCCAACGTGGCGCTCGTGCAGGTGGACGGCGGCGTCGATCTGGTGATCGATCTCAGCAGTGATCCATCCGGCGCAGCGCCGTCTTACCGCCTGGTGTCGCAAGCCGGCATCGCGACGCTGCACGTCGAATTGCCGCCCGCGAGCGAGTGACAGAGGCCGGGCGTCAGTGCACCGCGGCTCTGAGCGGCAGGTTGGCGCAGAGCTCGGCTTCTTCGACGAACAACGCCCGCGCTCGCTCTCTGACGCGCTCAACGGGAAAGTAGCGCTCAGCGAGGCGAAAAAATAGCGCGTGGTGGCGAGCCTCGGCCCTGGTGAGATCGAGGTACGTCTGTTTGAGAGGGCCCTCCTCGAGCGCCTCCGTCACCATCTGCAGCCGCTCGCAGCCCCTGGCTTCGACGACACCCGAGACCAAGAGTCGATCCAGGAACAGGGCCTGCGGATCGCTGCTCATCGCCTTACGCAGCCCGTTGACGTAGGCGTCCTTGGTGTCGGCCGGGAGCAGCAGCTTGCGCGCGGCGATCACCTTGAACATGATGTGAAAGTGCTCGAGCTCCTCGCGGGCGAACGCGATGAGCGGCTCCAGGATCAAGTCGCGGTCGGGGTATTTGGCGACGAGCGACATGCCCATGGCGCTCGCCTTGCGCTCACACAACGTGTGGTCGATCAGAAAGGCGTCGAAATCGGCAAACACGACCTCGAGCCAGGCTCGTGGGGTAGCAGTCTGAAGCTGAAACATCGCAGCTATTCTCGAGGATGCCGAGCCGCCGGAGCACACGCGCTCGCGCATGAGGCAGCGGCATGTCGTGGGTAGATGCGCGCTGGGTTCACGGCTGCGGCATCTGATCCGGCGGCACTCCGACGCAAATGCCCCAACCTGGAGGTAACACGGGGGTCGTCTGGCATACACCGGTTCCACACGTGTCCGAATCCCGCTCGTCGAGGTCGCAGACCTTGACGCATGTACCCGTCGCTTGCGAGCAATGCAGCCCCCGGTCACAGGGGCACTCGTCACCCACCTGGCCGGGCTTCGGCGAGAGCGGCACGCACGCGGTCGTCCCATCGGGTCGAACTAGCTGGCAGGCGGTGTCCGCGCCGCATACGCAGCGCCGACCCTCGCAGTTAAAGGGCTCGCCCAAGCTACAATTGTCGGCGCGGTCACAGACCGGCACCTTCGGACCGTCGGCTTCACCGAGCGCTTCGACGCGCAGGGGCCTTTCGGCGCAGTAGAAGCCCTCGGCACAGCTGTCGGCGCCGATGCCGCAGCAGAAAGGCAAACAACGCCCTGAACGCACCGTGCCGACACAACCGAGACCAGGTCCGCAATCGAGCGACGAGGTGCACGCTTGTTCGGCGCGCTGCTGGCCGGCGGCGCCACATTGGCGAGCGACTGAGCCGTTCGTCACAGAGAGCTGGCACGCGAACTGGCTCGGCGAATTGTCCGGTCGTCTCGGCTGGTTGAAGCTACCGTCGATCTGCGGACCGCCCGCGCCGGCATCGACGCCAGCGTCGGCTCCCACGACACCGCCATCGACGCCAGCGTCTGAGGCTACGCCACCGTCGAGCTGCCCGTTGGGCGCGGGTGGCGCGGGCGGTGAATAGCCGTTGCAGGCCCCGGGGTCATCTGGCAGACAACTGCCGATTCCACACTCGGCCTTGGCAGGAGCCGACTCTTCCGTCGCCGAGGCGTCGGGCGCACCCGAGAGCGAGCTCGGTACGTTTTGAGGCTCCGACGGGGGCCCAAATACGCCGCAATTCAGGCCGATACAGCTCGTCGGCGCCATGTTGGCGTCGTCCACCGAGCAAGCCACCACGACGCCGACCGAAGTGATCAGCGCAAATGAAAGCTTGAACAAGCGCGGTAAAATCACCGGCACGTTTTGATAAGTAAGGCTGAGGGAACTAAGCTGCCCACTCAGGACGAGTGAACAGAAACCAAGATTAACTTAGATAGCGTAGCACCCAGCGGCGTCATCGCCAACGCTCCGAATGGGCGCTTTTGCCTCCGACACCTGTCAGGTGGCCTCGGACCCCAGGCCCGAGGCGCCCGCTCAGCCCTGTAGAGGGGCACCCACCCCGGCGTTCTCGGCGCCCCGCAGCGTGTACAAAGGCCGCAGCGCAGCGCGAATAGCGCCAGCCCGCAGCGCCGCTGCCGCCTCCGAGCTGCCGGGCTCCGCGAGGGACGAATCAGGGGAGGGTGACGTGGCGTACGACGAAATTATTGGCTTGGTCGTACACGCGCACGCTGACGATCAGGCGCCCTGCGGGGGCAAACGCCGAGACGTCCACATCGAAGTCTTCGCGCTGCTGGTCGTAGATCCCGTCCCGAGGGAAGAAGGGGTACCACTCGCCGGTCCCGGCCACGCCCATCTCGATGCGGGCGATGGGCCCTACACCGTCAACGGCCGACCCTGTGACGCGTCGACCGTTGGCCTCCAGGGCGACGAGCGCCGGGGGCGTATTGTCTACGATGATCGTGGCGCTCGACAGCTCGTGCTTTTTTACGCGATCGGGCGGGTTCGATAGCTCGTCACTGACCTGGACTCGCAGGCGATAGTGTCCCTCTGGGAGATCCGATGTGTCCCAGTCGAATTGATTTTTGGTCAGCAATCGACCCGGCTTGAGGATATCGAACCACTCGGAAGTACCCGCCAACAGATACTGCAGGCGGTAGCGCAATTCATCGCTGTCCGGGTTATCGACCTTCCACTTCAACTTGATCACGGGGTCCGCGTCGTCGCTGACAGGCCCGCCCGAGCTACCGATGTCCGAGCCCGAGGCGCTGTCATCTTTTTCCCGGTCCACTTCCACGCTGGTCAGCACGGCGCGCAGGTTGTCGGTGACGAACGGCAGGGTGACGTCACTCAGCGTGGCGTGTGGATCCTGGTTCCAGCGGGCACGAATCTGAACATAACGCGCCGCAGGGCTCTTGGTCATCCCTGGGCGTGTCAAAGGGTCGCTCCAGGCGCTCCAGGTGTCGTCCGGCTGTTGCGTGTTACCGGAGCGCGTGGATAGCTCGAGCGGAGCGGACGCCGTCCAGCTCAGCTGCCCAAAGTGGGCTCTGAGCCCCGCGTCGAGCGCCTTACTCGTCCACACCGCGTCCGTGCCGCCCACACCTCGCAAGGGGTGCAAGACCGCCGGGTCGCTAGAGCTCGCGAATTGTTGCTTGCCGATGATCGAGAGCACCCCGACTTGGCGCTCCTCGGTATCCGCCATCAACACGTCATTGTGGGAATCGTCGACCGTATAAATGCGCCCGTTGACGCCCGTCCCCACGTAGGGCTGCCCATTCTGCCCGAGCGCCAGGCTCGTGTAATGCTCGTCTGCGTCTTCGAGCAGCTGCTCCGGTGAGCCGTCGCTCGAGAAGCGGAACAACACGCCCTTGCCCGTGGTCTTGGCCGGGACGCTTGGGCTCGAGTCCGAGCCGTCGTCTTCGCGCGAAGGCACGAAACCGCCCGACTTGATGTCATTGGCGATCGCGAAGATCTCCCCCCTGCCGTTGGCGACGATGGCGCGCACCTCCGTGCGACCGAAGTCATAAAGGACGCTGGCGCGGCCCGGCGCGCGCACCTCGTACAACTTCGCCTTGTCGCTCGCTCCGGCATACACGACGCTCTGCCCGGCTCGCTGCGGAACCACCGCGAGGCTCATCAGATGCTGCTCTTCGGCGTCGAAGAACACCTCGGCCTTGCCGCTCTTCTCGATGCGGAACAGCTTGCCTTCGGGCCCGGTGGCGGCAAATAAGACCTGCCCAGCCTCGTCAAAGGCCAGGCCCCAGACGTGCTCGGTGCCAGGCAGCTTGGCGAGCGTCGACAGTTTACCGCCGGCCCAACGCAGGACCTCGCCGGAGGGGAGCGTACCGAGGAAGACGTCCCCATTCCAGCCTTCGACGAGCGAGGTCACGACCAACGCCTTGGTCTCGCACAGAACGCGCACCGTGCCCCCTCGCACCTCGAGCAGCTTGCCTTCGTTGCCCGTGCCGAGCAACAGGCTGCCATCCGAGCGGGGCAGCGCGCTCCACACCGACTGCACGTCGGCGAGCGGCAGAGCCCCCAGATTCAAGCCGGCGTGAACACGTCCGGCGCTGTCGATCGCGACCCCCTTCAGATCGCCGCCTTGAAAATCTTTGCCGCGCTGAAGCTCAAAGCGCCGAGTGCCCACGGCCAGGCTCGGCCCGGCCACACCCATAAAGGAGACTGTCAGGCTGCACAGCAGCAGGCTTCGGAGTGTCTTGTTCGTCATGTCATGCCGTATCTAGGCTTAATGGTGGGCAAAGGGCTTTACGAAGTGAGGACGGACGCGAGCGGCACCTGATACAGCCCGGCTACCTGAGAACAGGCCGGACTTTGACGCTCACGCTATCACTTCCAACCATGAAGTCATCGAGTTGTACGACATGGTAGCGATTGGATTTGAATGCTTCGGGCGAGAAGCTGGCGGCGCGCTGCCGGATGCTATCGAGGGCACCGGGTGGTAAGTTTTCAGCGATCCTTCCCTTGAAGGCGACCCCGCCTCCCGTCGCGTAAGAAACGACCACCGACTTGGGGGGATAAATCGGATCCTCCAGGTTACCCACGAATTCGCCGAGCGTTTCGGGCGTCGCCTTCTCGCGCGGCACGGAGTGCCCGGGACGGATCGAGAGCTTCAGCGTAGTATCCGCCAGGTACTTGGGGACCGGCACGCTGATGGTGCGCGTGAACGGTGGACCGGCAAACGGGACCAGCGTGAGCACGATGTTGACGGGCTGGCCCGCGTCGACTTCGGTCTCTATGGCCCGCGCTTCGCGCAGCCGCACGATGTCGCGCGCATAGTCGAGCTTGATGCGCACCGACACTGCTTCGACCAGCGCCGGCTCCCACGGGTTGTTCAAGATACCCCCGACGGACGAGACCAGGTGGGAGCGGACGAACTCGCGCGGATCGGGCGTGCCGCCCATGGATACGCCGAAGTCCTCGAGCAGCACGTCCCCATGGCCTTTGATCGACACCTTGCTCTCAGCGGTCCAGCTGATGTCTTGGCGTTCGGCAGCGGTGGCCTGCAGCGCATCGCCGAGGGCCATGGCCAGAAAGGTGGGGGTCATGAACTTCTCGTGCGCCACCTCGAAGTTCCAGTCTCGATAGGGCGCGCCCGGCACTCCATCGATGTGGAAGGAGACCCGCACCACGGGCGCCTTGGCGGATTCGGACACCACGATGGACGCTTGCCGGTCATTGACCAGCGCGCCCAACGGGCGCACCGCCGTACCCAGCTTGAAGGAGGCGGCCTCGCTCGCCAGAAACCAAGACACCCGGCCCACGGCCGTCGGCAATGAGGTCACGCCACCGCCCATCATGGGATGGCCAAAGGCGACGAGCCGATCCCCTTCCACGCGAGTGACCGTGCCGAGACCGGTGGCGTTCAAGTCACCGCTGATCAGCTGTACCGCGATGGCGCCGCCGTCTTCGTAGTGCTCGGGGGCTCCCGGCTCGATGCCGCCTCCGCCACCACCTTGTTGCGGCTCGAGGCCTAGTGGCGCGAGCAGCTCCCGCGCCATGTCACTCGCCAGCTCGCCCATGCCTCCGAGCAGGATGGGAGTGGACACGGGGCGAAGGCCGGCCGTGTCGGCGCGCCCGAAGGGGCTGCGCTCCTTCAGTTGCGCGGCGTGTGCATCGAGCTGGTAGTCGCCGAGATCGCCGGCGTAGCGAGTGGCTCCGCTGTCCAAGCCGTCGAGCTTGGCCTCCGGGCGAGGCGCTTTTTGCGGGGTCGGCAGCGGCGACAGCGGCCAGCCGAAGATGGATTTGGGCAGCGGCCGCTCCAGATCTTCCAGCATGCTCTCGATCGGCGTAACCCCCGCCACTGGTTCTTTGCCGAAGCTCCAACCGTAGGCGTAGGCGCCGATCATCTTGCCGTCGATGTAGATCGGGCTGCCGCTCATGCCCCGCACTACGTTGACCACGTCGAGGCGAGGGTGAAACGTCTTGATTAAGATCGCGTCCTGCCGCGGCCTGAAGTTCTTGATCACATCGATCACCTCGACCCCGAACTTCTCCGGCTTAGTGCCCTCGAAAACGGTGAGGCCGTAGCCCTTCATGCCAGGCCGGATCTGGTCGACGGTCATGACGTCGGGACGGAACGTTCGACCTCCGGCCTGAGCGACTTCGAGATGCAACGGCAATGATGCCAACAAGCCGCCCGCGACGGCCGCCATGACGAAAGGAGTCCAACGCACGGATTGAGTGTAACACTGGGCCGGCGCTCGCCCACAGGGTGAGGTGACGAAAGACGCGATGCCCGAGCGCCGCCAGCGCGCGGAGACATCGAAATGGGTCGGGGCCCCCCCAAAGACGGTAGAGCTCCGGACTTATGTCTGCTAGCGCTGCTGGGCGGCCGGGTGGGCTGGGAGGCAATCGCGAACGATGAGCGACCCCGAGATGCCCGTGAATTCTCCGCGATTTGCCAAAAAGTCAGGCTGACGATGACGGGTCTGGTCGGTGTGGGTTTATTGCTTTCTTTCGCCAGCTTGATGACGCTGCACTTTTCCCTGGCGGTCGCTCTGGGCCAAAGTTCGCGCTGGCTTGGACTATTGTGTGCGTTGCCACCGTTCGCCCCGTTGGCGATCTATTGGGCCCTCGAGCAACGGCTGTATCTCCGCTGCGGGCTGTGGGCCGCGAGCCTGCTCACTTACGTGAGCCTGTTGTTTGCCGCCTACATGTAAGCGTTCGCCGGAGAGGTCCGACGAGAAGGGATGGCGGGCGCGCTGCGTGCCGCGTGCGGGTGCGCTTGGTGTTGCCGTCGGCGGTGACCGGCGTCGGCCAGCGTCCGCGGAACCCGTCGCCCACTTTTTGGCCCCGACTTGCGCCGGCATGAAAGGCGCAGTGCTCGCTCGATGAGCGGCGCCCACACCACCTGCAGGGAGCAGGTCGTGGCAGTGCGCGAGGAGCAATCGACATGGACGCGAGCAAAATGAAGATCGTTTACGTGGTCAGTGACCGCAGGAGCCGCCGGTTCTTGACCCGCATCGGCGTTGCCTTCATCAATTCCGATGGCTCGGTGAGCGTGAAGCTAGAGGCCATCCCTGTCTCCGGAGAAATGCAGATTCGAGACTATGTGCCGCGTGGCGAGGGAGGCGCTGCGCATTCATCCCGATCGAGCCCTGCGGATCAGCTGGGGCCAGCCGCCTGAGTCAGCGTCACTAAGGAGGCTAGAGCACATGCACACAGGGCCCCCCAAAACGTCTCATAGCACCGCCGCGCTTTGCGGCGTAGCGTCATCCCTTTCCGCTGGGGTTGGCAAGGGCAGCCCAGTGAAGCTCGGCGCCGCTCGCTGGCGAGTATGGGCGCCGGTCCTCATGCGAGCGGTGGCGCTTGGCCTGGCCCTGTTGGGGCTCGCGGGCATTGGCCTCGTCGCGAGTCGCTCGCCCGAGCTGTCGGCGCTGAGCTCCCCGGCGGTCGGTCTCGATCTGGCGGCGCTGGGCAGCCACGCCGTCGGCACGGCGGCAAACGGAGCGGCTCTCGCTGGGCCCGCGCCCTCGCTGGCGTCTCCGTCGGCGTCGTCATCGCCGGAGCCCTCGCTGCCACTGCCCGCGCCCTCGCTGCCATCGCCGGAGCTGGCAGAGGAGCGTTCACCACTGCCAGAGCCGGTGAGCGCGCCGCCCGCCTCGGCGCCTTGTCAGAAGACCCCGCCGCCGGCGCCAGTCGCGGGTGCGCCTCGGGCCGCTGCAGAAGCAGGCGCTGCCGCCGCGAGCCCAGGCGCGCGCGTCGTCCTGAACCAAGCGAGCGCGGCCGAGCTCGTTCGCTTGCCCGGCGTGGGCACCAAACGCGCCGCCGCCATCCTGGCGCTGCGGCAGCGGCTGGGGCGGTTCCGGCGGCCGAGCGATCTGCTGCGAATCAGGGGCATTGGGCCTCGGACCTTGGAGCGCATGCTGCCTCACCTGGTGGTCGATTGAAGAGTGGGCTGCAGGCTCCAGACTACGGGCTTCCGGGCTTTCGCCGAGGCCAGGCACGGCTAACGGCGGAGCCGGGGAGCCCCGGGGTGCGAAGCCGGGAATGAATCTGGCAGCGGCGTTCTAGGTCGCGCTCGCCGCTTCGGCTGCCCGGCGTAGTCCCTCGACGAGCGGGGCGATGCGCTCGTGATGTAGCTTGAAGAGGGAACGGTTGGCGACGAGCAGACTGGAGATGGGGCAGATCACGTCGAGCTCTTCGAGTCCATTGTCGCGCAGCGTCGCTCCCGTCTCCACCAGGTCGACGATCAGGTCCGATAGGCCCGTGACCGGGGCGAGCTCGACCGAGCCTTGAACGAAGATCACCTCGGCCTGGACGCCGCGCGATGCGAAATACTTCTGTGCGATGCGCGGGTACTTCGTCGCGACGCGGGGCACCGCAGGGATGGTTGCGCCGACCGGTGCCGCGACCACCATCCGGCAAAGTCCGATGCGCAGATCGACGGGCTGGTAGAGCTCGTAGTTGCGCTCGAGCAGCGTATCGCGCCCCACGACGCCCAGGTCCGCGCTGCCGTATTCCACGTAGGTGGGCACGTCATCCGGCTTGAGGAGCAAAAAGCGGATGCTCCCGTCTTCATTCTCGCGGACGAGGCGCCGATCTTCGGCCAATAGGCAATCGGCCGAGATGCCTGCTTGGCGGAGCAGGGGCGCGAGTACCTTCAAGATTCGCCCTTTGGGCACGGCGAGAGTCAACGGCCTTGGGGTTCCCCCTTTGGGTTCGGAGTCGCTCATTTTCGCCCGCAGGGCCTACGCCGAGCGCTCGCATGAGGCAAGCGGCCGCGGCCCCCGCTCCGAATTTTTGTGCAACATTACTGGGGTGTCAGGCCTAGAGCGTCCGTTTCGCGGACTGATTCTGCTCGCTGCCCTCGGGTTCTCGGGGACGTCGCGCGCAGAAACCGAGCCGGAACCGGCCAGTGCCGAGGCCGTTGTGCCGGCTCGGGCGTCACTTGGCAGCCGCTTTGGCGTGGCGCATTTGGCGAGGCTGCTCGGCTCTACCGCTATTGCAGACCGCTTACGTGGCATACGGCGCTTGTCAGCCCTCGGTACGCACGCGGCGCTCAATCGATTGTCGAGCTTCGTCTTCGAGCGGCGCGCAGCGCTCGGAGGCCGCGAGTGGCTGACGCTGGCGCGGGGGTTTGCCCTGCACGCGGCGTATCCCAAGAGCGAGCTGGTGCTCTCGACGCTGCTCGAGCAACGTCCGGCCGACGGCGCAGGGCCGGACGAGGTCGAGCTCTTCGATCTCGCGCGAGGGGTGGCCGCGCTTGCCCTGGCACGCGAAGGCAGCGCCGAGTCGCTCTCGGTGCTGGGCCGTGCGCTGCGCACCTTGGGTAGCAGCGCGATCATCGCGAGAGAGGCGTTGCTCGCCTACCCACCCCAGACATTGGAGCGCATCCTGGATTCCCCCGGTGAGCCGACGCTCGAGCTCGTGCAGCTGCTGGGCTCGCTCGGTGATCAACGCGCCTTCCACAGTCTCCGGGGCTGGGTTCGCAGCGAAACGGCGCAGGTCCGCGCGGCTTCGGCGGTCGCTCTCACCCAACTGGGAGCGCTGGAGACGGTGCCGCTGGCGCGCACCTGGCTCGCTGCAGAGTCGCCTGTCTTGCAGCGCGCGGCGCTCGAAATCTTGCTCCTTGCACAAGACCCCGCAGCGGCTCGCACGCTCGGCAAAGAGCTGTCGGCCGCGGGGAACGCCCACCTGCAGGAGCGCGCGCTCGAGTTTCCCAGCCGTGAGCTCGTGAAAATCGTGATCTCGCGGCTGGGCCGAGCCGATCCGGACGAGCGCTGGTTGTGGACGTTGCTCGGTCGCATGGGCGGAGACACTGCCGCGCGCCGGCTCGAAGTAGCGCTGGCAGAGCCAGATAGCGCCTTTGCCGTGGCGCACGCGCTGTCGCGGCTCGTAGGCTCCGACGGCCACGCCGCCCTGGCTCGCGCGCTAGAGGGCGAGGTCGCGTTGCCGCTCAGCGCGCGCGCCGCTGCCGCTCGGCGCTGGGTTTGGCGCGAACGCTTCGCGGGGCTCGACGAGCGCTTGGTCGCGTTGCGCCGCTCGGACGTGGCGAGTGAGCGAGCGGCCGCCGCGTGGAGCCTCTCGCTCGGGGGTGGGGCGGACGCGCTCGCGGAGCTCGAGTCGGGGGACCAGGCGCGGGTGCTGGCGGCCGCGAACAACGCCTTGTGGTTTGATGATCGGGTGCTGGAGGGAGCCTCCAGGCTGCTCGCGAGCACATCCGCTGGATCGATCCGCACGGCGCTCAGCGTGTGCCTGCTGCGGCCGAGCGGGCAACGCAGCGTCGCATCGACCGTGTTGTGGTCGCTCGTGAGTGAAGCTGGCGCCTCCCGGCCGTTAGCGCTGCGCGCGCTCGCCAGCCGCAATGATCCCCAGCTGGCAGGGCTCGTGGAGGGCTACCTGGACGACCCGGATCCGTTGCTCCGGGCGCACGTGGCGCGCGGGCTCGGTGAGCGAGTCGAGTCGAGCGGCGTCGGGCTGCTAGCGGAACGCTTCGAGTTCGAGACCGATGAAAACGTCCGCCAGGCCATCGTGTATGCTCTGAGCTCGCGCACCGGGCACGCTGCTACGCGCACCATCCAGCTCGCGGCAGAGCTCGACCCGAGCGCCCCGGTGCGCGGCGCCGCGCGCTTGGCGCTCGCCGGCGTGCGGCTCGCGGATCCTCCACCTACGAGCGAATTCTTGTGGGCTGAGGTGCGCTCCGCCGATCCCGAGAGCACGAGCCGGTCGGGCAACTCCGCGATGCTGTTGAACGTTGCCCCGGGTCTCGCGTTCCCCGTGTTTGGAGACGCTGCCGGTCTCTTGGTCGTGGCCGGCGTGAGCGTCAATCACCTGGAGATCCGTTTGCAATAGCAGAGCCTTCCATTCTAGGTTGAGGCTCGAGTGGCGACACGGAAGATGGAAAAGGGCCGGCCAGAAGCGGCGGAATCGGGCAGTGCGCCGAGCGAGGCGGCTCCCACTAGCCTGACCTTCGAGAAGGCCATCCAGCGCCTCGGTGAAATCGTGGATAGCCTGGAAGAGGGGGAGCAACCTCTGGAAGAGTCGATCGCCTTGTTCGAAGAGGGCATGACGCTCGCCAAGAGCTCTCAGGAGATTCTGGAGCGGGCGGAGCGGCGCATCGAGGAGTTGCTCGGTGTGGATTCACAGGGCCGACCCGTCGTGCGGGAGTTTTCGCCCGATTGATTCAAGGGGTCCGGCTGGCGTCGATCTCTCTATGACACCCATCACCGCGGCACCTGGCGCACCCGACGCGCGTAAAGCACCCCAGGCGGTGAAGACGGCTGCGGCCGTGCTCGTCGGCAATGAGCTCTTGAGCGGTAAGGTTCAAGAGCGCAACCTCGAGCCCCTGGCCGCGATGCTGCGGGCGCTCGGTATTCGGCTCGAGCGCGTCGTCATGGTGGGTGATGATCGCGCGGCGATCGCCGCTGAGGTTCGCGCGGCGAGCGAGCGTCACGACGTGGTCTTCACGAGCGGGGGTGTTGGGCCCACCCACGATGACGTGACCTTGGAAGGCGTCGCGGACGGGTTCGGTGTAAAAACCGAGATCCATCCTCACCTGGCCTCGCTGCTCGTCGCGTTATACGGCGAGCGCTGCACGGAGGACCACCTGCTCATGGCGCGCGTGCCGGTCGGCAGCGAGCTCCGGAGCAGTCCGGAAGTGACGTGGCCGACGGTGGTGATGCGCAACGTGTGGGTGTTGCCCGGCGTGCCGGAGCTCTTTCGGATGAAGCTCAGCATCGTGCGAGAGCATCTGAGAGGGCCCGGCAGCATCCTGAGCCGCGCCCTCTTCACCCTCTTGGACGAGACCGATCTCAAGCCGCTGCTCGATCGGGCGGTGGCCCACCATCCGCGGGTGGAGATCGGCTCTTACCCCAAGTGGTTCGACCCGACCTACAAGACCAAGGTGACGTTCGACGGCGAGGCGGAGGCCGACGTCGATGCCGCGCTGGCAGAGTTGGTCGGGCTGCTGCCGGCGGGCGCCCTGGTCCGTCACGGCTGAGGCGAGCGTGGCGCGCCACGGCGAGCGCCAGGTGGAGCAAGCGCACCGGGTGCACTCTCGGCTGGGCCGTGAGAGCACTGCCGTGGCACGCGCCGTGCTTTGGTGAGGCGTCCATGAGCGCAAACGACGTTGCTTGCTTTGCCCGTTCGACCCCTGCCGATCGCGGGGTCGAGCCCGACCATTGTCCCGCACCCTCCGTGCGCGAACGGGCTAGCCGGGAAGGGGTCGGGTCTTTGTCCGACGTGGACCTGCTGGCGTTGCTCCTCGCGACGGGCACTGCAGGACAGCCCGTCGGCTCCGTCGCCCAGAATCTGCTGAGCCAAATCGGCGGGGTCGAGCGGCTGGAGCGCGTGGGTCCCTACCGGCTCTCCGAGCAGCGCGGCATCGGCATGGTCAAGGCGACGCGCCTGCTCGCCGCCGTCGAGCTCGGGCGGCGCGTCACTCTGCGCTCGCTGTGTGACGATCGCACGGTGGTGGGTTCCTTTGAAGCCGTGGCCGCGTGGGCTCAGCCGCGCCTGGCAGCGCTGGATCATGAAGAGGTGTGGCTCCTGTGTCTGGACGCGAAGAACGCCCTGCGCTCCGCGCGGCGCATCGCTCTAGGGGGGCTGCACGGCTGCGCGTTGCGACCGGCGGACGTGCTGCGCCCCGCTCTCGAAGACGCGGCGAGTGGGATCGTGTTGGTACACAACCACCCGAGCGGCGACCCGACGCCCAGCCTCGCCGATATCGAGATGACGCGGGCGCTGGTCGAGGCCTGTCAAGTTCTCGGCCTGTATCTGCTTGATCACGTGATCGTCGCGCGTTCGGGCGCGGAGTCGTTGCGCGAGCTCGAGCTGCTCGTCGATTGATGGGCAACCCGGCGGACGTTTGCGTCTGTGGGTGGGCCCGGGCTGCATCGGACAAAGCGTCTCTAGTCGTGGCGTCGCTCGCCAACGAGGCTACCCATCGCAGCCCACGGCCCTGGCGACCTGGTCGACAAGCGTTGTAATAGAGCCGGCGCCGTCGCCGACCTCAGCTCTGGGCCTTCGGCGGGGAGTCGAGCACCTCCCGAACCGCGCGCAGCAACGTGTCGGGATCGAGGGGCTTGGGGATCATACGGATGCCGGTGCTTTTCAAGAAGGCTGGGGGCAGGGCCTCGGCGCCGTAACCGCTCGCGAAGAGGAAGCGAGCATCGGGTTGCTGCTCGCGTATGCGTTGACACGCCTCGCGCCCGCTCATGCCGGGCATCACGGCGTCAAAGAGGTAAAGGTCGAACTTGCGATCGGCGGCGGCCTGCACGGCGGCCGCGCCGCTGGCGACGGTCGTCACCTTGTAACCTCCCGCCTCGAGCGCGCGCATCACGACGAACAACACGTGCGGTTGGTCGTCTGCCACGAGCAAGCTCTCGACCCCGCGGGGGACCGCGCCGAGTACCTTGCGGCTCACGCGGGAGGCGTCTTGCTCGGCCGCCGGCAGATACACCTTGAAGGCCGTGCCGAGCCCCACTTCCGAGTAGCAGTGAATCATCCCCCCGTGCTGGTGGATGATGCCCCACACCACGGCGAGACCGAGGCCCGTGCCTTCGCCCGGCTTCTTCGTCGTGAAGAAAGGCTCAAACAGCCGATCGATGACGTCGGGCGGCATGCCTGTCCCGGTATCGGTCACCGTGAGCAGCACGTAACGCCCCTGCTTCGCCCAGGGGTGCGCGCGGCGATAGTCTGCGTTGATCACCACCTGCTCCGTCTCGATCACCAGTCGGCCGCCGTTGGGCATGGCGTCTCGTGCGTTCAGCGCCAGGTTCATCAGCACCTGTTCGATCTGGCTCTGATCGAGCTGCAGCTTGGGCAGTGCAGCGCCCGCGATGAAGTCGATCTCGAGGCTGGCGGGTAACAATCGCCGGATCAGACGATTGAAGGCGGTGACCACGCCGTTGATATCGACGCTCTCCATCGCCACTGGCTGGCGGCGCCCGAGCATCAGGAGCTTCTGCGTCAATTTGCCGGCGCTTTGCTCCGAGTCTCGAATCAGCGCCAGGTCGCTCTTTTGCGACTCGCTCAGGGGCTCCGCGGCCAATGTCTCGCAGCTCATGCGGATCACGGTGAGCAGGTTGTTGAAGTCGTGCGCCACGCCGCCTGCCAAGAGACCGATGCTCTCCAGACGATGACGCTGCGCCAACCGCCGTTCCAGCTCGGAGCGAGAGGCTTCCCGCTGGCGAAGCACGAGCCGGGCCAGGGCAACGGACGTGATGTTGGCCAGCTGCACCAGGTAGCGGGTCACGGCTTCCGTGATTTCAATCGTCCCTTCGTCGCCGAACGTCCCACAGCCGAGCACTCCGAGAGCGTGATCGACCACACTCATGGGCAGATTGACGACCGTCCGGTTGCCGAGCCTTCGCGTCACCTCGGGGTAAGGTCCGAGTTGGGCGTCGGGGATGACGACGGGCCCCTGATCGCGCAGCATCGCCTCTGCCAGGGCGTCGCCCGCCCGGGGCACGACCGGAACGAGCTCGCGGACGGCGCCCGCCTTCGTGCCGGCGGCCGCGACCAGCACGAATTGATTGTCCTCCTCGCGCTCACACACGTAAAGCCAGGCGTTGGTCAAGCCGAAGCGCTCGTCGAGATCGCTTCGCACGAGCTCGATGAGGGCGTCGTACGTGTCCACCCGGCGCAACTCGCGCGAAAAGGACTCGAGCGGCGACGAGCTGACGATGACGGTCGGTTCTACGGGTTTCAAAGGGCCGATCATCTCACGGCGTGGCGCGGCCGGGTGAGATCATTCCGAGCGTTGCACCGGAGACTCACCGAGCGCTCCGGGACCCTGCCTTGGCCATCAGGCCAGCAGTGGTCCAAACATGACCGGCGCTGGTCCCACGTTGAGAGCAGCCCGGGCGGACTTCCTCAGCGTCATTCCTCCTGGGTCAGGTACGTGTAGCTGCCCATGGCTTTTTCGTAGTGGCGCATCAGGAGCTTCATCTGCTCCAGCGTCATGCGCCCACGGTTGAGCGCGGCCTCGGCCTGCTCACGCACCGATTCGATCATGCTCTCGGGCTGGTGGTCCACGTACCGGAGCACGTCGGTCATGCTGTCACCCTTGATGACGTGGCTGATGCGGTAGCCGTAGTCCGTCACCCGCACGTGGACCGCGTGTGTGTCACCGAACAGGTTGTGTAGATCGCCCAGGATCTCCTGGTAGGCGCCGTTCAGGAACATGCCCATGACGTACGGGGCGCCAGGCGTGAGTTGGTGCACGTCGAGGGTCGAACGCACGTCCTCCACATCGATGAAGTGATCAATCTTGCCGTCGCTGTCGCAGGTGAGGTCGGCGAGGGTGGCGCGGATCGTTGGCCGCTCTTCGAGCCGATGAATCGGCATGATGGGGAAGAGTTGGTTGATGGCCCACGAGTCCGGCGCCGACTGGAACACGGAGAAGTTGCAGTAGTAGATTGAGCTCGTCGTCTTCTCCAGGTCGTTCAGCTCTTCAGGCACGAACTTGAGCCGTTGTAGCGTCGCCTGGATCTTCTCGCAGCAGCTCCAGTAGAGCGACTCCGCCTGGGAGCGCTCGCGCAAGCCGAGGTAGCCGTAGCGAAACAAGCTCTGCGCCTCTTCCTTCGCCTGGCAGGCATCGTGCCAGGACTCCTGCACGTTCTTCGGCATGACGCCCTGGTAGGTCTCGTACAAGAGCTGTAGCACGCTGTGTGCCTCCTTGCTCGGAGCCGTGGGCTCACCCGCGAGCGCCCGGCCCTGCCCGACGACGTCGAACAACAAGATCGACTGGTGCGCGGCCACGGCGCGCCCGCTCTCGCTGATCAACGTGGGCTCCTTCAGCTCGGCCTTTTTGCACGCCGCCTGGACCGTCGCCACGACGTCCGCCGCGTACTCGCTCAAGGTGTAGTTGCACGAAGCGTGGAAGTCCGTCTTTGAGCCGTCGTAGTCGATCGCGAGGCCGCCGCCGATGTCGAGGTACTGCATGTTGCAGCCCATCCGCGCCATCTCGACGTAGATGTTGGACGCCTCTTGAATGGCGTTCTTGATCGGAATGATGCTGGAGATCTGGCTGCCGATATGGAAGTGCAAGAGCTGCAGCTCGTCGAGCCGCTTGGCCTCGCTCAGCGTGTCGATCACCTGGACGATCTCGGGGGTGCTGAGGCCAAACTTTGCGCGCTCGCCCGCGGAGTCCGCCCAGCGCCCCATGCCTTTCGTGGCCAGCTTGGCGCGCACGCCCAGGTTGGGCTTGATGCCCAGGCGGTCGGACGCCTTGAGCACGATATCGAGCTCTTCCAGCCGCTCGAGCACGATCAGCACGGTACTGGAGAAGCGCTGAGCGATGAGCGCCGTCTCGATATAGGTCGCGTCCTTGTAGCCGTTGCAGACGATGAGCCCGCTCTCCTCTTTCATGGAGGCGAGAGCGATCAAGAGCTCCGGCTTGGAGCCCACCTCGAGCCCGAAGTTCCAGGGGCGGCCAGCCTCCACCACCTCCTCGACCACGTGGCGCTGCTGATTCACTTTGATCGGGAACACGCCCCGGTAGCTGCCCTGATATTCGTACTCCTTCATCGCGCGGCCGAAGGCCTCGTGGATGCGGCGGATGCGGTGGGCGATGATGTCGGAGAAGCGCACCAGCAATGGCAGCTCGATGCCGCGGGCCCGCATGTCGAGCACCAGCTCATAGAGGTTGATACCGCTCGGATGCGCGGGGTCGGGGGTGACCTCCACATGCCCTTTCTCGTTGACCGAGAAGTAGGGGTGCCCCCAGTCGCGCACCTGATACAGCGTCTCGCTGTCCTGCACGGTCCAGACCTTGGCTTCACTCGCGTTGCGCAGCGAGGCGCGAGCGTTCGTGGAGTCCCCAGAGCGTTTGCCGTTCGCTTTCGGGATCGAGGGTGTGGAGTTGGCCATGTCTTTTCGTCTCTCTCGGGTGGCAATTCAGTGACGCTCGTCACCGAGCAAGCGTCTCGCGCGGAGTTGCGTTTGAGGGGGGTTATCTAGCAGGAATCGCGGGCCCGTGTAGCCGAAGCGGCGAGCCGGCGTGACGAGCGCCGCGCGGTCCGGTCACAATAGCGTGGCGGCATGCGCTACTCGGGCCAGAAATTGTGCGGGATCGCACCTCGTTTGTACAAGGACAGGAGATCCATGCTCAGCGCCACCGTGATGTGCAGGAGGAACCCGGCGTAAATGCTGCGCGTGCGCATGGCGAGGGAGCCGAGCACGACGCCCGCGACGATGGCGCCATGGGCCTCGAGGTAGGGCTTGCCGTAGTGGATCATGCAATAGGGCACGGCCATCACGAAAATGGCGGCGGAGCCCAGGTTGTGGCGCAGGGCCCCGACCATCCAGCCGCGGAAAAATAGCTCCAGTGAGAAGAACTGCACCCAGTACATGGCCTCCCAGGCCATGAAATCGAAGATGCTCCGCGAGCTTTGCTTGTAGAAAGGGTAATACGAGCCGAAATCCGGCTGGTGGGCGACGATCAACATCACCGGTACGACGATGCCGAGGCAGACGGCGTAGACCCAGAGGTGCTCGAAGAAGCCACGACCGCGGAGGCCCATGTCCAAAAGTGAGTCGCTTGGGAACAGTAGTTTCCAGGTGAGGAGCGGCAGAAGCACGTAGCCTGCCGAACGTGAGAAGCACCACCAGCCGTAAGCGTAGAGCTCGTCGTAGCGCTCGAGGCGCAACCACGGCCAGGGGCCGAGATATAGCTCCTCGAGCTCGGGCCGCAGGGTGGTCTGAAAGAATTGCCGGCCGCCGTAGTACTCCTGCACCGTGAGCACCACGGCGGTGATCACGAGACACGCCGCCGGTCGGTAGTCGAGCTGCCCCCGGTTTTGAGAGCGGTAGTCCGTGGCTTCTTCGTCGATCTTTCGCCAGGTGGCCCGGAAAAACCAGACCAGCACCGGCGCGATTGCGAGCAGGATGGGGATCGGAAGCAGGGCTTTGATCGGCGGATAAGACAGCAGCGTCTGCGTCCACGACACGGGGGTGAGCTCCAGCGTGGGCAGGGAGAGGGGCTCGAGGCCGAGCGCCGCCATCCAGCTCGAGGCGCTCAGCTGCATCGAGGGCAAGCCGTGGCCAACTCAGAGCTCGAGCGTGCGCGCATCGGAGCACGCGCGTAACACGGTAGCGTCCACGCCGTCACCACCGACGAGGGCTTGCTCAGAGACTCCGACCCGGTCGGCCTCGTGTCGGCGACTGGCGGCCCTCTGCCCGGAGCTCAAACTCATGGCTTGCGCGCCGGGAGGTCCATTGCTAGCTTCCCGCCCCCTCGCGAGCCCCACGCCGGAAGAACCGAAGATGAAAACGTCCCCGATCCAGCAAGTAAAAGGTAGTTTCGGCGAAAAAGCCAAGCTCGTCAGCGCCGTTCAGGCCCTCGCGACGGAAGCTTTGTGGGTCGACCGGGTCCATCCCGAGAAGGGCCTCGCCAAGATCAGCAACACGAAGTTGCTCAAGCTGCACGCGGCGCTGAGCCGCGCCAAGCAGGAGTTTGGCACCCGTGAAAAGCTGATTGGCGCCGTGTTGACGCTCGGAAAGCGCGGTCAGGACGAGGGCTACAAGTCCCGCCTCGCCGGCTATCCGGTTCCGCGCCTGCTCGATCTGCATGACTCGCTGACGAAGAAGTCGCACAAGCCTGCAGCTCCCGCCCCCAAGGCTGCGGGAGAGAAGCGCCAGACCCGAACGAAGAAAGCCAAGCTCAAAGCGGCTTGAGCTCGACATGCACTCCGGCGGTGGCGCCGGGGCGCTGCGGGCCCAGCAGGCCGCGTCCGCTACTTGGCAGGGAACCGTTCGGCGATCCAACGGTTCGTGAACCCCGCGGCTTTGACGTAGCTTTTCTCGACGTCGTCGAGCACCCGCTGTTCGATCAGCCCTCCGAGGCCCAGGACGCGGGCATCGACCCGCGCTACGTAGGTGCGCAGGCAGCTGCGCTCCCCGAGCGCTTTGGTGGATAAATCCCCCGTAATCGTGAGCTTGCTCGCGAGCGACTTGGGGATGACCTCCAGGCGGTAGCGTTGGGCGACGCGGTCAACCACGCCACGTTCTTCATAACCCAGACCGTCGCTCAGCAGTCGCTTGAGGGCCCCGGGCAACTCCCCGAGCGGCGGCGTCGCCTCAATGACGCGGTGGATTTCGGAGCCGCGCTCTTCCGAGCGGACCACCTTCCAGCTCTCGAAATGCAGCTCGTCCACGAACAGCTTCCGGTTGTACTCGTCGTCGAGGAAGATCTGGTTCCAGAACACCTCGGGACTGCAGGCGTAGGTGTGCTCGATGCGTCGTTCTTTCATGCGGGGTGAATCCGAGCAGGACTTTGCCACACCAGAACAGGAAACGGATCCCAGAACGGCTGCCGCTGATAGGATGCCCCTGATGTCTGTGCTCGCCCCTGGCCCGCTCACCCCCGCTCCCGCCGGAGGCCCCCGGCCGCTTCCCCGAGCGCTGGAGTGGCGAGAGATCTCCTGGGCTGAACAGGCGCGCATTATCTTCATGAAGGACCTTAGGATCGAGCTTCGGACCGGCGAAGTCCTCAGCACGAGCGCCTTTTTCGGCTTGGTCGTCGTGATCATGTCATCGCTTTCCTTTTACGAAGGGCCAAGGACCGCGGCGCAGGTCGCGGCCGGCGCGATCTGGCTGTCTACTGCTTTCGCTTCTGTGCTGTCGCTCAGCCGGACCTGGCAGCGCGAACGGCAAGACGGCGCGTTCGACGCTCTGCTCGTGTCGCCGCTGTCCCCCAGCGCCATCTTCATGGGCAAGGCGCTCGGGATGTTTGCCTTCCTTCTAGCGGTGGAGGCCGTGGTCGTGCCGGCGTCCATGCTTTTTTTTAACATCGACGCCGCCAAGTACAGCCTGGGCCTGCTCGCCATTGCGCTTACGGCCACACCGGGCATCGCTGCCGCAGGTGCGCTGTTTGGGGTCATGACCGTTCGCACCCGAGCACGCGACCTGGTGCTCGCCATCGTTCTGTTCCCCCTCCTGTCGCCCACGTTGCTCGCGGCCGTCGTCTCCACGCGCGATCTCCTGGATGGGCATCCGTTGGGAGCTCTGGGTGGATTCATGAAAGTGATGTTGATCTTCGACGTCGCTTTCGTGGCGGGCGGGCTCGCGCTGTTCGGTTCGCTCGCGGATGGCGGTTAGCTCGAGGGCATGCCGTGGCTCGACAATCGGTCGCCTTGTTCGGCGGGAGCTTCAATCCCCCCCATGTCGGCCATGTCCTGGCCATCGCTCACGTCCTCAGCACGGAGCTCTGCCAACAGGTGCTGGTCGTGCCGGTGTTCGAGCACGCGTTGCGCAAACAGCTCGCGCCTTTCGAGCACCGCGTCGAGATGTCGCGGCGCGCTTTTGATTGGCTGCCGAGGACGCAGGTCTCCACGATCGAGGAGCGACTGGGCGCGCCGAGCCGCACGCTGCGCACCGTGATCGCGCTCCAGGCGGAGCATCCCGACTGGGACCTGCGCTTGATGGTGGGCTCCGACATTCTGGGCGAAATTCACCAGTGGCACGCCTTCGACGAAATCGAGCGCCGGGCTCCCCCCTTGGTGCTGCGGCGAGCCGGGTCGAGCGCGGGTGGCAAGGCGCCGAGCCTGCTCCCGCAGATATCCTCAACCGAGGTGCGGAACCTGCTCGGCGCGGCTGAGCAGAATGCCGCCGAGCTCACTCAGCTCGTGCCGCGCGCGGTGCTGGAGTACGTGCGAGAAAACGCACTGTACCGCTCGGTGCCGTAGTCAGGCGACGAAGCGCGCACGTGGGCATGGGCCTCAGACCTGAGCGGCCTTGACGCGTACCGCACTCTTCGGCCGCGTGCCGAACACGTAATCTAGCCAGGGGCAGCTCACGCCAAAGCGGGTCGTCGGGTCTTTGAAGTGGTGGAGGAAATGCTCGCGACGCAGCCAGCGGCCTAGTTGGCTCTTGGGCTGTCGCGCGTGCACATACCAATGTACCTCGTCGTAGACCACGTAACCGAGCACGAAGCCAGCGAAAGGCCCATACATGCCTTCAGCTCCCAGGGTGACGTGGAATGCAGCGTAGGTGAGCACGCACAAGAGCGCTGAGGCGGCCGCCGGGAAGACGAGGCGCGCCTCGTCCCACGGGAAGTCGTGGTGAACTCCGTGGATCAGGAAGCTCAGGCGCTGCGTCTTCGGGCCCACGATCGGCAAGTGAAACACGAGCCTGTGCAACCAGTACTCCACGAGCGTCCAGAGCAGGTAACCCAGCACGAGCTCGAGAACCAAGGTCCCGACCGGGACGCGATGCACAGCGCCGGCCATATACAGCGAAGCCGTGACGACGGGCAGGTAGAGCGCTGCAGGTACCAGCGGGTGCACGCGGGAAAACCGCTCGAGAAAATCCGATTCGAACATCCGAGCCGTTTGTCCGCTCGCTCGATCGCGACTCGATAAGTGTGGCACGCGGATTCCTTCGATTGGCCGAGTGTTAAGCGGCCGGTACCGGGCGGGGGCGCACGGCACGGCCCGATTCAGGGCTCCTGAGGGATAGCTAGGTCTCGCACCCGCGGAGGTCCAGGCTCGGTCGCCACTAATCCAAAGCTGAGCTTCCGAATCAGCTCGTGCTCACATCAAACGCTGACCGGCTTTCCAATCAACAGCGGCCATAGAGGTTTTCACGATGTTTCGCCTCAGCGTGGCGACCGGCTGTGGCAACAGTGAGCGCCTGCTGGGGTGCTCAATCGAGAGGGCGCGCATGCTCTCGGTGTTGCATCGAGTCGAATGCCGGCAAGCATGCGACCCCTTTTTGGGGGCTCGCGTTGCGTCACTTGGCGGCGAACGTTGCACGCGCCGCGAGAGCCATGCTGGCGCTCAGGGCTGGCTCGAGCCGCTGCCGCGTTCGTAGGCGGCGATGGTCGTTCGCCTCCAGGGTCCTCGCCGCCCTGCATACGGCCATGGGCGCTCCTGCTCACCCGGGCGCGCGCGTGCTCCGTCGCCACGCGCGTCGTGCTCGCAGGAGCCCCGACTCGAGCAACGGTCGTTCGCTGCTCTCCCCCGCACGATCTCTGCCTGCCGAATGGGTATTGCACGCACATGACGAGGCGCATCACGAGCGTGCGTGTTCCGAGACACAGCGCGCCGAGCTCTGAGCGAAGGGACAGCTCACGAAGTTGATCGAGGAGCCCTGAAAGCGTCGGCGCGATGCGACTCCACACAGCGCCTCGAGTGGTCTGCCGACAGGGTCCCTGGACGAGGGTCGTTGCCGCGTCGAGCTCTAGGGGATGGCGTTCGCAGACAAATCTAAGGATCGTCGATAGCGCACTTGCACGGGATTGCGCCGGCGCTACGCCTCCGAGCGACATTGCACCGCGCAGCTTTTAGCTCGGCAATTTTACGCGTCACCCGGCGCCTTTCGGCGCAAGGCTCTGACGATGGGCACCGTGATCGATTAGAGCAGCCCACGCATTCAGCTAAACACCTCGCCTGTTCGCCGCGGGCAGCGTGTCCGGACGGCAGCGCTGGAACCTGCTGCTCATGTCGTATGCGGCTCGGCGAGCTGAAGTTGGCGTGCTCGAGTCATGGACAAGCTAATAGTCACCCCTCGTTGGGCATGCGGAGCGCGTGGCCATCGCCGCGTCCGCCTACGGGGTGGCTTGGCACTCGTGCTACTCGCTAGCGCCTGCTTGCCGCTCGAGGATCTCTCCGCCTACAAGGCAGCCGCAGCCTCCCCACCGCAGCCACCGGGTTTACGCGCCCCGGACACGATGAGGCCGGTCGAGCCCAATCTGCCGGGTAGCCCGCCCGAGGCCAGCGCGCCCCATGAAAGTATGGCCGAGGCCATTCCCGGGGCAACCGCCCTCGACCGGGCCGTCGGCGTTAGCCCGCCCTCCCCGGGCTCTTGTGGCGGGCCATTCATTGGGTGCGCTGATGCGGACGCCGCTAGCCCGCCGAGCGTCGTGGGCAACGACGCGAGCGCGCCTGTCGCGGACGCTGGCGTGAGCGGTTGTGCCGTTGAAGAAAGGCGCGGGCCGAACGGCAACTGCTACCTGAGCGTGTTGCCGGCGTTGTCGTGGCCTGCGGCGAGAGCCAACTGTCAGGCGCGGGCCGCCGGTTGGGATCTGGCGACGCTACGCAGCGACGCGGACAGCGTATTTGCCAGGGCGCTGTTATCGCAACGAGAGGCCTGGGTGGGCGCCACCGACCAGGTCGACGAAGGCGCCTGGCTCTGGGTTACGGATAGCGCCGCGTTCTGGGAAGGGGAGGGGCTCTTGGGCGGTGCGCTGAATGGCGCGTATATCAACTGGTTCGTCGACGAGCCCAACGGAGCCGATTCGTCGGACTGCCTGCGCGTCCTGATCGACGCGGCCTGGGCCGACCTGGAATGCAGCGAGCTCCGAAGCTCCTTGTGCGAGGGGCCTTCGCGTTGAGCGCCTAGCGCCCGCGTAGTTTGTCTCGACCAGTTCGCATCAGCGGCGTTGCGCGTCGAGCGCGGCATCCACTCGCTCTGCGATGCTGACGATCTCATTCAAGTGGTTGGGCCAGTGCGGGGAGAAGCGCAGCACGCCGTCGGGTAGGGCGCACGCCACACCAACGCCAACGAGCGCGCGCTGCAGGGACACCGCGTCGATCCCGTGCGGCACCTCGAAGCTGAGCGTTCCCGAGCGCTGCTCGAGCAGCGGGCTTCTGAGGCTCTCGAAGCCGCGGCGGGTGAGCTCCCGCTCGAGATCGTCGTGATAGCTCTGCACGTGCGCGAAGATGCGATCGATCCCCAGCCCGAGGAGCAGCTCGACCGCCGCCTCCAGAGCGGCGAAGCCGAGCACGTTGTGGGCGCTCGGCTCGAGCACGCGGGCGCTGTTTTTTAACGGGCGGTCGTAGCGCAAGTGCCCGCGGCCCAGGCGTAGAAACTCGTCGGCTTGCTCGTGGCTGAGCCAGCCCGCAGCGCGCGGCACGAGGGCCCTGGCGCATTCGGGCCGTACGTAAAGCATGCCCGCGCCCTCCATCCCCATCAGCCACTTGTGGCTTCCGGCGCTCAGGTAATCGATCCCCGATAGCCCCACGTCCAGGGGCACGACGCCCAGGGCTTGAATGGCGTCCACGCAGAGCTCGGCCCCGTATTCGTGACAGAGGCGGCCCATCTCCGCGAGCGGCATGTGCAGCCCCGACTGGAACTGCACAGCGCTCACCGCGACGAGCCGCGCGCCTCTGCGCAGCGTGGCTCGCAACTGGGAGAGCCCGTCGCCAGACCGGAAATCCTGTGCCCGTAGCCACACGACCTCGAGGGCGAAGGTGCGCGCGGCGCATTGCCAGGGCGTGACGTTGGTGGGAAATTCTCCTTCAAAAAGCACGATGCGCTGCCCTGCCTGCCAGGGCAGTGAGAGCGCCATGTCCGAGAGACCGCGCGTGGTGCTCGGCGTGAGCGCGACATCGGTGGGCGCAGCGCCGATCATCCCGGCCAAGCGTTCCCGCAGGCGTTCCCGCTGGGAATACCATGGGAAGAAAGCGCCCATGCCTTCGCGCGCATAGTCCGCGAGGACCCTTTGCACTGCGTGTTCCACTCCCAGAGACGCCGGCGAGACGGCCGCGTGATTGCAATACGCAACCGCCTCGAGCTTGGGGAACAATGAACGATCACCGAGAGTTGCCACGTGCACGAGCGTCACCCCCCGAGCCTAGTACGAGAACCGACGACTCCGCTCGCCGGGGTTATAAAAAATCTCGGAACGCCTCAGCGTACGGGCCAATATTTTTTCATTTTCGCAGCCAAAAAACGCGCTACAGGTGGCGCGATGTCAGCGGCCGTGTGTACCCCTTCCGAGCTTGGCGCACGGCGTTCCCCCTACGCCGACGCGCCTCGACTGCCGCCCGGTGAGGGGCTCCGCCTGGAGCAGATTCTCAGGGGGAGCGCGGAGCTCGCGCCGAAACTGGGCAGCTCGGGTCTGGAGCTGGAAATTGGGCCCGGGCGCGGAGGGTTCATTCTCGAGCGGCTCGCTCAGGGACCTGACGTGCACATCATCGGTCTAGAAATCCGGCTCAAATGGGCCAGCTTGGTCGACGAGAAGCTGGGCGCCACGGGTCTCGGGGATCGCGCCCGCGTGTTCGCGGAAGACATCCGTTTTGCGTTGCCGCGTCTAGCCGCGGGCAGCCTCGCCAAGGTCTACATTCATTTTCCCGATCCCTGGTGGAAGAAGCGCCACGCCAAGCGTCGCCTGGCGAGTGGTGACGTGATGGATCATCTGGTCCGGACGCTGGCGCCGCAGGGGGAGCTCTTCGTGCAGACAGACGTCTCGGATACGGCGAATGCCTATCGCGAGGTGATTGAGGCGCGCACCGAGCTCGTGGCACACGGAGATTGCGCTGGCTCGCCCTTGCTCGCCGACAATCCCTACGGCGCTCGCAGCCCGCGCGAACGCCGGGTGATGGCGGCGGGCATGCCGGTGGTCCGTTTGCGCTACCGGCGAAGGGCGCCAGACGGAGTGGCGTGAAAGCGGTCGGCCTTCTCGCGCCAACGCGGGGGCCTCACGTGCTCGTGGTCTGGCTCCGGATGGCCTGGATCGGCTCGGTTTGGCTTGGGGTGGCTTGCTCCGGCCATCGCGACACCCTCGCTCGAGGCCAAAGCTACTATGAGGACAACCAGTACGAGCAAGCCTTGGCAGTGTGGCGTGCGCTCGGCCCGTACGAGTCCGCGTTCGGTCCCCTCGAGCTCGGGCGGTACGCTTATCTGAGAGGCATGACCGACTACCGCCTCGGCTTTCGAGATGATGCGCGGCATTGGCTCGCGATCGCTAAAGCCACGGAACGGCGCCACGCTGGCAGCCTGGACGCCGCATGGATCGCGCGTCTCGATGGGGCCTTGGGCGATCTCGATCGGGAGATCTTTGGGATACGCGTCGGCGGCACCGATCCGGTGCAATCCATCGAGCAGCCGAGCGAGCCGATTCAGCCCCGCGATGTCGTACCGCGCGATGCCGTGCCGCGCGATGCCGTGCCGCGCGATGCCGTACCGCGCGATGCCGTGCCGCGCGATGCAGGGCCATGGCGGAGCCCACCTCACGCTCCGCTCTGAAGACCATCCGCGCTCTATTGCGCATCCCGAGGCAGCTGGCCGAGCTCCGCGCGCCGAGCGCAGCCCGCGAGCTGGCGCCCCCCTTAGGCATCAGCGCGCGGGCCTTCGCGCGTCCCCCTCAGCCGCGGCGTATGCGCTTGAGCGCCGCGATACGATCCTTTGCGTTCAGCTTTCTCTTCTTCAGCTCACGCGCCGTCTGCTGCTCGAGCGGCGTCAGATAGGCGCGTCGCATCATGGCTTCTATCTGGGCATCCAGCCCCCGATGCTGGTGTTCCAAATCTTGGATGCGCATAGTCTGTCGATTCGTCATGCCTCCACTTACCTTTCCCTACGATGGTGATGCGCAAGCGCTGACTTGCGCCACGTAGTTGTTCGGGCCTGGCGCCCCGTCATCGGGTTTTTGGTCCCGATCAGCGTGCCAGTGGTCGATGTTGGGCAACGCCCCCGCGTGCCGGAAATCAGTACCTCGAAACACTCTGTTGCTGGTCCTTTCCAGCTTGGTGGAACGACTGCCCACTCTCGGTTGTCCGGGAAGCCGCACCTCGAGTCAACGGCCGTGTGCTGGGTTATTTGTGCAGACAGGTCGGGGCCAACCTGCCGTAGGCTAAACAAACATTGATGTCGGCTCTCCGCACTCGCCCATATTGCCCGCCAAGGGGCGTCCAGAGCTGCCCATGCAATGCTCGATCCAGGGGTCTCACCAGCGCTGCGTACGGATTAACGCTGGGCCTGCTGGGCTGTAGCTTTTCGACCCCTCGTGCGGCCCCTGCGCTGAGCGCCGCGTCGCTGGTAGCTCCACCTCGAGAGCCCGCTCCGGAGCAGGTGCTGACCACGATCGTGACGCCAGCGACCGCCCTCGATGTCGAAGAATTGTTCGAGCTGGGACAGACTTGCTTGCGCCAGGGGAAACCGGAGGAAGCGGCGCGGGCGTTCGATCGCATCGCGTTGCATGACCCAGCGGGCCCCTTTACGGAGCGAGCGCTTTTTCAGGGCGCGCTAGCTCACGAAGCGACTGGCGATCTCGAAGGAGCTGGGCTTCGTTTCGAGCAGCTGGTTCGGCGCTTTCCCGAAGCGGATCGAGCCGATGAGGCGTTGGTGCGCAGCCTGCGTGTGCGCCTGCACCTCGAGCAATGGGAGCCAGCAGGTCTGGCCGGAGCGCTCTACCTCGAACGTTATCCCAAGGGCGCGCCCTCGGGGCGTATCGTCGCGTATGCCGCGCGCGCGCTCGGCTTGCTCGCCGTCGAGAGGATTTCGGAGGCGGAGTACTTTATTGCCAAGGGTCTGGAGATCGTGGACGAGCTTTCGCTCGACCGCGCCGGGCGCATTCCTCGCGATTTGGCGCAGCTCTACTTCGCTCAGGGGGAGGCCCGGCGAAAGCGCGCGGAAGCACTCCGGCTGAGCCCGGACGTGCAGGAATTTGCCGCGCGCCTCGAGCAACGCTGTCAGATGTTGCTGGCGGCACAGAGCGCCTACTCGGATGCCATGCGGGCCTACGACGCGCATTGGTCGACGATGGCGGGCTATCGCGTGGGCGAGTTGTACGAACGTTTGCACGAAGAGCTAATGACAATCCCGGTGCCACGCAGGGGGACAGACCGTGAGCGCCAGCTCTTCGAGGGCGCAATGCGGCTCCGTTACTCCGTGCTGTTGGACAAAGCATCGAGCATGCTCGAGCACACGCTGGCCATGGCGGAGCGCACGGGAGAGGATTCCGAATGGGTCCGCCGCACCGAACGCTCACGCGGCCAGTTGAGCGCCGCGGTGGCCGAGGAGCAGCAGGCGCTCGACCGCTTGCCATTCACGCGCGAGGACTTGAAGCGAGCGATGGATGACCTGGCCGCGCGCGCCTCGAAGCCGAAAGCAGCCCCCCCGGCCAGCGGGAAGGGGTCGAGCCCAGAATCGCAGCCGCGCGAGGGCCCCTGAGTGTCCACTTTGCCCTTGGCCCCTTACTGAACAGATGCTAGGTTGGCCGCCGCGTCTTCCATCTAGGACGTCAGCTCGAGCAGGGTTCGTAGGTGTGCCGTGTCCGATAGCTGCGGCCGAGCGAATGGGCCCGTCGGGGCTACTCATGCGCGGTTTCTGGGGAATTCTTCGGAACAAAATATCGTCCTTTCGGCCGGCTATCTGCGTTGGGCAACAGCCCCGCCGTCGGTACGAAATGTGCTTGACAGTGCCGGTTGCCAAAGCTACCAGTGCCCGTCTCTCGGGACTTGTGCATTCGTGTTCCCCCGATGTGGTGTGAGCAAGCAGCTCAAGCCGCATCCGGATCCGACTCTCAAGCGGCCGGGGGATCGATGATTCCGGAGCGGTCCGGAGTAGTCCGGAGAGTGGTTCTAGGAGAATGGTTCGCGCCAACAGGCTGGAGCGTGGGGTTCGTCCCGGTGGGGGCCTCATCCTCGAGTCCCCGAGAGAGCCTTTCTCGACGGGGCTCTTCTCGACAGGCACGCTACGAGTCGAGGAGCGGTCGAAAACCAGTCGAGATGCCCTGACCGAGAATGCTGTTGACCATATCTGGCGGACAAATCTTCCTAAACGGTGGCTGCCGCTCAGCCGGCGAACTTTCGCTGGTGTAGCTCAATAGGTAGAGCACCTGTTTTGTAAACAGGCGGTTAGGGGTTCAAGTCCCCTCCCCAGCTCGAATCCAGTCTGAATAACGCTTGTTTTACGATTCTCTGTGGCGACGACCGTGCGGGGCAAAAACAGTCTTTGGAGGGTTTCCCGAGTGGCCAATGGGAGCAGGCTGTAAACCTGCCGGCTTTTGCCTTCGTTGGTTCGAATCCAACACCCTCCACAAGTATTTCCCGGTCGTGGGCGCCCCAAACCACGACCTGCCATCAGGGCAAGCCCAATGCGGGTCGAACGGAGCACCGCTCGAGCGGAGCAGTTGGCCAGGCAGGCGGATCAGACGAAGAGTCAAACGACTAATGCCAAGCACAAGCACCAGTTTCGGGGTTCGTGGCCCTTCGAGCCAGCGAGCCAGCTTGGTTCATGGGCGTACGAGCCTACGACCGAGCTCGGCCGCGGGTCATTCCCAGGCTCGCATGTGCTCGCGGCCGCAGCGGGTGGTCTCGGCTATGTCGGGCGGCTCAAATGTCTCGAAAGGGTGGGCCTCAGAGCTCACGAACAGGCTTTCCGCGGGAGTAGCTCAGTTGGTAGAGCGTCAGCCTTCCAAGCTGAACGTCGCGAGTTCGAGTCTCGTCTCCCGCTCTGTGTTTATTCGTCGTGGGCGCTCCAACCCACGACTTCCTTTATTTCTGGTTCGCGGGTGCCCCAACCCGCGACGAAGTCTTGATTGCTATCCCGCCCACCTAGCTCAGTTGGTAGAGCACGTCCTTGGTAAGGACGAGGTCACCAGTTCAATCCTGGTGGTGGGCTCCAAGAGGATGAGAGACGTGGCCGCTGACGGGTTGCCCCGTGTGGAGCACAGCTCCGTGCCCGTCTTTGGGCTGGGGCGCGCGCAAACGATGACTACTTCGGTGGAAGCGGCGTAACTACCGAACCCGCTTTAATAAGGTATCAGAGAACAACCATGGCCAAAGAGAAGTTCGTACGTAAGAAACCGCACGTCAACGTCGGCACGATCGGTCACATCGATCACGGCAAGACGACGCTGACGGCGG
>JAYTOL010000267.1:0-3001 GCA_043747815.1 Deltaproteobacteria bacterium
CGCCCACGCGTTTGGTGGCTGGGAGCGGCTACTGGGCGATGAGCACGATGCGCAGGCGGATCTGGCCTGGCAGGCGCTGTGCGCAGCCAATCCCCCGACTGGCTGGCTGCCAAGCGGGCCGGACGATCCATTGCTCCTCGAGGCGTTCCGCGGCATCGATTTCCGGCCCGGCTCGGATTCAGAGGACGGCGGGCGGTGATGATAAAGGTTTCTTTCCCTTTGCCTTTCGTGGTTTCCCGGCCGTCGCATCACCGGCCGTCTGCTCCTCCTCTTGAGCGTGTCGTTCGTGATTCCAGACCTCCTGACATGAGCCTCGGGTTTCCGTCGGGGAGCGAGATCCAAGGGTGAGGATGGTCCGTACTAGTTCATGTGACAAAAAAGTCGCGACCTCGGCAGCCGGAAGCGGGCAGTGGTAGTCAGTGCCCGATGCCGCTTCCCGCTGATCACGAAGCTTCCCAGCCACGCCATATCAATGCGCAGGTGCAGTTCCTCGCGGAGGGGGAGGTGCGCGCTGTCGTGGTGCATGGCATTCCGCTGTTTCACTTCACGTGCGGGGACAAGGCGGGCGAGGCGTTGGCGATGGTGATGCTCATCGAGGAGAAGCTGGCGACTCCGACCGAGGTGGCAGCGGCATTCGAGTGCGCGCGGCTCACCGTCTATCGGCGGCTCGATCGATATGAGAGCGGCGGCCTGGAGCGGCTGACACGGCAGAAGTCTGGGCCCAAGGGCGGTCGTATCCTGCGAGACGCGGTCGCTCGACGGATGCTTGTGCTCAAGGGCCAGGGCGTGGCCAACGCTCGGATCGCGGCGCAACTGGGCGTGACCGAAGGCGGCGTGCGCCACGCGCTGGTGCGCTGTGGCTACCAGGCGGAGCGAGCTGAGCAGCAAACGCTTCCAGGGTCGGACCCGGTGGGCGAGCCGAAGGGGTCGGCGCCGTCCTCGGAAAGCGCACCTGCCGAGTGCCCCGGCTCGGCGGAGACGTCGAGCGATAACGACACCAAGGCGCTGCCGAGCGAGGTGCCGGCGACGGCGGCCGTGTCAACACCGCTGCCGGCATCGCCCGGCGCCGTAGAAGTGGCGATCCCGAGCCAGCCGCCCGTCGATGCGATGGAGGACGCTGGGGCCTGGGCCGATACCAATGCCGATGCCGATGCGGCGCCGGTCCCTGCAAATGCACCGGTGGCGGCAGTGCAGGGTCGGTCTACCGCCGACGGTGCCGATCCGTGGGATCGCACGCTGGATCGTGTCCTTGCTTGCGCCGGGCTGCTCCAGGACGCGGTCCCGCAGTTTGGTCCGAGCGAGCGCGTCGTCGGTCTCGGAGCGCTGCTGGCGGTGCCGGCGCTCGCCGCATCCGGGGTGTTCGATGCCGGAGCGAAAGTGTACGGCAGCCTCGGCGCCGCGTTCTACGGCGTGCGCTCGGTACTGATGACAATGCTGCTGATGGCGCTGTTGCGGGTGAAACGATCCGAGCACCTGCGCCATACGAGTCCGTCGGGGCTGGGTCGCTTGCTTGGCCTTGATCGGGCACCCGAGGTCAAGACCCTGCGCCGCAAGCTCGCCGTGCTCGCTGGCCGCGGTCAAAGCGAGGCATTCCTTCGCGAGTTGGCTCGGCGACGTGTCCAGGCGAGCGGTGAGGCGATCGGCTTTCTGTATGTCGATGGTCACGTGCGCGTGTATAACGGCAAGCACCATTTGCCCAAGGTCCACGTAACGCGGATGCGCCTCTCGATGCCCGCGACCGTCGACCACTGGGTGTGCGATCGCGATGGTGACCCGGTCTTTGTGGTCACGGCGACGCCCACCGGCGCGCTCGCACGAGAGCTGCCAGAGGTGCTCCGGGAGGTCCGTGCGCTCATCGGCGATCGGCGTGTGACGGTCGTGTTCGACCGCGGAGGATGGAGCCCAAAGCTCTTCGCGAAGATGCTGGCGCAGAAGTTCGACGTACTGACCTACCGCAAGGGACGCATTCCGAAGGTACGCCGCTCGAAGTTCGTCGAGCACGCGGGCGAATTTGACGGTCGCAAGGTGAAGTACCAGCTCGCCGAGCGCGTCGTGCGCCTCCTGAAGGGCAAGCTGAAGCTGCGCGAGGTGGTGCGGCTGTCGGAGGACGGTACGCATCAGACGTCCATCGTCACCAGCCGTACCGACCTCTCCAGCGTCGAAGTGGCGTACCGGATGTTTGAGCGATGGCGGCAGGAGAACTTCTTCAAGTATATGAACGAGGAGTTCGACCTGGATGCGATCCCGATCTATGGCGTTGAGCCCGCCGATGGAGACCGCCTCGTTCCCAACCCTGCCCGCAAGGACATCGACCGCCGCATCACGGAAGCCCGCGCGGAGTTGGCCAAGCAGGAGCGGGCCTACGGAGCGGCGGCGGCGGACAACGCCGAGGACCAAAGACCGACCATGCGCGGGTTCAAGATCGCCAACGGCGCCGTTGGTCAGGCATTGCGCGCCGCGCGCCAGGGGGTAAACGCGCTACGCGAGCAGGCCCACGCCCTGCCGGCGCGCGTCCCGGCCCGGGACGCGGCGCAGGCGAAGGGCCACGAGGTGGTCCGCCTGCACACCGACGCGAAGCGCCTGACCGACACTCTGAAGATGGTGGCATACCAGGCCGAGACCGCACTCGTTCGCCTCATCACGCCGCATTACAAGCGCACCACCGAGGAAGGCCGGGCGCTCATCGCCAGTGCCTTCAGGCTCACTGGCGACATTGCCCTGGCAAACGATGAACTCCATATCACCCTGGAGCCTGCGGCCAGTCCCAATCGGACCCGCGCGATTGCCTCCCTGTGTGAGAACCTCAACGCCACGCAGACGACCTATCCCGGGTGCCATCTCCGGCTCCGCTTCGCGATCCGGGAGGCCTGAAAGTGTTACACTTCGTCCGTGACGTATGTCAGGAGGTCTGGAATCGTGACGCCGCCCTTGTAGGCCACCGAGAGGTCGGGGAGTCGATCGCCGTTCAGATCCGCAGCGGCGACTAGAATAGGAGTGTTTC
>JAYTOL010000268.1:0-3105 GCA_043747815.1 Deltaproteobacteria bacterium
GCGCGCTGCGCCTCGGCTGCCGGCGTGAGCCCGAACTCGGCGCGCGCTTGCTCGGCCTGGTCGTCGGGGACCTCATACTTTCTCCCGGTCGATTGGTCGACGAAAAGCGCCATTACTGCACCTCGGGGAACGGTATGGCCCGCGGCGATATGGCCGTCTGGTCTTGCTTGGCGAGGCGCGGCTTGACCAGGCGCATGATGTTGTTGAGGCGCTCGGCCAACTGCTGGTCGGTCACGGCGCCGGTAATCATCTCTTTGAAGCGCACGGCCTCGTCGTCGGAGATGACGCCACCCGACTGGATGCGCCCGAAGCCTTCCACGGCGGCCTCGGCAGCGGCCTGGAGCTTCATGCTGGAGCCGGGAATCACGCTCTTCAGCCGCTCCTTTTGCCGCGCGTTCAGCGTCGACTTGTCGTCGGCGTTGGCCTTGAACCCGCCGTCGCCCTCGACGAGCCCAGCATCCTTCGCGAACCCGACGAGCGCAGCCATCGCGCCGGCAGCCTTGCCTTGGTCCTCGGTGCGCTTCTCGCCGCCCTCTCGCCTCGAGCGAGCCGTCTCGCTCTCGCCGCTGATTGGCGGCATGCCGACCGTCGCGTCGAACCGCTTCAGCTCGTCCGGAGTCGCGCCGCTCTCTTCGTAGGCCTTACGGGCAGCGAGTAGCTTCTGCAGGCTCTCTGGGTTGGCGCCCTGGCCCTGGGGCGCGATGCGTGCGCGCTGGGTCGTCGAACTCGTGGTCGTCCGGTCCTGGCCCAGCGTGAGCTTGAGCTCGTCGTTTTTCTCGGCCGCTCGCTCCTTCAGCTGCATCGCAAGCACGTCGGCTGCCGTCCGGTCCTGCCCAGCGCCAATGCGCTCTCGCTCGGCAGCGGCCATCTTGTCGAGCATGGCCCAGCTCGTCGCCTCGGCAGCCTTGACGGCCGCGTCATCTCGCATGCCCTGATTTTGGAAGTAGGAAATCAGGTTGCCACGCCGTACCCGGCCAGACGCCAGCTGCTCCTTCTGGCTCGCGATGTCGTCACTGATACGCTTGTGCAAGATGTCGAGCACATCGTTCCCCTGTTGCCCGACCATGCCCTTGAACGCGCCGTTCAGCGCCGCGAGAATCACGGTACCAATCTCCTGGCCCGTGCTCATGTTCTTCACGTATCGCCCTGCGTCCACCTCCGGGTCTTTCTGGAGGCTCAGCGCCAGCTCGTTCTGACGCGCAATCTGCGCGCGCTGCTCGGCCTGGACTTGGTCAGCCTGGGCCTGCTGCTGGCGCCCATAGGCCTGCGCCGAGTCCGCCATGGCCATCGTCTCTTTGCGGTCCGCGCTCTCGTCGCCCGCCTTCACCACTGCCCCAGCGGCCTCGCTGGCACGCGCCGTGTTCCCGGACATCACCGGGTCGAGCACGGCCGAGCTGATGCCCTTCTGCGTGTTCGTTGTCGAGCTCGAGCCAGTGGTCACCATCGGCCCCAGCACTTGGTCGCGCTTGGCCATCAGCGCGGCCGCTGTGAGCGGCGCGGCTGTTGCGCCAGGCGGAGCCACGGGCGTAGCGGCGGGCGTGGCAGGCACAGCGTGTGAGCCGCCCGAGACGGTGTCGAGCGGGCCGACAACGGAGCGGTCGACGAGCATGGGTCCGGTTGGCGTCTGGGCGTAAACGAACCCTGGGGTGCCCGAGTCGAGAAAGTCAGCCATCAGAGTGACGCCTCCAGCGCCTTGAGTTTTTGCCAGACCTTGCTGAGCCCGCTTAGCGCCGCCATGCCAGCCTTGCCAGCGTCGACGACCAGCGTGCCGTCCGAGGTCGAGTCCACCATGCCGCGACCGAGCTCGCTCGAGAGTAGGTCCTGGGCCATGCCGCCGAACTGCTTACCGTGCTCAGCGCGCCGCCCCTTGTACGTGTAGGTTTTGCTCGGGAATTTGCTCAGCAGCTCGCCGAACTCCGCGTCTGTCGTGTCAGCGATGTCGGTTTTCATGCGCTCATCGGATAGCGCCATGATGCCCGCCGTCGCGCCCTGTGCGCCGCCCGAGACGAACCCAGCGGCGAGCTGACCCCAGTTGAGGTCATCGCTCTTATCGAGCTGCTTCAGCGCTAGTTCGGTCTGCTTGTCTATGCCGTACCGCCGAGTGAGGTCGTCGCGAAAGCTCTGGCGCTCGGCAACGCTCATCGCGTAGTAGTCCTTCTCCACCAGCGCCATGTCACGGATGAAATTGGTGGCGCGGGCGGCCTCGGCCTCGTTGAGCTGCAGTCCGAGACGGTTCGTCTCGAAAAGGTTGTTCAGGTAGGACGTGGCAGCCTGCATGTTCATGCTGTTCACGTCGACCTCCAGAGCAGCCGTATTGAGGCCGAGGTCGCCAGCGGCCTTGTATGCGTCCAACTTAAACTTGCGGTTCTGGTCCTCCTCCTGGGCACGCAGTAAGGCGCTCGACCGGGTGGCTTCGCCGCCCAGCTCCACGTTCCGCTGCAGTGCCTGGGCACCGAGGGCTGCCGCGTCCCGGCGATTGCCGGAGCGCGCCAGTGCCAAGGTGTTCGCCTGCGTTTGGGCCGTCCCTTGCGCAAGTTGAGCCTGGGCCGCGCTGTACTGCTGGTTCGTGGCCGCCAGCCCAGCGAGCCCGCTGGTCGCCTTCGAGACGTTTCCCAGCAGCCGGTCAATATTCGCCCGGTCCACTTCTGCCGGGCCACCCGCCTCTGGGTTCTGGCTCGTCGCTCCGCCCACTGAGGCGGGCCCTGGAGGCGCACCGGAGCCTGGACCAGGCATCACCGGCATGGCGCCCACCGGGAGCCTCGAGGCTGCGCTAGGACCCCCCACAGGCGCTCGCGTGGCCATGATGGGGGTGCCTCCCTGGAAGCTGAGTTGGCCGCCTACCTGCCCCACGGATTGCTGGAACAGGTTCGGCTTCGGCTGGGGCGCGACGGCAGCGTTCAGCGAATCGAGCGTGGGTACGGTGGGCTGGGGCGGGAGCCCAGCGGCGCCGCTCTGGACCTCGAATGCGTTCTGCGCCGCGACCTGTGTCGGGTCGCTGCTCCGGACCAGCTGAAGGATTCCCGTCTGCGCGTCCGGAGCCAGGACCCATCCGGGCCCCTTGTATTCGGGAGTGCCGGGAGTGACATACTTCTGCTGCTGCGCGTT
>JAYTOL010000269.1:0-6719 GCA_043747815.1 Deltaproteobacteria bacterium
CCACTCTCACCTCGACTACGTATCGCCCATCGAGTTCGAGACCAACGCGCCCAGCTGATTCAAGCAGTCAAATCTGTCCGCCAAATCGGGGCAACTCCACACGGCGGCGTGAAGCGGATACGTTGGAAGTGAAATCGAAGGAAAATGGTTGGGTAACCTCCCTTGCTTCGTGGGTTGCCCGTCGGTCGCCGTGGGCGACGAAGTCTTGGCCTTCTACAGCCCCGGCAAGCCTTGCGTACCAATAGAGGCCGCCGAATGCACCCTAGGCGACACAATTCCCGCGTACATCTCGCTCACCCCGTGGGCGGAAACCGCGGTGCTGGCTCGCTGGCTCAGGTCACCCCGGACTATACTGTGGCCGTGAGCGACTTGGCCTGGCTGGATGCTCCAGTCGAGGAGTGCTCGGCGGCGCTCGGGAGATCCAACGAACTCCTGGGCCGAACGACGTCGAGACCGCTTGTCACGAGACGAGCTCAGCGCCTTGAAGGTCATCGCGGCATCAGGGCCGCGGCATCGGGGGCGCTGCCGTCGCTAGGCAGCGCGCGGGTTCCTCGAGCCCAAGAGAACAGGTGATCCGCGGCCAGAAAGAGGGCCACGATCAATATTGGCGTTAGCGGGAACAGATATCGCTCGTAGAACGCGATGAGGATGTAAGGAGTCAGAAACACTCCCGCGAACACGCAGAGGACAACGACCAGTTCACGATCGCGTTTGCGCCAGATGCCACAGAGCAACAAGGATAGGCAGGGGAGCGCGTAGAGGATTTTCCTGAACAGAGCCATCGCACTCCCCTCTTTCTCCCGGACGAGGGGGACATATCGCAGCGTCGCCGCCAACAGACGATTCTCCACGCGCTCGAGATAGTTGGCGGGCCTCGCCGCCAGCGCACTGAGAAACTGTTTGCCGTGGAGCTGCACGTATGCGGTCTCGCCGAGCAATCCATAGTCGAACTTCATCGCCAGTTGGTTGTAGGGATGGCGCTGCATGGATTCCGAGTCGTAGATGCCATCGTCGTCTACGATGTTCGCTTGATGCAACTCGAAGGCCGCGTTCGATTTCGAAGGAATGAAGCGGTGGAAAACGAGCGCGTTGCGGACGATCCAAGGTGAGGCGATGTAAGCGGCCAGCAAGAACGCGAGGGCGACTCGTTTTCGCTCGCGCGCTCGTTGCCAGAAGACGCGGACCAGGATCGCTGCCCAACAGGCGGCAACTACCGGGCTCGTCAGGAATGCGACGCCTCCAGCGACGCCCCACTGCCACGCACGGCCCAAGGTTTCCGTCCGCGCGTAGCGGGACGCCAGGAGCAACACCACGGTGGCGACCGCGCTGATCAGCCAAACATCCGAGGTCAGAATGAAAAACCAATAGTAGTATGCGAAGGCCCAGACGACGAAGGCGAAGACACTGTATGCCGGCGGGATCGCGCTTCGAGTCTGCTTAGCGACGTAGTAGATGGCCGTCCCGACGCCCACGAACGTGGCGTGCATCAGCACCAGCACAGCACTCGCGACGAGATCTCGGTCGCGGAGCATCAGCAACAACCCACACTGAATGATGGGCAGCAGCGGTGTGGTCCAAGCGGTCGGCCCCGTCGCTTCGCCGAACGGGTCACTAAATCCACGCCCGTCTGCCAGCGCCCGCGCGATGTTGTAGTACTCTGCTCCAAGGTGCTGGTAGAGCACCCTGAAGTTAGGGTCTCCCGTGAAGAAGATGGCGGCGACAATCGCCGCAGCAATCAACACGGCAGCGACGTGCAGCTCGGCCGGCAACCTCCGGAGGGAGATGGCCCGTGCCTTCATTGCGTCGAGACTGTGCATATTCAACGGAAGGAGTTGACGACGAAGGGTGCGATCTGGAGGTCTTCCGTGTCGTTCACTTGGACGTCGACACCCCCGAGCGCCACCGTTCCAAAAGGCGTCGGGATGCTCCGAGCCTGCGAAATCCCGCTGCCTTCCGGGAGCTCGACGTCGACGTAGCCCTTGCCGGCGCAAAGCTCACCGAACTCGAAACGGCCGTCTACTTTTGTGAGCACGACGCGAGTTTGTCGCGATCGCCCGCGGCCCTCCTCGCTATCTTCCAGGCAACGGAACGAACGCAATTGCAGCTTGACCTGAATGCCAGCGAGCGGTTCATCGGCCTGCGACACGACTCGTCCTCGAATCGCTCTCCAAGGCTTCAGGTCGAGCGCGAGCTCCGTTGGGCCGGCGCTGCCGCCGACCATCACTGTGTCGATCGCATATCCGACATCAGATTTCACCGAGATGGTGTACGACCCCGCAATGAGGGCTTTCGCCTCGTGCCGTCCCTGCGGATCGCGCGAGCCTTCACGGCGCGACGTTGGCCCCACCAACGCCATCGAGTAACGCGCGACGGGCCGTCCCGACGCGATGACAGTGACCGCCAGGGTAGATAGCTCACCGAGTGTGAGGGCCACGCTGTCTCCTGGGACGAATGGAGCCGACCTTCCGTAACGCAGCGGCGCTGCCATGCTCACCGCTTCCGCGCGATAAGACACGGCACAGAGCCCCGTCAGCGAGAATCGGCCGGCGGCATCGGTGACGGCTTCGAGAGGTGGAGCGCTGCCGCCCGCCGCGCCGTCGGTGGCGAGAGCAGCATCGGGCTTCACGAACACGCGGGTGTTGGCCAGGGGCTCATCCGATGGCGTCGTTACCGTACCCGTGGCGACGGCGTCGCAGCGGGACACCGCCAAGCGGACGCCGTCCAGGGCAACTGCGCCCTCCACGTTCGCCTCGAACGCTTCCTCGGCCGGTTCGCGCGCCGCCGTCTCTCGTCGGCGACCGTCCTTTGGGCGCGAAGCCTGCATCGGCGCGCCGTGCTCGTCTTCCACGAAGAAGCCGTATCGCCCCGGCTCGACGCCGAGCAGCGTAAAGCGGCCGTCCTCGCCCAGACGGACGCGACGGAAACGCCCTTCAAAGGGCGGATCGAGCGGTTTCGAGCCGTTGGCGCCAGGCGCGTCGGCTCGCCCGACCGCCGGCTTGGACCGCGCCACGACCCAGCCGCTGGAAACGGGCCGCCCACGTTCGTCTTCGACCCGGCCAAATACGGAAGCGCCGGGCTCGAGCTGCAGCTCGACGGGAGCGGGCTCCGCGTCTTGCATGAGGAGCGTCGCGCGCCCCAGGAGCCCATCTTCCGAGCTGGCGAAGAGCCGGTAGTCACCGGGCGGAACGTTCGGAAACGCGAACGAGCCGTCGCGGGCGGTCACGACGCTGCTCCTCAACATCCTCGCACCGATGTGGCGTGCCTCTGCTAGTGCATAGGCATAGTGCAACTCGACGCGGGCAGGGACGGGGGGCACCAGTTTGCCGGAGATCGCGTGGCCCGAGGGAACGCGAATCGCGGCCTCGAGCTGCTGGTCGTCGTCGGTAACGTCGACGATGCGCTCAGTGCCGAGCCAGAGCCCGGGCGCATACTCCAGCTTCAGCGCGTATTGCCCGGCGGGCAATCCCCCGACTCGAAAGCTGCCGTCGGCTCGCGACGGAGCTTCCGCCGCGCTCACTCGGCCATCCTCCACATTTTCGGCCAACACGAACACACCTGCCACGGCACTTGCACCGTCCAGCGACGACAGCATTCCCGAGATGCGCCTCGCCCGCGAAACGAGCAAGCTCGGCGCCTCCCCAGCAGTCGCCTCGAGCAACGGCCACCACACGCTCGAACGCGTCACGAAATCGGCATTGGACGCGCCCAACTGCAGCAAGCCGGCCTGAAGACCGTGCAACTGGAACCAACCGCTGGCGTCGGTTAGCGCATGGCGCAGACCGCTGGTTTCGAGCGCCGTCGAGCGGGGGAACTGCTGCCAGGCGCTGACGATCACGTTTGGCACGGGTTGCCCCGTGAGCTCGTTGATGACCTGCCCGCTCAGTTGCAGCGTGACGGCTGCGGTCGCCGCCGCGGAGGACGACACCACGGCATCATTCTCCAGCGTCTGCGTCGTGCGCTTGCAGCCTTGAACCAGGAGCATGCCGATGATGACGCTTTGTCTCCAGTGCTCCGCCTTCACGGCCCCTCTCCATTTGCCAAAGGTTGAACTCTCACGTTAACATGTCATCTGCCGGCTTGAAAAGGCCGCCGCACTCGCTACGCGGAAGAACAGGGAACAGGAACGAATCATGAAGAGTGTCGTCGCTGCCGGCCGGCGATATTTCGAGAGGCGCATGCAATGGGTCGCGCGCCTGGCGGCGCCGACGCAGTGGCAGCCCGAGCTGCGGGTCGCTCTCGTCCTGTCGATCGCCGTCTTCGAGCTGAGCCGCGCCGTCGACGGTGACGCCACCGATTATCAGCACCTGGGCGCCGAATACTTCAACATCGCCCGGGCCATCACCGATGGCCGTGGCTTCAGCGATCCGTTCGGCGAACAAACAGGCCCGACCGCCTGGATGCCGCCACTGTATCCCGCGTTGCTCTCTATCCTCATCCTGATTTTCCAGCAGAAGAGCGCCATTGCAACCTGCATTCTGGTCGCGTCAGGCGCCACGCTGGTCGCGGCCGGCACGGTCATCTATGCCATCGCGCGCCGCACGGCTCGGGCGATCCCTCCCATCATCGCCGTCATCATGGCATGCGGCTGGGTGTTTTTGTTCCGGTTCTGGTTCTTGGTGCTCACGACGGACATCTGGCTACTGACGGCCCTCGCCACGGCCATGACATGGAGCATCTATCGCTATTGCGCGACGGGCGAAATGCGATTCGTTCGCTGGGGGGTGATCGGCGGCATCGCCTGGGCGACGAGCCCTGCGCTGGCGCTGGCCTGGATGCTACTGTTCGCCTTCTTTGCCTTTCGCAACCCTCAGCACCGCAACCTCTGGTTTCGGGCTGCGGTGCTGTCCGTCGTATTGATGACACCTTGGATGATGCGAAACGCCGTGGTGTTCGGCAAGCTGATCCCGAGCAAGAGCAACCTGATGTACGAGGCACATCACGCAAACGTCACCGACGAAGACGGCATTTACGACAAAGAGTCCATGCTCCGTCATCCCTACAAGAACGTCGCGATTCGTTTCCAATACGCGAGCCTCGGTGAAGCTCGGTTCATCGAAGCACACGGCGCACAGTTTTGGGCAACGATCGAGAGCAATCCAGGCGGCTACCTCAAACGTGTGGCCAACCGCCTTTACGCCGTGGCCCTGCGGAACCCGCCCGTCTTGCAGAGCCAGGCAGATTCAAAGGAAGAGCAGTCTCCCACCGAGCGGCTCTTGGACCACGTCCTGTATCCGCTGCCTCTCCTGATGCTCTGCGCCGCGCTCTGGCTGGCGGCCGACAATCGCCGGTTCATCCTGAGCTTGGCTTTGTTCATCGCAGCGTTCCTCGCCCCCTACATCATCGTGGCTTTTTACGTCCGATATCTGCTGCCGATGACACCAGCGCTCATGGTGGCGGCCTTCTTGGGCGCCGACAGCGTCGTCGGCGCGTTCCGGCAGCTCGCGTCACGAGGGGCGTCCCTGGTCGATACGGGCAGCGAGGGCGAGTGAACGGCCCGGCATCACCGCAGCGACCGCTGTCTGCGCCGGGCCACCGCGAGCCGCAGTCGCCTCCTGTGACGCCCAGACGTTGGACGCTGAAGCACAAATTGGCGACTCTGACCGTTGCTACAACGTTGAGCTGGCTCGGCGCCGAGCTCCTGGCTCGCTGGATGCTCGCGTCCGAACAACAACGGCAGGAGGGTGCTCACGCGTTACTTTCGCGCGATCCCAACGCGTTCACGCCGGTCGATTCCGAGGCATGCGCCTGGGGCGACACCCTCGTCGCTCATCCCTACTTCGAATACGTTCATCACACCCGTCCCCCGTGCGGCCTCGAAACGACCAACAACGCGGGCATGACGTCTCCGTATGCGCTTCCGCTGGAGCGCGCCGCGGAGTTCTTCACCATCCTGCTCGAGGGCGGCTCGGTGGCACAACAGCTCGGGTCGGGCCCTTGGTTGGAGCAGGCCTTCGAGGCGCGCTACGCGCTCCCGCCGGACCGGCGCTTCCGGCTGCTAAATGCGGCGATGGGCGCTACCACCTATCCTCGCCCTTCGATCTTGACGACCGTGCATGGCCACGCCGTCGACGCTGTCATCGTCGTCGACGGCTTCAACGAAGTCAGCGTCGGCGATCCGGCGCGCGGGGTGCTGTTGGGAACGCCCAACAATCTTTACTTGCTCCACGTGAACATGCTGGGCACGAACCGGCTCACGGCGCGTGTGGAGTTGAGCCGCCTGATGGGCGAGAAACTGGGCTCCCTTCCGTTCCTGTCGCACTCTTTTCTCTGGTACTTCCTCGTCCAGGCTGCGCGCCGCGCGGTCGTCAGCGAATCGACGGGCACGGTTCAGTCGGAGGAGCTGGCGAAGGGGACGTATCTCGAGTCTTATCGTGCACCGGGTTCTTGGAGCATCGAGCAGCGCTACCAATGGCATATGCAGCGCTATCTCGAAGGCGTTCGAGTGAATCGAGCGATCGCGACATCGCTCGGCGATCGATTCGCGCATTTTCTGCAGCCCGTTCCGAATCGGTTCAAGCCCCTCACGCCCCAGGAGCAGACGCGTCTGTGGCAAGACTTTCCCGTCGACTACTATATGAGCTTGGAGACGGCCTTCGCCGAGCTAAATCGAGAAGGGCTTCCGCCCCCCGTGCCAACGTCGTTTGAGACAGCTCCCCCTGGAAACCTAAGTACCAATGGGCGGAGAATGGACGACAGATCGTGCCCAAACCATTCCGTGT